>CAZOJT010000023.1:0-40906 GCA_964580215.1 uncultured Ignavibacteria bacterium | reverse complement strand
GGAAGTATTGGAGCTAATCACAGGACAACCACATGCCATAGCCTCGACCACCGGAAGGCCAAAACCCTCGAACACCGAGGGAAAAACAAAGCAGATCGCTGACGAAAAGAACGCAGGCAATTCTTCATCCGGCACATAGCCTAGAATTTTGACTTTCTGCTCTAGATTAAGGTTCTGGATAAATGAGCCAATTTCCGAACTTCGATAGTCATTTTTACCCGCAATTATCAGTGAGTAGGGTATCGGAGTAGAAGAACTGAGATGGTGGAAAGCGAGAATCAGGGTTTTCAAATTCTTTCTTGAATTCAACCGTCCCAAAGCAAATATGAATGGATTTGAAATCTTGTACTTTTTGAGAATGATCTTCTGCTGGGACGATTCGGACAGAGGTCGGAAATTCTCACTCACGCCGATGTGCACCGCTTCAATTTTACTTGCAGGCAGGCAGTAGGTTTGTGCCAAGTCGCTCTTTGTGAACTTCGAAATAGTAATGACCTTCGCCGCTCTCCTGGCACTATAAGGTACCCATATCTTGAAGCGGGTCCTTTCCAAGAATCCGAAATGGACAGGATGATGATAAACTGCCAAGTCGTGAATTGTTACCACGAGTTTCCCCTGGTGCCATGGGGGGGCAAAGTACGTTACGTGCAGAACGTCTATGGCGTCGGCATATGTCTCTTTAGCCAGACTGAAGATGGTCCTGAACCAAGTGGACTTCAAGGTTAGTTCCTTGATCGTGAAATTTCTTCTGTTTTTGAAAAAGGAATAGAACGTCTGAGTCCGATCAGTAACATACAAAACATATTCATTCCGCTGATCAATCTCCGCCAAATTCTTCAATAGTTGTTGCGTGTAGGTGCAGTTTCCTGTACCCTCCCGCTCCGCCATATGAGCATCTATACCTATCCGCATATTTAGTCCCCATCGTAGTGAGTTGCAGGGCTGGTCATGCCATAGGCAGATCCCGCCAGAGGCGGGAGAGCCCTGCCTACGGGAGTGTAAGTCATTGATTTCTCGTGCTCGTAGGTCGGGCACCTTGCCCGACAACTCTCCTGCACTTTTTCAGAGATATCTTTCTCATTCATTGACCAAACTCCTTTGCAAACCTTTCTCATAAATGGCAGACATCAAGCCCAGATAGATCCAGTTGAATCCAAACCAAAAAGCTGAGGTGGATTGATACATGACAATTAAAGCCAAAAAGCCAATCAATAAGCCTTTCATAAGAACCTTGTATTTGGGATCAGACGAGAGCTTTAGAAATTTGACCCCTTTCTTGACTTGAAGGAAGATGAGGGCCAAGATCAATCCCAAACCCACTATCCCGGTATCATATAAATTCTGACCAAATAACGTACCTAAATAGTCCGGTGCATTCTTTTGGCTGGGATCATAATACCTTTGTCCAAAGCTGTTGGTCCCAAGTCCCAGGAGGGGGCTGGTTTTCCACTCATTGAGAGCTAAATTTATTCTGATTAAGCGAAAAGTCACGGTGCTGTAATCCGAAAAATATGTCCTCCCTAAATCTTCTATGATACTTGCTCCAAGAAAAGAAGTATTTAAGAAAATGGCGAAAATCGAAATGAAAATAACCAAGGACACGAGTAAACTTGGTCTCTTAAGGAAAAACTTAATTGAAATCAATAAACTTATAAAGAGAAACGCAACTAAAATCATCCAGGCTGAACGGGTGAAGCTTGCAATTACTCCCAAAAAGCTTAAGAAAAATCCCCCCCAGAGCCAGACTTTGAATTTTGTGTATTCTTTGGAAAGGAGTAAGTTAAAAATTATCAAAGCGATTGAAACCAGAAAGGCGCCGAATATATTTGCTTCCCAAATCGTGCCGTAGACCTTAGGTATGAAGACTACGGGGTCAATCTGAACTCCTCCTATATCTTTCCCTAAAAGGAAAGAGGAGTAAACCGCCAAACCGTAAATGGCTTCCAGAACCCCCACTATCAAAATAGCTTTCACCGCCTTCTGGATAGATAATTTTTCCCCTACAATATTTTTGGTCAGAAGGTAAATTCCTACCGAAAATCCCAGCCAGAGGCAGATCTTTAAACTGGCAACCTTATCCGGAGAATAAAGAAGGGAGGATAGAATATTAGCCAGAACCCAGAAGACAACCAAAGCTCCAACCTGGTCGATTTTGATCGACCTTAAGCTAACATTTCTTTTAGGTAAAAATCTGAGAGCTAATCCTAAAATCACTATCAGGAAAACCAACTGCTCAATCCTTAAATTCCCCCAGGAGAGAGGGATGAAAAAGCGGCTCAGGGCCGAGCTGATCACCAATAGATAAAAACCATACCTAACCGAGACAAAAGCCGCTATAGCCAAAGGAAGTCCTAAAGATATAGCCAAAGCTAAAATAGGATTCTGGTTTGAAACCCAGGCAAAGAATAAAGAGATAAGAATCAAAACGGGGAGAAGAAAACTAATCCAGCTCTTTGCGTTTAAGGTATAGGAAGCATTAGAATTTGCCATCTGAAAGCACCTTTTTATAAAGCTCTCTGGTTTTTGAGGCGGAGTTTTTCCAGGAGAAATTTTTAATCCGCTGGTGACCCCGCTTTATAAGTTCAGCCCTTTTATTCTTGTCGGTTAGCAAAGTAAAAATAGCTCTGGTAATAGAAGAGACGTCTAAAGGATCAAAAAACAAAGCGGCTTTGTCTAACACTTCTGGCAGAGAGGAGACCCCAGAAGCCGCCACCGGTACCCCATACTGCATAGCCTCCAGAGGGGGGAAGCCAAACCCTTCATTCAAAGAGGGAAAGACAAAAAGACTGGCATTTTTGTATAGCTCAGCCAACATCTGATCCTCCACATAGCCCAAAAGATAGACCTTCTCTTTTAATCCTAACTTCTCAATTAGATTGACAAGATTGACATAGTCATGACCAAAGCTTCCGGCTATCACTAAATTGTAATCTTTTAGCTTACTGTTAACTATGATATGGGCGAAAGCTCGAATTAAGCCAGTCAAGTTCTTATGAGGCTCAAGCGCACCTGAGAAGAATATATAAGGTTTAAATCTTGTAGTGTATTCAGATTCTTCTGAATCCGATTCCCTATGGGTCAAACCGGGATAGATCACCTCTATCCTCTCCGGAGGCGCTTTGAAGTATCTGACTATGTCTTTTTTAGCCGCCTGGGAGATGGCAATTATTCTAACTGACCTTTTTGCCGCCACCCGGAAAAAAACTTGAGCATATAAACGATAAAGGGTATCGTATGTTTCAGGATAGCGCATGAAGTTGGCATCAAGGATAGATGTTATCCGGGGACAGGGAGCAAGAACTGAACAGAGATTGGCTGGCATATGCAAAAGATCCAACTTAAGCTTTGTGGCTAAATAGGGAAGCTTTATGTGCAGCCAAAAAAGCTCTATCCCTAAGTTAATAAATTTGGTCAGGATGTTTCTCCTTTTAACCGGTTTTGGTCCTTTAAGCAAAACCAACTCCAACTGGTCGCTGTTTAAGTTTCTGATTCCTTCAATCAGCTCTCTAACGTAGACTGCCGTTCCAGTCTGGGTTTTATCCAGAACCGAAGTATCTATCCCTACCTTAAACCTCTTTTTATTCCTCATCTTGGTTAAGCACCTTTTTATAAACCTTTAAAGTCTCTTGGGCGCATCTTTCCCAGCTAAATAATGAGGCTTGTTTTAGCCCTTTTGCTTTTAATTGTTCTCTTAGTCTCTCATCGGAGGAAAGCCTTGCCATACTCTCCGCTAAAGCTTTTTCATCATTAGGATCGATTAAGATGCCTGCTTCTCCGACGACCTCCGGCATAGCGGAGAGGTTAGAGGAGATGACTGGACAGCCACAAGCCATAGCTTCTAACGCGGGAAGACCGAAACCCTCCTTCAAAGAAGGGAAGACAAAGGCTGTGGCGCCACAAAAAAGAGCCGAAAGATCACCATTCTCCACATAGCCCAAATGCTTTACCCTTGCTGTAAGCTTAAATTCCCTAATTTGACAGTTAAATGATTCCCTCTGTCCTTCAGAATAAATCCCTATAAATACAAACTTCTCCGGGAGATGTGACAATGACTTATAAGCCCTCAAAACTCTCTCTATGTTTTTATGAAGCTCCAAAGAGCCAGAGTAAAGGAAGTATCTTTCAGGAAGATCATATTTTGTCTTGATCTTCTCAATAACCTTGGAATCTTTCACTGGATAAAAAAGCTTTTTATCAAAGGCTAAAGGAATAACAGTAATTTTATCTTCAGAAATACCCAGAAACTGGATGGCATCCTTTTTGGTCGCTTCAGAGATGGAGATAATATGAAAAGCTTTCTGGTATCTTTTAAGTATGTCTTTGTATCCCCATCTGATATCCAAAGGCTTGTTCTTCAGATATGTCTCGGAAAAACTCAGAGGTATCAGGTCATATAAAGTAGCCACCGTTTTAAACTTCCTGGAAACAGATATTCCATTGTAGTCAGTAGAATGAAAAAGTAGGCTTTGTGTTTTAGCCACCTCTTTGGTCAAAAGAAGACTGTTCCAAAGCCATTGCAGCCTGATACTTGGATAGCTGGGTCTTCTATTCTGTATTGTAGGGAAAGGGAGAAAACCGTTGTCTGCATTCCCACGAATCTGTTTTAAGCAGTGGAGTTCTATCTCAGAGTCATCCTTTAGAAGGGACTCAAATCCATTGATCAGACCGGAAACATATCGACCCACCCCCCTGAAACGGTGAGGATTGAAAAGCCCGGTAGCATCTAATAAAACTCTCAACTTATTTGACCCCTATATGAAAGATTCATTGCTTTACCCCAACTACAAATGTATTAGTCCCAATCTTTTTCAAATTTAACAAACTGTTAAAGATGCCGGCACACAAAGCTCTCTTACCTTGACCTTGACTATTAAAGCTGCCCTTATCTATTATCTTAAAACCACTTTTCTTTAACATGCTCTCCAGAAGGGGCTCAGGATAAGGACGGACATGGGTAGGATCTAACCAGAAAATCAACCCCATTACCTTTGGAGATTCTGGGTTAGGAGTTATTACCACTATCCTTCCTTTTGGACTCAGCACTTGGTAACACAAATCTAAAAGCTCTATGGCAGAAGCAAAATCAAGGTGCTCGATCAGATGACTGCAAAAAATTCCATCGAAATCCTGCTGGCTATTGGTGGATCCTTTGGAAAGGAGATTTCTAAGGTAGTGAAAAGTATCTTGTTGGTAAACATTTTCAAGACCTTGGCTTTTGCACAAGGCTACTGCTTCCGCACACGAATCCACTCCTACACCCTCTATCCCCGATTCAGCTAAAAGCTTAAGAAAAACTCCTCTACCACATCCAAGATCTAATACCCTACGGCATCCCTGGAAATATTTAATAAAACCTCGTTGGTAATTGCGAACCGACTCTATGGAGCCACCAAATTCATATAGATCTGTGGTCAGGAGATCTTGCATTTTCTCAGTTGAGGTTTGTGATTTTTCCAAGATCGTATTCATTGAATTATACCCCTTTCTGCCGCAGGTGACTCTAAGATTGATGGTATCCTATAATCTTTTGTAATCTTTTTCCTTAAAAGAAAAGAGATTAAACTTAGCTGTATGATCATATTAACACCCTCGGTGAGCAGGACAGCCCAAGCTACTCCAGTCGCTCCAAAAAGGGGTATAAGATATAGATTCAATAAGACGTTCAGTATCAGGTTAAATGAAGCAATTAGAGTCACTAATTTAAACAGACCCAGACCCTGAATGGAGGCGGCTGATTGCATGTTGGCAAACATGAAAACACAAGCCCAGCTCAATAAAATAAGAGGAGATAGGGAGCCTTGGTATTGAGAAGAGATCAAACCAAGTATCTCTGCGGCAAAGATAGTAATAAAGGCGGCAAAAAGGGCACCTAACAAAAGAGAGCCACCATACACTTTTATCAAAGCCCGCTTAAATCTTTGAAAATCGCCGCTTTTGGCGATTTTTGAAAAAACAGGATATACAGAACCGGCTATTGCTACAGCCAGAATCAAAAACGACTCTGTTATTCTATAAGCTACGGCATATTCTCCCACCGCCTCATAGCCAGCCATCCACCCCAGGATCAACGTTCCTAATCTGAAATAAGCAGTTATCAATATAGCTGATATTCCCAGGGGGATAGCTTCAACAAAAATTGACTTTAACTTCTTCCCATTAAAGGATAACTTTGGTGGCACCCACGATTTGGCGATTAGGGCGGTTAAAAGTAGGGTGACAAATTCAGCTCCTACCCAGATAGCCAAAAATCCGATAAGGGATAAGCCCAACTGGATAGCAATCACCACAGCCAAAATGAAGAAAACTCCTCCCGATATCTTAGCCGGAACAAGCTGTTTCATCCTCAATTGTGCTTGGAAGGGTGTGGTTAAGGCGTTGGCTACGGAGGAGGCAAAAAGAGCAAAAGCTGCCAAAGCAATCAATAGCACCAGGTCGGTGGGATACCTGAGGATAAAGGCGATCAGGAGAGTAAGAAAATAAGAGGCTGTGGCTAAGATCAATTTCAAGGTAATGGTATTCCCCACCAACTTACTTTGATCTTCATCTGAAACGGAGAGCCGGCGGATAACCGCCGTGTCCACCCCAAAATCAGCCATCACCCGAAAAAGCTCCACAAAAGCCAATACCAAAGAGAACTTCCCGAATTGGGAAACGCCTAAGTATCGAGCCAGAAGCAAAAATGAGACTAATTTTAAGACTTTGACTCCGGTGGTATAAAGTAGGATGGAGCCGGAGTTCTGAATGATCCTCGCCGTGGTTTTGTGTTTTTTGACGGGTTGGCTAAAACTATCAGGAACAAAAGATTTCTTTGCTCCGCTTTCTGAAGCTGTGGATAAAGTTTTTTCCATGTGACTTTTTTAAGCTACACCCTCTATTTCTTCATAGGTAACCATAAATGAGAATGAGGGCTAGTTGATTTAAGAGTTACTAAGAGGAGCAGGAAACAGTTTACATCTTATTATTCGTATGAATGTGCGTATGCACTCATACGAGCTTCGCATTGATTTTTTCTCCCACACCTGTTTTGGGCTTGACTTGAAATGCGTATGCATTCATACGAATCCCCCTTTAGCAAAGGGGGATTTAGGGGGATTTTTCAAGTTTCAAATGCGTATGCTCGTCCCGCCTTTGGCGGGACGCACATTCATACGAATCCCCCCTTCTCCCCATTTCTTTAGGGGGGATGTAAACAATTATATGCTCCCCTTAGTAACTAAAAATAAAGCGCTTTTGATAAAATCAGCTTCGGCTTCTCTTAACAGGTTCATCTTTTTCATAGGATCAATTTACTCCTCTTTTTTTAGTTTTATCTGGAACTTGCATTTAATAATGTCGAGCCATAAGGGGCTTGGTATCGTTGTAGTTTGCTTTCTGCGAAGTAAAGGGGACGGAACAATTGAAAGGTTTAACCAAAAAGATAGTGCTTCCTTTAGCTCAAAGTAGCGGATCCTTGTTTGTCAGAGAGTATGGACAGGGTGCCGTTCTTCTACCTGCTCGACTCTTTCTGGAACTTTTTTCTCTCGCTTTTTGACTTTGCTCTTTTCCTTTCTGTCGCCATAATAGTGATAATAATAGTAGTAGTGATAGGAGCCATAGGAACTTTTTGCCTCAATCTTATTCAAAACCCCTCCCATCACCTTGGCGTTCACATTTTCCAAAAGGCTTTTGGCTCTTGCCAGCCCCTGTTGGGAGGTTTGTCCGGCTAAAGCCACCAGAACCACCCCATCCAGAAGAAGAGATAAAACCACTGCGTCGGTGACTGCAATCACTGGAGGCGAGTCGAAAAGTATCGTCTGATATGTTTTCTTTAACTGGGTGATAAACTCTTTCATCTTCTCCGAAGCTAAAAGCTCAGAGGGATTGGGAGGTATCACTCCACAAGTGACTAAGTCCAGATTCTCTAAAGAGGTTTTTTTTATGATTCCCTCCAGAGGAACTTTCCCTGCCAGGTAGTTGGTGACTCCCGGCTCTTTTTCCATGCCAAATATGGAATGCAGGATGGGTCGGCGAAAGTCAGCATCCAAAAGCAAAGTCTTTGTCCCCATCTGGGAGAAGGTGATGGCTAAGTTTGCCACGGTGGTTGATTTTCCTTCTCCCGGACCAGGACTGGTGATCAGGATGCTCTGAGGAGGATGATCCAGATTGGAGAACTGAATATTGGTTCTCAAGGCTCTGTATGCTTCTGAGATTGGAGATTTGGGTGCAAAATGGGTTATCAGATGAGATGCGATCTTTCTGGTTTCATCGTTAGCCGCGCTATTTGCACCCTTTATGCGTTTTCTATATTCCTCAGTCTCCCTTATTCTGGGTACATGTCCCAAAACGGGTACCCCTAAAGCCTCCACGTCCTCTATAGTTTTGAGCGAGGTGTCCAGAGACTCCAGTAGTATCGCTATGCCCCCTCCTAAAAGGAGACCCAGGAAAACCCCCAGAAGAGCGTTTAACTTTTTTTTAGGTCTAATAGGAAATTCAGGAGGAACGGCTTTATCGATTATTCTCACGTTTCCTATCTGTCCCGCCTCTTTGATTCGGGCCTCTTCGTATTTCTCCTTAAGCATTAAAAAGATGTTTTCTCCCACCTTGGTTGATCTTTCCAGACGGGCAAGTTTCAGGCTTTTTTCTGGAAGCGTGTTCATTCTTTCCGAATATCGATTCACGATCTTTTGCAGACCATCTGCCTTGGCAGAAAGTGACTGGATCTCAATCTCCAGACTCAGTATGTTTCCCAAAAGGTCTTGAGAGTATCCCAGAGGATCCTTCAGGGTCAAATTGCGCGAGACCAGCTTAGTGGTCTCGGCGATCAATTTGTTTTTGGTCTCTTTGATTCGATTCAAAATCTGTTGCATTTTGGGGTGCGTCTCCTCCACCCCCTGGGATACGTATTCAGCTCGCATGGCTTCCAGCTCTGCCATCTCATTTCTTAAGTTTTGAATCACCGGAGTGGAGATCTGAGTGATCTCGTCCAAAAGCCGACCTTTCCTCTCGTCCAGTTGCCTTTTCATATAAGCCAGTCTTTTCTGGTTGGACTCCAGCTCTATTTTGGCCTCATTTAACAATGACTCGAATTCAGCCAGTTGTTTGACCATTTCCTTGGTCTCCTCCGGCAGGGCAGAGACCTCTTCTGTCTGCATATAGTCTTTCAGCCCCTCCTCTGCTGTAAGCAGGCTATCCTGGACAACTTGTAGTTGGTTTTGCAGAAACTGACGCACCTCGGAGATTTCTCCTCTGCTGATCCGAAGACTCTGTTTGTGATATTCTGAGGCAACGGTATTAGCCAGAAGCGCAGTCAACACAGGGTTAGGTGCGGTCATCTTCACCTCGATTATATCCGTATCCCTTATTGGAGTGACGCTTAAGCTCTTTTGTATCACCCTGATCATCTGATCTTTTAAAGGAGGGACTTTGGATGTAGTCATTGCCATGTTCTGTAATGCTTTTTTGTGAGGTGATTCCAACACCGCTTCCACCACTGCCTCTGCTAAGGTGCGGCTTTTGATGATCTCCACCTGGTTTCTGATCTTGCTCTCCGGTCTCATCATGGTGGACATGGTGAAGATATGATCCTCCATTCCTCCTTCTTTCTCTATCAAGATGGTGGTACATGCCTGATAGATCGGCGTCGTCAAAAGCGAGAATGCCACCGCCGATCCTGTAAAGCACAAAAAGGTAAGGAGGATTAACCATTTTCTTCTGATTAATATCCGCAGATAATCATTTAAGGTGACTTGTTTTTCTTCTACCTTAGACACTTTCCTCTCCTTTTCTTTTTTGGTTGACCCGATTCTTTTAATCAGTCATAAGCGTCACCACACTGGCGATCACTGCTATGTGGTAGATCACGTTGATGAATTTGCCAAAAGAAACTTTAGACTTGGGGACTATGATGGTGTCTCCGGGTTTTATCTCCGGCAAAAGCTCAAGTTCTCCTTTCTTCAAACACCGGCTCACATTGATCACCTGGTTGTGTTTTTCACCGTCGAAGTTTCGAACCAGTCTGACTTTTGACAATTTTGCTCCTTCTGTAGGCCCACCAGCGGCAGAGATGACGCTGATCAAATCGGTTCCATCCGGAACGTACTGGGAGCCGGGTTTCTGCACTGCCCCCCATACATTAACCTTCACCATCAGTTTGTTCTCCATCCCTCTCTCCAGATAATATTGAGAGGCGGTCTGGTAACCCTGGTAAGACGAATCGTCCTCACTTTGAGCCAGAGAGATTCCCCCTATCTCAAAAAATATCAGACATACACTTAACCCCAGTAAAAGAATGCTTTTTGCCATCCTCATCTAATACCTCCCTATTTCAAGTTTTCAAACTTGTGTGTGATTTTAAGATGTATCAATCTCTAACTGAGCGAATTTGTCTTCTCTGTTTACCTCCCGGTCATTTCTAAATAATTTCTCCCCTTTTAGTACCTTGTAAGGGTTGTGCATGACCAATTCCTCTGCTTTTCTTTTTCCCACCAGTTTGGAAACTTTCCTGAAAGCTTGAGGCAATACGGCTACAGAGCGAGAAGAAGGATTGTGTGCGTCGCTTGCCATGATGTGAACGAGATTATGCTTCAACAACAATTCTGCCATCTTTTTGGGGAAACTGCCGAAATGACCCAAAAGACTTCCCGCATTGATCTGCATCAAAGCCCCCAGGCGAATTAAGTTTTCAATGTCCTTCAATTGATCCTTTTTAGTGATGCTTCTTTCCGGATGGGCGATGATGGGAGTTATGCCTTCCAACTGTAAACTGTAGATTAGTCGATCCACACCGGAGGGGAGTTGTCCCAAGGGTAGTTCCATAAGGATATATTTGCCCGTCTGATTCAAGCTGAAAAAATTTAATTGGCTTAAAGACCCCATATCCTGACGCATGTAGATTTCCGATCCCAGAGTAAGTTTAATCTTCAGTTTCCTTTCTTCTATCTGAGAGCGAAGAAGCTGGAAGGTGCGGTTTATCTTTTCCTGAAACGTGGGGACGACACCATTCAGTATATGAGGGGTGGTACAGATGACCTCAACGCCAGCATCAATTGCCTGTTCGATCATTTGAATGGAGTCTTCCATGGTTTTAGCACCATCGTCAACTCCGGGCAATATGTGAGTATGAAGATCTATCATTGATATTGTTTCTCACCTGATTTTCTTAAAAAAGGAAGAGGAGAAATAGTCCGAAAACTTCCTTTCTACTTAAATCCATTTTTTAAAGTGGAATTCCAATTTGTTCCTCAAGACGTTTTTATTACAGGAAATACAATAAAGCACACCTTATTTTATGCGCGAAAGATTTCACAATTGTGATTTTGTGAACAATGGGATGCATAGATTCTGATCTTTTCTGCACATTCTGCTTTTAGTAGAACTTTTGAACGTTTAAAGCATTTGGGGACGTTCTTTAATTCATATCGGCAGGCATATGAAAAATTTTATAGCAGGTGAAGCACTTTTAAAGAAAGAGCGCTTCTTGAAAAAAACTGGTGGGAAATTCAAAACTTGAGAGGGCGAATCTGAAGGGACTGTTGAAAAAGTGTCTTATCCGCCTTGATTGAAAAAAGAAATTGTCGTAGGGATCCCGCCAACGGCGGGATGGCTGTCCTCCTTAAAGTTAGGACAGGATTCATCCTGAAAGGGACTGTTGAAAAACCCTATTGGCAGGGCTAAATGCCCTGCCCTATGGGTGATATGTTATTGTCGCTCATAGAGGCGGGAATTTTCGTATGAATGTGCGTATACACTTATACGAGCATACGCATATCCCGCCTCAAAGTTTAGCTTTTTCAACAAGCTCTGAAAGATTCACCCTGAAGGACAAGCCCTGTCCCTACGCAGGCTCCCTTATAAAAAGCAGTTTTTCAACACGCCCTGAAGATTCGCCCCATACGTTTCCTTTTGTACAAAAAGCTGGTTAGATATATAATACCATGACGTGTTAGATTAGAATCATTCGGCAGGCGTCAGTGGCGCATAGGGGATGGCGTTAAGATCCAGACCAGATGTTTCACCTTTTGACAGGTGAAAATCCCCAGTCGCGGCAATCATGGCGGCGTTGTCCGTGCATAAAATCGGAGAAGGATAGAACACCTTAAGATGGTATTTGTCCGCTTCCGCTTTTAGCCTTTCCCGTAGGCGTCTGTTTCTTGCTACTCCTCCAGCCAGCGCGATCTTTTTGGTATGTTTTTGCAGGCAGGCTTTGATTCCCTTTTCCACCAGAACATCCACCACTGCCTCCTGAAAGCTGGCCGCGATGTCAATTCTGTGCGTTCTCAGTTCTTCCTCAGATAACTTGGAAACATAGATAGCCACCGCGGTCTTTAAACCACTGAAGGAGAAATCAAAACTGCCTTCCTCTAAATAAGCGCGAGGAAATTTGAAAAAGTCAGGTTTGCCCTCTTTTGAGACCTTGTCAATTATAGGTCCTCCGGGATAGCCCAGATTTAAAACCTTTGCCACCTTGTCAAATGCCTCTCCGGCCGCATCGTCCCGGGTCTGTCCCAGAAGCTCATAATTGCCCTTCCCGGCAACGTAAACCAGATTGGAATGACCTCCTGAGATCACCAGGCAGACAAAAGGAGGAGAAATATCCGGATGCTCCAGGAAGTTAGCAAAGATGTGTCCCTCTATATGGTTTATTCCGATCAAAGGAATATCCAGGGAGTAGGATAGGGCTTTGGCAAAGGATAATCCGATCAAAAGCGAACCCACCAGCCCTGGCCCGTATGTGGCCGCAACTCCCTCTATCTTTTCTGAAGAAACTTTGGCTTCATCTAATGCCGCCTGGATAACCGGAACGATGGTTCGGAGATGTTCACGAGATGCCAACTCTGGAACTACCCCTCCATATTTGTTATGCACCATCTGCGAATAGATCACGTTAGAGAAAATCTCTTTGCCGTCTTTGACCACGCTGGCGGCGGTCTCGTCACAGGATGTCTCGATACCTAAAATTAACATGTTCTTTTTATTAATGTTCCTTCACTTAAAGATTAGCATCAAAAAAAATTGTATTTTCCACTTGGGATTCAAGTTAGTGGAAGGTAGACGATGTGAACCTTGCGATTTATTCGTGTTCCCAACTTGATCCAGCATAATTTCAAGACAGTGCAGATAAACTGGTCGACTGAAAAAGCAAGATATTCTCTTTTGGTGCTATGCTGAAGTTTTTCTCTGGGATCACTAAGAAGGCATTATATTTGTAATTGTTCATCCTATGGATCCATGGGATTTGGATCTTGTCCAGAATGGATCCATTCGGAAGACTCGATTTATCGAGCCTATATGAAGCCCAATCACCGCCTTTGTCCCGCCTCCGGCGGGATAAAAGCGGTATAAATTGGGCAACTACAGTCAAATTCGCCAAATATGTTTACGGACATAACAGTTGGTAGTGAGGTTGTTTATAAACTTAAGATGCACCGAATCTATTTCAAGGATACCTCAATAGAGTCTGGTTCTATCTTTTTCAACTCAACTTTTGCTGGTAATTTAACCAGCACCGGAAGCTTAACTGTCTCTTTTTCCTTGGTCTTAGCACAGTTGACGGTCACCTTTATCTTATCGGGACTCATCTGGTTTACCACACTCTCTGCACCAGAGATGGTCACATTTATGCTATCCGGTTCAAGTATGATTTCTTCGCGCTGGGGGATGTTGACCAACCCCACCGGCAGATTGAAGATTTCTCTCTCAACGATTCTTTCGATATTCACTGAGAAATCTATCCTCTTAGAGGAAAGGCTAAGGTTATAACCTTCAGGCAATACCAGATCAACCTGATCGGAGACAGGCTCTTGCGCATTCTCTATCACCGTTTCCTGGGTATGAATCACTTTCAGACCCCTTACCCACATTCTTGGTCCGGAAATTACCACCTCTTTAGGATTATAATGTACCTCTCCCACCTGCTCAAATCCCTCCGCTGACAATATCTTGATATGGGGTTGGACTTTCACCTTTTTTTCCGTGGGGAAATCCAGACTTATCTTTAAGTTCTTGGGAGGGAGAATATTGGTCACCCTCAACTCCAGTCCTTCTGGAATCGGTATCTGTTCGGGTTTTATGACATATTTTGTTTCTCCCCTTTTGAATTCCTGGGCATCTATCTTTAGGCTCTTTTTCTCTGCTAAAAGGAGTTTTAGAAGCTCCTTTCCTTTGCCCCGGATTGTCACATCCACCTGCTCAGATAATTTTTCCGCCAGGATAAGCCCCTCGGGGAAATTGAAAACTTCAAGAGGAAACCTTTCCGTATGTTCATACATCTTGTCGGTGGCGACATGAAACCACAAAAATAGAGCCATTACAATAGCAACCAGTTTGAACCAGACATTCTGGAATAAAATTCGCCACATGGTTTGTTTTGGTTTAGATGAGGATGAACGAAGCGCAGATCGTTTTTAACCTATTTTTTCAAAAAGTAAGGTTAGAGATTCTTATTTATCAGAAAAGCTGATGGGTTTACCAAAGCTTATCTCCCCGTTGTCTATACGAATGGAGAAACCACATTGGGGATTGGAGCATACCCAAGCTTTGTAGGTGATAGCGGCGCCTTCTCTGCCATAATCTGAAAGAGGTAGAAGCACGCCTTCACCACACTTTTTACATTCAGGAAAAGCTCTCTCCATACCTTCCGCACCTCCTCCCTAAAGGATACCTCACATTTCTCTTCTCTGCGCTTCGTCCGTCATTGCCTTAAATAACGAAAAACTTAAGCCTGTGTCAAGGCAAAGATTTCAGTTATTTGTCCCCAAACAGTAAGTCGGGCTTTTTTTCTTTATTGCAATTTGTAACCCTTAAAGATTTTCTGTAAGCTCGACAAATTGATTTTCAGGATTCAAATGAACAACTACGGATGAAAAAACCTTAAAGGGAAATACTTTGCCATTACCCCAAGTTCGGGCGGACACGGAAGTCCGCCCCTACGCATGATTCAATGTGGCGTCACAACTTTGTTTACCCTGAACAGCGCGTAGGCAAGCCTTCATGGCTTGCCAGGCCCGCCTTTGGCGGAGCTACGCAAATCAGGATTTCACTTATTTGCATCCATCGAAACTTTTAGCTATCTTCCTTAGTTGTGGTTAGGCATAGTTCTGCTACAAAACAACGTGTTGTGACGTCGCAATTTTTGTGTGCGACACTTTTGCGTTGGAGATAAGCTCTGACGCTACTGAGGTGTTCGGGATTGTATCCCAAACACCACAACAGAATCAGGGTATCTTCAAAAAGATAGTTCTCATCAAAAATGCACGAATCCAATTTTCTTTAAATTTTTCATCACTCCCGATTTCTGGATCAATTGGACTCCGTCTTTTTTGTCAACCATTTCACCAATAACCGAAATATTCACTTTTGACATGATTTTCTTAATTTTACCTTGATCTTTCCTGTCGACGGTAAAGAGAAGCTCATATTCCTCTCCGGAGGAGAGCGTCCATGCTAACGGCGTTTTGTTCAGAAGAGTGGCAAGTTTCAAGCATTTGGGTGATATGGGTATGTTTTGCTCGTAAATTACAGCCCCCAGCTTGCTTTCTTCAGCCAGGTGAAAAAGTTCCGAAGAGAGGCCGTCGCTTATATCAATCATGGAGTTTATTTTTAAATCCTTGACTAAAATTCTGGCTTCTTTGATACGGGGTTGAGGTTGCAGGTGTTTCCTTACCAGAGGTAGCCTCTGGCGACCATATTGTTTCAGAAATTCGTAACTTGCCTGAGCTTCTCCTAATTTTCCGGTAACGCAAATTAAGTCACCCTTTTTTGCGCCACTTCTGGTGAGTAAGGATTTTTTCTCTACCTCACCTAAAAGGGCAATGGAGATGAAAAGGTCTTTTGGTGTGAGGGTGGTGTCACCTCCGATAATTTTGCAATTATATTTTTTGGCGATCCTGGATGCGCCTTTATAAATTGAGAGCACATCTTCAGCTCGCATGGATTTAGGCAGACCCACGGTGACCAAAGCGTATCTGGGTAATCCTCCCATGGCGGCGATATCGCTTAAGTTTGCCACCATGGCTTTCCATCCGATCTCTTCTGCGGTGAAATAACTCAAATCAAAATGAATCCTCTCTACCAGTGTGTCGGTGGTGAAAATCAAAAGCCGATCCGGGGATGATTTAATCACTGCGGCATCATCGCCAATGTTGACTACTACTCGTTTATCCCCGGAAAAAATCTTTTTCTTGATTAAATCGATCAAGCCAAATTCGCCAATCTGGTTTAGTTTAGCCGCAATCCGCTTGTTATCAGGTGTCATGATTATTTTCTCAGCATCTCATGAAATTTGAGATTTACGTCCAAACTCAAGTGACCAGAACCTAACTTAAGTTAGGTTTTGGTTCTAAAATCTTGGTTCTCCATTTGTCACGGATGCCCTCATCCGTGACGGCAAAGGTAACGGACAAGGTGTCCGTTACCAACGCAGACATCCTACTTTTTTCCGTAAGCCCGATCATGGGGTCCCAAATCAACAAACTTAATGGTATTGTCTGAACATTTGTGGCAGTCACTACAGAGGACAATTTGGTCGTCCCCCTTTTTTCGACATATTTCACAGTACAAGTAAATAATCAGAAAATTCCTTTTGACCGGACAGCTATAATATCCTCGGAAATTGTCTTTCAGCGGTTCACCCAAGGCAATGGGATTTTCTATAATCATGTCTACTTTTTTCTTAATGGACTTTTTTAGAGAGCTATGTTTCTTGAGAGATTTGACGAAGGCGTCGCTGAAAAGAATTTCCATCAGAAGACCTCTTTATACTTGGACCATTTCACCTTGCCAGACTTAATTCTGGAAATGGTCTCCAAAAGGCTTTCCCTGAAATCCGGGTCGGCAAGAATTATCTGGGTGGGGTCACCCTCTTTGGCACGTTTTAGATTCAAGAGAAACTGGGTGAAGATTTCCGAGACAGATGTTCGTTGCTCTTCTGCATAAAGCTTGGCGTACTCTATTAAATCTTTATCTAACGTGAGATTTATTTTGCTTTTCTGCATAACAGTCACCTCCTATCATATGCTTATAATATACGCCCATTATCCATTCCCGTCAACATTTTTTCATCGAGTAATATGAGTGCAAATGTTTTTCGCACGCACGAAGTGCAAGCGAACATTTGAGAGCGCCCCATAATTGTTAGCTAAGCTGCTATTGTTTTAAAATCAACCGCTAAGAGATTGATTTTACATCCACCTTTTAGTCCCCGCGTTCGTCACGGACGCCCTCGTCCGTGACGGAGAAGGTAACGGACAAAGTGTCCGTTACCACCAACAAGGGAGGGGAATATTAAGGCTCAATTTCAGCCTCTCTACCCTCTACAAGAATAACGACTTTTTCCACGCCGGGAAATTGCTTGAGAGTATTCACTATTGCAGTTTCTATCGCCTCTACGCGACAGGACCCTCCCCCGTACGAATAAAGTTCTTTGGAAAAGTCTGCATAAGCTATTCCATCTTTGATTTTTACACTTTTCACGGCCACTTTATCTCCCCATGGGGTAAACTCACCATCAGGGCTTAAAAATTTCTTGCCGAAGTAGTCAATCTTTTGGTCTTCTTGAGAAACTTTGACGATTTTCATATACCATTCTTTGTATTCTGCAACCATTGTGCCTGCTGGTATACATCCTCCATAACCTTTTTCTCGCTCCTTTTCCGTGGGACCCTTTATTAACTCCTCCAAAGCAACCAACGCCGCCCTTTCGACGTTAGTCTTAGGAATCTCACGAAGGACCGGGTCTTTACAGATACAATCAATTGCTTCAGCTTTGAATTTACGGAAGTATACCTTGACATGTGTGATTTTCGGAGCTTTTTGCCTTGTTGCCCAACATGAGAAAGCAAAAATTCCTGCAACAAGAAGAAGGATAAGTACAACGACGGCAGGACGCACTGAACCAGAGACAGATATGTTTTCTGATTTTGTTTGTGGGCGCATAATTTTTCTTTTGGGATGGTCTTCAAACCAGAACCTAACTTAAGTTAGGTTTTGGTTATTGCACTTACCAGATGAGGTTGACAAATAAGGATGCGTATGCATTCATACGAATTTGTCAAGCAGGCTACGCCATGCTTGACCTACAAAACTGAGACAATCCATCCCAGACGGGGCGTCCGCCTACCAAATTCAACAGAGCCAACGCCAAAATTTGTCAAGTTAAAAAAGTTGATGACCATAAGTTAGGTTCTGGTTATTACGCTTATCAGATGTGGTCATTCTCTCAATCTTGGGTTATTCCAGAAGAATCGGGTGGCTCCCTGAGGCGTGCCGAACCAGATATAATCTCCATCCAGAACCAGATCCTGCACATTGTTATTCAGAAGTCCGTCTTCAGTAGTGTATTTAATCCATATTTCGGTTGCTCGGTTTAGCTTCCACACGCCATCCATGGTTGCCGCCCAGACGTGTTTTTTATCGCAGACCAGCTTGACCACGTTCAGTTCAGGAAAGTTCATCCTGTTATCATATACTCTTCTTTTGTCGCTTACCGGGCTATATCCTAAAATTCCCATTTCGGTCCCAAACCATATCTCCTCTTTTCCGCTCGAGACTTTTTGATCAGACCATCGAGCGATGGATCTGACCTGACCGTTTAAGAGACCGTCGGATGTGGTGAATCTATACCAGGTTTTTTTCTCTTTGTCCAAAGTATACACTCCGCTCTCCGTTCCCACCCAAACATAATAAGAATCTGCAAGGATGGAGAAAACATAAAGATCGTTTAGAAGTGGATCTTTGACCTCTCTCAGGGAATTGTATTTGAGATCATAAAGAGCCAATCCACGTTGGGTGCCAATCCACAGATATCTTCCATCCGATTCCAAAGCGGTGACTTCATTATCCGGCAGACCTTTAAAGGAGGTATAGGACCTCCAGGTGGAATCCTTTTTTCTCATGCAAACTAAACCTTTTTGAGTGCCCAGCCAGACATAGCGACTATCCGCCTCCATGACGTTCACCTGATGGCTTGACAGGAAGGGAACATCTTCAGAGGAAAAGTATTTCCAGGTTTCTCTTGTTCGGTTATATCTGGTTATTCCGCTGGAAGGGCTCAAATGTCCGGTTCCCCCAAACCACATGTCGTCTCCGTCTATCAATATGGCTTTGACGTCTCTATCATAAAGTCCGAATTCAAGCATCTTCAACCGGAGATGAAGCAAAGTTGCCAGCCCCGCATTCAATCCCCAGGTGGCAACCCATAACTCATCATCAAAGTCGCCTCTCAGATAATTGGTGATGGGGTATCGATCCAGATGTGAATCCATTACCCAATAGCTTCCCGCGGTGGTGGGTCCGAAATCGGTGAAAAGATCGGGCAATTTGAGATTGGAAGTATCGCTTCTTGCTAAATCCGAGGGAAATTCGTATTCTGGGGACCATTCACCAAATACCGGAAGATAAACCGCCGAACCAGCATAAGTATCTGCCCAGATTTCGTCCCTCTCTGGATCGTAGGCTATGTTTTTTATCCAGTTGTCTGGCAAGCCGTCGCTGGTGGTGAAAGGAGAATCCCAATGCTGGTTGAATCTATCATACCGGGTTACCCCTCCGGTAGTCCCGAAATATACATGATCGAAATCAAAGGCAATGGAGGTGATGTATCGAAATACCGAATAGCTCACCCAATCGCCTTCCAGATATTTCCCTTTGGCATGAAGCAGGGAAGACAAAATGAAGGTGCATAAAAAGCAGAATATTATTACTCTCACCAAAATCTTTGCTATCTTCTGGTATTTACCCAACACTCCCTGTCCCCAGCTTTTCGATCTATTCTGTTTCGTCTGATGTCAACCTTTTTAATTAACGGTTCAAAAAATCAGATGCCACCCCTGCCAGGACCGATGCCCCTATCTTTATGGAATCTTCATCCACGGTAAACTTGGGGTGATGCCAGGGATAAACCGCATTCTTTTCTGGATTCCTTATTCCCAATCTCAAAAATGAACCGGGAACCTTCTCCAAGTAATAAGCGAAGTCCTCGGCACCCATTAAGGGTTTTTTGATCTCGAATATGCTTTGTTTGCCGAACATTCGGGCAATGGTGCCTCGGGCTAAATCTGTCGCCTGAGGGTGGTTTATCAGCACAGGATAACCTGAGGAGTAGCTCAGCTCAAAGGACGCACCCGCGCCCTTAGTGATTCCCGAGACAATATCTTTCAGCAGGCGCGGGATTCTTTTAGCCACCTCTCTGCTCAAGCTTCGGGCGGTACCCTCTAACGTGACTTTGTCACATATAATATTACGTTTGGTTCCCCCCTTAATTTTGCCCACACTGACCACCACCGGCTGTACCGGGTCTATCTTTCTGGAGACAATGGTCTGTAAAGCTTGAATTACCTGTGAGGCAACCACAATAGCATCTATGCCGTCGTGTGGCCTGGCTCCATGCCCGCCCACACCGGTAATGGTTATGTCGAAACTGTCCGCCTGCGCCATGAAGGGACCTTCTTTGACCCCGATTCTGCCTACGGGAATTGCTGAGTCACAATGTAAACCGAATATGCCGGAGACGTTCGGATTCTTCATCACGCCCGCCTGAATCATGGGCTTTGCTCCTCCCGGCGGGCTTTCCTCACTTGGCTGAAATATAAATTTCACGTTGCCGTTCAATTCATCCTTCAGCTCTGAAAGAATAATAGCCGCACCAATCACGCAGGTCATGTGCACATCGTGTCCACAGGCGTGCATCACCCCTTTGTTTCTCGATTTATATGCAAAATCGGTCTGTTCCAGAAGTGGAAGGGCATCCATATCCGCCCGTAAAGCCACCGTCTTCCCCTTTTTCTTTACATTCAGAACCCCAACTACTCCTGTCTTGGCGATACCCCTTTTGACCTGGATGCCCAACTTTTTTAGTTCTTTTGTCACCCTCTCGGAGGTTTTGAATTCATTGAAAGCTAATTCAGGGTATTGATGCAGTTCCCGCCGAAGCTTAACTAAACCTGGAAAAATCTGGTTGGAGATATTTTTTATTTTCTTAGCAATTTGATTCTCCATATTTCTTTCTCCGAATTATTGTTCGTTTTTCCGCTGTCAAAGATTCACTGTCAACGGATTTAGCGGATTAAACGGATAACACTGTTCTTGTTGCAATCCGTTTTATCCGTTGACAATTTTTAACCCCGTTGGTCACGGGTGTCCTTCAGGGTGAATCCCTTTCTTTCGACCCTGAGGTCTCAGGACCGAAGGGCAGGATGAACCCTCACGCGTGACCTTCATGTTTCGGGGTAAGGTACCCCGAAACAACAGGTGAAAGCCAATTCAGTGTATTGATGAAATTCTCTTCTGAGCTTTACCAGTTTAGGAAAGATCTTGTTCGAAATTGCACTGATTCGCTGGATGGTTTCTGTTCGCATGTCCTTCCCTTCTGTGTTCTGCAAATATACCCTGCATGCAGGTTTGTTCGCCTTGCCGGACATCAAGCAGACGTACTTCCATTTGCTCGACGTGCTGATATGATGTGTGTGTGGTCGATTTCAAGGAGAGGACGACGAGGCCGCAATTTGCTTTTTTGCCTAAGGTTTTGTGCAAGAATGCACTGAATTCGGCTCATGGTACTTGTTGCGACACGGTCGAATCTCTCAGTTTCAGATCTTCATCACTTCTTTGGTTTCTTCCTTTTGATGTTGATTCCAATCATACCCACAGTATAAAGCAATACGGCGACACCGTAGACCAAGTATCTTATTGCTCTCCAAAACCTGGTCTGCTCTCTTTTTTTCTTGCTGATGTCATGTTCGAGAAAATAAGGCGCTTCTATCTCTTCCTCTAATTGCTCTAGAGTCATCTTTCCCCACGTATCTACTAACGAGCTGTCAGGCATTCGGTCATTGAGAGATGCGTAAAGGAGAAATAGTCTAAATCTCATATTTTGTTGTGCCTTGGCGCGATGATAGTGGTACAGGAACTCCATTTCCTTGCTCTCAGAGTTGGGCGATGCAAGTATCAGATTAGCGGCATCTGTGTGGTAGCTTGTCCCAAGGCTCCATATGTCGGCTCGCGTCATGTGTATCTGTGCCATGCTCCAATCCCAGCTCATTTGGTCAAGTCGGGTTTGAATCAACGGTTGCCCTATGCTCAGAAGCGCGAGAGACACCACCAGATAAATGATTGAAGCTTTGGCAGACATCAACGGCATAAAGGCCCTCTTTATCTTTTGTACACAAGTTCTGTTCCGTCTCGCTTCTAGTTGTCGGTGAAAGTGATTAATGCTTCCGGAATCTTCTCCATCATATCTCCGGCAATCATGCCCATCTCCCCTTTTTCCCCTTTTGCCATATCCCCGGTCAAGCCGTGAAGAAAGACGCCGGCGCAGGCAGAATTCAGCATGATCTTCTTTATATCCTCGCCTTTTTTCAGCATTAACATCTGAGCTAAAAGCCCGACGATGATTCCGGTTAGAACGTCTCCTGAGCCGGCAGTTGCCATGCCGGCGTTGCCAGTGGGATTGACGTAGGTTTGACCGCCCGGTTCTGAGATTATGGTGGGTGCTCCTTTAAAAACTAAAACGCAATTGTATTTTTTAGCAAAATCAGAGGCATATTTTATTTTGTCCTTTGCAATTTCTGATGAGGGCACGCCGTTGAGTCTGGAAAGCTCACCGATATGGGGAGTCAAGATCAATGGTGCTTTGCATTCTTTTAATATGGAGGGATCCTTGGCTAAAGCGTTGAGTCCATCTGCGTCGATTACCGCCGGCATCTTCAATTTGCTCACCAATCGTCTGACCAACTCAATGGTTTCAAAATGTTGTCCCAAACCTGGACCGATGGCACAGCAATCTCCCCATTTCAAAAGCTCCCTTATCTCTCCTAATCCCCTTAAAGCTAAGGCTCCTTTTTTTCTCACATCGGGCAGAGGTTTAGTCATGACCTCGGTCATCTTTATTTCCATAATCGGATTCAAGGTTTTGGGAGCGCCCAGAATAGCCATTCCGGCACCCGTCCTCAAGGAGGACGAGGAAGCCAAAGCTGCGGCTCCGGTCATACCGGTGGATCCGGCGATCAAGACCACTCTGCCGCAGCTTCCTTTGTATGCGTCTCCGGAGCGTTTGGGGATCATCTGTTTTACTTCTTCTTCGGTGATCAAATTCAGGCTAATTTTCTCCTCCTCCACCACATGTTGAGGAACCCCGATATCAACCACCGACACCTTGCCTGACATCTCCTTGCCCGGAAAGAAGAAATGACCGATCTTGGGTAAGGCCATGGACACGGTTCGGTCTGCCTTCACGCAAGGTCCGGTAAACTCCCCAGTATCCGCATGAAGACCGGAGGGGATATCCACAGAGAGAACAGGTATCCCAGAGGAGTTAATCATCTCAATTATATCTTTCATGTAACCTTTTATCTCACCGACAAATCCTGTGCCGAACAACCCGTCCACGATCAGGTCTGCTTTTATTCGGGAAGGAATTTCTTCCATTTTCAATATCTCCACAATCGGTAGGTCTAAATCCACAGCTTTGTCCAAGTTGGTCTTAGCGTCTCCTTTGACCTCGTCCCTCTTTGCAGTTAAGAAGAATTCAACCTGGGCGCCCCATTGAGAAAGATATCTGCCCACCACAAATCCATCCCCTCCATTGTTTCCTCTTCCGCAGAATATGATTACCACTTTGTTCTGAGGGTCTCTCAGCATTTCCTTAGCCACCAAAGCGGTGCCCCTTCCGGCTCTCTCCATCAACTCCAATCCAGGGATGCCCAACCCCTCAATAGTCTTTCTATCAATATTTCTCATTTGAGAAGAAGTTACTAGTTTCATAGTTATTTCCGTTTGATGGTTATCAATAATTTGGTTGTCTGTAGTTGCCTGATTTATCAGGCATAATTCGAGCTTGACAAAATGAGCAAGTGTTTTTGATTTTGGAGTTCAAATCCCTTTGGTCCTGGGAGCGTTTATGTTTGCCCTCTGTGTTTGCTTATTTGTCAGAGAATTAGCTCCCGTCGTAGGGACAGCCCTTGTGGCTGTCCTCATTAAGGTTAGGACAGGGACAAGCCCTGTCCCTACATAAAAACTTCTTCCCAAATGGCTTTTTCAACCCCCCTAAAGCTTTACACTCCAGTGAGTCTTTTTCATAGCTCCCTATTTAACCAATCAGTCAAAAAATTCAGAAATTCTTGATCTAAAGGTCTTTCGGTGTCGGCATATTCGGCGTAATCTCCCTCACCCTCGGTTTTGCAGAAAAGATGGTCTAAATCCGGAAAGATCTTCAGAGTATGGTTTTTATTTCCTGATTCATCCAAAGCACCGTTAAGCATTCTGGCGTGATCCTCAAAAACCTGGCGGTCCTTTCCTCCCTGCAGGATCAAGACCTTACATTTTACCTTTTTTATGGTTTCGATCGGATCATGTTCGAAGTGTTCCAAAAACCACTGTTTTTTGTCCACCAGTTTTCCTAACTGGCTTACCTTTTCCTCATCCCACTCTGTCTCCCCTCGGACCCAGGCAAAGAAATCTTTTTGCTCGTCAATCGCCTGTTCTTTCATTTCCTCCGGTGTATTTAGCTTCTTGAGAATGTATTCCTGCTGTTCTAAGATCACCTGATCCAGTGATTTGGCGGTTCCTGCCATCAAAACAATGGCATTGATGGTTGTATCTTCTGAAGCGATCTTGGGGGCGATTATGCCACCTTCACTATGCCCGATTAAGCAGATTCTGGTTATATCCACGTCCGGTCTTGCTTTAAGATAGCTAATCCCGGCTTTGACATCGGAAATAAGATCGCTCAGAGAGGCCGTCCCAAAATCCCCCTCGCTCTCCCCCACTCCTCTCTCGTCATATCTTAAAACTAAAATTCCAGAATTGGATAAGTTTTGTGCCAGAGTTTTATACTGAACGGAAAACTTCAGTTCAGGAGTTTTTCCATTGCGGTCCTGAGCACCTGAGCCGGAAATGATGATGACCGCAGGATGCTGTTGTTCCCCATCCTGAGGAATGGTAACCGTTCCAGCTAGGGTAAGCTCTCCCGATTTGTATGTTATCTTTTCAGAAAGATAAGTTTCTTTCAGGGTATCGACCTCCAAGGTATCGACTTCCAGAGTATCGACTTCCAGAGTATCGACCTCCAAGGTATCGACCTCCAGGGTATCGACCTCCAGGGTATCGACTTCCAGAGTATCGACTTCCAAGGTATCGACCTCCAGGGTATCGACCTCAACCTTAGTCGGAACAGGTTCATATCCTTCCTTGAAGACTTCTATTCCCTGCATGGGGATGTTAAGTTTCAGAATATCCTTGTCGTCGTTTATCCACAAGTTGATCCCAACTACCCCGCCGAGACTAATAAAAAGCTTTGTCAGTTCTGCCTGAGCGGCTTTGAAGTCTACCGTATCCCTACCTTTATCTTCAATATGAACGGTCATCTCCATCTGCGGCACAATATACGCAAAGAATTCCTGCTTTTCCCCTTTCTGGAAATCATACCTTTGCACCAGAAAAGTATAGGGAAAGAAAACGCCGTTAGGCAAGATCAATGCATCCTCGTGCACCGGAACCTCGGTGGTGGCATCCTTCGCTCCACTTATGTTGTTTATTGCCTTCCCTTCCACAAACTCGGTGTTGACCTGATACTCGGTTCCCATTGCCTTTCCGTCCATGTTTAGCTTCAATGCCCGATAGGAGTTGTCCATCCACAAATTCAAGTTAACCAGAATATTCTGTCCTGCCACCACAAACTCCGCCCGATCTGAAAGTTTGATTTTTCCTTCTGATTCAGAAATTGAGTAGGTTTCAAATCCACTTTCCTTGTCGCCATAGTAAATGATAAATTTGCCCGATTTTTCCCCGGTTTGAGCTGAAGAGCCTGTCCATCCTCCCAGCAAAAACAGAGCAAAAATTAAGATAATTGAGAAATACCTTTTCATTGCACAACCCCCTTGCATGAATTTTTTTGGTCTCCTATTCTTTTCATCCGAACCGCTGACAGAACGCCCAATGAATTGGGCAACTACAAAAAGCCTCATTCAATTTACCTCACTCAAGAATGAAAAGCAACAAATTCAGTATTGCACAAATGAATAATATGATCTCTATCAAATTCCAAATCATTTTTTTGCCCCATTCGATTATTTCAGTTTCTTATTTCCAATGTGTCTCGATTTGCCCTACGGGGTTCTTGTTCACCCCTGTTGGCGTGTACCTCAACTTGACCGCTACGCCGTCCCTTATCTTTCGAATATCAGCTTGAATACGCGCATTTGTATTGAATATTCACAAGCTCGAAAACTCCGATAAAACTCGCGCAGTTTGGCAAGATCCTTGCGCCAGCGAGGATCACGCCTGATACCAAGCCAGAGAATCTTCCAAATCTCAGGAATGTTGCCAGTTATCCTACAGACTTCAAGGTGTTCGCGCAACTCCTTTGCTTCCGTTGACGAAAGAGGTCCCCTGCGCTGTGCCAGTTGATCCCGTGTGTAACTCGCTTGCGGAACATAATATCCAAGATGTTCGTACCCACTCCTAACAGGAGGAGGCTCGTAGTGAGTACCGTCAGTGAGTTCAGTTGGGCGTATACCCATTCTCTCCCCTAATAGTCTTATCTGCTGGAATCCGAACCAATCTCCTGTGTCCAAGTAATGTGATGAAGCTTTGCGAAGAGCTTCCAGCCCCTTCTTAATGATCCAGTCGCGAAAAGGTGTGATTCTGGTAACTCTGGCCAATTGGTGCAGATACCAAAGCATGTGTGCATGCCTAAGAAAGACTCCGCCCAACAAGTGCTTACGCTTTCTCTCATCATTCAACTTCCGTGCTATTGCCTGGGCGGTTTTGTTGCGACGCAGCGCCCGTCGGAATGATCCATAGCCAATGCAGGCTGAGCTGACATCCAGAAGCAATTCAGCCCTTAGATTGTCGTCCTTTAATTGCTTGGCATGCTCACTCGCTTGTTCGAACAAGAAAGCGGACTGCTTATAACGTCCTAAGTGAAAGAGAGCTTGTGCCTTTTGTCGCTTGGCCCTAATAAAATATAGGCTTATCCTATTACCGGAACGAACACTCAAGAGATCCTCAGCTGATTTGAGAGCTAACGTTGGGAATCCCATGCTATTCGATAACGCTGCCCGCCACTCCATTATTTCCTGAAGCGGAAATTTTGTGCTAATGGAGTGAAGCAGAGCGTTAGATGCTACCGCCCAACTAGGCCTTTGGTAAAGTCCAAACAAGTCTTCAAGTAAATCGAGCATGTCCCCCTCTAAAAAGACACCTTTCTTTATTCTTAAGAGTCGTTGAGCATTCGATGTGAGATGATTATGATCCCTTTGATTCCAGATAATCTGTTTGATTTGCATTCTAGCTAGCTCCGGACAAATCTCAAAGTCTTTCCCTGAATATCCTATGATTAGCAACGGCCGTGCTTTAATAATACTGCCTAGAACTTGCCGCTTCCATTCCGGCAAATAGCTTTCGTGCGTGAGAGAAAAAACTAGAGTTTCGCCTTTGAAATCATCTGAAGTGCCGTGTATCTTAAAATATATCTTCACATTTGTCCTATTTGCCCGCTTAGCGTCGTTTTCGGTCACCACACGGAGGACATCTGGATATAACTTGGAAATCGACAACTTGGGGTTAACACCCAATACTTTGTCCAAGCAGAGGTCATAGTTGGTGGTTATGAGAGCTGAAATCGTTCCGGTCACAAGTCCTTTGGCCAGAGCCCCATGAGTGGGATTGTATCTATCTATCAGGAATGCCTCCTTGATAATCTCCCTCAGCATATCTTGGTTTGGGCATCTTTGCAGCAGGTGTTCAAAAGGGACTCGTTCGAAAAACTCTTCTAGAAATTTGGCTAGTTGGCCACGACCGGCAAGAATAGCATGCGGAAATAGCAAGCGAAACATCCCTTTTGTGAAACCGCCGCCGGTAGGAAGTGATGTTGGCGCGAAACCTGAGATAGCTGATCCGCACAAAACGACGGGCGGGTCCCTTTTCAGTTGGGAAAGAACCAAGTTCCCTTGGGCACTCCGGAGCTTAACCTTTGTCATTATTCCCTCTGCACGCAAGTATTGGGTCTTTTTTCATCTCTGGGCAATGTTGCTTGGCACTAAATGGACGAGTAACATAATGCCGATCAGATTGATGGCGAGCCTTTTTGACCAAGAAGATTCACACTCCACTTATTTTCCTCCCTTACGCCTATCTGCGTTCTCCACCGATCGCTGGTAGAGGGATATCTAACCGGCGCATTGCTTAGCTGATTATGTTATCGCCGCCGCCCCCTGCCCCGTGACAAATTCGCTTGGGGTAGGTTCCCTCTGGCCAAGGGCTAAGCCGGGTATTGCTTACTCGACGACGACAGCTGTTCCATAAGCTAAAATCTCTGCGGCTCCAGACATTATGTAGGAGGTGGAAAATCGCAAACAGATGACTGCATTTGCCCCCAGTTTTTGAGCCTGTTGGGTCATTCTATCCAGAGCCTGTTCCCGTGATTCAGCCAACATCTTGGTATAATCTATTACCTCACCTCCAACCAGATAGCGAAAGAACGCCATTATATCCCGACCGATATGCCGGGCTCTGATGGTGTTGCCCTTTACCAATCCTAAGGTTTTGACTATTCTTTTTCCCGGTATTTCATTTGATGTAACTACTATCATCTCTCCACCTCCCTGTATCTACTAGTCTTGAAAAGGAACAGCCGCTCCCGGATTATGGAGACCAAAAGAATTATGATCCCCAGTGATAGAGTTGATACACCTACTTTGATGATCAATGAAATGTTAGGATCCGCAAGAAACTCTTTGAAAAACTGGTAAGCGCCAAATGCCAAAAGAATTATGGCGCCGATGGAGAGGAACATCCAGCCTGCTCCCCTCTCTATTCGTCGATATATTCCTTTCCAGTAACCCGCCCATAACTGGTCTGATAGATCCGCAAGTTTCATCTTATCTGTCACCTCCTTGAGCTTAACAAAAGATTGGTATTCCTTTCTACAATTTTCACACTCAGTCAGATGTTTTTCTATCTCTAACTTTTTTTCATGCTCGATTTCGCCATCCAGGTAAGCCATAAGATATGGCTTTATCTCTTCACATTTCATACAAACCTCAATTCAGAATATCCTTTAAGTTCTCTTTCAGCTTCTTGCGGGCATAATAGAGTCGGGACATCACGGTTCCCATGGGGATATTCAGCATCTCAGATATCCTCTTGTAAGGAAATCCCTGAAAGTGTTTCAAGATTATTATCTCCTTGAATTCATAAGGAAGCTTTTGTATCTCTTCCCAGAGCCTCTTGCTCATTTCGTCTTTTTCCAACATAACGTCCGGTGCTAGAGGAGTTTTCTCGCGATTGTTTGCGTCAGCATCAGCTCCTCTGTTTTTGAGGTAATTTTCCTTAACCTGCCTGCTTCTCAAATGGTTCTTACAGAGGTTACTCAGTATGGCATAGAACCAGCTAAAAAACTTGTATCTTGGATTGAACTTACCCATACCGGTATAGACGCGAATGAATGCCTCCTGGGAAAGATCGTATGCGTCATCCCGATTTCCCACCAAACCCAAAGCGATGAAAAAAGCGGTCCTTTTGTATTTCTCCACCAGCTTTTGGAAAGCCTTCATCTTGCCTTTCTTTGATTGTATGATCAACTCTTGATCTTCGTCCATCTCTTTTCTTTTGTTAATATACACCTCAGTTTTAAATCTATTCAAAGCGCTTGAGCTTTCCCTAAGATAATTATTTTTCATCGGAGAACGACTGATTTTTTGAGAATATTTTATAAAACGTATAGTAGACCAATTTGAGAAATGCTCCCGCTCCTCACACCAAGACTTTTGGTTAACTGGATAAGAGAGCTCTGAAAAAGTCGTTTTTGCGGGGCTGGGAGCCCCGCCTACGCGGGACTAAGTTTGACACTTAACCGTGTAGGGCAGGCTCTTAGCCCGCCGTATTCTGACACTTTTTCAGTGACCTCGATAAAAAATCTTGACAATATTATCAGCTCGGTGTTATATAACCAAAGGAATTACTTGCCCAAGAGGATTTCATCCGGAGGTTTTTCAGGTGCGAAAAATTATCTGGCTCGTTTTTTTAAGTATCAGTATTTCTTTGTTGACCTCATCTGCTTTTGCTCAGGATTTCAGCCGAAAATTCACTTTAGGACTGCAGGGTGGGTTTTGGAAATCCGTGCTCACCGAGCATTCAGATATCTATACGGTGGGAAATCAGGGTGCTTTATTTTTCAAATACGACTTAAAGGAAAAAATCTCTTTGGGCTTCTCGTCAGCTTATGCAAAAACCTGGGAAGCTGACCTGTCGGGGAGAGGAGAAGCCGGAGCGGGCTTCACTTTCTCCAAAAAAGATGATCCTAACCGATTCACCCATGTCTGGCTGGACTTCTCCTTAATCTATCGTTTCAGGCCGTGGGAGAGGCTTGACCCCTACGTTTTCGGAGGAATGGGGATCGCTTTTTGGAATGTGAAAGACAAAGACGGAGAACCTGTTCAGGTGGAGGATAGAAACCGAAATCCCTTTGATCTTAAAGATCAAGAATTGACATTTTCAGGTGGTGGAGGTGTGGAGTATCGATTCAAGGAAAAATGGGGAGTGAACTTTGGCACCAGATTTCGTTATCTCAGCCGAGCTTTAACCGATTTCAAAGGTTCAAAAGACATAGTTGGTGCTGGCCCGGGCGAGCTGGATTTGCCCAAGGCTACCCTGGAGGTTTTCTTGGGCATTAATTACTACTTTGGAAAGTTGAAGGATTCAGATAAGGATGGGGTGCCGGATAGGGAGGACTTTTGTTCCGACACTCCTTTTGGGGCAATGGTAGATGAAAGAGGATGCCCCTTGGACGCAGATGGCGATGGGATTTATGATGGGTTAGACGAATGTCCCCATACTCCACCGGGAACCAGGGTGGATGTCAATGGTTGTCCACTTCAATAAGGGCACAATACCCGGCTATTTCTCGAAAGCATTAAATCAAAACTCCACAAACTGACAGGTGTAGAGAACCCCCTGTCGTTTGACTTCTTAAAGGTCTTTTGGAAAACCACTTTGAGAGGAGATTTTGGAATGTTCACCTTTAAGTGAACCCAATTAGCATTTTGTCTTTTCCCGCAAAGCCGGATTCTATGGACAAGAAGTTCTCCGAAGGATTCATAAAACAGGTCAAGCTGAAGCTTGACACTCCAGCAAAATCTTTCCTTATTTGACTTTTTCAGAGACCTCTTTTAAAAGTCAGCTTAAAATAATTTGTAAGTTACCCCTAATGCGAGGGTTTCCTTGAAACGTCCCCTTTTGTTGATCTCCTTATCATACAACAACTGGGTATACAGCAAGACAGTAACATACTTGGCGATGGAGACCGAGATGGTGTTCTCCCAGTTTACATCCACCTTTTTCCAATAATTCTCTTCGGGTGTTCCTTTCAGTTCTTTAGACTTTGAATAGAATAATGCTTTGTAAAGGGACAACTTTGAGGTGTAGGAGATTTTGTCTGAGAAAGCAAGTTTCACATCGGTGACCGACTCAATCCCTCCATCGTTGGTAGAGTTGATTTCAGTTTTCCTTGAGGCTGTGTCAGCAATATCCTCTGTGATGATCTGTCTTAAGGCAAATCCCAGCCGGGATAGAATCTCATTTTTCTCCGTCTTATGGAATTGTCTGGAGATTCCTCCCGATTCCGTTATTTTTTTAGGATTGATATATCTTTTCAGCCGGGGATAGCTGGCATCCAGAAACTGACTTTCAAACCTTAAAGCAAGATACGGATCTACCCAGATCTTCAGGGTAAATCTGGCCAATGTTTCAATATCTATCAAGTCGGTTGATTTTGCGGGTTTTGCCCACTTCTTTGTTTCCTGATTTTGGCTGTGGGTTTGACCGAAAGCCAGCTTAATGGTGGTCTTGGAGTTGAGCTTTTCTGAAAGTTGCTTTTCAAATCCAGAGTTGGCATTAGCCATCCAGGTGGCGTTACCAGCTTCGCCACCAGTCCAATTGTCAGAATAGGAGTTTTGAGTTAAGGTCAGATTCAAATCCATATGTTTTTCCCAGGTTTCATCCGCCCATGAGGTACCGAGCAAAAACAAACCAGACAAAAGTAGGCAGACGGCAGTAGACAGTAAGCAAACGACAGACGGCTGTCTGCTATCTGCTATCTTATGTCTTTTCATTGCATACCTCCTCAGATAAGGTGAGAATTTTGGCATTTCAAAATCTATCCTTTAACCTTCTTTTGTCAAGCACAATCATGAGAAAAATTGACTTGCGAAATTAAAGCAAATGAGTAAATTCCTCCTGAAGAGAAACGTAGGTAGTTGAGCCGGATTTTCACACCAGAAATAACAGCTTATGCTTGTTGACAGACAAAATCAAACCTGACATTAGATCTGTAGGGGCGAACCTTCAGGTTCGCCCGGATGAGATTTTCAAATGATGGCTAACCCGACCCACAATTTAAGGAGGTCAAAGTGCGGCATTTAAAGATCAGTTTGATTTTCTTGATGATCGGCTTTTTTGCGCTCAGTGTTGTGCAAGCAGAGGAAACTCGTCTTTTGCGCTTTCCGGATATTCATAAGGATAGGATCGTCTTCGTATATGCGGGAGATTTATGGCTGGTTAGAGTCGAAGAGGGGATTGCCCGAAGGCTTACCTCCGACCAGGGTTTCGAGTTATACCCCAAGTTTTCTCCCGACGGAAAGATGATCGCCTTCACCGGTCAATACGATGGCAACACGGATGTTTATATAATTCCGGCCCAAGGAGGTGAACCGAAAAGATTAACTTATCGACCTGGTTTTGAGAATCAGGCGGATAGGTTCGGATTTGATGATATGGTCTTAGACTGGCACCCGGATGGGAAAAGAATTTTATTCCGCTCCTGGCGGGAAAGTTACAATAGCTGGTTTCAAACGCTCTTCTTGATCGGAGTGGAGGGAGGCTTTCCTAAAAGCTTGACCCTGCCCGAAGCGGGGCTTACCTCTTTTTCTCCGGATGGCACCAAGATAGCATATAATCGCATCTTCCGAAATTTCCGCACCTGGAAGCGCTACAAAGGAGGTTTGGCACAGGACATCTGGATTTATGATCTGAATCAGAATACCGTCCAGCAGATCACGGATTACGGAGGAACCGATACCTCACCCATGTGGTATGAGGACAAGATCTTTTTCGTCTCCGATCGGGATCACACGGCCAACATCTTTTGTTACGAGCTTAACACCAAAAAGACCAGAAAGATCACTCATCACACCGATTATGATGTGAAATGGCCCAGCTTGGGTGTGGCGTCGATTGTGTATGAAAATGGCGGCTATCTTTATGTGCTTGATCTGAAAACGGAAAAGACAAAAAGGATTTCGGTTCAGATTCCGGATGATAAGGTTTTGGTCCGTCCGGAGTTTGTCTCAGTTAAGGATCATATTTCTGATTTTGGTCTTTCCCCGGCCGGCAAACGGGCCCTCTTTGCGGCCAGGGGAGAGATATTCACTGTTCCTGCAGAAAAGGGTAATACTCGCAATCTCACCAATACCAGCGGCATCCGGGAGAAAAATCCCATCTGGTCGCCGGATGGGAAATGGATCGCCTACATGTCCGATCGCACCGATGAGGATGAGCTATACATCCTTCCTCAGGATGGAAAAGGGGAGAAGGTGAGGATCACCACAGACGGACATTGTTTCCGTTTTGCCCCGGTGTGGTCACCGGACAGCAAGAAACTTTTGTTTGCAGATAAGGATCTGAAGCTTTATTACGTGAACGTCCATGAGAAGAAGATAATCCTGGTGGACAGCACCAGAAACTGGGAAATTGTGGATTATTCCTGGTCTCCGGACAGCAGGTGGATTGCTTATGCCAAGCCCGCCAAAAATATGCTTTCCTCGATCTTTCTTTATTCTCTGGATAAGAGGTTAATCTATCGGGTGACCGATGATTTCACCGATGACACCGAGCCTGTCTTCGATCCGGACGGGAAGTATCTTTATTTTCTTTCCAAGCGCGATTTTAATGCCCAGATGGATCAATTCGACCCCAGTTACACCTACAATCAGATGACCAAAATCTATGTGGTAACCCTTCATGCGGATAGCCTGTCTCCTTTCGCTCCCGAAAGCGATGAGGTAGAATCTCCGGAGGAAAGATGGAAGAAGAAAGAAAAGGAAAGAAAAGAATGGGAGGAGAAGAAACCGGAACTCATCGAAAAGATTCGGATCGACATTCAGGAAATCCAGAAGCGCATAGTAGCGGTGCCCACAGATCCAGGAAACTACTATGGACTTAAAGCAGGCGAGGATAAAATCTTTTACCTATCCTTTCCCACGTGGACGCTCACCGGAGGAAAGCCCGGTCCCAAAGGGAAATTATACCTGTTCGACTTGAAGGAAAGAAAGGATCATGTATTGCTTTTTCCCGTGAATGGCTACGACCTCTCCGCGAATGGAGAGAAAATCATTTACAAAAGCGGAAAGCAGTTCGGAATTGTGGATGCCAAGCCGAGCTCCTGCAAGGTGGGCGACGGTGCTCTGAAACTGGATCAGATGCAGATGAGGTTGGATCGTAGAGAGGAATGGACCCAGATCTTCAACGAGGTATGGAGACGGGAACGCGATTTCTTCTATGCTCCCAACATGCACGGGGTGGACTGGGAGCTGATGCGCACCCGATATAGAGAACTGTTGCCCTATGTGGCACACAGAACGGATCTGAATTACATCCTGGGAGAGATGATTGGCGAGCTTTGTTGCTCCCATACTTATATAGCCAGGGGAGACATACCCAAGGTCGAATTGGTTAAAACCGGGCTTTTGGGCATAGATTGGGAGCCAGATACTGTGTCAAAATTTTATCGGATTAAGAAAATATATCCGGGTCAGAACTGGAAGGAGGACCTGCGTTCTCCTTTAACTGAACCCGGTGTGGGTGTGCGGGAAGGGGAATACATAATGGCTGTGGATAATAAAGTTCTGCAATATCCCACTAATCCATATAGCGTTTTTGAAAATACGGTGGGTAAAACAGTTACCTTAAAGGTAAATTCAAAGCCTTCACTTGAGGGTGCCAGGGAAGTGACGATTAAACCCATTGAAAGCGAGTACCGCTTGAGATATAGACACTGGGTAGAGAACAATCGTCGTAAAGTGGAGGAGGCCACTAACGGAAGGGTGGGTTACATATTTATTCCCAATATGGGAGGTTGGGGATTGAATGAATTCGCCGAGTCTTTCTTCCCTCAGATCAAAAAGGAGGGACTTATCATCGATGTTCGATATAATGGAGGAGGTTTTGTCTCCGAAATGATTCTGGAAAGATTGCGTCGGGAGGTGGTAGGCATGGGCTGCTCCCGAAACGCTGCTGATTACACCTATCCGGGAGGAGCTTTATACGGGCACATGGTTTGTATCGCCAATCAATATTCTGCCTCTGACGGAGACTTTTTCCCCTACTTTTTCCGAAAGTATGGCTTGGGACCCATCATCGGCAAACGAACCTGGGGAGGGGTGGTGGGCATACGTGATTTTACTCCTCTGGTAGATGGGGGTTACGTCACCACACCGGAATTTGCTCCTTTCAGTATGAAAGGCGAATGGATCATGGAAAATTATGGGGTGGATCCCGACATTGAATTGGATAATCTGCCGGATCAGGTCATTTTAGGTCGCGACCCTCAACTGGAAAAGGCAATTGAAGTGATCATGAAGAAACTTGAGGAGGAACCCAAAAAGCTTCCGGAAAGACCTCCTTATCCTGTGCGCGAATGAAAAATGACTTTCAATCACCTTCTTTTCAGGAGAATCTTCAATTGGGTGGTTAAAGAGAAACATACCTTAGAGAATCTGATTAATCCGGCCGCATCGGGATATTGTAATTTTCTCGGCCAGCAGAGAAATGGATCAAACTGTGGAACTGCCCGATTGTATCATCCCGGCTTGTCTATGATAGAGAGAGCTTTAATCTGGTGATAAAAAATGTAGCGTCGGAGCTTGTCTCCGACGAAGCACGTTTATGTGTTTCAATTGCTTGTCTCCGCTGTTGGCCATGGATTCATCCTGATCCGCCTCTGGCAGGAGAGCGGAGAGGGTGTCTTTGACCAACAAGGATATTTCCCCTCACCCTAACCCTCTCCCGCCAGGGGAGGGTGAGATTGTAGCGTCCGAGCTTGTCTCGGACGGAGGAAGCTTAGCAAGAAAAAGTAAACTTTCTCGCAGAAAAAGAGGTATAAGAAAACTGAGGCATTTGTGATAAAGAATTTGCCTTGACAAGACTGATAGTTAGATTGTATTTTAAGCTAATATTTTTTTCAGGCTTCAAAAAATTGTCCTTCGAAAAACATATGCCTTTTGGCTTTCCTTCTAACCCTTAAAAACAGGAGTCTAATCATGAGGACTTCAAAAGCTTTTTTGGTTGGATTGGTTTTGCTGGTTATCCTCTCTAATTTTGCCTTTGCAGAGGAGGCTCGCCTTCTGCGCTTCCCGGATATTCACGGGGACAAGGTCGTGTTTGTATACGCTGGCGATCTCTGGACGGTCTCCTCTGAGGGAGGTATGGCGCGGAGGCTGACCTCATTTGAGGGATATGAAGCTTTTCCCAAATTTTCGCCGGACGGCAAGCTAATAGCTTTTACCGCCGCATATGACGGTAATGGGGATGTGTATGGGATATCAGCAGAGGGTGGAGAGCCACGACGGCTCACCTATCGCCCTGGAACAAGCCAGCCCTCAGGTGGGCTGACTCTGGATGATTGGGTGGTTGACTGGTTTCCCAACGGCAAAGAGATTCTGTTTCGGTCCGGTCGGGAAGCCTTTCCCACCAGCAAGCTTTTTCGGATAAGCTCAGACGGCGGCTTTCCCGAAGCCCTAAAACTTCCTGAAGCCGGCTTAGCCTCATTTTCTCCAGATGGGAGCAAGATTGCTTACAACAGAAAGTCTCGAGAATTTCGCACCTGGAAACGCTATTATGGAGGTACATCACAGGACATATGGATCTATGACTTAAAAACTGATGCCGTCGAAAGAATCACCGATTGGAAGGGAACCGACAACTGGCCCCTGTGGCATGACGATAAGATATATTTCACATCAGACCGTGAGCACACGCTTAACATCTATTGTTATGATTTAAAAACCAAAGATATTCGAAAGATCACCAATCATAAAGAATATGACGTAAAATGGCCCAGCCTGGGTTCGGGCGCTATTGTATATGAAAACGGGGGCTATCTGTACGTTTTGGATCTGGCAACTGAGAAGACCAAGAAGATTAAAGTAGAGGTTCCAGCTGAGCGCATTTTGACTCGACCGACCTGGGAGAAAGTAGGTGATCTGGTTATCGACTTCAGCCTTTCACCTTCTGCCAAGAGGGCTTTGTTCACTGCCCGCGGTGAGGTATTCACCGTGCCGGAAGAAAAAGGAGAAGTGCGCAACCTTACCCAAACGCCGGTTACACGCGAAATCTACGCCGCCTGGTCGCCGGACGGAAAGTGGGTGGCTTATCTATCAGGGAGAACCGGGGAATATGAACTCTACATAAGGTCTCAAGATGGAAGTGGAGAAGAGAAACGCATAACCTATGATGGTGAATGTTACCGGCTTCCTCCGGTATGGTCTCCTGACAGCAAAAAGTTAGCTTTCTCTGACAAGAAGCTCCGACTGTTTTACGTGGACATAGATGAGAAGAAACCGGTGTTGGTGGACAGAGCCGAGGTCTCCGATATCTATGATTACGTCTGGTCATCGGACAGCAAATGGATCGCCTATTCTAAAAACAATCCCACCTATTTTGCCTCCATCTACCTTTATTCTTTGGATAATGGAAAGATTTATCAGATTACTGGTGAGTTGACTGATGATTCCTCTCCGGTCTTTGATCCAGAGGGGAAATATCTGTATTTTATTTCTGCACGCACCTTCAATCCCACCTTCAGCGATTTTGAACGCACGGAGTATGTCTATCGCAACACCAGAAATATCTATCTGGTAACCCTGCAGGCGGATAGCCTTTCTCCCTTTGCTCCGGAAAGTGATGAGGAGGAAGTCAAGGATGAAGAGGATAAGGAAGATGAGGAGGAAAAAGACGAGGATAAAGACAAGGATGAAGACAAGGATAAGGATAAAAAGAAGGATAAAGACAAAGACGAAAACGAAAAGAAAGTCGAGGATATTAAAATCGATTTTGAAAACATCGACCAGCGAGTGGTGGGAGTGCCCATCAAGTCTGGCAACTATACCGCTCTTTCCGCCACAAAAGGTAAATTGTTTTATATGGCTATGCCTACCGTTTGGGAGAGGGGAGGAACTGGAGGTGGCCAAAACGAGCTCCGCATGTATGATATGAAAGAAAGGGAGGAAAATACTCTTCTTTCCGGAATCAACAATTATGATATCTCCTCAAAGGGCGAAAAAATAATCTACAAGAGTGGTAACACCTACGGGATCATTGATGCTAAAAAAGGCAAGAATAAAATTGGAGACGGGAAGCTGTCCACCTCTGGAATGGAGATGAAAGTTGATCCATCGGGCGAATGGGAGCAGATTTTTGAGGAAGCCTGGCGCTTGGAAAGGGATTTTTTCTATGATCCCAACATGCACGGGGTTGACTGGAAGGGGATGAAAGAAAGATATGGACAGCTTCTCCCCCATGTAGGGCATCGGTGGGACCTCACCTATCTCATCGGAGAACTGATAGGAGAGCTGACCACCTCTCATACTTACGTGGGAGGAGGCAAGATGCCAAGAAGCAAGCCGGTGAATGTGGGACTCTTGGGGGCAGATCTCGAACCGGATAAGAAGACGGGGTTTTATCGTTTTAAAAAAATATACAAAGGTGAGAACTGGGAAGATGATCGGAGAGCTCCACTTACTGAGCCGGGGGTAACTGTTAAAGAAGGAGAATACCTGATTGCGGTAAACGGAGAGGAGGTGCGATACCCAGCAAATCCGTATCAATATTTCGAGAAGACCGTTGGCAAGCAGGTGAAAATCAAGGTGAACGAGAACCCCTCGGCTAAAGATGCCCGCGAGGTAACGGTCAAGCCGGTTGGCTCAGAGTATATGCTTCGGTATATGGACTGGGTAGAGACCAATCGCAAGCGAGTGGAACAAGCCTCAGGTGGAAGGGTGGGTTACATTCATGTGCCCAATACCAGCTTATGGGGGCTGAATGAATTCTCCCGCTCCTTTTATGCCCAAGCTCGTAAAGAGGGACTTATCGTCGACGTCCGTTACAATGGTGGAGGCATGATCCCGGATATGTTTATGGAGCATCTTCAGAGGAAAATCTTGAGCCTGTGGTCTCCCCGGGAAGGACTGGTGGGGAGAACTCCCAATGTGGCACTGCACGGACATATGGCTTGTATAATAAACGAATACGCCGGCTCCGGCGGAGATGCATTTCCTTATTATTTCCGGGAACTGGGATTGGGACCGCTGGTGGGCACACGTACCTGGGGTGGATTGGTGGGTATCTCACGCGGACTTCCTCTTATGGATGGAGGTTACGTCACCTGTCCGGAATTTGCATTTATCAATCTGGAAGGCGAGTGGGATGTGGAGAATCATGGAGTGGATCCGGATATAGAAGTGGACAATCGACCCGATCTGGTTATCCAGGGGAAAGACCCTCAATTAGAGAGGGCAATTGAGGAAGTGATGAAAAAGCTAAAGGATGAACCTAAAATACTGCCTGAAAGACCTGAATATCCGATTAAAAGGTAGACATTGTTCCGAATTCATGTGGCTTTACTGCGGATCTTTTCAACAAGGTAGGAATGAAATCATTCCCCTTTGATCCTGCGGTGTGAACGCGGTATGGTTCACACCTGCGGACATATCAGAGGTGCGATTCTAAAGCATTATTTCGTGGTGATTACACCGCGAACCAGAAAAGTTGCAAAAGTTGCGGGGTAAGGGTACCCCGCAACAACCGCGAGAGTTTTTCACTTGAAATCTTTGCTGGGTAAATTATTATTGAGTGGTGGAACTTCTCCAAAGTCTTTAAAATAGCGTTTTAATAGTTTTTCCTCTTCCTTCTTAGCTTCATTCTCATTCTGTAACTTCTTAAAGGCATAATGGATCTCAAACCTTTTGTACCTTTTCTTAAAGAAAGTAAGTTTCTTTACGAAACTGAATCTTCGCCCTGCCGAGTGAGAATATTTCTTTCCGTTCGCTGCACCACGAAAAAGCTTTATCCGTTTTACGATATCTTTCGAACTACCTATCTGGAGAATTCCATCCTCATCCTTATCGAGAAATAGGGAAATACAAAAAGGAGATTCTTTTAGGTCAGTTAAGCGAATCCAGTAAACTCCAACTCCCTTATAATCCGCATCCTCCTTAATGTTTCTCCACGTCCTTAAACTTGACATACCTTATCTCTTAGCATTAGAGTTTGACTTTTGGACTTGTTGAAAAAGCTACATTTTGGGCGGGATAAATTCCCGCCCCTATAGGAGAGGATTACTTATCATCCATAAGGCAGGGCATTTAGCCCTGCCAAAAGGGTTTTTGAACAGTCCCTTTTGCCTGACTCTCTTGACATACTGTCATTTTTTATGTTCTGTCAGGAGCTACTCCTGACAGCGTGTCAGGTGTTTTCAGGATGACTGAGAATTGTCATTCTGACCCATACGGGGAAGAATCTCGCTTCCCAACCCGCATAAAACCAAGATTCTTCACTCCGCGGAGTTTACCCTGAGGCAATCCAGACCCTTCGCTTCGCCCGCCTTAGGCAAGGCTTCGCTCAGGGTGACAAGTGCCGAAGGGCTCCGTTCAGAATGACACAATTGGAGTTCTCGGTCACCCTGTTTTGACCTGACACAACCTGAAATGTAGGGGCATGTAGCTATCTATATGCCTCTACTTTATTATCACGAATTTTCCCACCTGGTTGTCTCCAGTCTCCTTATCCTCCACACTGAAAAGATATATCCCTGATACCACCGCCTGAGTATTGCGGGAAACTAAATTCCATTCATCGTAGGTAGCATCCCAAGCCGTCTTTTCCT
>CAZOJT010000022.1:0-41026 GCA_964580215.1 uncultured Ignavibacteria bacterium | reverse complement strand
TGGTTACCGGATTGAAGTCTCCGTAAAGAGATTTGTGAAATACCGGCTTCTCTTTTTTGTATATGATGCCCAAAGGTAGTTTGTCGGTTTTCTTGGCAATGGACATCGCCTCCTCGTAGCTTTCCGGAATGTGATCTAAAATCTCCGCCAGTTGGTTGTATCTCTGATAGGTGTTGTTGAAGCTCACGCACGGCTGCAGCACGTCGACGAAGGAGAAACCTTCGTGCTCTATTGTCTGAACGAAGATGTTGTGTAAGTGATCCAGCTTCACCGGATAACCCCTGGCCACAAAAGTAGCTCCCGCCTCCAACATTAAGGCCAGTGGATTGAAAGGTTCTTCGATGCTCCCCTTTGGTGTGGAGGGACCTTTGAAACCCTTATCGCTGGTGGGCGTGAATTGTCCGGTGGTAAGGCCATAGACGCCGTTGTCATGCACGATCACCGTGATGTCCGCATTTCGCTTGGCGGCAAACATCATATGGGCCATTCCCTCACCGAAAGCATCCCCGTCGCCGGAGAAGATAACCACCTTCAGATCCGGATTGGCCATCTTGATTCCCTGCACCGTGGCCATGGATCTGCCGTGGATAGAGTAAAGCCCGCTTAACTTGAGATAATCGAAAATCTTGCCATGACAGCCGATGCCTGCGGAGATGATGATCTTCTCCCTTTCCATTCCCTTTTCCTCAAGCGTCTTAACCGCCTTCTTGAAAGCGCTCAGTATGCCGAAGTCCCCGCAGCCGGGGCACCAGGTATTTTCTGCATAAGTGCCAAGATCGTCCATTTCTTTTCGTCTCCTTCAGTCCTTTTAGAACTTCTTGAACTTATCGCTGGAAGCACCGCACACCGGACATTTCTCCGGCGGCTTTCCCTCATGGGTGTATCCACATACGGGACATATGTAAACCTCGGAGATCTCAAGGTCCTTCCCCTTGCTCACTTCCTGCTTTGCCTTCCGGTACAGCTCGGCATGAATCTTCTCCGCCTCGATGGCGTAATGCATGGACAGCTCCGCCCCCTTCTCCCCCTGCAGCTTGGCTATGGCCATGAAGGCGGGATACATCTCCTCCACTTCATAGGTCTCCGCAGTAACGTAAGTGTCCAGATTTTCTGCGGTATCCTTAATCATTCCCAATTGTCTGGCGTGATTGGTGGCATGCACCTGTTCTGCATAGGCAATCGCTCTAAACAACCGGGCTATGTTGGGATAGCCTTCTTTTTCCGCCTTTTCGCTGAAGATCAGATATTTCATGTGAGCCTGGGACTCACCGGCAAATGCCTCCTGCAGTGATTTTTCTGTCATCTGTCCCATCTTTTTGGTCATTTCATTTCCTCCCTTATCTTATCAGCCAATTCAACCGGATCGAATGGTCTTCCATCATACTTTTTGATAATCTCCCTCGCCTCGATTCCCGCCTTCTCTTTGAGCAGGGAGGCAAACTGTCCCGAGCAACTCTGCTCCACGACGATCACCTCACCCTCTTTGTATTTCTCAAGCTCCCATACCGGCAAAGGTTCTAAGTATATGGGCTGGACGACTGTGGCATCTATGCCACCTGCTTTAAGCGCCTCCAACACGCTTAAGGTTGTCGAGCCATAGGTGAAGATCACAGGACCCTTCTCGCCAAATACATTGATGGTGTGCATGGTTTTCATATGCTCAACAATTGCTTTCTGTTTCTTCTGTCTTTTATCCTGCATCTTGGCAATTGTGTCCGGGTCTTCCGTGGTTATTCCCAGTTCGTCATGCTCATAGCTGTTCCACTTGATCAACTCCTTTGCAGGCGGGAATAGAAGTGGTGACACGCCGTTCTCTGTATCAAGATACCTTTTGTACTCTCCCTGGCCATGCATATTCGGCTCAGGCCACTTCGCCTTGCTGATGTCGACGTCCACCGTCATCCTGCTTTCTGCCAGATGCTTTTCGGTGAGCAGAATGCCCGGCGTCTGGAATCTCCAGAGAAGATGCAGCATCTCAGCCGTCAGATAGAACGCCTCCTCCATGCTTCCCGGCGAAGCCACGATCCTGGGAAACTCACCGTGCCCCTGATAAAGGGCGAAGTTCAGGTCTGCTTGCGAGGTATAAGTTGGAACGCCCGTGGACGGTCCGGGTCTGGAGCCCAAGTAACATAAAACCGGCGCCTCCACCATTCCGGCAAGCGAAAAAGCCTCCTCCATCAGGGCAAAGCCCCCGCCGCTGCTACCCACCATGGCTCTGGCACCAGCAAAGGTGGCACCGATGGCCATATTTATTACAGCGATTTCATTCTCCGGATGCACCGCAGTTAAGCCCAACTCCTCGCTGTGTGCTGCCAGGTAATGCAGCACTGCTGAAGATGGAGTCATGGGATAGCCAAAGTATACGTCTAGACCTCCTGCCGCTGCTCCCAGCGCTATGGCTTCGTTTCCGGTGAAAATCGGTCTTTCCTTATCACCGTTTTCCAACCGGAACTTCCCACCTATTTGGGGCTTCACCATATCATAAATGGTCTCCGCATAAGCGATGTTGTTTTCGATATCTCTGGGATACTCCTGGTCTATGAGCTTCTTCAGACAATCTTTTTCACATCCTACGGAGGCAGCCAGTATGGCTACGGCTCCCACACCTATCCTTAAATCTGGATTGGGGTATTTCTTCGCCTCGGTCGTCAAATGCACTCCCAATCCCTCGACTTCCTTTATCGCATCCGAGTTGTATACCAGGATTCCGCTATCCGCCAAGTGTTCCTTGTGCATGTCATAGCTTCTCTTGTCCGGAGCCACCACCACATCCGCTTTCATGTAATGGCTGGTGATTTTTCTGGTTGCCGAGCTGACCACCGAGAAGTTATGACCGCCCTTGATTAAGCTTCCGTAGTCGTCCATGTGAAAAACCTTCCGTCCCATACTGGCAAATAGCTTGGCGGCAACCGCTCCCGCTTTTCTGACCCCTTTGCCTGCCTTCCCCCCGACTATAAATGTGAACACATCCTTCGCTGAGTGACCACTCATCTTTCAACCCCTATCTTCTTCACGAACTTTTCAATCTTTTTCCTTATCTGGTTTCTCACTTTCCTGAAAACCTGTAACCTCTCTTCATCGCTTCCTTCAGCCTCTGCCGGATCGAAGAAATCCCAATGCAATCGGTTTCTGGTCCTTCCCGGGAAAACCGGACAGGCGCGCCTGGCATTTTCACCGCACAGGGTAACCACATAGTCGAACCCCTGACCCATATACTCAGCCACTGCTTTGCTTTTCTGATTCGAGATGTCTATTTCTGCTTCTTTCATAACCTTTATCGTTATAGGATTAACCGAGGTAGCTTCCACTCCGGCACTGAATACTTCAAACTTATCCTTCCCCATGGTTTTTAAGATCCCTTCTGCCATTTGAGAACGGCAGGAGTTGGTGGTGCATAGAAAAAGGACCCTCTTCTTCATATTTCAACCGCTTCCGCTTTTTGGCGTTCCAGCTGGATTTTGTCAGGCTGCTTATTCCTTTTTGCTTTCATCTTTCAGCTTGAACTGCAGCCAGTCATGCATTTCCTGAACGTTCTTGGACATATACCATCGTCCGTTGGCAAAGACACCGTAGTCGGCTCCGGCCATGGCTGAGGCGTAGCGGGTGGAGTTGGCAAAGAAAAGCCACTGCTCCACCCATTTCTTCTCGATGGCTTCGTCAAAAATGTTAGCTCCCTGAGGCAATCCTTGTGCAACGCCCTTTTCCCATGCGGTCAACAGAATTTTGGTAGCTGTTAAGGTCATCTCGTTTGTGGTCTTGATGGTGTTCTCGAAGCGGGTAAATTGGTTGTCCACCCATTGGATGCTGTGGCAAGAGAGGCATACCTTTTGCATGGTCTCTTTTCGCTTGAGCATCTCATTTTCATCGATCAGATATTCGGATGCCGGCTCACCGGTAAGTTCAGTGGGCAAAGGCAGTCCAGCCTTGTTCATTATGATAGCGGTATTGGGAGATTTGGGATGAGGGTGCGCATAGATCACACCAAGGATCCTTTTCCAAAGACGATCATTCATCTGGTGACTCCTCTGGTTCACAATCTCTCCATCGCCAGTTACAACCAAGCTAACATGGCAGGTGGCACAGGTGGGTGCGGTGAAATCCTTCCCCACCACCCAAGGAACTGCATCAAAGTCCCAATCTTCATTAAGCGAAAAGAAAATGTTTCCGTGCTTGCTGACCTGATACACCTTGTAGGCTGGAACGTCCGGTCCCTTGTGGCATTCGGAACAGGTGTAAGGTTTTCTGGCCATTTCAATAGAAAACTGATGTCGGGTGTGACAGGCGGCGCAGGAACCCATGCTGCCATCAGGATTCAGACGACCCACCCCTTGATTGGGCCAGCCGGAGAGGATGGGAAACTCCATCTCACCCAGCACTGTCTCCCGGGTGGTCATGCCTTGCACCATAACCTCGGTTCCGTGGCAATACAGGCACGATTCAAAGTTAGTCTCCTCATCCGGATCTTTCAGGGATGTCTTGGTGCCATCAAAATCCTGAATGCCGTTGATTGCAACCATCAAGCTATGATAAACCGGATTATTGGTGAGAATGATGTGAGCATAGGACATGATGTTTTTTTCATACTCGGCCTTCTCCGTTGGATGGCAGGTGGCACAGTCCTCAGGCGTGACCACAGCGTGAACCTGAAAGCCGTTGTGCCCAAAGGTATCATTGTGTTTTTCGGGATTCATGGTGTGACACTCGGCACAGCCTACCGTGGTCATGGTCAAGTGTTCTGGAATGCTGTCCGCTGAGACTCGCCGTGCCAGTTTTTCCTTCTTAACAGCTTCAGCCGGGGTCTGTTTGGCGTGAAGGCTATTTTGCCAGTCAGCCACAACTCCTGGAGTAACCGAGGCGTGGCAGGAGAGACAGCTTTCTGTCTCGTCGCTGGAGTTTGGCTCTTGAGCATAGCCCACCCCAAACGGAGAAGAAAGAACCAAAAATATCACCAATCCAAGTATGTTTCCCTTCAACACCCCGCAAGTCGTCTTGATGCCAATTCGGCATCTAATAATTTTGTCCCAATTATGAGACATCGCGCCCTCCATGGTTAAAGCTTCTTATTAACAAAGCTTTTGCTCTTCATGTTTTTTGAGGATTTCGTCTGCCAACCTGTGCAAAGATTTAAAGTCTTCCTCTTTAGGATGACCTTTCACCAGAACCGGTTGAAGCATCTCCGCCTTCAGATTGGTCAGCATACCTGTAATTTGCTCTATCACCTTTCCTCCCCACCCATAAGAACCGATCACCGATGCAAATTTCAGCTTCGGTCTTAAGGCATTTGCAAGATAAGCGGCATAAACAACATTCGGATGAGGACCGACTAAGACAGTAGGTGAAGCAATTACTATGGTGGCAGAATCTACAAGAGCCATGGCCAGCTCTCCGATGTCAGTTTTTGTCAAATTGAATGGCTTTACAGTGATGCCTCTTTCCATCAATGCGTCCACAAAATAATCAACCATGCGCTTGGTGCTGCCGTGCATGGAGATGTAAGGTATAATCACTTCATTTTTTACCTTATCAGATACCCAATCCCGGTAAGCGTCAATAATGAATTCCGGTTTGTCATAAACCGGACCGTGGCTGGGAGCAATTATCTTTATGTCCAGATTCTTTATTTTCTCCAGGTTTTTCCTGATGGGGACCCGAAAGGGCATCATTATCTCGGCATAGTATCTTTTGGCAGATTCATAAACCTGTGCTTGGTCGGTAACAAACAGCTCGCTTGTCGCCAGATGAGAACCGAAAAAGTCGCAGGAGAACAAAATCTTATCCTCACGCAGAAACGTAACCATAGTCTCAGGCCAATGCACCCACGGGGTGTAGACAAACTCCAGGGTTTTGTCTCCTAATGACAAAGTTTCCCGATCCTTCACCGTGATGAACTTATCATCCCCAATCAACAATAAATCCATCAGCATGGATTTGCATTTTTGGTTGGTCACAACCTTTGCGTTGGGATAAGCCTTAAGCATGAGGGGGATTGCTCCTGAGTGATCCTGCTCGGCATGATGGGCAATGATGTAATCTATCTTTTTGACCCCCAGTTTTTTAAGGTTTGCTAAAAGTTCATGCTCTTTGGTGGGATCAACCGTGTCTAAAAGCGCTGTTTTTTCACTTCCTGCTATCAAGTAAGCGTTATAACTTGTTCCATCCGGAAGTGGTATAAGTTCGTCAAATAACCTTCTATCCCAGTCGATTACACCGACAGAGTAAATGTTTGGTTTTAATTCGCGGACAACCACATTAACCTCCTCAATTTTTTCTTATTCCTCTGTACCAATTTGATAGTTTTCAGTTGTCATTAACTTTCCCCAAACTGTTCTAAAAGTCTCATATTTGATCCGAGGAATCTTAGATGAGAATCATCACTTTACTCTTTCTCCAGCATTATCAGATCAACCGGCTTGGGACCTTTAACCGACAAAAATGCCGCAGGCTCATCCCCGATGTTTTCAAATGTGTGGGGTACATCCATCTTTCCTTGAACAACGTCGCCCATAACGGCAACAAGTTCCTTTTCGCCAACTTTAAATTTTATTCGCCCTTTTAAAATGAAAAAAAGTTCATCCGTGGTGGGATGTTTATGCAAGAGCACACGTTGTCCTACAGGAAGGTTGTATACAAAGGGTGACAGCCCAGAAAAGTTCCCAAAGAAGGGATTGACATCCACTTGTTCACCATAGGAGAGTTTTTGAGCATAATGCATATGAATCTGCTCGAAATCATCAAATACCTCTACGAACTTTTCTTTGGGAGCTTGACAATTAGGGCACCTCTCTGGTGGTTTTTCTCCCCGGTGAATGTAGCCACAAACTGTGCAACGCCAATATTTCATTTTTCACCTCCTCCGGTTAACTCGAATGCGCTCTTGTCTGCGCCACAAACCGGACACACCCAGTCGTCCGGCAACTGCTCGAAAGGGGTCCCTGGTTTTATTCCAGAATCAGGGTCGCCTTTCTCAGGATCATAGATATAACCGCAAACTGTGCATTTGTATTTTTTCATCTTCTTTGCATCCTTCTTATTATCTCCTTCATTGTATGTTGGCGCTGTTTTTGGAGTCTTACCTATTTTTATTTCGCGATAGTAGACATAAGTCATGGGCTCCTCATCTTTGATGATTTCGGCGCCGATCACCTTCCCGATAAAAACGGTATGCGTTCCTACATCCAGACTGTCGACAAGTTCAGCCTCTAAGTAACCTATGGCATTTTCCAGAACTATGGGGGCGCCACTTATGCCGACCTTGTAATTTATGTCTTTAAACTTATCAATGTCACGACCGCATCTGAAGCCAAAATGTCCTATGAATTTCAACGGCGTTTCTTTAGATAGAATGGATACTGTAAAAACTTTGCTTTCCCGAATAAACTCATGAGTCAAATTCTTATTGTTGACACTTACCGCTATGGTCGGAGGTTCTGATGTCGTTTGAAATACCGTGTTAGCAATTTGTCCGTTGAAGCGTTCACCTTTTTTTGAACTAATAACGTACAAGCCGTAACTGATTTTGTGTAAGGCTTTAGTGTTCATTGTGCTCTTTCCTTTGCAGTATAGCCAGCTTTTTCCAATTGCTCCGTTATGGTTGTCTCATTCACATCCCCATACACCTTTACCAATCTTTCATCAAGCAACACCTCCACATTCTTGGCACCGGGAATTCCCCTCAAGGCTTTCTCAACTGCCGATTGACAATGTTTGCAATTCATGTCTGGAACGAAAAAGGTGTATTTTGCCTCCCCCATTTTTTCCTCTTTCCTCTTCCAAAAACTTTTGATCACCAAGCCAACAAACAAAAAAGTGGAAATCAGCTTGACAGAATAGGGAATTTCTCTTCCTTTAAAAAGCATATCTTTAACCACTACCTCACCCAACAAAGTGTCAAGCAAGATTCCAGATACAAGCGCAAGAAAGACTATGGAGACAAGATAGATAAAAATGACCTTCTTTCCAAACTTTTTAGCAACAAAAGCAATGGTTACTGCATTGGTGGCAGTGCCGGCGATCAGAAAGGCAAGCGCCGCTCCCGGCACCAATCCCTTGGTCATCATAGCGGCAGCCACCGGCACGGATGCGATGGCACACACATACAGAGGAACAGAAATGGCAAGCATCAGAGGATAAGCAATCACTGGATTGGAAAGATATACTTCAGATACATCCTGGGGCAAAAGAGCGGACAGGATGCCCCCAATTAGAATTCCCCAGAAAATCGTTTTGCCAATGTCTTCCGGTAAGGCTCCGAATCCGTAACTAAAGCCATTTTTTAACCTATCCTTAAGAGAATGAGCATGTGTTGGAACAGATTGAAAATCTCTTTCTTTGGTTTTTTCTTTTACAAAAAGAATTACCAGTGCCCCTACCAGCAATCCACCCACCAGGGCGGATAGGGGTCTTACGATGGCAAATGCAGTCCCCAAAAACGCATAGGTCACGAATATGGAATCGATCCCGGTGGTGGGAGTGGAGACCAAAAACGACATAGTTGCCGCTTTTGACGCACCGTCATTCTTGAGCCCGGCAGCAAGCGGAATCACGCCACACGAACATATAGGAAGAGGTATGCCGAAAACTGTCGCTTTCCATACCGACGAGAAACCTCCTCCTCCCAGATGCTGCCGGATGAATCTCTCGCCGATGAACGCATGAATCAGACCGGAGAAGAGAAAGCCCAGTATCAACCAGGGACTGACTATCAAAGTGAAGTCCCATATCTGTTTTATTACATCGACTAAGAGGTCAATCACTTCTTACCCTTCTTTTTCAAACATTCCTTGCAAACACCTTTGAAGTAACAGTGTATCTCTTCAATCTTGTGTCCGTCAAATTCTTTTTTTTCCACATAAGGGCATTTGATATCGACATCTATTATCTTTCCACATTTTTTACACAAAAAATGGTAATGAGGAGAGACATTGTGATCATATCTTGTCTCTGTTCCTGTAATGGTTATTGAATTTATTATTCCCTTCTCCAAAAGGGCATTTAAGGTATTGTAGATGGTGGTTTTTGAAATGGTGGGGATCTCCCTGGTCAGATACTCATATATCTCCTCCACAGTCGGATGAGTCCTATGCTTTTCCAAGTATTCTAAAATCCTAAGACGCTGGTATGTGGGCTTCAGTCCCTTGGCCTCAAGAAGCTCTTTGTATCGATTCGCTTTTGAACTCATTACAAAATAGTATACGATACAATATTGGATTTGTTGAGGTTTTTTGACACATTGTCTATCTTTTTGATAATAGTCTGTAACACAAGGAGTTGGCGATAATTCTGCGCCCCAATCGACATGGCGTTGTGGCAGAAGCTGTAGGGGCTGGATTATGGTCATCAACATTTTGGTTTTACATGGTTAACCCCCTGTGGTCCGCCTTGTCAGGGGGACGGGAGCGGTTCCCTCCCTGATAAGGGAGGGTCAGGGTGGGTTATTATCTCTGAGTGCAGATCTGACAGAATAGGGTTCATTCACCCACCGTTTGGGCATAGATTAACAGCGTGACTATGTGGTGCGATGTGGTATTGTCAAACTAACCAGTTAAAAGCCATTATCGAGCCCGCGGCTGGCAAAGCCCCGCCAAAGGCGGCGGGGGTGGATACATCCCGCCATAGGCGGGATCGAATGAATCCGACCCCTACTTAAAACGCGTGCCCGAATCAGACATTTGTAACCGGAAATGTGGCGCAGAAAACAGTTGACAATGTCCGACGAATCCCTATAATACTGCCGGTAACATAACGGATGCACTAAGGAATTCTGTCACTAAGTGAGGGTTTTTGCGATCATGAAACTGTTTCTTTTGTGGTGCGCACGTGGCGTGAGCTACAAGGCTAAATGATAAATCCGGCCTGGCAAGTAGGTTCCCCTAAGGCGGGCAGGGCTGAATGCCCCGCCCTATGATTGTAGGGAGGTGCTACTTCCCACATAGAGGCGGGAATTCATCCCGCCTCCGCGCGTAGCAGTCAGAGCAAAAAAAGTCCCTAAAACTGACGGGTGGCCCACAGCTCTGCTGCGGGAGAGTCGTACAACCCTCCCTTTAATTCCCTCCCGTAAAGGGAGGGAAGAGAGAATTCCCTCTCCCTTCATGGGAGAGAATGTAGCGTCCGAGCTTGTCTCGGACGAAAACCAAAAAGCGTCGCACACGGAGTTGCGACGCTACACGTCATCCTCAAGATCAGGGCGACGGGCGGCCCACACCACTACTGGGGAAAAGTAAAGGGTTCAAACTCACTCCCAAAAGGCAATCTCACCACAATTCTGACGGTGATCGAGATAGCCCACATGTTATTGAGGAGAGTTATATGCGAGAAAAGAACGTTCACATTCATAGAATCAAATTCCTTCGATCCCCTTTTCCACCATTATCAACTTATGGATGGTTATGCCTATCCCTCTGGGTAAAAAGGGGATAAAGGTGAGGACATGATTACAGATGATGAAAAATTTTTAAAATAACCCTCAGTAATGTCAGTAACGTCAGTAAGTCCGGTGCCGACATCGAAATGTCAATAACTTACAAAGGTTGACTTACTGGTGGTCCTCAGTTCTTCTGCGGAATCGTAAAGGTTTTGAACTCAACTTTAAGACTGATCTATTCACAGCAAATGAAACGGATTAAACAGATAGGCATCGCTCGCATCAGTTTAATCTGCTTAATCAGCTGTGAAGCGTCGTTTCGACTTCGCCCCCTTGTTCGTCACGGACACCTTATCCGTGATGGCAAGGTAATGGATGGTAGAGGACGAGGGCATCCTCTACCAACGAGAAAAACACCTCGCCCCAAAAAAGAAAAGCCCCCCAAATGGAGGACTTTCCTTTTTCTATTTAAAATGCCCCTTATTTTCTAATTTTCATCTTCTTTTGTTTTTGATCGCTCAAGGTCTACCATTCGCACGTCTCCGGCATATTTCACAATCACCGGTTCCACTATCTTTAAAAGCCGGTTGGTCACCTCCTTTATCCTGAGAGCGCCGGTCTCGATCTTTTTCAACTTGTCCATGGTATCGGGGTCCAGATTCTCCGGTCTGCTTAAAATAAGCTGAACGTATCCCAAGACTGCGGCCAGCGGATTGTTCACCTCATGGTTGATGGTGACTGCGGTTTCGATCATGGCTTTCAGCCTTTCGGACTTTATCAGATCCTCCTGAGTCTCTCCTTCTATCTTTCCCTCCCACAAAGATGCCCGGGTAAGAGCTATCCCTAACTGGTGGCTCAGCGCTTCAAAAAGCTCCTCCTCACAGCTTAAGTTTTTGTATCCTTCCACCAGCCCGGCGATGGCGCCGACTGTATGTCCATCTCTTTTTATGGGATAGGAAAAAACGCTATGCGGTCCCTCAATGTCAAAAGTAGCATAGACAGACTCCATACGAATTTGCTTTCTCATCGCCTCCATCACCAGTTGATCAAAATCGCGCAGAATCTTGAGCTTTTCCATCGCCCCGGAAGCTATCTGATTGGTTATCTTTTTCGTCTTTTCATCCCACAAGATTAGGGAAGCACATTTTAAGTTGAGGATCTCCAGAAGCCCATCCAGCGCCTCCTGAAAAATCTGGTTCATCTCCACCGAAGAGTTGATCTTTTGTGCCAGATTCTTCAAAAGCAGAAATTTTTTATATTCTATGCTCTTTTCCATTTCCTGGGTTTATCTCCCATCATTATTTGTTTGCTTCGACCTTCTTTTATCTCCTCCTCCCGCAGGAAAAAGAAAGGCAAGCCCCATAACAATGAACAGAAAAACAACCGTTATCCATACTGCACAATTCTGTTCCATCGCTTCCCCTCTTTCCTTTTTTAATTTGCTACCTTAAAGCTATGCTCAACTAATATATCTTAATTGAGCGCTAAACTTCATCTTAGGAAAGAGCAAAATATATGCCGTTACAGAAGGCTCATATTTTGGAATGACGTTTGAACCTTTTGATTCAAAAGATTTCTTTATCCGAAAGTGCCAGGTTTAACGAGATTTACCATTCTTTCTGGATTTTCCGCAGGATCCATAGAACCTGATTAAATATTATCACAAAAATTTCCAAAAGGTCAAGAAAAATTGTATTCTGGTGTGCAATGATGTTCACACAAATTGCAAAGTAAAGCACTTTTGAATGAAAAGAGCCAAAGACAAAAGATATTTATCTAACTTTTTGAATTAGGAAACAGAATTTGAGGCAATTTTACCTCACCCTCTGTCCCTCTCTCCATTTCATGGAGAGGGGGAGATAGGGCGAGAGGTCGTTTTGCAAATTACTGGGAATAAAATTATTTCAAAGCTTCCGAGGGGCGGGTATAATCCCGATACAGGCTAAAACTTCTGAAGATCTCTTCTAACAGAAGAGGCTTTCCCTTTGTGATCAGGTTCATCAGATTTAAAGCAATCCCCGGACCAAGCATAAACCCCTGTCCGCAGAAGCCGACAGCCACGTAGAATCCATCTGAGTCTTTCAGCTCATCCACAATGGGAACCCCATCCGGGGTCATGGGATAAAGTCCACGCCACACCCTGCGCACCCTTATGTTTCTCAATCGAGGAAATAGTTCGATCAATCGCCTGGCGGCTTGAGGAAGAAAGGAAGATGTGGAATCACGATTAAGTCCGGGCAGTATAGGCTGGGGAGTGAGACAGAAGATTATGTGACCTTCTTTCTCCTGATAGAAGTAAAAATTCTCTGATCCGGGAAACTCCCTGATGTCCACCACCAAAGGTTGGAAGAAAGGCTTAACCGGTTCAGTTACGCCGGCTTCGTGTGAATCCGGAAAAACGGGTAAGTCCACTCCCATCATCTTTCCCATCTCCCGGGCATTAGCTCCCGCCGCATTTATCACCTTCTCGGTTGTGTAAGTCCCCCTATTGGTTTTGATCTTTATCCCCGAATCTTTCTCTTTCTCCACTCCGATCACCTTCTCCTGAAACTTAAATTTTGCTCCCCGCTTAACCGCCTGCCGATAAAAAGCTCTCGCCGTGAGAATGGGTGAGACATTACCGTCTTCAGGAGAATAGGTCCCCCCTTTCAAACCCTTTGGATTTATCCCGGGGAGAAGCCCTGTTATATCTTCTGCCTTAAGCCAGTCTATGTTCAGACCATATCTTTTCTGAAACCCAACCAGATCCTTTAAGCTTTTTTCATGTTCATCTTCGTAGACGGCAAAGCAGTATCCGCCCCGTTGAAAATTAATATCGTCACCGTATTCTTCCTTCCAACCAGAGAGAACCTCAAGGCTCAACTGGCAGGTTTGAATCTTAGCCGGGTCTGAATGAGTAGCTCTCACACCTCCAATGGCACTTTTGTTTTGACCCTGCCCGGGAGAAGGAAGCTCATCTATCACTAAAACTTTGATTTTCTCCTGTGCTAAGAAGAATGCAGTGGGCAACCCCACACTGCCTGCGCCGATTATTATCACATCGTAATTGGACATTTTGGAAATCTCTTAAATTTCAAGCTATAATAGTTTTATATTTTGACCGCTTCAAAATCAAAGGACTGCTGAAAAAATGCCTTACACGCTTTCCCAGACGAGTTCCCGTAGAGTCTGTCTCAAAACTTTGGCAATTTTGAGAAGCTTCATGCTTCAAACAGCAAAATGAGGCTAATGATTATTGAGCCTGACTTCTCTTATGGAGCCTGTGGACTAAATCCCAACTTGTTATAAGGTCTGGCTAATTCTGTGTTCACGATCCCGCCTCTGGCGGGACCACAGACCTTTTTTCTTTAAGACCCTCCATCACCATTCCCAATTTCTCATCCCCGGTCCATTTCCTCTGCTTCATTTTTACTTAACTCCAGTTTAAAGGTTGTCTCTCTTCATCCAGAGAATCTAACCTCTACACCTTCGGTGTGTCCAGTCTTTTTGGGTCTCAGTATGATCTTTTGGCACAAAGTCTTCCAATGACGGCGGAAATAAATACTATTGATTATAATTTGCACGAATCTCATAACTCATTTAAAACCTCCTCTCAAAAATCCCCCCCTCCTATTATAATCACATACCTCCATAGAAGCAAAAGGTTTTGAGACAGACTCACAGGGGAGAGGGATAGGGAAAGAGGACAACTTCGTATCAGAAATATTCTTATGAATGCATACGCAAATACGTTTGTATTAAGTTAGTTTTCTTTTTCAAGTCGGTGAGTTGCCGTTACGTAAAATCCTCCCAATGGAATTTTTATTTGACCCCGACCTTCTTGCCGGCGATTATCCTTTCCACCCACGACCTTTCTCGGGGTTGAAATTTATTAAAGACTATTATTGGCTGAGATATCTGTTCTTCCACCTCCTCTGGAACGGAGGTGAAGAGAAGCTGTTCTAAGGTTCCACCCTTGCTTTCCCCCATGAGCAGGAGGTCCCCTTCCTGGATTTGTTCAGCGATGGCAAAAGCTGGTTTTTCAGCTTTGAGGATTTTTTGGTCACTTTTGATCTTTAGGTTTGCTTTCTCCATAAAGGAATCGATCCACCTCTTTGCCTGAGTTTCTTCTTCAGCACCGGAGTCTTGGGGAATGGCGTGCAATACTAAAAGATCAGCTTTGAATTTTTCCACCAGGGCAGGACTTAGCTCTGCCGCCAACCGAGAGTTAACATTATCCGTGGCGGTGATTATTATTCGTTTCACCTGATTCATCTTCTCTCCACACACGATAGCGACATTGCAGGGCGCTTCCTTAAGCACGATATCCATAACTGTGGTCAAAATCTTCTCCAGCATCTTCTCCGGTTTGGAGCGTCCCATAATGATGAAGTTGCAATCTTCCTCCTCTGCCGTCTCCAAGATGCCATGGGAGAGGCGGTGAGAGAGCTTGATCATCTTGTCAAATCTCACCTTTTCTTGTTTGGCGATATTCTCCGCTCGAGACAAAAGAAGCCTTTGCTGGGAGAAATCAGCCAGTCCCTTTCTTAGAGGTGTTCCGTGAGGAATCTCCACCACACTCAGTGCGATCACCTCCCCATCGAATTTTTTGGCGATGGCACAGGCAGTAGTCATAAGCATTCCCACCGTGCCTGGATTGGCTAAAGCCACCAAAATCTTGTATTCTTTTCTCTCCTGTCGTTGCAGAATCTCCTTCAACCGCCGGTGTTTTTCCACTGTCTCCTTCTGCCCCTTGGAATAAACCAGATAAACCAAACTCCCCAGACCTAACCAGCCAGCACCCAGAAGGTAGGTTTGAGGGCGCATAAACGCTAAGATCAAAAGATTGCAGGCTATTGCCAAGAGCGGGATTACTGGATGCCAGGGTAATTTAAAGGGACGTTTAAGCCGGGGTTCCTTTTTGCGTAACATTATCACTGACAGATTCACCAGAATGAGAGCAAAAAGATAGCAGAAATTAGCCAGGTGAGCTACAAACTCCACTTCACCGGAGAGGGTAAAGAATAAGATAATCACCCCCACCGCGGCAACTGCTGTATATGGAGTTTTGAATTTGGGATGCAGTCTGAAGATTTTTCCCGGAAGATACCCGTCCCTTCCCATAGCATAGGTCTGACGCGCCGCCGCCAGAACAGTAGCATTTAAAGCGGAGATGGTAGCCAAAAGCCCGGCGATCAAAACAAAAAGAAGCCCGTAGCTTCCCAAAACCTTCCCAGCGATCAAAACCAAAGGAGCGGCAGAAGTTCCCAGGGTTTGATAATCTAAAATCCCCACCGAAACCAAAACCACACCCACATAGATCAACATGGGGATAAAAAGGGAAAGCAAAATCGCCTTGGGAACTGTTTTTTTCGGGTTTTTGATCTCTTCGGAGGCGCTGGAGATGAGCTCAAATCCAAAAAAGGATATATAAATTAAAGCGGTGGCAGAGATTATGCCGGTAAATCCAAACGGAGCAAATGGCTTCAGGTTTCCCACTTTCACATGAGGAATACACAATCCTATGAAGATAATAAGCATGGCTATCTTTGCAATGGTGAAGAAATTTTGGGTCTTCCCGCTCTCTTTGGTTCCCTTTATGTTGATCAAAAGTAAAAGCAGGGCTATGGCAAAAGCGCTGAACTTGATAGGGGGTGAAACCTTCATCACCAGGTCTAACAGTGGATTGAAATGCTCAGCGAAACCAAGGGCGTAAAGCGCACAAGCCACCACGCTTCCGAAGATCAGCGCCCAACCGCTTAAGAATGCTATATAACCACCCAGTCCCTGATGGACAAAGGTATAACCACCACCGGCTAAGGGAATAGAGGAGGAAAGCTCGGAATAGGAGAGGGCGGTAAACAGAGTCATCAGTCCGCAGAGGATGTAGGAGATGGTAGCCGCCGGTCCGGCTATGCCTGCGGCCATTCCGCTTAAGATAAAGATTCCCGCCCCTATCATGGCTCCCACCCCTAAGGTGGTCGCCTCCAAAAGCCCCAGTTCCCGGCTGAATTTTATCTCGGCTTCAGTGGACAAAACCTCTGCTGTTTTGTTTTTATCCATAAAGGAGTATCCCCTTTTGTCCTCTTAACCGTTGATGAAATCTCTTTGTAGTTGCCCAATTTATACCGCTTTTAGCGGTATCCCGCCAAAGGCGGTGATTGGGCTTTTTTAGCTCGATGAATCGAGCAACTACAAATTCAAAACAATATTCAGAATTACATAAAATCTCTTGTTCAACCCTCAAAAGACATCTGTAGTTGCCCAATTTATACCGCTTTTAGCGGTATCCCGCCAAAGGCGGTGATTGGGCTTTCTTTAGCTCGATGATGGTTAGCAACTTTTTAACTTGACAAATTTATAGCATTGGCTTTTTTAAATTTGGTAGATGGATTGTCTCAGTTTGTAGGTCAAGCATGGCGTAGCCTGCTTGACAAATCCTTATTTGTCAACCCCGCCTTTGGCGGGGTTGACTACTACGATTGGGTGATCGCGAAAAACATATAAATTTATGACCTGACTTTCAATCTCAAAATACAACAGTCTCCTGATTTTTTAATTCAGTCCCCAAAGCACGTTCCCACGGCTTTAGCGGCTTGGATCAGAGGAAGATCCGGTGTCACTTTTTTCAATCTGGCAATGCCGGATTGGATGGGGACGGAGGTGATCTTTCCTCCTTGCAGGCTGGTCATATAGCCGAATTTTCCTTCCATGACTAAATCCACCGCCTTTTTTCCGAATTGGGTAGCCAGAATGCGATCGAAGTCGGTGGGCTTCCCTCCTCGCTGAAGATGTCCCAGAATGATAACCCGGGCCTCCAGGCCTGTAGCATTCTCAATTTGTTCAGCAATTCGATAGCTTACTCCACCCAGCCTGATGGGATCGGTACTTCCCTTTACCCTTCTTTTAATCACCAATTTTGAATCAGCAAGTCTAACCCCTTCCGCCACCACCACGATGCTGAATCTCTTTCCGATTTTGCTTCGTCTTACCAGCTCCCGGCAGACCTTTTTGATGTCAAATTGAAGCTCTGGGATGAGAATCACATCCCCTCCACCTGCCACTCCAGCATATAAAGCCAGCCAGCCGGTATATCTTCCCATCACCTCCACAATCATCACCCGATGGTGAGACTCAGCCGTGCTGTGGACGTTGTCGATTGATTCCGTGGCTACTGCTACCGCCGAGTCGAAGCCGATGGTGAAATCGGTTGCTTCCACGTCATTGTCTATGGTTTTGGGTATGCCCACAATGGGCAGTCCCATTTGGTTCAATTCGTGAGCTATATGCAGGCTTCCGTCTCCGCCAATGCAAATCAAGGCATCCAGCTTCAGGCGGCGAAAGTTTTTTAAAGCTTGTTTTGATAAATCCTTTTTCTTCTCTCCATAGGCAAAGGGATTGGCACGATTGGATGTGCCAAGTATGGTTCCACCCTGGGTCAGAATTCCGGAGACGTCCTCCCAGGTCAATTCTCTTGTTTGGTTCTTAATCAGTCCCTCATATCCATCCTTGAAACCGATCACCTCGGCTCCGTGACAAAAGAAAGAGGTTTTGGCAACTGCCCGGATAGCCGGATTCAATCCGGGACAATCCCCTCCTCCGGTTAAAATTCCGATCCGCTTTTTTCTCCTCATGTTTGCTCCTTCAGGATGAATCCTTTTATCTTTTGCAGATCATGATAGCTTAAAATTTTAAGTTTATCAAGCATATTCTTGGCAAAAAGACAACATAGGATGAACTCGGACATGCACTCGTAGGTCCGAAATCCCCCATATAGAAAAATGTCGGATAGTCCTACCAAAGGCGGGGCTGCCCGACACAGAAGAAAAAAGTGGCAACAAAAATTGAAACTGGAATTCTATCCCGGCGCTGTGTTCGAGATACAATCCCCAATACCTCAGTAGGCTCCAACAGATCTTAAGATCGGAATTTGTCTATGGCGACAAAGCGTTGCACACGGAGTTGCAACGCTACGGGCTAAGGTTTAATTTCTTTCGCTAATACAATCACAAAAGTGTAGCGTCCGAGCTTGTCTCGGACGGAAAAGGCATTATACACGAAAGCTGTCACACAAGAATTTTGAGAAAAGATAATTTTTGTTCACGCAATCTTTGAGAAGAAAAACTGCGCGATCAACCCAGCGATGGGTGGAAAGAAGAAGGTGCAGGCTAATCTGATTGCGGCAAACTTGGGGCTGATCAAGCTGATCTCATAAGGCAATCGCCCCACCGCCACCAATGACCAGGCGGTGACGAACGCCACTACCGTTCCAATACTGGCACCGGATTTATATATGGAAGCTACTATGGGAAAGCTTATAACCGGTCCTCCCGGGGTCAGTCCTCCAGCTAGCGACCCAAACAGAATCCCCTCGAACCCTGCTTCCTTACCCAGCCATTTCACAATAAACTCCTTCGGAATCAAGACCTGAATTAATCCTGCGATTAAAAACGCAGCGATCAATATGGGCATAACCTGCCCAAACATTTTCGCCGCCGCTTTTAGCCCTAAAATATGAAGGTTGTCCCCTTGTAAGTAAGCCACAACCAACAAAACAATAGCAATAATAAACATCACAACAGTTGCAGTATTCATCATATACCTCCGAAATATTTAGTTTGCGTTCCATAAATCAGTTTAAGTAAAATTGAAAGTGGAGTCATTGGTAATGTTTGAATTCATGTGTAAAATTATTATGACATTGTTTAGGTGTTCCTTCCTCAATGGGTTTTAGGCTACCATTTTAAAGTATTCAGCCACAGGATGGATCCGTTGTGACTTTCTTTCCCATTTAACATATCCGCCTCTGGCGGAAAAAAACGATGCGTATGCTCGTCCCGCCGTTGGCGGGACGCACATTCATATGAATGGACGGTTCTATTCAACCAATATAATTGATGCTTATGGCCGTCGCTGTAGCGTTAATCCTATACGCAGACAGACCAGAATAGACATCATCAATACCTTAATTCACTGCTGGCAGACTTTAGGAATACCTACGTCTGCTAAGCATTTATACGAATCTCCAGATGGATAACAAATTACCTGCACGTGGTAGTAATCGCTATCCTCGCTCCTTTGGATTGGTAATACGTCTGTGTCTTAAACTTGGGATACAACCAATCTTTATCCCTATAAAAGAACCTTGGAGAAATGGGATCATAGGGCGTTTTCAAGACGTCTTTGATAAGATGCGTATGCTCGAATGTAGCGTCGCAACTCCGTTTACCCTGAATGGAGGTGAAGGAGTGCGGTGTTTTTAAGTCCGCAGGTGTAAACCATTCGGTTCATACCGCAGGATCCAGGGGATCGGAGAAAGGCTAAAGCACTGAAGAGATGGTGAGAGAAGCAAACCTGAACCTCAAGCAGGCGCCATAAATGATCCCCCTACAATTCCGTAAGACAAAAGCGATGATTCTAATTAATACTTGAGGAAATAAGTCCAGCAGCATAAATCTGTAAGGGTTTGATTCATCGAACCCGAACCTCAAGCAGGTGCCATAAATGGCGCCCCTACAACTTCGTATGATAAGAGAGACGATTCTGATTGATGGTTAAGTGAAATGAGGCAAGCGACATAAATCTGCAGGGATTTGATTCATCAAATCTGAACTTTAACGGGCGACATAAATGCCGCCCCTACATCCAGTTTTAATAAAGAAACACTGATGCTGCCTGGTTGGCAAAGTCGAGGAAAATATTGGGGTAGATGCCGAAAAGAAGAACGCCTATGACACAGATGATCAGCGCGGTCTTAAGTGCAGCACCTGTGGCGATGGGATTTTCTTCAGTTGAAGTTTGAAAATACATTTGCTTGACCACGCCCAGATAATAATACAGGGAGATCACGCTGGTTAAGATGGCAATCACCACCAGCCAGATATATCCCTGTTCGATGGCGGCGGAGAAAAGATAATACTTTCCTATAAATCCAGCCAAAGGTGGGATTCCCACCAATGAAAGCATGAACACCGCCATCATTGCCGCCAGAGCAGGCGACCTCCGGGAAAGACCAGCATAATCCTTTATCTGGTCACTTCTGGTTTGGTTGCTGAAGGCGATAGCGGTGATAAATGCTCCCATGTTGGCGAACAGATAAACGAAGGTATAAAATGCTACCGAAGAAACTCCTCTGGAGGTGGCGGCGACTACCCCTAACAGAATATATCCTATCTGGGCAATGCTGGAATACGCCAACATCCTTTTGATATTGGTCTGAAGCAGGGCGATGATATTTCCGATGATCATTGCCAGGCTGGCTAAAACCGCCATCAGAAGAACCCAATCCATCTGGAAGAGCAAAAATGACCCGAAGAAGACCCTTAAGAACGCCGCTATCCCAGCCGCCTTCGAGGCTACGGAAAGAAATGCAGTTATAGGGGTGGGTGCGCCTTCATAAACGTCCGGCACCCACATGTGAAAAGGAACCAAAGCTAATTTGAACCCAAAACCAGCGATCATAAATATTAAACCTAAAACCAGGGCGGGACCGATTTCCCCGGTAGATAGAAATCTCACAATTAAGGTGGTCTTCACCTCAGTTAAGAAGGTGGTTCCGGTAAGACCATAGATTAAGCTTATTCCATAAAGCAATAGGGCGGAGGATATTCCCCCCAAGATCAAATACTTCAGTCCGGCCTCTGTGGATTTCAGTTCATCCTTGCGATAGGACGCTAAAACATACAGAGGTATGGTGGTCAGCTCCAAAGAGACATATAAGGTCAAAAGTTCACCTGAGGAGGCTAAAAACATCATCCCCACCATGGAGAGCAAAATCAAGCCAAAGTACTCCCCCTTATGTGATGGGATTTTCTTGGTAAACTCAACCGAGGAAGCGATGGTCAAGAATCCGGTAAGCAGGAATATCAAATTAAAGAATGCGGAGAAAGAGTCTGCTTGAAACATCCTCCCAAAAAGCTCTCCCTTCTGAGATGTCAAAACCAGAATGATGGTTATAACTATGCCCAAAAGAGCCACATACGACAGATTATGTTTTTTCTCCTTGCGCGCGAGGTCCAGAATGAATATAAAAATCGCCCACAAAAAGAGAAATATCTGAGGTAATAACAATTGGTAGTTCATTTTAAGATTTAAGATTCAATATGGTTTATCCCGTTTGCTCTTGGGGGATGTTATCATCCCCCAATTTTCCCCTGTGGATGATAACATCCACAGGGAGCATGATTGACAGTTCATATTAAGAAACGTAAAATTAAAAATTAAAAATTAATTTTGCATTTTTCATTTTGAATTTTGCATTTCGTTCATCCGGTTACCAGGTGAACGATGTTCTCTATGGTTGCTTTGATCATATTGGTTAAAGGAGAAGGATACACCCCGATTCCGACCATCAGGATGGCTAAGGGAATTATGGTGAATATCTCTCTTCCGGATATCTCGGTTAAGCCCTCCCATTTAGTATTGAACGTGCCCAAAAACACCGCCTGAATCATTCGCAAGAAGTAAGCCGCAGTTATCACCACTCCGGTGACAGCCAGAGGAACGATTATCTTGAATGCGGGAAAGGAGCCTACAAATACCATGAACTCGCTGATAAAACCCGAAAGCCCTGGTAACCCTAATGATCCCAGACAGAACAACATCATGATGCCTGAATAAACCGGGAGCTTGGTCCACAGTCCACCGAAGGCAGCAATCTCCCGGGTATGCGCCCGTTCATAAAGAACCCCCACCAGAATGAAGAGTGCCCCGGTGATGAGTCCATGCGAGACCATCTGGAACACGCATCCGGAGAAACCGGTGACGGTTATGGCGGCTATTCCCAACATGCAGTAGCCCATATGGCTTACCGAAGAATAGGCGATCATCTTTTTTAAGTCTTTCTGCGCCATGCATACCAAAGCTCCGTACACGATGTTTATCAGTGCCAGAATTCCAATGGGCAGGGCAAAATAGATGGCACCTTCAGGAAACATAGGATAGCTGATCCTTAAGAATCCGTATGTTCCCATCTTCAACAGAACCCCCGCCAGAAGGACAGAGACCGCGGTGGGGGCATCCACATGGGCATCCGGCAACCACGTATGGAATGGGAAGATCGGCACCTTAACCGCAAATGCTATGAAAAATGCGACAAAAGCCAAAAGCTGGAAACCTCTGGTGAGTTGGGGTGCCCTTTCGATTAGAACCATCATGTTCAGGGTGTGCGGCTCCACGGTAAAATAGAGCGCCAGAATCCCTACCAGCATGAATAGCGAGCCAAACAGAGTGTATAAAAAGAACTTAATAGCAGAGTATTCTTTCCTTCCATGTCCCCAGATTCCGATTAAGAAATACATGGGGACCAAAACGATCTCCCAGAATATGTAAAAGAGGAAAAAGTCCAGGGCGGCAAACACTCCCATCAGCCCCACCTCCAGAAGAAGGAGAAAGGCAAAATATTGCTTAACCCGCTCCTTGATGTCTCCGAAAGAATAGACGACAGATACAAAGCACAGAAGTGCAGTCAAAAAGAGCATGGGGACCGAAAGCCCGTCCGCACCCAAAAAGTAGGTTATCCCCAGAGAAGGAATCCACTCATATTTCTCCACAAATTGAAGTTGGGAGGTGGAGCCAACGTATCTGGCCAAAAGAATAAAAGATAAAACCAGGGGGATGAAGGAGAACAAGGCGGCAAGAAAGCGGGCGGCGCTCTCCTGTTCTTTTTTTAGCAGCAGAATCAGAATCATCCCCAAAAATGGGGTGAAGATCATTAAAGTCAGAATTGGAAAGTTCATAAAATCTCTTCTCCTCCTTTATTTGCTTAGTTGGGCTAACTTGAAATCCAACAAGTAAGAACCCTTTCTCATGCTCGATTTGAAAAAATCCTGGCAAACCTAAAGGTTTGCACTCCAGAGTTAGTCGTAGGGATCCCGCCGACGGCGGGATGGCTGTCCACATTAGGATTAGGACAGGGACCCCGCCATGGGGCGGGATTTCGCAAGCTCAACAAGCCCTGTCCCTACAAGTCAAAAAGTCCCTACATGTTAAAGAGAATGATCAGAACCAGACCGAAGAATATGACGAAGGCATAGTTTTGCAACTGTCCGGTCTGCACCCTTCTCAATCCTGATCCAATACCTTTGGTAACGTATGCCAATCCATTGACCGCACCGTCCACAATATGGCTATCAAACCATTCTTGCACATCAGATAAAAAGACAGTGAAGTTCCCCCATCCGTTCACCAGCCAATCCACCACACCCACATCTAATTTGACAAAGAAAAAATCACATAGCTTCAGCAAAGGATTTATGATTATAGCATGATACAGTTCGTCGAAATAATATTTGTTATAAAGCACCTTGTAAGGAAAAGCAAATTTTGCCTTAAGTTTTTCCGGAGAAATGGATTTTTTGTGATACATGGCATAAGCCAAATAGATTCCTGAGAGTGCCACCACGGTTGAGATGATCATCAAAAGATAATTGGGTTCCACATGATGAGGTGCGTGATGATACACAAAGGAGGAGTAACCATGTTTAAGCCAAGGGATTCCCACCCAGCCTGCAAAGATGGAAAGAAAAGCTAAAACCATCAAGGGGATGGTCATCACCTTGGGGGATTCATGGGCATGATCGAACTTTTGCTGATCGCGTGGTTTGCCAAAGAATGTGACAAAGCAAAGCCTAAACATGTAAAATGCGGTCATTCCGGCCACCAGAACTCCCACAATCAGAAATATGGGATTATGATAATGGCTTGCCACCGCCAGTATCTCATCCTTGCTCCAGAATCCTGATAGGGGAAATATTCCCGATATGGAGAGGGAGGCGATGATGAAGGTTGTGGCGGTGATCTTCATCTTGGGATAAAGTCCTCCCATCTCCCAGATGTCGTTGGTATGCACGGCGTGAATCACGCTCCCCGCCCCTAAGAACAGAAGTGATTTGAAAAAAGCATGGGTGTATAGATGAAAACTGCCGGCGGTAAATCCACCCAGCCCTAAAACCATGATCATGTAGCCCAGTTGGCTTATGGTGGAATAGGCCAATACCCTCTTTATGTCGTTCTGGACCAGTGCGATGGAGGCGGCCAAAAACGCGGTGAAGCACCCGATGATAGCCACAACCAGTGCGGCGTTCTCTGTCGCCAAATAGATGGTCATGGTCCGGGCGACCAGATAGACTCCGGCGGCCACCATGGTGGCCGCATGGATCAATGCTGAAACCGGGGTAGGGCCCTCCATGGCGTCTGGAAGCCACACATGGAGCGGAAACTGGGCTGATTTACCCACTGCCCCGGCAAAAATAAAGATCGCCGCTACGGTGAGAAGACCAAAGGAAATATGTCCTGCTTCCACCAGATGGAATATCTCTCTGAAGTTGAAAGTTCCTGCGGCGGTGGTTAAAATCAAAATCCCAATTATGAACCCCAAGTCCCCGGTGCGGGTGGTTATGAATGCCTTCTTGCCAGCATCAGAGGCGATCTTTTTCTCAAACCAGAAGCCGATTAAAAGATATGAGGTCAAACCCACCAGTTCCCAGAAGACGAATAACTCCAGAAAATTATTGGCAATCACCAATCCTAACATGGAGAAGGTGAAAAGCGATAGGAAGGAGAAGAACCGGGAAAATCTGGGATCGCCAGCCATATATCCAACCGAGTAGATATGTACCAGCATGGAGACCGTGCATACCACGAACAACATAACTGCAGTCAAGGGGTCGATCAACGTCCCCACATTAATCTTAAATCCGGGGAGATCAACCCAGATGAACTCAAATTCTGAAGCCACCGGGTTCTTCAAAACACTGGCTATCACAAACAGGGAGAGGACAAAAGATAAGCAAACTGCACCGATGGAAACCAGCGAGCTTAATTTTTCGTTTCTATTGGTGAAAAATACAATAGCTACGAAAGAAATTAAAGGAAGGAGCGGTATTATCCAGGCGTTAGCTAACATAATTCAGTATCGAGTCACGAGTTTTGAGTATTGAGTTGTGAGTCTTGAGACTTGAGAGTGAGTTTTTAACTCAGTTCTCAAATTTCAATTCTCAAATCTAAATTTACCATTTCATTATATTTATATTATCCACGTTGATGCCTTTGAAGTTTCTATATATCAAAAGCACAATGGCTAAACCGACCGTGGCTTCCGCCGCGGCAACGGTTATGACAAAGATGGCGAATATCTGTCCCACAAAATCGTTGGGGGTGATAAACTTTGAGAAAGCCACAAAGTTGATATTGACCGCATTGAACATAAGCTCGATGGACATCAGGATACCGATGGCGTTTCTGCGGGTTAACGCACCGAAGATTCCGATGCAGAACAAAATGGTGCTTAAAGTTAAATAATGGGTCAACCCAACCAAGAGTTACTCCTTCCGGGCGATGATTATCGCCCCGATCAAAGCGGTTAACAAGACCACCGACACCACCTCAAAAGGCAGAACATATTTGGTCAAAAGCAGCTTGCCTATGCCAACCGTGGATTGAACCTGGGCAGTCTCATAAGACAGCTTCCAGGCAGTTCTGCTCAGGGTGAAGATGGTGGCGACCAAAAGTGCGGCAACGATTATGATTCCGGGAAGGACCTGCTCATTGGACTGTCTGATTTTGGCACTGTAAAGCTTGGCAGTTAACATGATGGCAAAGATCATAAGGATGGTGATGGCTCCCACGTAAATTAGAACCTGCACCGCCGCCAGAAACTCTGCCGAAAGAAGTATATAGATTCCAGCGACGCCAAAGAAACAGAGCACCAGAAACAAAGCACAATGGAATATGTTTTTTGAGCTGACCACCATCACGGCTGAGCCCAAGATGATGCCAGTCAAAATATAGAAGATAGCAGCCGGAATTCCGGTTAACAATTTCGAGTTCCTTTTATTTTTCCCCCTCACCCTTTTTCCCTCTCCCCTCTGGGGAGAGGACTAAGGTGAGGGGCTACCTATTTGTAAGAACAGGTGTCAAGCAGGCTTCGCCATGCTTGACCTACCGATACTTCTGAGTTGGGGCAGGGGTTGAACCCCGGCCCCAACATAAAAACATTTATTGATATTCCCTTCCTATCTCCGCTAATTTCTCTTTGTTATAAATCAAATCCTTTTTAGCATAAACAGAAAATTCATACCGGGGAACCAATTTTATGGCTTTACCCTTCACCGGACAGACCTCTTCACACAGACCACAGTAGATACATATACCAGTATCAACCTCAAAGACCTCGGCGAACCTCTTTCCGCTTTCGTCCTTGGCCGCGCTGAATTTTATGGCATTGTTGGGACAGATTTTGTAACACAACCCGCAAGCGATGCACTTGAGTTTATTGGTCTGGGAATCAGTCAGAAGCACTACACACCCGCGGGACCTTACCGGCATGGTCCATCTCTCTTTGGGATACTGTAAGGTGATAGCGTGTTTCCCCAGATGCTTCACCGTCACCGTGAGTCCCAGAATCAAATTGTATATTCCCGAATATATGGTTTTAATTAAAGCCATGATCTTAAGCAAAAAGTCCGGTTAAAATGAGATTCAAAAATGCCAGGGGCAAAAGAAATTTCCAGGCAAAGTCCATCAATTGATCCACCCGGATGCGAGGATAAGTCCACCTGAACCACATGATCACCAGAATTATTGTGAAGGTCTTGATAAAAAACCACATCCAGGAGGGGAGCCAGGGTCCGTGCCATCCTCCCAAAAAGAGAGTAGTGGTTACAGCGCTTATGGCGAAAAGATTGGTGTATTCGGCAAAGAAGAACATGGCGAATTTCATTCCGCTGTATTCGGTATTATAGCCTGCCACCAACTCCTGTTCAGCTTCCGGTATGTCAAAGGGGGTGCGGTTCACCTCGGCTATGGCCGCGGTTAAATACACTAAAAATCCGATGGGTTGTCTGATGATATACCAGTCCCAGAAATGCGCCTGCGATTTGACTATCTGCACCATGGAGAGAGATTGTGCCAGAAGCACCACACCCAGCACGGACAAAGTCAGAGGAACCTCATAGCTTACAATTTGAGCTGCCGATCTGAGTCCACCTAAAAGAGACCACTTATTGTTGGACCCCCACCCGGCCATCAAAAGCCCCACCACGGTGAAGGTGGTGATGGCCAAGATATATAATATGCCGATATTAAGATCTCGCACAATAAGCCCTCTACCGAAGGGGATGCACACATACACCATAAAAGCCGCCACAAAAACCACAATGGGAGCTACCACAAAGACCGCCTTATCCACTTTGGAGGGAACTATATCCTCCTTCATGATCAACTTTATGGCATCGATGACAGTCTGTTTCCATCCGTGCCAGCCGGTTCGCATGGGCCCGAACCTGACCTGCATGTGGGCGGATACTTTTCTCTCCCACCAGACCAGGAACAAAACCGCAAGAGTGATGAAGGCAAAGATAACTATAACCACCAGCAACATGGAAAGAAGATCCAGCCAGATGTGAGGAATGCCCCAGCGAGTAAACAGTCCTTCCAGCCAAAAGTAAACTTCCTTGAAAACCTTATCTAATTCAAACAATAACGCTCTCCGACTCTTCGTAGTTGCCCAATTTATTGGGCTCTTATATGTTTAATGAATCAAACCGCTTGATTATTTTTAAGTTTAAGTATTCGGCCAAATCATCCGGTTACTTTTAGCTCGATAAATCGAGCAACTGCATTTTATTCTTTGTAGTTGCCCGATTCATCGGGCTTTACGTCTATCTATCCACGTCCGGCATGATCACATCCAGGCTGGCAAAGATTGCCACCAGGTCCGCAATCTTCCAACCTCTTGCCATCTCCGGCAAAGCCGCCAAATTCGAAAATGAGGCAGTGCGAAGCTTGACTCGATAGGGAATGGTGCTGCCATCAGAGATAACATAGAATCCCATTTCCCCACGGGTGGATTCGATCCGCACATAAGCTTCACCCTGAGGAGGTTTGAACACAGGCTTGGTCTTAGCCTTTATCTCTCCTTCCGGTATGGAATCCAAAGCTTGCTCCACAATTCTATTGGCCTGCCTCATCTCCTGAATTCTCACTATATATCTGTCCCAGGTGTCCGATTTGGTGCCAGTGGGTATTTCAAAATCAAATCTGTCATAAACCGAATAAGGTTCTTTCTTTCGCAGATCCCATTTTAGTCCTGAGGCTCTTAAATTTGGACCGGTGACCGAATAATCTATGGCGGTTTTTTTATCCAGTATCCCCACCCCCTTGGTCCTTCCCAGGAAGATGGGATTTTCGGTCAGGATAGCCTCATACTCGTCCACCCGGGGTTTGAAATATTCAATAAATTCTTTAGCCTTGGGAATGAACTGGTCCGGCAGATCCCTGGATACCCCTCCCACCCGCATATAATTAAAGGTGATCCTCTGCCCACAGGTCATCTCTATAAGATCCATAATCATTTCCCTTTCACGAAAGCAGTATAAAAATGGTGTGACGGCTCCCAGATCCAGAGAGAATGTGCCCAGCCAGATCAGGTGGCTGGCTATGCGGTTGAGTTCATCCATTATCACCCGAATATACTCTGCCCGCTCCGGCACTTCAATTCCCGCCAATTTCTCCACCGCCATACAGAAGCCATGATTACAGAACATGGCGGAGACGTAGTCGATTCTGTCGGTGTAGGGGATATATTGAAGATAGGTCCGATTTTCCGCGATCTTCTCCAGCGCTCTGTGCAGATACCCGACTATGGGAACCAAATCCACTATCACCTCTCCATCCATTTTGAGAAGCAGTCGGCACACCCCGTGAGTGCTGGGATGCTGGGGACCCATGTTGACTATGAATTCCTCGGTGCCAGTCTTCTCCACTATGGTGTCTGGATTTTTTCCCGCTTGATTTTTTCCCAACAGATTAAACAGATTTGTGAGATTACTTTCATCTGTTTCATCTGTTGGGAATTCATTTTTTGGGTAGTCGGACAAAGTCTTTTCCCTCCCAATCCTTTCTCATGGGGAAACCTTCATCCCAGTCCTCGGGAAGAAGAATGGGTCTGGGATCCGGATGATTTTTGAAGGTTATCCCAAAAAGCTCGGCTATCTCCCTTTCATGCCAATTGGCTGCATTCCATGCCGGTGTTACTGAATCCAGTTCTCCGTCTCGCAGAAGAGAGGTCTTTATGGCTATCTTATGCCGGTGGGTGAAAGAAAATAGATTATACACCACCTCCATATGATCCACATAATCGATGCAGGTCATGCAAGCCAAAAGATCGAAGGAAAGTTCCGGTGTTTCCTTTGCAAATTGGCAAACCTTTAGGATCAAATCCTTGTCTACCTTGAAGGCGACATCCACGCCCACAAATGGAACCTCCTCGATCTTTTCTGGAAATTTATTCTGAACAATTTTAACTATATTTTCTTTGATCATGATTTTTGAATGTCTTGAAATCAGAACCTAATCTTTAACCAGAACCTAACTTATGGTCATCAACTTTTTAACTTGACAAATCTTGGCATTGGCTTTTTTGAATTTGGTAGATGGGTTGTCTCAGTTTTGTAGGTCAAGCATGGCGTAGCCTGCTTGACAAACTCTTATTTGTCAACCCTGCCTTTGGCGGGGTTGACCTACATGACTCATGGTTTTTGATTGTCTTGAAACCAGAACCTAACTTAAGTTAGGTTCTGGTTTGCTCTGGGATTACCGTCTTAACTCCAATCTGCAATCTTCTCTTTTTTTATCTTCTCCTGCAATTTGATGCACCCTTCCATCAACGATTCCGGGCGAGGGGGACAGCCGGGAACATAAACATCCACTGGGATGATAAGGTCCACCCCTTTCAACACGCTGTAGGAATCATAGTAAAAAGGTCCTCCTGATATAGCACATCCTCCCATGGCAATGACATATCTTGGCTCTGCCATCTGCTCATAAAGCCTTTTCACCCGGGGAGCCATCTTATGCGTCACCGTCCCGGCCACAAACATCAGATCCGATTGTCGGGGCGAGGCGCGGAACATCATCCCGAAACGGTCAAAATCATAACGAGAAGCCCCGGTGCACATCATCTCCACCGCACAGCAAGCCAAGCCAAACAACATATACCACATGGAGGAAGCCCGGGAATAGTTCAGCACATCGTCCAAAACCGTAGTTACCAGACTACCACCAGGAAGATGTTCTAAATAGACCGGCAATTTTTTTATCACACCCATTTCAAAGCTCCTTTTTTCCACACATAGATCAAGCCGAAAATCAAAATGGCTAAAAATATCAACATCTCAATGAAAGCAAAAAACCCCAGGCTTCTGTAAACCACTGCCCAGGGGAATAGAAACACTATCTCCACATCGAAGATCACGAAAATCAAAGCATAAAGATAGTAGCGAACATTATACTGCACCCAGGCGCCCCCGATGGGAAGCTCACCGCATTCATAGCTTTCCAGTTTCTCCGGGGTGGGATGATGAGGACGTATCAGGCGCGAGAGAAAAAAGACGAATATGACAAAGATAACGCCTATCAGCAAAAAGAAGCCAACGTATGCGTAGTCCTGAAGCATAAATGAATCTGTCATGAATCCTTTTTCAACAATGGTGGATTTCTGTCATCTTGCTCAAAAAACGTCAAATGCAAGTGAATTTCTTCACAAACAGCTTAGTTAAAAAATAACTTTTTTAAAATTTGTCAAGAAATTTTTCTAAACTTTTGTTAAATTTTTTTGTAAAAATAGCAGAGGTGATGCTTTGCCATGGTTGGGAAATCAGGTAAGACGCAGGAAGTTTACTCTACACTTCTTTCAGTAAGAAAGCCAGAACCTAACTTAAGTTAGGTTCTGGCGCTTCCTCAAACACAAAAAGCTTTAACCTGGTTCACCTAAAGGTGAACACTCCAACTTCTCCCCTCTATGACTTTTTTAGAGATCCCTAAATTCTCCTTGACAAAAAGGGGGGGGGATTTATTTTAGGTGGGTGATTTACCAATTATCTATTCAGGTCGATGCCGGAAACGAAATTTCTTTTTATTAAGAGGAGGTTAAAAAAATGAAGAAAGCCGTAGTTAGGGCAGTGATAGTGATTCTCTTTGGGGGATTTGTCTGGGGCATATTGTTTTCGTCAAGTTTAGCACAACAGTTGAAGATCGGTTATGTGGACGTGGTGCGCCTGAAAAAGGAATATAAAGAGTTTGTAGAAACAGAGGCAAAATTCGAAAAGGAGATGGCAGTCTGGCAGACTAAGGCAGATTCCATGCAGAGCGAGATGCAGGAATTGATGGACAGATTGGAAAAGCAGGACCTTATGTTAACCGAACAGGCAAAAAACGAGATAAGGGAGAAACTTTTAGCTAAACAAAGTGAGTATCAGGTATTTGTCAATGAGGTGATGGGGCCGGATGGCGAGGCGGCAAAAAAGGAGTATGAGCTCTCCAAACCTTTGATAGAGAAAATCAACACGGTGATAAAGCTTATCGCCCTGAAGGGGAATTACACCTATGTTTTGGACTCCACCGCCGGAAGCGTTTTGTATGCCGATGAGAAGTATGACCTCACGGATAAGGTGTTAGCAGAGCTTAACAAATAGGTTGTCTGGGAACTTCTCCCCAGGTCAGGGGATGCGTCCCGCAAAATGCGGGACGAACCTGGCAGGCACACAAAACTCAGTAGGCAGTATTCAGTAGGCAGACAACAACAATTTGTTGTTTTGGCTCCGTCGGAATGTTATCATCTCCTATGGTCAGTTGACTCAAATGAGATCCAGCGGGCACAAGAAACCATTGCAGGGATTGATAACATCTCCCTGGAGCAGAATGTTCACAGCAGATGGAGCGGATTAAACGACTGTTTATAATAACTTATCAGCTGAATCTAACTAATCAGCCGTGAGGTAATGTCTGTGCCTGTCCGCAGGTATGCCCGTATGGGCATACCGCAGGATACTGGAGAAAGGTTTCTGCTACATGCTTATGGGATTTCTAACCCCCCAAAAAAATTTTCACAAATATTTCATTTTTTCCTTGACTTGAATGCAGAAAAGAAGTAATTTAGAATACAACAGGTTGGCTACAACCTGCGTATAAAAAATGAAAGTAGTATAAGGAAGGAGGAAGGGGACGAATTAAACCAAATTGAGTTAAACATTGATAGTCGTCAGGAGGGGATCCAAATTTTTTAAATCCACGCAGAAAGCAATTTTCTCGCAGTTTCATGATTCCAGTTTGACCTACCAGAAAACGCCACGGAGGCACCAACAACAGTTGTAACTTAAAAGCAGAAAGATCAAAGGGACAATCAACAAGATATTTGATGAAGGTTAGTTGCTCGTAAGGGTAAAAAATAATTTTGATCTGAGCACGAGTTAAATACGTATTGGGAATTGGGTTTTTTGGATATTTATTGTCCTGTATAAAGGAGTGTAGAGCAATTTGACTTATAGAAAAGTTGAGAGAAAACCTAAATTAAATATGGTTAAAGCCTTCCCCATATCGCCCTCGACAATGGGAAAGGCTGTCAGGAGGAAAACTTTAACCTGGTTTGCTGAACCAAAGGAGGTGGTGTGAAAATGCGGAAGGGGACAAAAGAAGAGAAGATAAGGGCAAACAAAAACTTCAACTCTCTAATGAAAGGAGGTTTGGTTATGCCTCGAAAGATCTTAGCAGGGCTCGTGGTTCTGGCTTTTGTTTTGGTCGGGTCAACTGTGCTGGCTGAGAGTAGTGATCCTTTGAGCTATCAGATTCTTCCCAGCAAAAGCGCTAACACCACGGTGGTAAAGCTTTATCTGGAGAACACCAAAGGAATGGCTGGTGTCACCATACCTTTGAGCTTCGGAGTGTTAGGCTCAGACATTCAGTGCACCAAAATCGATTTTACCGGGAGTCGGGTGGCACACTTTCAGCGCTACCCTACCATAGACAATCAGAATAAAAGGGTGCTTATCGGTATGGTCCGTGCTTTGGATGAAAATGTTGATGACGTCCTGCCACCAGGTGAAGGGCTGATTGCTACACTTTACTTCGAAAGCTCAAAGAATAGCCGCTGCCGTCCTGAGTTCAAACTCACTGCTTGGCCGCTTTCTGCTGGAAAGCTTTGCTTCAACATGGTAGATGAGAAGGGCACTTCCCTTTGCAGGAAGCCGATTAAGGATGGGGATATTCAGATTCCCATCAAAGGTGGTGATGCAGAAGAATCGGAAGAGTCGAAGCCCGCTCATTTCAAACTGGAGCGAAACTATCCCAACCCTTTCAATCCGGAGACCGTGATTAAGTTCTCCTTAGCTCAGGATTCTCCAGTAACCCTCAAGGTTTACAACATCTTAGGACAGGTAGTTAACACCTTGGTGGATGAGGTGCTTCCAGCCGGAGATCATTCGGTTGTCTGGGAAGGGAAGAACGGACAAGGTCGTGATGTAGCCAGCGGAGTGTATTTCTATCGCATCAAAGCCGGCGACTTCGAGTCGATCGAGAAGATGACTCTGCTAAGATAAAAGAAAGACAGATCCCCCCATTTGGGGACTGACCATGTAACCAAAGAGAAGATAAGTCCCTGGTGTCGTTACTGGCACCAGGGATTTTTTTGGCATGGTTTTTGAGCATTGGTTTTGGTTTTTTTGAATCATTTTGTTCTGTTTCCCGTTGGTGTTCTTCGCTAACGGGGATGACGGTGGGTGAAGAACACCCACGTGGAGCGTAGGTTTGAGTCGTAACAAAGAAAGTTAGAGGAGGGTAACAATGGTCAAGAAAAAAGAAATGCTCTTATTATTTTTTGTTTCCATTTTCTTATACACATATGAAATTCCTTCAGCCACAACTAATTGTAAGCAATTATTTACTTTCCTTGCCTTAACAGAAAGTTTTGCCCCCTCATGGACTTCAGGAACAAACCTATCTTTCTGGATTGGGGAAGATGTTGGAGGCGAATGTTACTGGTCTCACCTTATTCAGATAGCGATTTCCGATGGAAAGGCCTTCTCTCGAGACATTTCAGTGACGCCATATCCGGATTGGGACTCGTTCAGAAATGGATTAAGGCATTTTCAGAGAGAGTTGCCTGAAGAACTTGTGGAAGAGAGCGGAGTTTGGCATTGTTCCACAGCCTCATTTACTGTTAAGCCGCCGCCGCCCGACTCTGTCCTGTTGAGTCTATTAAGGAAGGCAGTTCATAAAGGGAATGAGCGATGGTGGAATCAAAATCATGGGCTGGAGGGCATTTTGCAGCCTATATTCGAAGGGATAAAGATAGAGTTAATACATTACTATGAAGCTGGACTATACGTTGGCTATCAGCTCTCTAAAGTATACTACTTTTCCGATTCTAAATACATCTTGATTTTCACTCATCAGCCCATGCTGGCAAGTGGGTTAGATACTATGCATGGATTTTTGCTTTTCAAAATACGCAGATAGCGTGACCGTGTGAGAGCAAGAGTGTTGTAGCGAAATAAAAAACTAAAGACACTTGTCTTCGTATTAGATGTGGTGATGAGTAATTATTTCGTTGACTTTTCAGCCGAAAGTACGTAAAATAATTCCTGATTAAGATACTATCGGGGCGTGGCTCAGTTTGGTAGAGCACTTGGTTCGGGACTAAGGAGTCGCTGGTTCAAATCCAGTCGCCCCGACTTTGTCGGTTCACAGTTCATGGTTCATAGTTCACGGTAAATGCAAAAAGGCAAAATTTTTATTGGGGTAACTGGGGCGGGTGATTGTTCAGATGATGCGTATAAATTTCTGTTACCGCCAGGTCCTTACAGGATGACCGAGAACTCCAATTGTGTCATTCTGAACGGAGCGAAGCGGAGTGAAGATTCTTGGTTTTATGTGGGTTGGGAAGCGAGATTCTTCGCCCTTACGGGCTCAGAATGACAATTCTCGGTCAGCCTGCTTAGACCTGGCGGGATTTTTTTCTTGTTAGAAGAGATCTTTTCTCTGTCAATTCAATTACTAAGGGGAGCATATAATTGTTTACATCCCCCCTAAAGAAAAGGGAGAAAGGGGGGATTCGTATGAATGCATACGCATTTCAAGTCAAGCCAAAAACAGGTGTGGGAGAAAAAATCAATGCGAAGCATTCATACGAATAATAAGATGTAAACTGTTTCCTGCTCCTCTTAGTAACTTTATGGTAAAGGGTTGCCAGGCGGCGGTCCATTCTTATACAAATAATTAATCAAATAAAGCACATCGCCTACATCCACCACCCCATCTACATTAACATCCCCGCAAGCAGTGATGGGCACGCATTGCGGCGGAGGTCCGTTTTTATACGAGTAATTGATGAGATAGAGAATGTCTCCAAGATCTATCTCCCCATTGCGATCAATATCACCACAAACAACAGCATTCTCAAAGGCGGTAAGCTGGATATCGTCGATGTTCCATCCGCAGAACTGCCACCCACCGTCGGTCGGTCCCATGGTCCAGCGCAGATACACTGTGGGTTGATTGTCTGCTACGGCTGAGATATCCAGGTTCATCTCTGTCCAGGACATATCGGTGACCGAGTCGGTGTTCTCCCAAACCGTCATCCAGTTGGTTCCGTCTTTGCTGACCCGCACGTAAGCGTGGTCGTACTTCGACTGCTCAACGCCCAGCCAACGCCAGAACTTCAGATGTACGCCGAATAATCCTGAGCAATCGATGGCATTACTGGTCAGATGCTTTTCCGGGAGGTTTTTCTCATAATCCCCATTGAGGTTGTATCCATAGGCGTCGCTGCCGGTGTAACCGCTGGTTGGATCAGGCCCACCGTGCTCGTCGCCGCCACCACCAGTCGGCTGACCGAACGCCCACTGCCACTCAGCGGTCCAGCCGGGATCACTGTCGAGGGTCCACTCGTATTGAACTGTTGGTTCTCCGACAGCCAACAGTACCTGGCGGGTGGTATCACCGGCGTGGTCGGTCGTGTTGGTGAGGAAAACCATGGCGAAATGCGCACCCTGATCCAGAGTCTGGGCGTTGCTATTGATCTCGACGGTCACCTCGGCGGTTCCGAACGCCGGCAGGACTCCGGATACGTCGCCGGAAAGGGTCACCCATTCAGCGAGCAGGTCGTGCGTCACCTCGTAGTTGATAGGCTGGGTGTTCTTGTTCTCCAACTGGTAGACCGTGTTCGAGGGCGAGAAGGGACCACCCACAGGTCCCTCGGATCGGAAATCACCCGCCGGGCTGACTCGCAGACCCCTGTCGATGGTCAGTCCCTTGATGCAGAAGTTGGCGGTGGTGTTGTAGGCAACGTCTGAGTAATAGAGATCCATCCAGGTTGAGCCGCTGCGGTAATAGCTTTCGTCAGGGTTGGCCGCCGATTGCACAATGGCCTTATACTGCGCACCCAGCAAGACCGGGACGTCCGAGGTTCGGTCAAATGCATGACCACCCGCCGAAAGTTCTAAGTAAATGTAGAAATCGTCGCCCGCTGTAAGCTCAACCGGAGTGTCCATGTCGATGGTGTGGAATCCGGTATATTCGATGGTACCGGATTTTGTGGAGAGCTCATCCAAAAGTTCCCCGCCTTCGAAGCGGTCGTAGATTATCACCGTGTAGGTCACGTTGTCTGCGGCAGTGTAAAAGCTTACCGCCTGGAGCAGTTCGTCTCCTGCGGCGGTGAAGGCGTTGAATGCTTCGCTTGCGTCCGTCTTGGTATCCCGCCAGCCGTGGTAATCGTGATAGTAAATATGCTCGTAAGCAAAGGGTTCGACATTCTGGTGAGAAACAGCACCCATCTCAGGGTGTTTACAGCAGTGCTTGTCGTAGTAGGAAATCCAGAAGTAGCCGCTGTAGCCCCAACCGGTTCCCCAACTGTTCTTGCACAGCCACGCGCCGGGATACGGAGCATCCGTGCTCTTGTAGTCATTCCAGCCCACGATGGCGATCGCATGGTTGGGGTCTAAGGTACTGCTGGGCGGCTGATAGTGGGTGTAGTTACTATAGTTCATGAATGCATCGTTGTAACACATGCACGTCCCCATGACGCCTTCGGTCATGATCTTGTTCTTGATGGTGTTAATGTTGCTCAAATCCGATCCGGCAACGTACCACTCGATGTCCCGCGGATAATAGTAGTGATAGCTGGTATCGTATCTGGCCGGGGGTGTGCCGTAGGATTGTCCGTCGATATCCCGTACCGCTCCCTCGCCTCTGGTGAGATACGCTGAAGCCACCCGGTAATCGCCGCCTTCGTGCACAATCAGCCCGCCGCCTCCGGGGTCGTCGTCATTGTTGTGCTGGTTGAATCCGTTCCACCAGTCCAGGTGGTATTCCGCTAAATTGGGCTCACCGGTCTCTCCGGCCGCCGCCCAGTTACCGGTCATGAGAAGGTTCCCCTCCATGGATGCCATCGCTCCATGCGTCCAGCAGGTGCCTCCTGACTGGTTCTTGACTGAGGTCACGTAGTTGTTACCTCCAACATTTCGTAAATCAAAAGAGCTGGGTGGATCCGCAAGGGATATCCTAGGCGCGGTGGCAAAGATGAAGGCTGCAAATGAAATGATTAATACAAAGTTTCCAACAACTTTTTTTTGTTTCATGATATCCTTCTCCTTTCTTAGTTCATTAACAGTTATACTCGTTTCCGAAGCAACCCCAGAATGCAACCCAGAAGTTTTGAGTTACGTTCCGGTTTTTCTTCTGTTACAAATATACACTCTTTCATAAATTTGTCAAGTGCTTAAATAGCAGAAGTATCCCCAAAAACGGTGCATGAAATCACGGAAGTGTTTGTAAGATAAGGAGAATCAAGAATTGGAAAGTGTGATTGTGTTTTTTTCTTTTTAAAAAATGGGGATACTTTTTATTGGAAAAAGAAGCCTCCCTATGTAGATTATGGGAATGATTCAATCCCCGCCTGTGGCGGGAGTTTCTGCGCCCAGCAAACCTGGTTTTATTCCCACGTGGTAAGCTTCGATGGTTTTTCCGTCGGATAAGATCATGGCTCGTTCCAGGATATTTTTCAATTCCCTTACATTCCCGGGCCAATGGTAATTTATCAGTTGATCCATAATATCCGCAGGAAGTTTTTCCCCCTGGTATTGAAATTTTTTCAAAAAGTACTCCACCAGAAGGGGAATATCCTCTCTTCTTTCCCGTAATGGTGGAATCCAGATGGGGAAGACGTTCAGCCTGAAATATAGGTCTTCTCTGAATCTTCCAGCTTTGACATTCTGCTCTAAGTTTTTGTTGGTGGCGGCGATGACCCGGGTGTCCACCCCAATGGTCTCCACTCCTCCCACCCGATTGATTTTTTTCTCCTCTAAGACCCTCAAAAGCTTGGCCTGTATGGTGGGAGAGATCTCGCCAATTTCATCCAAAAAAATAGTCCCCAAATCTGCCAACTCGAATCTTCCCAATTTTCGGGCATAGGCACCGGTAAAGGCGCCCTTCTCGTGACCGAAAAGCTCAGACTCCAGTAAGGTCTCAGTCAAAGCCGCACAATTGACCGTTATCAAAGGTTTATCTCTCCTTTTACTTTTTTGATGTATGGCTCGTGCCACCAGCTCCTTGCCGGTGCCACTTTCTCCTAAAAGCAACACATTGGCATCGGTCTTGGCAACCTTTTCCACCAGCTCGAACACCTGTTTAATATTCTTACTTTTACCCACAAATTCATCCAAGACTGCTTTTCCCAAATCTTCCTGTAACTGAAGGTTCAACGCTAAAAGCTTCTGTTTTTCGACGATTTTATCCACCAGAAGCTTCAATTCTTCCAAAGCAAAAGGTTTGATGATATAATCTGTGGCTCCGGCTTTCATGGCTTCCACTGCGGATTTGGCAGTGGCGTAAGCGGTCATCATAATCACCTCAGTCGATTCATTCAACTCCTTTGCCTTCTTTAAAACCACTTGCCCGTCCACCGGCTCCATCTTCAGATCGGTGATCACCACATCATAGGTGTTCTTCTTTAAAAGCTTAAGTGCCTCCTCTCCACTGGTGACGGTCTTCACCGAATAGCCGGCATCTTTTAAAGTTCCCTCAATCAATATCCCCATCTTCTTCTCATCATCTACCACCAATATCTGTGCCATATCATACCTCTTTACATGTTTTCCATAGCTTTCCAATTCCACCCAAACATCATTTCCCGCCACCCATCCGTTTAATCCGTTCAATCCTTCATGACAAGCCTTCAGGACAAATCCGCTGACCCATCCGTTCTATCCGTTTCATCCGTTGACCCATCCGTTGACCGATCATCTGACCCCACTGGCAATTTAATCTCAACTTTAGTCCCTTTTCCCACCTTGCCTTCCACAGAGATGGTCCCCTTATGTTCTTCCACTATCTTTTTCACCACGTAAAGCCCCAGACCGCTGCCTTTGGTCTTGGTAGAAAAGAAAGGACTGAATATCTGCTTTAAATCTTTTTTTCTTATTCCCCTGCCATTATCCTCGATTTCCAACTCAACGAATTTTTTTTGATTTTTGAGCCTGACATTCACCACTCCATTCTGCTTTATGGCATCTTTGGCGTTCATTAGCAAATTTATCACTATCTGTCTGATCCCGCCGGGGTTAACCATCACCGGGGGAAGATTATCTTCTGTCTTTAACTGAATTTGGATATTCTGCTTTGAAAACGTGCCCTTTAGTTGATCTGCTATTTTGGTCACCAGAGGGATTATATCCATTTTCTCTTTTCTTTTCGGTTCCGAACTGGCGAATTCAAGATAACCGGTTAGAATATCATTTAAACGATCCACCTCTTCGGGAATGAAATCAAAAAGCTCGTCCTGATCTTGACCATACCTTGAACGCAATCTCTCCGATGTTCCCTTGATTATTCCCAAAGGATTTCTGATCTCATGGCAGATGGCTGCCACCATCTCTCCCATGGCTTGAAGTGCGCTGGTCTTGATTACTGCATCCTCCATCTTTCTTAGGTGAGTGGTCAAATTGTAGAAGAGAGCCCCTAAAAGCAGTATACCCAAAAGACTGAGTATGAAGGCACCGATCAAGGTTTTTCTGAAGTTGGAAAGGACTTTAAAGAAATCAGCCCCCGCCTCCACCCCTAAAACAGCGATCACCTCTCCTTTGGAGTTATAAATGGGAGCAAATCCACTTTCAAAAAAGTAATCTCCTGCCTGATACAGGTGAGAATAAGCCTTTGTCCCAGAAAGAGCCAGGGTGATGGCGGCTAAATCCAGGTTCAGAAAAACGTCTGAAGCAGAATCAGAAGGAGGGCTTAGAATATTGTTATAATCCTGGTCTAAGATAAATGCATCCGCCAGATCATTATCTTCTTTTACGTTCTCCAAAAGATTTTTTATCTCCTCATAAACCTTCTGATCCTCTCCTGCGTTCAAAACCTTTTCCGCGTCTATGCCAAATGCGGTGGCGCTGGCGATGTTAGCCAATCTTTCCCCCAGTTGTTGTGTCAGATAGAACTTTATCTTGGAATAAATATACCAGTTGCTGGCGTTAAAAATTAACATGATGAGGACAACGAAGAAGATCAACCAGATAGAATATTTTCTTTTGCTCCAGGGCTTCATGATCCGCCCATCAAAATAAAAATACGAATTAGCGAACTACACTAACTACCCCACTTTTTGAAGATACATCTATGGATGTGTGGATGTCAAGCCCGATTTGTAGGCTCTTTTTGCGGAATTCAAATACCATCACCCTGCTACAGTCGGGTGTTCTTTCCGCGATCCTGCGGGCACCCGCCGTTTGTTTCCCGTTGGTAAAGCCTGCCAGCAATACACGGACCGCCCACCCGTACGGGTGCCCTCCCGTCTGGGGAAGAAGATGTTGGTTTAATGGAAGTTTCGTGTTGGTAAAAAGGTTAGATTTAGTTGATAATATG
>CAZOJT010000021.1:0-42668 GCA_964580215.1 uncultured Ignavibacteria bacterium | reverse complement strand
TGCCTCCGTTATCATCAACAACAAAAAACCAACACGTTTTTTCCATTAACCCTAAGTCATCCACATTTCATCGTAGGCGGAATTGGTTTACAAAAAGATTGAGCCGACTTCGCCATGATTGACTGAATGACTTTAAGTACATTATCTGGACTTAGGCTAATTCTCTACTCCCACTGGCGTTTCCTTCTTTTCTTTTTGAGAAATCGGGGTAGCAGGCTCTTTCCTCTTGTAATGGATTCGTTCCCATCTTAGGCGAATTAACACTCCCAGGGAGATCAACATAAACATTAAGGAGTTAACTTTTCTGAAAATCTCCCCATAGTTGAAGTTGGCATCCAAAAATGCCAGAACGCCCAAGAGAAACAAAATGGTGCACCATATTAACATGATACCCTCCTTTTTTTGTTGAGGTCTAGGACTCTTATAATTTCGTTTTGTGTTTTTTTATATTCGGCGGGTTTTCATAAAACATTAGAAAAAAATGGTTCTTCTCCAATTTAGTTGCAGAGATTCTTGACAATAAAAGGATTCTTATAGACCTAATAAAACTCCCATTGAGTCGCAGATGAATCGATACGGTCACCCTCCCCCTCCCCCCCTCCCATCGAGGGAGGGGAACATATAAAGCTCCCTCTCCCCTTGCAAACTGTGTCACAATTCTCAAAAACCTGCTTCTGTCATTCTGAGCGAAGCGAAGAATCTCGTAGTTACAATAAGTTGCAAAACCGAGATTCTTCGGCTAACGCCTCAGAATGACACTATGACACAGCCTCTTGTGGGAGAGGGCAAGGGTGAGGGGGGGTATAGACTTTTTTCATACCTCTGTTTTTAGCAACTCTTTTGGAGAAGACCCGAAAAAATAAAAGTTCAACCACAGAACTTCTGAAAATTTCTTGCCTGTATTTCAAGAGCTTGGAAGAGATTAGTAAGTGGATAGAATCACTCTATAGGTAAATCCGGCTATTTAGGAGAAGCTTTTCCCTTATCACCTGTGGGCTTGATTTTCCTGCGGGATATTTGTCCTTCAGGATGAATCCATTTGGATCTTGATATTATCCCGTAGGGATGTTGACTTCCGCTCCAAGCATCCGGACTATCTCAAGATCAATTGGGACAAAGTCCCGATGCAACAAAGAAAACACCAATAGGTTAGATCGATCTTTTGAAGCTTTTTGTTAGGCATACCTCCCTATGAAATTGGAAATGACATACTTAACAATTCTCGCTCATGTCTGATGTATCATGATCTATTCCTGCAATTTGTTTCTCAATGCCCCAATTTTTTGCTTGACTTGTGCTTAAATAGAAATATATTAACCTAAGAGGGACAGTGCAGACTTTCTTGGCAACCGAAATGGAATTGTTTCAGCTACTCTTAAGAACCGATTTTTTTCTAAGCTTTTAATTTGCTGTAATTTCTTACATGGCTTTTTGTGGATGTTATCCCAGAGCCGTCTCCATCATCCGCAAGGAACAGGTGCGGAAGGGGAAAGGGAACTATGAACCATGAACTATAAACCACCCAAGTGGAGGGATAGCTATATGTAACAAAACAAAAGAATTTATGCAGGAAAGGATGGCTAATTAAAGCAATACAAATTCATTAAAAAACAGAATGTCATTGCGAGCGATAGCATGTTTTAATCTGTTTAATCTGTTGGGAAAAAAACCTCCCAATGACAATATAAAAAATTTAGTGCATTTGCATTAGTTCAATCAGTTAACCAATTTTCCTTAGAGGAGGGAAAAATGAAGACAAAAGTGTTAACATTCGTAATCGTTCTGTGTGTTGGTTTGGGGCTTTTGGTAGTGGAAGGTTTTTCTGCCAGCGCCCAGAAGAAGCCAAAGCCAAGACACATATCTTTGCCTGCTCCGCCATCTGAAACCGAGGTAGCGGCTCCAAAAGCGATTGATGTCTATCGGTCTCTGAGTGGCAAGTTCGTAGGGTGCGAGGATATTGACCCGGAACGTGGGGTCATCATTGAGCATGTTTCAGTCGGAAATACCTGGCGTGACGAGCAGCAGATCGGATCAATGGGTCGAACGATCGCTGTTGCCCCCCAGAATGGCTTTCGTCATTTCACCTGGAGTTACATGGCGGGTGAGGATGAGGATCAGTACGTGTCCGCCAACTGCTATGATCCCTTCACTGGTTGGGAGACTGGTCCTATACAAGTAGACGGAGGGCTAGAGAGATCATCTGCATACGCCCATGTCCAGCTTATGGATTACGATCCTAAGACCCTGGCTCGAGCAGAGATTCCCGGGATGACCTATGACCGTTATGAAGGCGACCCCCCCGTGGTATACTACGTTATCCATCGACGATGATGAGTGCGCTGGTTTCTGGACCCGTCACTGGGACGTTCCGGATTGGGTCGATGGTTACACTCATGGAGGAAGGTGGCCCCGCTGTAAGGTGGTGCATGTGCCCTTTGATGAGAATACGGGAAGGGATTATTTCCACATTGTAGTTCACGAAAACCCCACTACTCACCACTATAGTCCCTACTATAGACTAGGTTGGGTGAGGTGCTATTTGGACCAAACAATCCCATACCCCAACCTGATCAGCGAGACCTACTATAACTGGTATAGACAGTATACCACACCTGCGGAAACGCCAAGTCCGGGTCCCTTATGTGAGCCCATCGCCCTTGTGGATACCGCCAGCTTTGTCGACGCGGTGGTGGAGGCTTCACCGGTTTCCAAGAGGGTGGCTATCGTGTATACCAGCGCGGTTGATAGTGATCATGCCCATGAGACCTATGGGTGTGATGTGGTCTTTGTCGAGTCCATGAACAATGGTGATGACTGGCTTGGAATACCCCCCCCCTGCAATCCCATTTGTCCCGTGGAATTGCACTAATTATCCAGCCTCGGGCGATGATTACATAAAGCGAGCATTCATAAACCTTTCTGCCTGCTACGATTATGAAGACAGCCTGCATATAGCTTATGTCACCACCATGGTTCCCGTCCCGGCCGGGGGTTATTATTATGCGTACCCGGCATGGCTGTATCACTGGAGCAAGAAGAATGGCAACAGTCTCATTACCTCCACTTGTCCGGAGGACTTTGAGCCTCCAGGGAAAATGAATATGTACCCTTACTGGTGGTGGGGCACCATAGCTGGTGAACAGAACGCCGCCATAAGTAAACCGAGCATAGCCGCACTAGATCCAATCTATCATCCGGATGAAGATGGGTATCTGTTCTGCATCTGGACCCAGGTTGACACCGGGGACGTCTCTTCGGCAGGTTTTGGCAACCGAGACATCTTCGGCTGTGCCAGTTCCGATGCTGGAGTCAGGTGGGATTTAGTTTGGAACTTGACCCAGACACCCACTCCGGGTTGCGATGCGGAAGAGTGTGTGAGTGAAGCTTGGCCTTCTCTGGCGCAGAACATGTATAACGGTGATCTGCACATCCAGTATATATGTGACCGGGATGCCGGTCCTTGTGTCTGGGGTGAGGGCGACTGGACGGAGAACGATGTGTATTATCTGGATCTGGAGGAATGGGACATCCAAGAGATACCTGGAATAGATTATCGGATTGAAGACCCGCCTGAGACGCCCAACTGGAATAAGCCTCCCTTGAAGGTCCCCCCAGAGGGTAGAAACTTACGCCTTAAGATATTTAGCACTGGAAATATCCCGGTGAGCTACTCTGTGGACGATGATCATGACTGGATTTTTGCGCCGGGCGACCAGCCCGATCTGAACCCTGGAGATTCTAACACTGTAACCATCACCGTGCAGGAACCTACCCTACGCACAGGCACCTTCGTTGACGGCAATGTTATCATCAACAGTAATGACCCAGCTCAACCGATAATTGAGCTGCCGCTTCAGGCGGTGGTGGACGTGGACGATTATTATGAATGTCCCAGGACTGCCGAGACGGAAGACACCCTGGATAATACAGATGGGAACACACAATCAGGGTTGATACTTTACACCAATGCCAACTGTCAGGAGTGGTTCCACTATTATGATCCTGTGGCAGATACCGTGCATGAGGTCGGGTTCCAAGGTGGAATCATCGTAGCGACCATCCGGGACGATGACACCCTGGTGGGCAGAAGCATGGGTGACAACGACCACAAAGCGGATGCTCAGGATAGCCTTTACGTCGAGCAATGTGATTGGGACTGGGAGCCTGATTTCTGGATTGTTTATACCAAGGACATCTTCATCAACGATCTGGACCCGCCCATGAACGACAAGTGGTTCTGTTGGGAGTTCTCCAAACAGGTCAAATTCTTCACGTCTGATGCTCCAGAGCCTTACAGGAATATAGTGATCAAGTATATAAGGGTGAAGCGGCAAGCTCCACCTGGTTGGTGGCCTGGTGTTTCGGGGGATTGCACCGACTATGGAAATACTTACATTGGTATGGCTATGGACATCGATTGTCCATATGATACCATGGGAAATCAGAACGGTCGGAACAAGGCAGGATATGACGATGGGAGGGAGATCGCCTATCAGGTTGGCTGGCATAATGATCCCGGCCATGCCTATAACGATTTCCACTGCGGAATCGCTCTGGCGGAAACATGTGAGGTACCGTGTATTGTTCCCTATGGAAGCTACAACGTGCGCAACGATAGTTGTCTGTATCCTCAGAGTCCTTGGGGCTGGCTGGATGGAGAGCTTTATCAGCTTGCCGAAACTCCTGACTCCAACATTCAGGCTAAGGATACTCTCTATGGACTGGATCGTACCCAGGTCTTCACTGCCATGGAGATCCCTGGTGGGAACGGTCCAAATGCAGAAGCCAGCTTCACTCTGGTGGAGGTTGTGGCTCCCCTGGGACTGACTCAACTGCAGGAGTATGTTGACAGCGCTCGTGCCATAGTGGCCAGAGATAGGCAATTCGGAGGAATCCCGGCGAAATGTGGAGATTGCAATGGTGACTACATTGTGGACCTGGGAGATCTGCTGTGGCTAATCAACTACTTGTACAAGAGCGGACCTCCACCATACTGTCCGTTTAACCGTGGAGACATTAATTCCGACGGAGTCATAGACATGGGAGATATGCTGACCCTGATCAACTACTTGTACGATAATGGACCTGAGCCAAAATGCCCGGGTATCCCGTTCTGGTCCTGGTACTGATAATCTTGCCAATCATCCTTGCTGATTCCTGAATTGACAAACATAAGTCGACAGTGAGAAGTTATGGGATAGCCTACAAGATGGCTATCCCATAATTATTTAATACAAACGCAGTAATGATTATTACATGTCATTCTGACCCCGCCTTTGGTGTGAACCATGCGGTTCATACCTTTGGCGGAGGAAGAATCTGACTTCCACCATTCTGCATATCTACCTGAACCTATCTGCATATAACGCCCAGCCATGCAAAAAGGCTCGCCGCCAGGCAAACATATAGAGAGATGTTTCGCTTCGCTCAACATGACATGCAATGTATCAACCTATTTTGTTCATTTGCTATAGATTGTCGATCTGGCTTCACCGCAGTTGGCCTTACCTATTTAGGGAGTCAAACTAAAGTTTGGATGGAAAGCTGTCGAAAATATATATGGGATCACACCCAACTAATTCTTTCAGTTCCGAACAGAGTCCCGCCTTTGGCGGGGCTCTGTTTTAATTTGTAGCAAAAGTGGGTGAGTATTCGTGTCTGAGTTCATCCGGGCGAAGACAAGCCCTTCAGGGTGTGTTAAAAAAGCCATTTTGTGGAGAAGTTTTTATGTAGGGACAGGGCTTGTCCCTGTCCTAACCCCAGTGAGGACAGCCACAAGGGCTGTCCCTACAACTAAAGCTATTTTTCAACAGTCCCTAAAGCTTGACTCCAGCCCATCCTCAGTGGGTAGCAAAAAAAATGGTCAACCCCGCCGGTGGCGGGGTTGACCTTCATACCTGCGCTATCATAACTTTATTTCTTATCTTCTCATTTTCTCTTCGGAGAGGGCTTTGAAGTAATCTTTTATCAACTGTTCGTATTCTTTTGGGTAGGCTTCCTGCATGAACTTGGAGAGATCGTCTTTGGCTGATCCTTCTTTATGGGTTGCATCAGGGGCAAGCTGTTTGGGACTTGGTCGAAACACATCCTCTCCCATCTCCGCCCTTCTCTGTTTGGAGTAGTCCCTTTCTCTTAAGGATTTTTCAGCATCCAGAAGGCGAGAGAGTATCTTTTTCTGCCGGTCTAAGGTGGATTGATCCACATGCAGTCTTTCCAGATCTCCCACCACTTTTTTCATCTCATCGCCCAACTTGCCTAAACGACCCATAATCTCAGAGCGATTTCCAAACTCGCTTTCCAACTCGGAGAGGGCTTTTCTGACCGCCTCCTGTTCACCGGCCAATCTTTGAAGCGCCGCCTGCTGGGAGAGGCTAATCTCCATCCCCTGACCTCCACACTGTCCTAATTTCTGGGTCTGCTCATTTATGCCACCTTGTTTGTTGCACATGCCCTGCATCTTCTTAAACGCCTGTTCCATCCCGGAGCCACTGCAGGATTTTTCGGCGTTCTTCATAGCCTGCATCAGCTTGCGGGCGGTAACATTCAAATCATAAATGGTCTCCCTCTGTTCATCAACAGCAATCTCCTGTTGTCTTTCATCCAGTTTCTTGATAGCCTCCTCCATGCTGGCTAAAGAAAGAGCCACAAACCTTAGCACGTCCGCATTGACGTAAAGCGTCAGATGGGATAAAGCTTCCAGATCCTCAGAGATTCTTGTGCCAGCGGATTTCAAATTTTGCTGACCATGTGCCAGATCTCTTAATGCCATGTCCCGCTTCTCCATCTGACTGACATTATCAAACAATTGTTCCTGACCATCAGAAAGGGAAAATACGCCATAAAGCGACTTTCTGATAGCCTTCACGATTTCCTCTTTTTCTCCGGCAAGCATATTCTGCTGGGTGGTCTTGAGTTTTTCCGCCATCTGCTGTAGTTTCTTGGAGCAGGACTTGCCAGATTTTGAGGCGCCAGATTTATCAAGGCTGGAAAGCTGGGAGATCATCTGATCCATGTCCTCTTTAACCCCGGATTCCTCAGGCATGTTAGAGAGTTCCTGGAGTTGCTGTTGAGGCAACAAAGAAAGCTCGGAGGCGAGATCGGTGAATTCTTTTAGACTCTTTTCAAACTCCCCGAAATCCTCTTTTAACTTTTTTTCGCCGTGGGAAAATTGAGACAAATCTTCTTTTGGCGAAGCATCTATATTCTGGTTAAGCTGATTTTGCTCTTCTGCCATCCGCTCCGCCATCTTTATCAAATGGCTCAGCTTCTGCTCCGCCTGCAATCTTTTCAAAAGGGAGATGGTTCGTTCCAGCCTTTTTAACATCTCCTCGGAGGATAACTGCATTTTCTTCATGGCTTCCTTAAGCTGGTCCGGATCCATATTTTTCAAAGCCTCAGCCAACTGTTTCATAGCCTCCTTCATCTCCGGAGTGGCAACCTCCTCCATCAGCTTCTTTATCTCTATCATCTTTTCCACCATCTCCACAGCGGCAAGCTTGTTCTCTTCAATCTTGCGGATATTTTCATCCATCCTCTGGGCTAAGTCTTTTAGATCCTTTGCCAGCTTCTGTTGTTTGTCCAAGGCATCCTCCATCTGTTGCCTTTTCTGCCAATCCATATCCAGCCCGGTGTATCGGTTCATCTCCTGAGATAAGTCCTCAATCTTTTTCTTAAGTTCCCTTTGCCCTCTGAGCACAGTTTCTAAGTCCACGATCTGTCCCTCCTGCTCTCTTTCCACCTCAGCTATGATTTCATCCAAGGAGGGAAGCCTGAGATAGTAGGATTCGCTTTCTGCCCTCTTGGGTCCGGAGAAGGAGTCATTATCATAAACCACGGCACGGTATCTTACCAGATCGCCGGGAAGCAAAAGAAGATGGGAGAGATTCCAGAGATATTCTACATTCATCTGAGTCTGGTTATTGTTGGGCATATCGATACTTAGGGTTCTCTCCTCTAATTCATTTCCTTCTGAGATGATCTGATATACCAGTTTAAGCGAGGAGAATCCGTAATCGTCTGAGATCCTGAAAAGAAGACCAACTCGCATACTCTCAGTTAAATCCTGATCATGTCCTGGCTCTAAAATCTCCACAAAGGGGAACTGGTCATCTATTCTGGTTATCCTGTATTCAATGGGGTCCTGATTTTTATTCCCACTTTTGTCCCACAGCTCAATGAAATATGAGCCATCCTTTTTAACCAATATCTCACCCGTGGCCACATTCCCTTTTATCTTTGTTTGCTTTCTGGTGGAGTCAGAGAAGACGATCTCTCCCTTTTCCAGTTCTTTATTGGTCCGCGCCTCAATTTTAACTTTAGTTCCCCCTATGGCGGTGACGTTCCCATCGTTTTCATCCACCACCTGAGTTTTTAGCTGGGTATATCGGGGATAGATAAAAGTCAATTTGAGTCCCACCACCCTAGGCTTATCCACCACGGTTATCTTATACTGGTCGCTTTCCACCCCTTTAGCTTCAGCATAATACTCAAAGTTTCTTTTGACCTCTTTGAACTGGTAGAAAAAGTCAGGCTCCACCTTTGTTATCTCTTGAGCTTTGTGATCGCGCGGATGTGTTTTTAAGGAAAGCTTCTCTTTGTTCCAGCCCGATCCTTCGTTTCTCCAGAAGATGTTGATATTTTTGGGCTTCTCCCCCTCCACATTGATCTTTATATTCACATCCGAATATTTTACCACCTCCTTGTTGCCGGGAGAGATCACAAAGAAGAATTTCTGAGGGGAGACGAATTCGGTCAAGGGGTGGGAAAAAATATAAAAGGAATTTTTGAATGCGCCAGGGAAGATCAGAGCAAAGATCAATGAAAAGACCGCCAGTCCTGCCGCCACTCGGCTCACCTTCTTGATGGGGGTCTTGTTAATGATTTCCTTTAGGTTCAATCCAGCAGAAACAGAATCCGCTTGCTTAATCACCGCCATGATCATATCGGTGGAATAGCCTTCAGGATTTTCCTCAAGATTTTTGGAAAGTTGTAGGGCGGCAATCAGGCGATTCTCAAGTTCAGGGAATTTAGCTTCCACTTTTAGGGCGACATCCTCCAGACTGGGGGGATGAAAAATTGCTCGGAGGCAAAAATAGGAGAATAAGATTACCAAAAGTAAACCTGCCATGCCCAGATAAGTCACCCTTGCTCCTACCGGAAAGACGAAAATGGAGTTCAACCACAGACCTAAAAATCCCAACCCCAGGGCAAAAGATAGAATAATCAATATCCCATGTATGGTCTTATTTTTGATGTAGTAGTGTCTCAAGATTTTGAGACGATCTACCAGAGTAGAATAACTGTTTGTATCGTGATCGTTCTTCATGATCTTTCCTCCCCAAAACCAGCCCCCAGCCTCAAGCCCCTAGCCTCTTGTTTCTTGACACTTAACCCTTTAATTTTCCAAAGCCCAGGTGATGATGTTCACTCCCATCCTCAGAGCGGCTTCGCGCTTTTCCGGAGGATCATTGTGCACCTGCGGATCCTCCCATCCGTCACCTATATCAGACTCATAGACGAAAAATACTACCAATCTCCCTTCATGAAATATGCCAAAACCCTGTGGTGGCTTCTCATCGTGCTTATGTATCTTGGGCAAGCCATTGGGAAAATCGTAATAACACTGATAAATTCCATGGCTGAATGGAAGTTCAACCAACTCTTTGTCCGGAAAAAGCCTTTTCATCTCCCGAAAAAAGGCATCCTTCAGTCCATAGGAATCGTTGGCAAAAAGGAAACCACCATGGGTAAGATAATTTCTTAACCTCTCTGATTCCTGATCGGTAAATTTTACGTTTCCATGCCCGGTCAAAAACAAAAAAGGATAGGAGAACAAATCTTCGTCCATCACCGAAACCCGCACCTCCTCTTCTCTGATCGGTATATTGGTATTCTCCTTCAGGAATTTGAGCATGTTGGGAATAGCTGAAGAACCCCAATACCAGTCACCACCTCCTCCATATTTGAGTCGGGCAATGGTAAAAGCAGAGGGATGTGAATCCACATTCACTTTGCTGGTTTGTGCAAAAGCCAGCGATCCAACAGCCAAAAGTGCAAAAACAAGGGCAAATCTCTTCATCTTCATATAAATTATACAATTGAGGGTTTCAAGATGTTTGCAAACTCTAATAATAATGTAAAACGGATATTTATAAAGTCAACAAAAAACCCCAGAAACTTTTTTACCATCCTTTAAATTCTACCATCCGTTATTTATTAACGCATAGATTTTTGCACGGAATTCTGGTATCATAAACGCAACGCAGGCTGAAGCTCATTTGTCCATCTGTATCCATAGGAATTCAAATGAGATCCATAGGAACTGAGGTCCTGACACAACACAAAGCCAAGAAAGATGAGGATTTCAAGAATCTGTGGGAGGATGAGGATTTTAAGAAGTTGGTGGAGTGAATGGGAATTGTTAATTCCCAACAGACGAAACAGATTAAAAAGATAAATAGATAGCGTCGGAGATAAACCCTGAACCGTATGGTTCAGGGTAAACTCCGCCGCTACATCCTTATTTGCGAAGGGAAGGGCGGGTAGCCGTCCATATGGACGTGCGGGGTAAATAATTTCCAAAATAACATTATAGTTGCGTCAGGAGCTCTACTCTTCCGCCTTTGGTATGAACCATACGGCTCATACCTTTGGCGGAATCCTGGTGACTGACGCTTGAAAAACGTGTCAGGACTGAGCAGGGTGACCGAGAATTGTCATTCTGACCCATATGGGGAAGAATCTCGCTTCCCAACCCGCATAAAACCAAGATTCTTCACTCCGCTTCGCTCCGTTCAGAATGACACAATTGGAGTTCTCGGTCACCCGGTGAGGTCCTGACACAACAAAAAAACCGCCCGGTTGAGAGCGGTTTTGGAAAAAATCTATAATCCTGTTTACTTGAATCTCTTGGGTGATCTTTTTTCCCATTCCATGATAATAGGACTTGCCACAAAAATAGAGGAGTAAGTTCCTATGATGATTCCCAGCATCAGGGCTAAGGAAAAATCATGCACCACCTCTCCTCCCACTAAAAAGAGCGTGAGAACAACCCCAAAGGTGGTAAGGGAGGTGATGATGGTTCGGCTCAAAACTTCGTTAATGCTGGCATTTATGGTGCTGGTAAAGTTACCTTTTTTTCGAAAAAGCTTTAGATTCTCTCTGATTCGGTCAAACAGCACCACCGTATCATTTAAGGAATATCCAGCCAGGGTCAACAATGCGGTGACTATTAATAAAGTGATGTCCTTCTGTAATATAAAAAATATACCTAAAACCAACAATACATCATGAAGGGTGGTGATGGTGGCAGCTACCCCAAATCTGAAATCGAACCTTATCCAGATGTAGAGAAGAATACCTGCCAGGGCGAGAAGAACTGCCCAACGGGCTTGTCTCTGAAGGGTTTTCCCCACCGACGGACCGATCCCGTCCACAGAGTCCATATTAAATTTGCTCTCTGGGAATTCTTTGGCCAGCACGCTTAAAATATCTGAAGATATTTGGGTGACTTCCTCGTCGGTGGTGGCCTTCACCCGGATCAGAAAATAGTTAGGCTTCTCCCGGTGAAGAGATTGAATGAATGCCTCATCATATCCATTTCTGCTTAAAGCCGCTCTTAGTTCCCCAATCTTCACCTCTTTTTCAAAATAGCCCTGTAACATGGTGCCACCGGCGAAGTCGATGCCTAAATCCGCCTTTCCCAAAAATATGGCCACAAAGGCGACAAGTCCCAAAATTACCAGAATGCCGGAAATGGCAAAGGCATAATATCTTTTCCCGATGAAGTCTATATTAGTTTTCTTTAGTATCTGAAGCATATTTTAAAGGCTCCTTCCCTACGGATTTCACTGTGTTCAATTTTATATGCTCAAAGTCCTATATCCTTTTCGGATATCGAAAACTACCTTGGTTATAACCACCGCAGTGAACAAACTTATAGCAACTCCCAAGCTCAAAACGACCGCAAATCCCTTTATCGGTCCCGTGCCAAGATTAAAAAGGACCGCGGCAGTTATAAGGGTAGTGATGTTAGCGTCGATGATAGCGGTAAGCGCCCTTTTATACCCGGCGTCTATAGCCGCCCGGATGGTTTTTCCAGTCCGCATTTCCTCTCGAATACGCTCAAAGATCAAGACGTTTGCATCTACCGCCATACCCACGGTGAGAATGATGCCGGCTATCCCGGGCATGGTCAGGGTGGCGCGTAAAGCGGCCATGGCGGCCATCAGAAAAAATAGGTTCAGAAGCACGGCAAAGTCAGCTATCAACCCGGAGAGTTTATAATATATGATCATGAACAACAATACCAGACAGAATCCGATAATTACCGAGGTGGTGCCTTTGCGGATGGAGTCTTGTCCCAGAGAGGGTCCGATTATCCGGTTCTCGATTATCTTAACCGGTGCAGGAAGAGCACCCGCTCTCAGCACGATGGCAAGGTCCGTGGCGTCCTCGATGGTGGCTACACCTCCCATGGTGATCCGTCCCCTGTCTCGAATCTTGGATTGAATGTTGGGAGCCGACTCCACCCTCCCGTCTAAGGTGATAGCCAGAGGCTTGTCGATGTTGGCACCGGTCACCCGGGCAAAAATCCTTCCACCTTTTTTAGTCAGGGTGAAATCAACCTCTGGCTTGCGGAACTGGTCGTATGTCGGCCTGGCATCCACTAAGTATTTACCCGAAAGCTCCACCCTCTTTTTCAAAAGATATAGCCTCCAGTACTTTTGATTTTGAAAGTACTCCGATCGGGTGGACCAGGCAAATTCATCATCCTTGGGGATAAGCTCTTTGACCTCAGGTTTATTCAACAAAAGCTCCACCTTGGGCTTCTCCTCAGCCAGCACATAGAATCCGACTGTTCGTCCTCCTCCAGGAGACTCCAGATACTGGGTGAAAGGTCTTTCTTCATAAAACGGTTCTTCTTCCTCCTCCAAGAAGGACGTGGTATCTTCGATGGTGTCCGGCTCCTCTTCAGCGAAAAGATCTTTTACCACCTTCTCTTCTGTTTCTTTTTCTTTTTTCTCTGGTGTTTCGACTCCTTCCTCTTCGGTGAAAGTGGTTTCTGCCTGAGCCAACACCTCGTCGATTTTCTTCAAGATGTTGTCGGCGTTTTCCGGGGTCTCCAGCAGTTTGAATTCCAATTGAGCGGTTTGTCCTATCAGAGCTGAAGCTCTTTCCACGTCCTGAAGTCCGGGCAACTCCACCACGATTCTATCTCCGCCCTGTTTATGTATCAATGGCTCGGTTATCCCGAACTGATCCACCCGATTGCGAATGATCTCCAAAGCTCTGTCCGGTGCATCCTTCCTCTCGTTCTCGTTCAGTTTGGATTGATCCACTTGCAGGACCACATGCATTCCCCCCTTGAGATCCAGCCCCAGCTTTATTGCTTTTCCCTCCAGGCTGATTAAATCCTGGGGTTCCGTGGAGCGGATCTCCTCCTTGTCCGCCTCAGACATGCTCCAGAGTTTTATGCTGGGATAAAGAGCCCACAGAGAGGCAATGATCAAAAACGAAATCAATAGTATCAGATAAAGTCGTGATCTTCTCATTTTGGTTTTCTCCTGACGTAAATTGCCTTAAAATAACAAAACGTGAATATATACTATAATTACGGATTGTCAAGAATTACCTTGACATTTTTTTGCCACATTCTAATATATAATGATTATGTCGGTTTTATGTCAAATAAATTTGATTCTTAAGGAGGAGGACATGATTGCCAGATTTGCAGTTATTTTTTTGCTTTCATTTTTGCTTTCCTCGCCGGTAGCTTCAAGTCAAAAGCTGGAAAGCAAAACCACTGAATATTCGCTTCCCAACGGTATGCAGGTGATTTTAGTGGAAAAACACGCCAATCCCATGATCGCCTGTATGGTTTACGTGAATGCAGGAAGCAAATATGAAACCGACGCCAACAATGGGGTCACCCATTTTCTGGAGCATCTTGTGTTTGACGGGACCAAGACCAGAAGCAGGGAGGATATCACCGAGGGGATCAAAGCCAAGGGGGGTTATATCAACGCCTTCACCAGCAAGGAGGTTACCTGTTACATGGTTCTGATGCCAAATGAGTTCATCGGAACCGGGCTTTCCGTTCAGTCGGACATGCTCTTCAACTCCATAATCCCGGATGAAGAGTTTGCCAAGGAGAGGAAGGTGGTGATCGAGGAGATCAAACAGGCTGAAGACAACGTTGACTATCAGGTGGAGAAGTTTTTCGATTCGACAGCCTACAAAGGCACTCCCTACGTTCGAACGGTGTTGGGAAGCGAAGAGATCATCTCCAGCATATCAAAAGAGAAGACACTCACTTACTATCACACCTACTATGAACCCAACAACATGATCGCCTTAGTTATCGGGGACTTCCAGACAGAAAAAATGAAAGGGTTGATTGAAAAATACTACGGCATCGTAGCAGAAAGACCGTTTCCTCCTCAGGCGGAGATTCAGTTCATCCCTCCAATCGGTCGGGAGGTGAAATATAAGAAGGTGGACAGTCGAAACACATATGTGAATCTGTGCCTGAATGCTCCCAGGTATGACGATCCAGACTACCATGCTTTTGATCTGCTGACCGAGATTCTGAATTTAGGTGAAACCTCTCCTTTATCACAAGTGTTGACCGGAGGAGATGATCCTTTAGCCAACCATGTATCAGCCTATCTGGAAACTCAAAAAGAATTTTCCACCTTGAATATCTCTATTCTTAGCGATTCACCCCAGAAGGTGGAGAGGATTCTGGAGGCTACGATGAAGGTGCTTGAGGACTTAGCTTCAAAGCCTCCGGAGGAGAAACAACTGCAGGGCGTGATAATCTCCTCCAAGACTCACCGTTATTATCAGGAGGAGAAGCTTCATTTTTACGGGATGATGGTGGCGCCGGTTTTGGTTACCTGTGGATGGGAATTCTGGGATAACTATATTGACAACCTGGAGAAGGTCACGCTGGAAAAGGTTCAAGCGGTGGCGCAAAAATATTTCTCCGATCCAAAATATATCGCCACGGTGATAACACCAATAAATTAATAGAAAATATCAGACGAATTTGGAGTGTCCAGCCCCGCCAGGGCGGGATCTTCGATTTTAGCTGGACCTAAAAGGTCAGGCTAAAGCCTAACACTCCAAAAAGCCCGATGAATTACACAACTACGTTAACCGGAAGGGAGTGATTACGTAGGGACAGGGCTTGTCCCTGTCCTAATCTTGACGAGGACAGCCACAAGGGCTGTCCCTACGGCTTTTTACCAAGCCCAATGAATTGGGCAACTACGTTAACTGGAGGGAGGATATGAAAAAGTTTAACTATAGTTTTCCAGCCATTTTGCTCTTTGCCTTTTGTTTGCTAAATTGTGGTACACCAATCCCAAAGGATGTGATCAAACAGCAGTTACCTAACGGCTTGACCGTTATAGTAAAGAGCAATCCCGATTCAAAGGTTCTGGGCATAAACATATTAGGGAAAAACCGCTCCGCCATGGAGCCGGAGGGTAAAACCGGCATTGCTGATTTTGTCAATCGCATGTTACTCAAAGGAACCAAGACCAGATCAGCGGAAAAGATATCAGAGGACCTATCCAGCATCGGCGTGGAGATCACTCTGGTGGACAACCCTTGGATACCCATGGACGATGTTTACACCACCCATTCGTATACCTTCATTAAGTTTCAAGCTATCGACGAATTTGCGGACAAAGGTATTGAGCTTCTGTCGGACATAGTGAAGAACCCCGTCTTCCCGGAGGAGGAGATTGAGAAGACCCGAAAAGAAATGATGATGCTTTTAGGAAGGCAAAAAGGAAGCACGCGCCAGACCGTGAGAGATCTTTTTTATGCCACCCTTTTTAAAGACCATCCTTACAGCAAACCAATAATGGGAACTCCAAGAACCGTGGGATCGATAACCCGGGATGATCTTGTCACGTTCCATCAGAAGTTTTATTCCCCCAATAATATGATCGTCACGGTGGTGACTAATTTCCCTGCTGTTCAGATGATGGGAAAAATCCAAAATGCTTTTGAAGATATCCAAAGAGTCAATTTCCCGACTCCCAATATTCCTGCACCAGAAGGTTTGACTGCTCCGGTTAAAGCGCAAGAGATTATGGAGAAAGAACAGGTTTACATATACTTGGGTGGACCTCTTCCCGGAATATTTTCTGCTGATGTTCCTGCTTTGGAGGTCATGAACTCGATTCTTTCCTCCCGGATGGGGTTGAATTTAAGGGAAAAACAAGGTTTGGCTTACTCTGTTGGCTCCTCGGCTAATTTTGACAAACAGTTTGGATGGTTTGTTGCAGCCATCGGCACCAGACCGCAGAACTATCAGGTGGCTCTTGATGGAATCTTAGCGGAGATGAAAAAGATCAAAGGAGAGGAAGTTACTGCTGAAGAATTGGAGAAGGCGAAAAACGGAATATGGGGGAGCATGTTGTTTTACCGACTCTCCCGTGTGAACCAGGCATATTTTATGTCGGTTAATGAATTTAAGGAAGTGGGCTACGACTACGACGACAAATACATCAAACGCATAAGACAAGTAACCGTTGATCAGGTCAAGCGGGTGGCGGAAAAATATCTGGATACGGAAAATTACGTGCTGGCAGTGGTGGGGAAGACGTAAATAGAGGTAGGGGCGATTCATGAATCGCCCCTACCAGTCCATAGGGCAGGGTTCACCCTGAAGGGATTCATCCTGAAGGGATTCATCCTGAAGGGATTCACCCTGAAGGGCATTCAGCCCTGCCAAAGAGATTGTCAGCGATAAAAAGCCCGTTGGTGAGAAACACCAACGGGAAGCTGAGATAACGGATCACCTTTTCTGGCAGTCCCTTCAGGTTCGCCCGAGAAAGCTTAAGGGTTAAAAAGCATGCCTGAGACAACGAAAACATGTCAGGTAGAAATGATGGACGGCAAGCCCTGTGGTCGTGAGCTTTATGATGATGAGTGCTGCATCTTCCACTCCAAGAAAGATAAGGACGCCAAAGAGTTCCAGAGTCACTTCGACCAGATATTTAAAACCGCCCCACCAAAGGTATACGACTTCACGGGCTTCGTTTTCCCCGAGGTCATCTCGTTCCCAGGAAGGTTGCAGGCGGCCGTGACATTGCGACGAGCGGTCTTTAAAGGGGAAGCCGACTTCCAGGGCACTGTGATTGAGGGCAAGGCGGATTTCACAGGCGCTGTTTTCAAGGGCAAAACGAATTTCAGCACGGCGGTTTTCAGGGCGAATACTGACTTTAGTCAGACCGTATTCGAAGGTCACTCGAACTTCGAAAAGGTCGGTTTCGTGGGTGCTGCGGTCCTGTTGGGCACTCGCTTCAACGGGGGATGCAGTTTCGAGCGCGCCACCTTCAATCAATCCGCTAGGTTTGACCTGGTTAAGTTCCGAGAGAGCGCAAGCTTCGCCCTGGCCGTCTTTGGGGATGTCGTTATTTTCAGAGACGCTGTTTTCCACAAAGCAGCGCACTTCGGGGAGTGTACGTTCGAATCTGATGCGTATTTCATACAGGCGAAGGTCAAAGGCAAGGCTGGGTTTCCGCAAAGTAGGTTCAAGGAAAAGAGTTACTTTGACGCGGCTATCTTTGATGGTAAGGCCGACTTCCGGTGGACGCATTTTCAGAATCAGACCTCATTTGGCCATGCGCGTTTCCGGCGGGAGGGACTGTTTCACAGTGCTGTATTCGGGGATGGCGCGATTTTTGGCGGGACGGTGTTCGAGCAGAAAGCAGAGTTCGAATTTGCTCATTTCGCGGGCAACGCCATATTTGAACGCACGGCTTTCCATGATACTTGCTCCTTCGCTTTCTGCACTTTCGAGGGTGGGCCTGGTGTTGAGCGTGAAAGACGGTGACGAAGAGGGCTTCAGAGGGGAAGTTGATTTCAGATCAGTGACACTCGGAAAGCCGGAAAGGGTGGAGTTCCAAAGGGTGGACGTTAGCACGACGAGGTTTCTCCACACAGACCTTCGGAGGGTGAATCTCACCGATGTGCGGTGGCACAAGAAAAAGGACACGGGGAGGAACATGCTGTTCGACGAGGTGTCCCCAGACCCGAAGACAGGAAAGCTCGACCACGCATTGGTGGGACAAGCTTACAGGCGATTGCGCGCGAACTACGAAGAGAATCTGCAGTACTCGGAGGCAGGAGATTTCTACATCGGCGAAATGGAGATGACCAGAAGAGCAGAGAAGAACATCTTCAAGAAGTTGCCGCTGTTGTTTTACAAAGCTATCAGCAACTATGGGGAGAGTTATTACCGCCCGTTGTGCTGGATAGCGGCGATATTGTTGATCTTCGCTTTGCTTTTTATGTTTGCCGGAATAGAACCCGTAAGTCTTGATCGGGACAATCAGACGGCAGATATTATCAATTACAGGTTAGATTTCTGTTCAATCGAATCATTCGCACCAACCTGGGAAAAGATAGGAGACTACCGAACTTCCGGCTTGTATACTTTGTCTATCTTTTTTCTTGTCCGGGATAAGAAATACACCACGATAGACAATTGGGGGCATACGCTGTTTGTGCTTGAGTCGGTACTCAGCCCGGTTACTTTGGCTTTCTTTCTTCTGGCTCTCAGAAGACGCTTTAAGCGGTGATGTTATCGTTCGGAACGGCGTAGCGGAGGGTTTATCCCTCCGAAAGCGAAGCCGTGAAGGCTTCGCTACGCGGTCTTTTTTGGGTCCGCCTAAAGGCGGACACTCCACATATAGCACTTCGGGCGGGATGAATTCCCGCCCCTATGGGTTCGAAGGTAAACCTTTAAGCGTAGGGCAGGGTTCACCCTGAAGGGATTCATCCTGAAGGGATTCACCCTGAAGGGCATTCAGCCCTGCCAAAGAGATTGTCAGCAATAAATAGCCCGTTGGTAAGAAACACCAACGGGAAACTGAGGATGTGGTACGTAGGGACAGGGCTTGTCCCTGTCCGAACAGAAAAGCGGACAGCCACAAGGGTTGTCCCTACATGAAATATTCATAGGCTTTTTGGGGTCCACCTAATGAGTATTGAATAATTATTTGATACATTATACTTGATATCCGGATATCATCAATTCTCGATGAATTCGAGTCCGGTTCGCAAAAAATTCTCCGTTACGCTGGTTTGTGTATTGAATAAATAATCAATAACTATAAGGCGGACACTCCAGAATAACCTCACTCCCTTTTGTCTCCTCTCTCCATCCTTCGACAGGCTCCCTTCGGGTCCGAGCCTCAGGGTCGAAGACAGGACGGTGTGCGAAGTCGAACCGCTAAGTGGAGAGTGGGGGGTAAAAACAAGCTATAAAGTTTCCTACACCTCTAACGAAACAAAATACAATGTCCCCTCCCGTTCGATCAACAAAATCAGTCTTTCCCCATTCTTCTTCCGGCTCATTACTTTTTCATAGTCTTTGACGTTTCTTACGGGCTGATCGTTGATCTGTCGGATCACATCTCCCACCTCCAGACCAGCTTCATAGGCGATGCCTTCTTTATCCACACCGGTAACCACTACTCCTCTTCGATCGGCTATTCCCAGCCGATAGGCGATAGCTGAACTTATGTTAGCCACGGTGATTCCCAGCTTACTCTGGGAAGCTTTGCTTGCTTGTGCGGGAAGTGTTTTCGGCACCAATCGGGCATGTATCTCTTTGCCATCCCGCAGAAACACGATGTCCAGGCTTTGCTTGGCTCTCGCCAGATATGCCAGATCCTCCCAGTCACTTAAGTTTTTTATCTTCTGACCATCCACCTCTATTATCACATCTTTTCTTTTCAGTCCCGCCTTTTGTGCCGGGCTTTTCTCCTCCACGTCAGATACGATTACCCCCTCAGCTTTCGCCAGATCCAGGCTTTGCGCCAGAATGGGGTTGAGTTCCTGAACCTTCACGCCAATCCAAGCAGGGATAATCTTCCCATATTTGATCAGATCAGAAAGTATGTCCTTGGCTCGATTGATGGGTATGGCAAAGCCAATCCCTTCTGACCCCCGGCTGGTGGTAAAGATGAAAGTGTTGATTCCAATCACTTCTCCAGAGGCATCAACCAGAGGACCACCCGAATTTCCTAAATTTATGGCGGCGTCGGTCTGGATCATCTTTCGGTATATCTGAACCTGTCCCCTTTCTCTCTTTATATCTCGATTAACTGCGCTGACAACCCCCACTGTAACCGTAGGATTGGGATCGTCCAGAAGATAACCGAAGGGATTGCCGATGGCAATTGCCCATTCCCCGATCATCAGATCATCGGAATTGCCCAGAACCACCGAGGGTAAGTCTTTAGCGTCGATTTTTACCACCGCCAGATCCGAGACTTCGTCCAGCCCTACCACTTTTCCCTCATACTCCTCTCCGGTGGTCAAACTCACTTTCAACTGATCTGCTCCTCTTACCACATGAGCGTTGGTCAATATGTATCCGTCAGGGTTTATTATGAATCCGGAGCCGATGCTATAAACTTTCTCTTTATATTCCCGGGGACGAAAGAATCTTCCCCAGAACTCATCAAAAAACTCGTCTCCAAATGGGGTGAGGAAGGGATGCTCTCTGATCACCCTCACCTGAACCACACTGATGGATACCACGGCTGGACCCACCCTTTGCGCCGCCCGGACGATGGCGTTCTGGCGGGAGTTGGTTATCTCTTCCTGGACAGAAGCGGCGGTTTGCACCATTCTGGGTGCTGGTGGCAAGAGGCGCTTCTCATCTGATCCTATGGATCCTGTAGAAAACGGGGAACGCAAAAATCCTAAAGCTGAAAGTAAAATTACTATGACTGCTCCAGCTATTATCCCACAGAAAATGGAAAAAAATATGACGCCGATTTTTTTGGTATTCTTGAGTGACATTTTGAAACCTTCTTGATCTAATGCGAAGCTTTTCCCGCAACGTGCGGGACGCACATTCATACGAATATTAAGAGGTCGGGATGGCTTTCCTCGGGCAAAACCTCATCCCGACCCAAATTGGATGATTCGAATAAGTGAAATCAACTTATCTTCATGCTGTCTTAATTTTCTTTCCTCTCCACGTCTACATATTTTTCTGGATCCTCTTCGAACTTCTGCTTACAACTTTCGTCACAGAAATAAAAAGTCTGACCATTATATACGCTCTTGGCGGGAGCGCTCTTCTCATCTATCTCCATCAGGCAAATAGGATCAATAACCATCCTTGCCTCCTTGTTTTAAAAGATTTTAGATATTCTCTTGGAGAAGGTTCAAGCTGTTTCTTTTCACCCTTTTTCATATCCATCTCCACATTAGAATATACAAAAAAAGAGGTTAAACGTTCCAGCGAGGAGAAAATTTTCAAATAGATCGGCCGGGACATCTTCTCATTCCCAGCCCATTATGTTCAGCCGTTTTGATTACGACATTTGCTTTTCTATCATCCCCTGGGTGGATCACACTTAACAGGACGTGGGACCCCACTCCGGTGGCAGAGACAAGCCTTCTGAACTGAGCTGAGCTTTCTATCGGTTTTCCGTTAAAGCTGACGATTCTGTCACCCGGATTTAATCCCGCTCTGAAGGCAGGGCTTTCCTCGACTATCCTTTTTATCAAAACACCTTCTGAAGTCTTTCCTTTTTCACACTTAGCAGACCTTCTTTCACAGAAGATCCCGATCCACCCTCTTTTGACCTCGCCATCTTTTTTGAGCACCCCGCTTACTCGCATACAGGTTCTGGCAGGCAAGATGAAGACTACTCCATCTTTCCCTTCGGGTATGCCCTCAGTTAGACCTAAAAGCTCTCCGTTACGGTTGAATATGGGGGTGCCTCCGTGATAGGGGACCACCGGACCGTGCCAGATCAAAAGGCTCTCATCATATGCATCCGTCCCCCCTATCCAGGATTTGGTCACAGTGCCCAGACTAACATCCAAGCCCTTGGAATAATTCGTATTCCCTAAGGCGATGCCCAGACATCCATTTTCTATTTTCCCTTCTTCTATAATGCGGACGGACTTAAGCTCTTTATTTTCCACCTGAATCAAACTGACATTGGTTTCGAAGTCACAGAACATCCTAACGATCTCGTGGTCGTTTATTACCCGCCCGTCCTGTAGCTTCACTGTAATGTTATCTACGTTGTCCAGGATATTTTCCGTGGCGAGGATATACCCCCCATTCAGGATCACTCCGGAGCCGAACTTCACCTCCCCGGAGCTTTCATTTTCAGCCATTATGCAGACAACAGACGGCCCCGCCTTCTCCACAACTTTGGCTAAGTCCTTCTCCAGACCCTGAAGTGAGCTTTCGCCACATCCCCCCAAAAGGATCATTATCCCGGAAAGCCAGAGAAGAACTGCCGCCTTTCCGTAGGGTCCTCGAATTTGAGTCCTGAGGACAAATTCGGACTTTCCTCTTGACCGCATACTCCCCTAACCGTTATCAAATTTCAAACGATCTTCCTCTCCCTCTTTTCATCCACAACGCTTTTTGAAGATCCTCTTCTTTAGCCTTTTGCTATCTGCCCTCTAAGGTGTAGATGGTTACCCCTCCATCATCCACAACAGAAAGTAGTTCCCCTTCATACACCACCAGATTGTTTTTGAAGCCCTCCACATTTTTGGAGGAAAAAAAACCCGGATAAAAGCTTAAGGTCAAAAGCGCTATTAGGGCGAAGGAGAACACATAAGCAGGAACCGGGCCTAAAACAGGGGTTCTGAAGAGGCTGGTTAACCCTTCCATTTTTGTCCAAGCTCTGCTCCAGAAAGGGGATGGTGGAATTTTCCCTTTTAGATTCACCTGATAGCCATCCCAGAAATCTTTGGATCCCTCGAAGCTAATAACGTCCTTTAGCAGATTGATGGATTTCAGGTGGAGGGAGAATTCGTAGGAGCATTGAGGGCAGGATAAAAGATGCTCATCCAGTCTCTTCTTCAGGGGCGAATCCAACTCGGCATAACTGAGGATCAGCTTTTTAGCCTTTCTACACTTCATGTTTTATCCCCATCTTTTTTAAGACTTGAGGATGATGCTTTGTCAGCTCACTTCGCAGTTTGGATCGTGCTCTATGTAGATACCACCGCACAGTAGCTTGTGGCATACCAGTTATCTGGGCTACCTCCTTTATGTCTAACCCCTCCAAATCCCGCAGGACAAAAACCGCCTTTTGTCTCGGGTTAAGCGCCTCCATAGAATCATTGATCGCCCATTTTATTAAACTGCGCTGATAAATCTTCTCTACATCTTGCTTCTTCTCCCTCAACTCGCCGAAGATATTGTCTAAAAGCTCATGCTTGTGCTTTTTGTGCTTCCGAATGAAATCAATGGAAGCGTTAATGGTTATTCGATAAAGCCAGGTGGAAAGTTTCTTGCTGGTGTCAAAGTTGACCAGGTTTTGATAGGTCTTGACAAAAACTATCTGTGAGATATCTTTGGCGTCCTCATAATCACCCACCATTTTGTAAGCGATGCTGGCCACCTGGGTTTTATATTTATCTACGATCTGTTGAAAAGCGCTCTCGTCTCCTTTTTTTGCCTTCTCTATGATCTCCAAAAGATCTTTGTCTTCAGCGCTGGATTCTGGTCCTTCGGATTTCTTTTGCGTAATCTTGGAGTCGGCATCCTTTTTTTCTTCTTTAACGAACTTTCGCTCCCCAAATTTGCCAGAGATCATTTATCCTTCTCATTTTTTGATACGTTTTCGGCTGAAAGACCGTTTGTTAAGGTAATTTCAAGCTACCTTCGTCTTTTCAAAGAGGTACATTCCGCTCTTTGTGTGAGAGCTCTGAAAAAGTCCCTTGATTGTAGTTGCTCGATTTATCGAGCCCAATCACCTCCTTTGGCGGGATACCGCTAAAAGCGGTATAAATTGGGCACATACAATAGCCCCGCCTTCGGCGGGGTTTGTTCCCTTTGAAGCGCACTTTTTCAGAAATCTCTGTGTGACACAGTACCCACACTCAAGTTGTATGGAGGTGTGTTCGATCCCAAATTTTTCCTTAAGCGGTGATTGTATCTGGTTTAGTATGTTCTGGGCAGAGTGGGTGCTTTGGTCTTTTATCATCACGTGGCAGGAGAGTGCTAAATTTTCTGAAGATGTGCTCCACACGTGCAACTCATGCAGGTCTTCCCCTCCTTCCAACTTTATTAAAACGAATTCCACCTCACTGAGTTTCAAATTTCTGGGCGCAAGCTCCAGAAGAAAAATTCCCAGGGTCAAAAAAACAACAAACTTCATCCTTTCTTGCATATAGTAACGAGAGTAAACTAAATCAGCCATTTTATGATACCCGAATTTGAAATCTAAAGAATACCACCAGCATTAGCCTGGATACCCCAATAGTAATTTAATAGATTTTTCTTAAAATACAATACTTTTAAAACGATTTTAAAGTCGGAGAAATAAAAAATGTCAACCAGGCTTCGCCATGGTTGACCTACACGTATATTTCGATAGCAGTCTGGGAAGCAATAGCCAACCAGCTTCAGCTTCTGCCGAAAGTTGGTTTGGAGTGTCTGCCCTTAAGACATAATGAAATACACATCCGAGCTTTCAGGCTGGATGCCATTGTTTAGATCATTCCAATCTATCTTGTAACTACTTCCCCATGGAAGTTGGGTGATAAAAAACCAATATCGTAAAGGATCCAACAGATCGTAAGATCTTTTCAATTTTGTTTTTTTGAGACACGCATTTGATTGGAGGGGGTAAGGGGGAGGGTGATGCGTATGCATTCATACGAATTATGTCAATTTATTTAATTCGTTTGCTATAGTTTGGCAATTGTATACTGCTTCTGGATGATCATTTTTTCTTGACTTTCTTTTCCAGTTGGCGTATAATTAGAAAAATTTGCCGGAGTGGTGAAATTGGCAGACGCGCCGGACTCAAAATCCGGTGAGGCTCAAACCTCGTGTCGGTTCGACTCCGACCTCCGGCATAAACACAAAGTTACTAAGAAGAGCAGGAAACAGTTTACATTTTATTATTCGTATGAATGCTTCGCATTGATTTTTTCTCTCCCACCTGTTTTGGGCTTGACTTGAAATGCGTATGCATTCATACGAATCCCCCTTTAGCAAAGGGGGATTTTTCAAGTTTCAAATGCGTATGCATTCATACGAATCCCCCCTTCCCCCCCCCTTTTCTAAAGGGGGGATGTAAACAATTATATGCTCTCCTTAATAACTACCGAGAAGATCATTACATATCCACCTTGTGGCAGTCAGCATTGGATGAGAACGCTTGTCCGACTTTGGATCCTGGGGACAAGCAACTATTCGGTCATAGAGTAGTTTATGTCACCAAAGGAAGAAGAACAAGGGGGAACCACGAAAGCCTCTTACCACCGACCCAGGTTGCTTGCCGGAACAACATAATTGGAGCAAAGGAAAAAAACTTCCCGTCGACCTCTTTTTTTGGTTGACTAAACAAAGACAATTGACTAAATTGGAAAAAAGCAAGTTTAAGACTGACTAAACAGACTGACAATCTGAAAAGGGAGTTCAGAGACAACCAACGTTTGAGAGAATCCTTTATCTACCGCCTCTTATTCGTGATAGTCTGGGCTCCCTTTCTAAAATCCAAAATTTAGCCGGAAACGCACCGCAAGATTGGCATCGCCGAAGTAAAATGAAAAAGCGGTATCAGGGATATCTCTTGAGATCCAAATTGTGTCAGGAGCTACTCCTGATACTTTTTCTTGCAAAGTTTATAGCAGGGTGACTGAGAATTGTCATTCTTCGCCCCGCCTCCGGCGGGGCGAAGAATCTCGCTTCCCAACCCGCAGAAAACCAAGATTCTTCACTCCGCTTCGCTCCGTTCAGAATGACACAATTGGAGTTCTCGGTCATCCTGTATAGAACCTGGCAGGAACTTTGCCTCCTGTTGGTGTTCCCCAGACGGGCACGTCCGTGCATGGCTGGCAGGCTTCACCAATCCTATGGTATGCATCATACGGTGTGGTGAACCGTATGGATCACTAGGGTACATACCTATGGATCCTGCGGTATGTCCGTACGGGCACACCTGCGCACGGGAAATGAGCGGTGGGTGTCCACCAGGATCCTGTGGAAAGAATACCCGCCTGAAGCGGAGCTATAGCTATTGAACTCGGAGGGTATTTAAAGAATTGGATACGACATTTAGAGTACTTGTTCTTTTACTCATAGCTGGCGGCGTAGTGTTTTTTATCTTCGCCTGGGCAAAAGGATGGTTAAAGAGTGCGGGAGGCAGAGGTTCTTTCACCAGTCAGGTAATTATGCACGATTGGCTCAATAAAAATAACGAAGCGCTAGAATATGTTATAGATGAAGAGGAGGAAGAGGAGAAAAAGGATGCTTTGTGGGGTGAAGATAAAGAACCGGGATATGAAGAGAAAGGGGGAAAAGAAACCACCATAGCTATCTTCAAATGATAGAGATGGGTTCTCAAAAAACAGCTTGAACTCTAAGAAAGTACTTATCTTTTCTTCTCTTCCAGCAGGACAGAGCAGGACTTGCAGAAATCTTTGGACTTAAAATCAATCTCTTCAGCGTAAGTATAAGAATGCATCACACACGCCGGTTCACGACAGTGAATTAAGCCAAAAGTATGTGCCAATTCGTGAATGGCTTCCTTTTCCAACCGCTCTTTCAGCCGCTTTGGATTTTTGGGCAATCCATACAACTCGTCTCTCAGACGATAGGAAGAGACCACCGCCGCTTTTCCTTCTAACTGAGCCTCACCGAAGACGAAGGTTAACACCGGGACGTACAAATCCACGCTGGTAACCCCTAAGATTTTGCAACTTTCTTCAGAGGCCTGTTCCAAAAGCCGAGATAAAATCCAGGTGGAGTTGAATTGATTTCGAACCGGATCATACCCTTCCTTTAAGGAGAAAGGCTCTCGCAAGAGAGAGACTGGTAGTTTAAAAACATTGAAGAGAGTAGAAGATAGATCCTCCAAAAGTTCTTTATCTGTAAAACGGAGGGGCAGTATATAAAGCTTCACGTCTATTTTCGCAAACCATATTTTTTGATTTTATTATAAAGAGTGGCTCTATCAATGCCCAACATTTCGGCTGAGCGAGTTATGTTCCATTCCATTTGCTCCAGCACGTTTTTTATCTGAACTCTTTCAACCGCCTCCAGGCTCTGGTCTTGAGCAACTGCCTCTGAAGTGGAGGGAATAGGAAGATCTTCTACGGTAATGGTAGAACCTTTTGCCACAACTACTGCCCTTTCGATGGCATTTCTCAGTTCTCGCACGTTCCCCGGCCAATCATATTGCTTTAATTTTTCCATTGCATCCGGAGAGATACCGGTTACGGGTTTGTTCGTGCTATTTGCCAGCTTCTTAAGGTAATAATTGCACAAGAGCGGTATATCAGTGCGTCTTTCCCTCAAAGGAGGGATGGAGATGGAAAAGACATTCAGCCTGTAATACAGATCCTCCCTGAATTTCCCCTCTTTGACAGCCAGCTCTAAATCGCGATTGGTGGCACATATAAGGCGGAAATCCACCATGATGATTTCATCTCCACCCACTCGGGTGAATTGTTTGGTCTCAATTACACGCAGAAGGTCTGTCTGAGCTTTAGCGTCAATGTTTCCCACTTCATCCAAAAAGATGGTGCCTCCATTTGCCATCTCGAATTTTCCCTTGCGCCGATATAAAGCTCCGGTGAAGGCTCCCTTTTCATGTCCGAAAAATTCACTTTCGGTAAGACCTTCAGTCAATCCCCCGCAGTTGATGGTAATAATGGGGAAAAATCGTCTGGCGCTGTTGGAATGAATAGCCCGGGCGATGAGTTCCTTGCCGGTTCCGCTTTCTCCCTTAATCATTACGGTCGTATCTGTAGGAGCCACGGTTTTGATCATGTCGAAGACCTTCGACATGGCCGGACTTTTCCCCACGATCTGGTCCGCTTCATAAAGCTCTTGAATGCGCTCCTTGAGTTGAATGTTCTCCGAGGTAAGCCGCTTCTGCTTTATGGCGTTGGTGACCAGATGAGAAAGGTAATCCGGATCCACCGGCTTGGTAACGTAGTCGTATGCCCCCTCCTTGAGAGATTTAACTGCCGTATCCACGGAGGCATACGCTGTGATCATGATAATGGTGGCATTGGGATCGACACTTTTAATTCTCTGTTGTAGCTCCATTCCGTCCATGCCAGGCAGTTTTATGTCCAAAAAGATAATATCCCAAATACCGGGCTTGAGCTTTTTTAAAGCCTCGTTGGCATCGGCGGCTGCACCTGTTCTGTAACCATCTTCTTTAAACCATTTGGTCAGCGAATCACGCACGCTTAGCTCATCGTCCACGATGAGAATACTTGCCGGTTTGTCTTTTTTGTTAAGATTGGTCATGTTTACCTCCGGCTGTGTTCTTATCTGAAATCAGCGATTTTGAAAGGTTTTGTTTACTCTTAATAACCATGGGATGTCGTTTAAGCTCAATAATAAAAGTAGAACCTTGCCCCACTGTGGATTTAACATTGATTTTTCCATCGTGTCTTTCTATGATACCATAGCACACGGATAAACCCAAGCCCACTCCCTTACCTTCTTTCTTGGTAGTAAAGAAAGGTTCGAAGATATGCGTCAGGTCTTCGGGAGAGATGCCCGAGCCGGTGTCTTGAATCTGGATTTTCACTTTTTTCTTATCTGAATCGGAGTCGGTCTTTATACTTAAAGTTCCTCCATCGGGCATCGCTTCCACCGCATTAACCAGGATGGCTAAAAAAGCCTGTTGAAGCTGGTCTTTATCGCACATAACCTCTGCCGTCCCCTTTTGATAATCTTTGACCAACTTTATATTGTTCAATTTCAAATGATGTTCCACCAACTGGGTACAACGGTCCAAAATCCCATGCAAATCTACTATGGCGAATTCTCCCATCTCTCTTTTGGAGAAAAGTAGCAGATTTTTTACTATGTTTCCGCAGCGGGTGGTCTCCTCAGCTATTATGGAGAGGTCTTCTTGGATAGATGAGAGTTGTTCTGGAGTCAAATTCGGCGAAGCCAGTTTCTTTTGGGTAAGCCGGGCGTAGGTCAAAATCCCGCCCAAGGGGTTGTTCAGTTCGTGCGCCACGGTGGCGGAAAGTTTTCCCAAAGAAGCCATCTTCTCCATCTGAATCAAATGGGACTGAATCTGCTCCAATTCCTTTGTCTTTTCCATGACCCTCTGTTGTAATGTCTCTGACCATTGGGTGATCTCCTGGTATGCTTTTTTTAGCTCGGCAGTCATGGTGTTGAAGGAATTCGCCAGATCACCGATCTCGTCCCTTCGCTTAAGAGGAATGGTGTAATCTAAGTTTCCGGCAGCAATAGCCTTAGTCCCTTCAGTTAACTTACGAACCGGAGCCCTTATCAATGTCCAGATCAAAAATCCGGTGACTAAAAGAACGCTTATCACTAAAACAACCGATAGCAATATGGTCTGACGGCGACTGCGTGCGATGTCTGCATCCACCGTTGCCAAAGACATCTGCACATCTAATATCCCTAAGATAAACTTCTCATCCGGGTGCAGATGACAGCCAGAGCCGTAACAAGCCACTTCATTTTCTATGGGATTGATTAAGGCTAAAATCCTGTGTCCGTCTGGAGCGGTTATGATCCGGTGGCGTTCTTCAGTTGCCAGAGCCTTAAGCGGCTCGGGAAAGCGATGGCATACCTGACAAGCCTCCGAGGTAATGGGAACTTTGCTTGGCCTCTCCTCGGGACGGGTGGTGAAAATGATCTCACCCTTTTTATCGTAAATCCGAATCACCTCATAGTCGGGCATTCGGCTGAAGTTTTGGAATATTTGATGAATATCTTCTTTCCGGTTTATGAGCATGCTGTAGTGGGTGGATTCCTTGATCAGATCAGTAGCCTGAAGCGCGTTTAATTGAACCAACTCTAACAGGTCATTGGTCTGGCTCTGGATATTCAAAAGAGTAAAGACAGCCAGACCCACAAACATCACTAAGAATAAACCGATGAAAAGTTTTAACGCTAAAGACATAGTAACTCTAACCTGCTTTCGATTTCATACGGAAAAACTTACACCCTTGATATTTCACTTTCACAAATATACACTATTTTTTAAATAGGAGAAAGTCTTTTTTTGTGTTTTTCATTCCAACTCAAAACAAAATAGCCCCTCCTGAAGACGAAGGGGCTGTGCCCATATTTTTTTATTAGCCTTTTTATGAAATCACCACATTTCTTTTCCCAAGAAGATCACCTCGCGAACCAGTCTCAGACACAGTTTAGCGGGCAAGATTTGATGGAGATACTCAATGTCGGTTCCTCCGTCAGGCATGGTTCTCCCCACCGGGTTAGCATCACCACCTCTGTATCTGAGCAGTGTTTTCAAATGTTGAGCTTCTTCTTCCTGAAATTTCTTTCCTTTAGCCCCGGGATGGAGCTTTTCTAATTCAGAGGGATCTTTGGACCAGTCCAGCATAGCCAGCCACCCTGCACCATAGGGGTCTTGTTGCACCAACTCCGGATGTTTGGTTAACCGTGGATTCATTTGGACCAAGCGTCCAGAAAGCGGAGCAGTTACAAAAACCGTTCCCGCCTCGGTAAGTATTCTCCCAAATGCCTCCTCCTGGATGATTTCTTGATTAGGTCTATACAGCTCGACCTTTATAGGGAGAGGGAGAATGTAAGCCAAAAGCTTGTCCACTCCAACTTTCCAAGTGTGGCCATATTCCTGTCGCGCCCAAAGATGTGTTGGGTGGATATGTAATCGCTGATCAACTTCACCTGCCGAGAAGGTGAAGAATGGCTCTTCGGATTCTTGTTTGGTTGTGTGGAGATTCTCTGACCTTAAGGCGGTTTTGGGCTTATATCTCTTCGCCTTCGATTCCAGCCCACTTGAGTTGGTGTGGAGTCGCATCACTTTGTCGAAATCACAATGTTCACAATCATAGTTGAATGGACATAATTTATATGAGATCACTCCAGCGGTCATCCAGACACAAGGATTCAACTCCGCCCTGGAGGTGGGCTCATCTTTTTTCGTTAATTTCTTTTTCATAATACCATCCTCCTCTCAGTCAAAACTTTTTACCTTCGGCAGAAGAATCCTGAAAGGTCTCGAGCTCCAAAGCTTCTTCGATAACTGGCGCTGGTTTTACTTTATGGGAGGTTTCTTCAGGATATTCAAATATGGGTAAATAACGAACCGCCATAGCAAAGACGAAAATTCCGGAGGCTACCAGAGCGAGCGTGGTGGCAATCTCCATCCAGGACGGGAAATAGCTAACTCCGGATGAGGCTATGAAACCCGTGGTGGAAACGTTCAATCTGTTCAATAAGAAGCCGATGATAGTGCATACTGAGGCGGCATACAACCCCCGGGTGGACAACCTCACTTTTTTAATGGAGAGCAAAACGATGGGCGCGATAACTCCTGCCAAAATCTCCAACCAGAAAAGCCAGGTTTCCATTCGAGGAATGAAGAATTCTGACCAAACTCCCCGCATGTAGAAATCATAAATCTTCATAAGGAGATACATCACCAAAACCACCAAAAGAATTCTTCCTATGTCCGCCAGCACGTCCTTTTTCAGGCGGTGTCCAAAAGCTCTGAAGCTTAAGTGCGATTCGAAGATCACCATGGCGCACCCCACTGCAATAGCGGAGACGTAAAATAACAGGGGCAGACCGGCTGAATACCAGAAAGTGTACAATTTCCCAGGAACGATTAAAAACAATGAACCTAAAGAGGACTGGTGCATGGTAGAAAGGACAACACCCAGTATCACCAAAGGTATAGTTACCTTGCCTATCCACCTTTTAGGTCCACGCCAGCCTAAACGTTCAAAGATATTGGTGCTAAATTCAAAAAACAAAACCGTAGTGTAAAACATAACACACATGGCTACTTCAAATAGTGCGGAATGGAAATTTCCCATGAAAAGGGGATTGTAGATTTTGTCCGGGCGTCCCACGTCAAACAAAAGACCTACGATCACCAGAACGTATCCCAAGAAGGCGGTTAAGATGGCCGGTTTCAAGACCGGATAGAACCGCTTTACGTGAAACACATGGACGGCTGCCGCTAAGGTAAATCCCCCAGCGGCTAACCCCACTCCGGTTATCACGTCAAAACCAACCCACAGCCCCCAGGGAAACTTATCACTTAAATTAGTAGCCGCCCCCAAACCGCCGGTAAAACGGACGATAGCCGCCACCAGGCCAGCCAGCCAGATTAAAAGCAAGGCTACTTTCCAGAAAGTTATCTTAAATGGAAGTTTAACAGACATTTTCCTTTCCCTTTCATCCAATGCTTTATCATTGGTCTACTAACTTGTCAACGTCCTCTTTCGATTTAGATTCTCGCTGTTTGTTTTTGTATTCCGCCAGCTCCATCCGTCGATCAATAATCCACCATATCCCGTAGAGGAAGGCGCCGCCGAAAATGGCAATGCTGGGGACATTTTTAAGCGCAGCCCAGGTTAATTCAGGTAGAGGTCTGTCAGGAAGATTGCCGGGGAAACCGAGTGTCTCAAGAGGAACGGATGATAAAATCAATACCGACGTTCCTCCAGCTTCCTTTTCACCATATATGTGATCCACATACAGATCAGGATTTTCTTTTATGCGTTTTCGTGCTTCCCGGATCAGTTCGTCCCGGTCTCCAAATATGGTGGCTCCGGTGGGACAGGCTTCGGCGCAGGCTGGAATCTTTCCCTGTTTCTGCCTCTCATAACACATGGTGCACTTTCTTACTTTGGGTGCGCGTTTATGCCATTCATAAGTCGGCACACCAAATGGACATGCCTGCAGGCAATAGCGACAGCCTATACACTTGTGAGCATGATAGATCACCGGACCTTCTGGTGTCTTCTCAAAAGCACCCACCGGGCAAACTGACCTGCAGGTGGGATCATTGCAGTGCATACACAGGCGACGATAATAGATATCGTCTTTTTCCTTCACCACGGTATAAGCTGTGGCGGAAAGCTCCTCTTCCTCCTCTCCAGGAAGACCGTTAGCTTCCTTGCAGGCTAAAGCGCAAAGCTGACACCCAATGCACTTGGTAGTGTCGATTAGAAGTCCTTTTGTTTTTACCATTCTTAACTACTCCTTAGTTTTTTCCTTTTGCTCCCTGATTCAAAAACTGGGCTTCTAACTCCTCCACCGCTTTCTGATCAAAATGGGTTATCACACCATCCAGAGGCAGACCACCGTCTGGAAGGGTCAGACCGGCCAGAGCAGGTTGAGGCACGTGGCTTTGGACAAATTCTCGCAAGCGATTCAATTCCTTGGACCACCAGGTTTTGGTCTGCTCGGCAACCGCAAAGTCTTTTAAGTCCCCACCTAAATTAGTCGGCTTGATCAGATAAAACCAGCCTTTGGTGTAAGGATTTTCCGAAAGTTCTGTCGGGCTTTCTTCTAACTCAAAATTCGATTGCTCTATCGTTCCATCAATAGGGGATGGGACATTGATGATCTTGTCGCCCTGAATCACAGACACCAGAAGATCCCCTTTGTTGATCCTTTCACCGGGCTTTTTGAATTCAATTCTGTCCGCCTTTCCGATCAGGCGTCCGATTAATTCATCCATCCCCAGTTGCACTCTTCCTGATGGTTTGAGGTTCAACCACAGGTGTCCCGGGGTAAAGAAATATCCGAGAGGAAATCCCGGTGCCCGTCTGGCAACCACCGGCTTGTAGACTTTCGCATATTCCAACTTTCCCTTGCGGGCGCGACGCACCAAAGCGTCAATCAACAGGGCAACTATGAAGGTTGCCACTACCAGTAATGCTACCATGGTTACTTCTCCTTTCTTTTCATCCTTCAGATTATAGTTTTCGTTTATTGATTCACTGTATCAGTTGAAGAGCTCTCTTTTGGCTTTCTGCCACTGTTGGTCGGTCAACTTATCTCCCAGGTCCGGCGCTATCTCGCCGCCATCCTGCAAAACCGGAGATCCAGCCACACCCAAAACAGAAACCAGTTGTTCTTTAATCGCTTGATTCCATTGAGTCAACACATTTCCGTGAAGTAGATTCTGTAGTTGTCTTTTTAAGCTTACTGGCTGGATTTTCAAAATCCAGTTGCTTTTTCGGTCCTTTTCAGCCAGCATCCACGGACGGTCCGCCAACGTTTTATTTACTTCCACCACTCTTCCGGTGATAGGTGCGGTCTGAGCCAGATGACGCCTTCCTCTTTTCAGTTCCCACACCTTTTCCCCTTGACGGACCATTGTCCCTGGTTCTGGAAGGGTAAGCTCTTCAACCGAACCGAAGACTGACTTGGTGAAGTTATCAGCTCCAACAGCAACCAAACTGGGTTCAAACACCTCCGCCCAGGCATGTCCTGGATGAACAAAAATTCCTTGCATGAAAGGGCTCGGCTTCGCTTTGATTGCCTCCTTTTGCGGAACCGCAGAATGTTTCCTTTCGATCCAAGTGCCGATTCCGATTGCGATTCCAGCGAAAAGTAGAATAAGTATTACTGACATTTTTTTCACCTTACCTTTCTTTTAATAGTTAACATCTCATTTCGCCCAATAGTAAAGCAAAGGGCTTGCCAAAAAACTTGCAGAAAGGAAAGCAAAAGACTAAGTTAAAGACTGTGCTTAAGATACGAGGAAAATATTTTTTGATAGCGAGCACTGGAATGTAAGAGTTCTACGCTTGAGTGTTGAAAATTTCTACGTTAGTTGACGGATATGGAGAGTGAAACTGATTAAGTTGTTTACATTAAACAGGAAGTCTTGTGTGGAAAAAATCTACGGTTGCTGTTGCGATTTTCAGCGATTTATCGTTCATGATCAAGAAATCGAAGCATTCGGTAATAACTGCAGGTCTAAAGTTTCGGTTCGACTCCAATCTCCGGCATTTTTTAATTTCATCATGCGTTAGATCTTGTGAAAAATAGGTTTTGGGGGCAGCCGCCCATGAGGCGTGAATTATTGAGAATGAATGTCTCTATTTCGCAGGCGAAACTCGCAAATATCATAAAAGATTCCTTGACAACTGAGCAAATAGAAGCTATTTTTCTTCTAACATTAGAAACATCCCTTTCAATGTCGAGACAACAAACGTATGTGGCTAAATATCTTTCGCTCTTTGCAGAGCGGTCGAACCTTTTCTTTCAGGGAGGTGCGATATATGCGAGACCCGCCAAATAAATCGGGTGTTGTGTCTGGGGTTGTAGTTGACAAATGAAGATTCGTATGCTCGTATGAGTGCATACGCACATTCATACGAATCGTAAACGAACTACTCTCTATTTTATTCTATCAGGGTATTCTTTTGGGATGGCAGCTTGCTTTGTCTGTAACTTCCTCTCCCAAAAGAAAATTACAAACCTCTAAATCTTGGGGACACTAATAGTGCCCCTACCCCGAACCAGACGTGTTGCGGGGTAAGGGTACCCCGCAACAACGGGGAAGCTGGAGTGTCAAGCTGCCAGGGCCTTCGACTTCAGCTTGACCAAAAAGACAGGAGTGCACCCGGCTTTGGCGGGGTGATAAAAATCAATCACCCTCCCTTAATCCGTCCCATTCCGCCATAGGCAGATCCGCCTCCGGCGGACAAGGGAGGGAGACTTCCCTCTCCCCTGGGAGTCTGTCTCAAAACCTCTTGCTCCTATAGACGTGGGTAATTATAATATATAATAATATGAGGTGGAATTTTTGAGAGGCGGATTTAAATGAGTTATGAGATTTGAGCAAATTATAATCAGCAGTATTTATTCCCGCCTTCCTTGGAAGACTTTGTTCCCTCAGATCGTCCGGCGAGATTTATAAGGAAGTTTGTAGATTCACTGGATTTGAAGGCGCTGGGATTTGGTTTAAGAGAGTTGGAGGAGGGGCGACCGAATTATGCGGCGGATTTATTGTTGACGGAGACCCGTCTGGGAAGGTATGGCTGTATGGATATTTTGAGGGTATACGTAGCCCCGCCAGAGGCGGGGAGAAGGCCTACAAGCAACATGTGGCTCTGTTATGGTTAACGGGATTACATTATCCTGATCACAATACCCTTTGGTGATTTTATCGGAACAATTCGTATGAATGTGCGTCCCGCACGTTGCGGGACGAGCTTCGCATCGCAAAGGGTTGACGGAGACCCATCTGGGGGAGGACACTTTTCCGGGGAGGAACTAAAAAGGGCCTAAAAGAGAGGTTATGAGGTGGTGGTGAATGCCACTTATGCCTGGGAGGACGGAGAGAACTGAAGGTGGCACTGGGTCAGAATTTGACTTATGGAATTTTCCGCAGGATCCATAGGAGAAGTTAGGCCCAATAATCATTAGTCTCATTTTGTAGTTTAAATTATGAAGCTTCTTAAAATTGCCAAGGTTTAGAGACAGACTCATCAAGGGAGGGGGAAAGACTGATAAAATAGTCCGCCGTCCACTGTCGGCAGTCCGCCGTGAAATCATTTGTTGCGGCGGACAGCGGTCGGTGGTCTGCGGACGGAACAAATTATGCACCAGAAAAAAAGACGTATAGTCATCTTATCTGAAGGTTTTTTCGGGGATTTGGAGGCTAAAACCGCCTCTGGCTTGATAATGTATAAGCCCGAAGATGTGGTGGCAGTTATCGATTCCACCAAAGCGGGAAAGTCAGTTCTAGATGTTTTGGGCTTCGGGGGTGATATACCCATTGTCAGAGACCTTTTGGATTCATTGAAATATGGTCCTACCACTCTTCTGATAGGCATAGCTCCCCGAGGGGGAAAGCTTCCACTCGAATGGAGAGAGGTTATCAAACAAGCTTTGGAAAGTGGACTGGACGTGATCAGTGGCTTACATGATATGTTGAATGAGGATTCTGAGTTTTCCATGCTGGCTTTGTTGAAAGGAGCAAAGATTTTCGACTTGAGGGAATCCAAGAAATACAATGAAGTCGCCACAGGTGATCCCTCTCTGATCAAAGCCAAGGTGGTTCTGACCGTGGGAACTGACTGCAAGACGGGGAAGATGATCACCTCCATTGAGATAGCAAGGCAGGCTAAAAAACACGGCTGGAATTCGCACTTTGTGGCAACCGGTCAGAGCGGGATGATGATTGCTGGTGAAGGGGTGCCCATCGATTCAGTGGTGGGGGACTTCATGTCCGGAGCGATAGAGGAATTTCTCATCGAAAAATCCCACTCCTATGATTTATTATCGGTGGAGGGCCAAGGGACCATCATCCATCCGGGCTACTCTGGGGTCTCCCTGGCTTTGATCCATGGCTGTCTGCCGGATGCCATGATCCTTTGCCACTTTCCAGGGAGAGAAAAGATAAAGAACTACCAGATCAAGATTCCGCCACTTCCTGAAGTGGTAAAGCTTCATGAGGAAATCGCCCAGCCGATCAAGCCCTCCAGGGTGGTCGGAATATCTTTAAACACCCAAGAGTTAACCGAGGAGGAAGCGAAAAAACAGATAGAGAAAACCGAGGAGGAGACCAACCTGCCCACAGTCGATCCAGTGAGATTCGGGTGCAAAAGGTTGATCGGAGCGTTAGAATTTCTAAAGAGATAATTTATTTAATTTTCGACCGATGCACTGTCCCAGATGTAAGACCAAAATGAAGGAGGAAAAAAGAGCTTTTCATAAACAAAGAAAATGGGTCTGTCCTAAATGCGGCAGAGTCAGATTTCAAATAGTTAAGAAAACAAAAAATGAAACAGCGTAACAAAGAGATAATGCTTTCACCGATGAGATATAATACAAAGATTGGATTTACTGAAAGGGATGCCCTTCGTGGCGGGGTGACAAAGACCCGTCTGGGAATTCCCGCCCCTATGGGAGACAATTACTTGTCATCCACAGGGCAGGGTTCATCCTGAAGGGCATTTAGCCCTGCCCAAAGGGCTTAAGGAGATATAGTCGATGAGAAGACCTGTATATTTCTTTGTTTCCATCCTGCTGGTGTTTTTTATTTCAAAAGTTGAGTGGGGCAACTGGCTCTGGGATTTAAACAAAACCCAAAAAGCAGATTTACACTTAGAAGATGAGGTCCCTCTCCAAACCATTTACATAAGTGAAAAAGCAAAAGAAAGCCATAAGCTTCAGCTAAGGTCGGAAGCCGCAGTGGTGCTAGATACAAAAAAAGGGGAGATAATATTTGCCAAAAACATGGAAAAGGAGCTTCCCGTCGCCAGTTTGACCAAGCTGATGAGCGCACTTGTTTTTCTGGAAAACGATCCTAACCTGGATGATACCGTCACCATCACCATAGCAGACGCCAATGGTTCGGGAAGGTCTCAGCTAAGAGTAGGAGAAACTTTCACCTTATGTGATCTTTTACATGCCAGTTTGATGAGCTCAAGTAATCGATCCACCAGAGTTTTAGCTCGTGCCTCTGATCTTTCACCTTTCGAATTTGTGGCTTGTATGAACCTGAAGACAAAAGAACTCAGCTTGGAGAATACCTTCTTCTGTGAGCCTACCGGTCTGGATGAGAGCAATATATCCACTGCCTTGGATTGTGCCAAACTTCTATATTTTGCCCTACAGGACAGTGTCATCGCCTCCATCTTGAGCAAAACCACTTATGAATTTGTTTCGCTGAACGCTGGAAAAAAAAGGCACCGAATCGGGAGCACCAATAAACTGCTGTTCAGTTCCCTGAACGTAAAGGGAGGGAAGACCGGCTATAATGGGGCATCTGGATGGTGTCTGGGAACTATGGTGGAAGGAGAAGATGGGAAAGAGATGGTGGCGGTGATTTTGGACGCACCCACAAAACATAGCAGATTCAAGGAGATCAGATCCATCGTGGAATGGTGCATTGAGGAAGATAAGAAAGGAAGTTGAAAAACTTAATTTGCTTGGAGAATCAAATGGTATTGCAAAAAAGGGATATTGAAGAGGTGGGGGAGGCGGTGGAAGCGTTGGGGATAATGCTGGAAAAGGAGTTGGGAGGGATCAAACAAGATCTGGCCGAACTTTATCGATTTGTCGCTCAGATGAAAAAGGAGGGGGAAAAATTCAGCGGGGAGGTGCAAAAGCTCAAAGAGGAAATGACGAGAACCCAAAAGCTTCTGCAAGGGTTTGAAACCTTAATATCTCGAACCGAATCAAAATTGATAGATTTGCAAAAAGTTTTCTCCGATGAGGAAGATTATACCGGAGAGATCAAAAGCGATCTTTTGATCATCAAAAGGGATTTGCAATTTGCAAGAAGCGACTTAAAGGAGCTTTTGAAGCGGTCCGCAGGATCCATAGGACAAGAATATCTGGAGAAAAAGTTAGACTTGGAAGAAAGAAAAGAAGGGTTGGAAGAATAAAAAATCTGTAGATGTGTCATAAATTGGTTGCTGTACTTCAATCTTGTTTGAAAAAATTCAATCAACCGTTTGAAACAATTAGTAGAACTTTCTTCATTACCATTATAGATGAAGCAAAAAATCTCCAGCCTATTCCTAATTGGAAAGGTGTACTGCGACCCTCCAGTCAAGACATTTTTTATACCTGAAAGGTGTAGAGACATTGCGCATTCAAAAACGGCTTTGCCAGAAGCTCTGCAATCGATTTTCTCAGACCAACCCATATCCTATATATCCCCTCAGGCAACCTCTTTCACCCCGCCAAAGGCGGGGGATTTGCAGAAGGGAAATCTGGCTCCGGTAGAGTCCCTCAAACTCCTCTGGACTCATATATCCAAGCCCCAAATGAACGTAAAGCTTGTTGTAGTCAATCTCTATCCATTTGCCTATCTTTTCTTTTGCTTCCTCAAAGCTTGAAAACTCATTCAGTCAGATTATCTCTTCTTTTATAGTCCGGATCACACGCTCTGTATCTGCATTTCCCTTGGGATTGTTATAAGAGGTAAATATCTGCTCGATATCCAAAGTAGCCATATCCCTCATGAAAGATGTAGACGTCGGCTGTGAGCCATTGTCTGATATGAGTTTTAATCTCTTTCCTCTTACTCCTTCAGAAAATTCAGAGTTTACTCCCATCTCCAATGCTCTTTTCTCCCGCCTTTGGCGGGACTCCTTAAGGCTATGTCCCCGCCAACTATCTTCTTGGTATACCAGTCCAGCACTATTACCAGATAAGTCCATCCAATTACGGGTATCATAAATTTAGTCATGTCTATACCCCAGTACTACCCAAGTCTGTCCGCCTTCGGCTTATTTCTCTGAGGCGTCCTTTTTGCTTTGTGAACTGTTTGAGTCGCCATAAGTCCATGCTCTTTCATTATCCTCCGAACCTTCTTCTGATTTATCTGCATCTTTTCTCGGTGCACAAGCCACGTCCATACTCGTCTATATCCCCAAAACGGACGTTCCAACTTTATTGCCTTTATCTTCTCTAAAAACCTTGTATCTCGCAGTTCAGAAATATTCTCCGGTCTGCCTTTTGGCTCTCTTGCTGCATAATATCCGCTTCTTGAAATCCCAAGGGCTTGTCATCCATCCTTAACCGTGTATCCTGCCCACTTTAATGTCTCCACAGCTCTTACCTGGTCCCAAACAACTCTTCCGTTTTTTTTGAATTTCCTAAAGAAAAATTTCTAAGAATTTCTTAATTTAGGTTGTTTCATTTTGACTCCCACATCTTTTTTGCAAGATGGAGGTTTTTTTTGTTTGCGAGGCACAAGGTGAATGATATATTTTAGGATAGTTGATTTGGATTTATAAAATTTTCTAAGATATGGTTCTAAGTGTCAGATAAAGATTTTAAATACTCAAGCCCAATTTTACTGCTGTCGATCTGCCTCTTTTTGATTATCACTCTTTTCTCTCCGGTATCGACTTCACTCCTCGCCTGGGAAAAAATCGATTTTAAGAAAACCCCCACTCAAGAGATGTTCTCCCAATCAGATGTGGTGATAATTAAAGATGAAGCCAAAATGGAGGTCAAATCAAATGGTGAGGCAAATTTTACCCAGCATCGGATAATGAAAATCTTCTCCGATCCGGATAAAAGATACAGCCATCAGGAAATTCCTTTTAACAATAGTGTAAGGGTGGTTAAAATAAAAGCCCGCACCATTTATCCAAATGGCGACCAGTTCTTTTTGGATGAGGACGACGTTCGGGAAAAGTCGCTTCTTTCGGAATACATCCTTTACTCTGATGCAAAAATCAAAGAATTCTATTTCCCCAGGGTGGACACAAACTGTGTGGTGGAATATGAGTATCGACTTCATTTCAGGAGTCTGCTATACTGGGGAGACTGGTTCTTTCAGACCAACCTCCCCATGCTTTATTCCAGCTACACTCTTATTACCCCAAAGGATTTTGACTTCAAATGTAAAGTTCTCAACGACAACATAGAACCGAAGATCGACTTTCGCAAAGGCAAAAAAATCTTCGTCTGGGAAGCCTCTAACAAAGGTGCGATAAAAAAAGAAGTCTTCATGCCTCCTGTCGCAGACGTTGCCTCCCGATTGGTTTTTTCTCCGCTCAAGTTCAGATTTGATGGCAAAACCTACTCTTCTAAAAACTGGGATGGTATCGCTCGGTGGTACTGGAAAATTTCACAATCCAGCATCATTCTCAGCCAAGAGGTAAATCTTTTAGCTTCTATGTTGACATCTGGATTGGCCTCAAAAGAAAAGATGATGAAGGCGATTTTCGACTACATTCAGGAGCATATAAGATATATATCAATAGCCATCGGAACCGGTGCTTTCAAACCACACCTACGCACTGATGTTTTAGAGTATGGTTATGGCGATTGTAAGGACATGACATCCTTGTTGATTGCTCTTTTAGAAGTTGTAGACATTAAGGCTTTTCCGGCATTGCTTTCCACTAAGGGTCACCGTAGTTTGTTGACCGACATGCCCAAGGTAAAACAATTTGACCATGTAGTGGTGGCTGTTCCATCAAACGGCGAATATATCTGGTTGGATCCGGCATGTAGAAATTGTAAGTTTGGTCGGCTCCCTTTTGAGGATCAGAAAGCATCTGCTCTTGTGGTTAAGCCGAATGGAGGAGAGTTGACCATCACTCCAGAAACCGAGGAGGATGAAAACGTTACTAACACTTTCTGGGAGATCAAGCTTAACTCGGACGGCTCCGCCTCCGGTAATTTAATCATACAAGCGACCGGACAGGAGGAATTAGCATTCAGAGCTTCTCTGACCGAACTCAAGCCCCAGAGGAGAAGAAAGGCTTTGACCAAATTCTTGAGTTCCTGGTTGGTGGACCCCTATCTTGTTGGATATGATTTTAAAAATTTTGAGGAAAAGGATTCAAACATCTTCATACAGGCAAGTTTCGTAGCAGGAGGGTTTGGTGTAAAGGATCAGGAGAGGTTATCCCTTCCAGTCAATCTTAACACCCAGAACTATCTTAATCTCATGTTCCCTCAAAAGCAAAGAGATTTCCCCGTGATCTTCGATTATAAATTCATAAATGTAGACGAACTGACGTTACAAATCCCGGCAGAATTCGAGATCGCCCACCTGCCAAGTGACGTTTGGTTGGATGAACCGTTCGGACTGTTTGAATCAATTTACAAACTTGAACAAGACAAAATCATTCATAAAAGAATGTTTGTGAGAAGAAAGCTTTTGGTTCCGGTGGATGAATACCGAAAGCTAAAAGATTTTTATGATCGGGCGGCTGAGGCGGATAACCAACGAGTGATGCTGAAAAGAAGGTCCAGCACGGATGAAACAAAGGAATAGATGTAGCTATGGTTTCTGGTGAGAGTAGCAGGCTCATGTTTTACCTCTCCCCCTTTCTCCCCCTCTCCACTTTGTGGAGAAGGGGATGGGGGCAATAGTGTTGCGTTAAAAAGGACTTCCTTTTAAGATTTGTATTGGTATAATAGA
>CAZOJT010000020.1:0-44747 GCA_964580215.1 uncultured Ignavibacteria bacterium | reverse complement strand
GCATATTATCAACTAAATCTAACCTTTTTACCAACACGAAACTTCCATTAAACCCTTTTTGTCAAGCAGTCATGCGGATTCATCCTGATCCCGTCTTTGGCGGGAGAACGGACATACTTGACCAACAACTGCCCAAAGATTGTATAATCATTGCTGGCTTGAGAGGAAATGAGGTGATAATTCCCAGAGGCGATACCAGATTCCGGGAAGGGGACACCATCATTATGCTAATAAGAAAGGAAAGAAAGGAAGCTTTCAAACGCCTGTTTCTAGAAGCGGTATGAACCAGCACGATGCAATGGTATCCGTGGAGACCGTTTCTCAAATAGTCCCTAAAGAATTAAAAACACAATTGTCATGCTGAGCGGAGCATCTGATTTTAGATTCTTCTCCCCGCCTGTGGCGGGACTCAGAATGACAGGGGAAATTATACTCTCTTGATGTATCCCGCCGAAGGCGGGATGCCCATTTGCTTCGGCAATTCTCCCGTCTTTGGCGTGATCTTGAGACTATTCCCGAAGCATCAGAGACGGATCCCTGTATCTCTTTTACTTTTCTTAGCCCCATGCTATGCTATTTCCTTCCAAAAATCAAGAAAAAAACGCCGCACACGGTTTGACTCCGTTCAAGGTAAACAATGGTGCGGCGTCACCTACTTTGACAAGAAACTTTATGCCAGTTTTGCAACTTAACCGAACAGCCGATTATCAGTCGGCAGTAAATGTTTTTATCCAATCCGGCTGACCTGGCCTCTCCCCTTTTTCCTGCATCTCCTGCCATTTTTCATCTGTCAGACGGTCCTCCATTGGATGTTTGAATTCATAGTATGAAAAAACAGCTCCCCGGCAAATTCTTTTTCCCCTCTCATCCTCTATTATAACATAAATGTTAAAGGGAGAACCAACACCTTCCTCAAGAACCTTCCCGGTATTTAAGTCAGTATGCACATCAGCTATAAGATTGATCCTTTCGTCGGTGCCGGAGGTTATCTTTTCCATGATTTCAGGCGAGAAGCTTTTCATTGAAGCAAGCTTGCCACCGATGTTCCAAATGAGTTGATATTCTTCATCGGTCAGCGCCTCACTTTTGAGCTCCTTTTCTGATATGGTCTTGAGCTTATCTGAAAGATTTTCAAAAGATTTTAACTTTTCGGGTACGCCTTCGGGTGAAATGCCAAGCTTATCAAGATTAGTCCTTATGTCTCTCATCATCTCTTCTATTCTTGCATAGACTTCTGGGTAGGGTTCAACATAACCATGGGTAAGTTTGGGTTTTGGAGGTATTCCCGTTGCCAACGGGGTATAGCTTTGTTTTGCATACAAAATAACGTCATGCCTTAATTCTGCCCAGGAACCGAGCGTGGTCTGAAGTTCCTTGTCTGTCCAAGCTGTGCCTTGAATAAATTTAGGCAGGTTGTCTTCCTTTCTCTCTTCCAAAAGCGGCAGCAAACAGTATAACCATCTCCAATAGAGGTTCTGTTTCCAGTCCCCTTGAGTCTTGGAAGAAAACTCCCCTTTCAGTTTATTCAGTTGTTCATAATAATATGTATATTTAGTGTCACCGTCTTTCTCCAAGATTTCGAGAGCCCTCTTTGATCCAAGCACAGCTAATATATCTAAACCGCGCGGAAATGCCCTGCCTGGTCCTCTGTTCACGATGATTTCCATAGTGAAAGGTTTCTCCTTCCCTGTATAACGAAGAATCTCCTTTTTGTCTTTTTTCCCGAAAACAAGCTCCTGAAACATATATGAATCAGGAATAAATCTTTGCCCCATAAATCTAAAACCTTTTGTTGTAACTGCAAATTCACCATCCTCAACAAAGGCTGCACCCGACAAGACTTTCGGAGGTCTCAGTTTCATCGCCTCATCAATGAATTCCGACAATTTACTTTTGTCACCATACTCATCAACCGTGCCTTGTGCAGGAAATATTTCTTCCACAAGTTTCATGTAATCATCAGCATACAGATCGTCCGTTTTTCCAACAAAATATACAGTCGGTTCATAGATCTCTTTCCAAAGCTGATAGGCTTCCTGGTCTTTCATAAGCGCATCTGTCATCAAAAGGGCTTGAAGGGTCATCATCTGGCCATGGGTTATCGCAGGCTCTTTTGCACCAGGCTTTAATTTGAAATCAATGCGACCATACCACATCATGGCTTTAAAATACTTCTTGAATTTCTCATTCCTGGTATAATGACCTCTGGGAATATATTGGCTATAATCTTCATATGCATAGGGAGAGGTAAAAAGGCTGGGATTTTCGACATATGTCAAAAGCTCTCTGAATTCTAAGCCTTTATGTTCTCTTATTTTATCGATCTCTCTATTCACAATATCATCCAATCCATAGCCAACCTGGTAATCCGGGTCAAACTGTTTTTTAGCCACTGCAAAAAAACCTATGTTCAATCTTGCCGCTTCCTTAACGTCCGTATTTTCTGCCTGGTTATACTGCTGGATGGAGAGATCAATCATTTTATCTGTAAGCTCTGAAGCTCTATCATAGAGCTTTTCTATCTCAAGTATTCGCAAAAGATAGTCAAAGAAGATATGGCAGGTATGCAGAACAGCGTCGGTGGTAACGAATATTGGTTGGCTGCTTTTTTTGCATTCAGTATATATATCATACATTTCCTTTTTACGTCCCGGAGTAACAACAAAGCCGTTTTGTTTCAGATACTCTTTGGCTTCATCCGAAAGAGAAGGAGCTTCTAATCCCCGAAGCGAGAAACTTGCCATTTTATCCTCCTGTGAATACGCAACTGGAATGGTTTGAAAGAAATAAACCAAGAGCACACCGCAACATAGAAGTAGCTTTTTCATAATAACTCCTTTCCATCTTAAGGTTAATTTTTCCTTTTTCATATTCTATACAATTTTGAGACGAAGATATTCCCTCCCCAGATCAAGTTTCGCAGGCCAAATATTGTTTTTCTTAGCCTTATGTTCTCCGATTCCCGTCCAAAAATCAAGAAGAAAAATTTCGCCACCACTACTAAACACACTCTTTACCTTATTATTGCTTCACGAAACGGAACTCCACTCGCCGATTTTGAGCGCGCTCTTCCTCTGTCTCGTTGCTGGCTATTGGCTTGCTCTCACCGTAGCCTCTGGAGATTAAGTTTGCTCCATCGCATCCGACGGAAATGAGGTAGTTGACCACTGATTGTGCACGTCTGTTTGATAAATCAAGATTATACGCCTCCGTCCCTATGCTACAGGTATGGCCTGATACTTCTACTTTCGTATCAGGGTACTCTTTCAATATCTTAGCCAGACGATTCAATTCGGGAAAGGACTCCGGCTTAAGCTCAGCTTTGTCAAAATCAAAGAAGATATTAGTAATCCGTACGGGAATCTCTTCTTCTATGATCTTTTCAATCAAACGCAAAACGATGTCTTCTGTGATGCTTAAAGAATCTGTCTCATTTCTCAGATCGATATTATTGGAAGCCGGGTAATAGCCTTCCTTTTCGGCATAATAACCGTAGTTTTTGCCCAGCGTGAGCACAATAAAATAGCTTCCGTTTTGAGGGTCACTCTTCAGCTGCCCTATATTTTTGCCGGTTGAGAGGTCCTCCCATTTTATGGCGGCCTCCAGCGGATTACCGGAATCATCCATCACCTTGCCGCTAATGGTTGCAACCGCCGGGGGGGGCGAACTTCTTCTGGCAGAGGGATGGAATAATTATCAAATTTACCGTAACCACCGCTCTTATCCTTTGCTGAAAAGTAAGCAACATCGCCGGCGGTAGCAACTTTGTAACCCCAATCATTACCAGCGGTGTTAATCTCTTTCCCCAGATTAACAGGCTCACTCCATTCGGTCCAGGTCTCCTCATTCAAGCGAACCGCCTTAAACACGTCCAGCCGGCCCAGCCCGTAATGGCCGTCGGAGCTGAAATACAAGGTTTTGCCATCGGGATGTAGAAAAGGCGTGCGCTCGGTATAAGGGGTATTGATTGTAGCTCCCAGATTAATCGGTTCACTCCAGCCTTCTTGGGTAAGCAGGCAGACATAAATATCAGTGTTGCCCCAATAACCACCGTGGAAAAGCTCTCTTTTTTTATGGAACCCCCCAATGCCACCGGGCCTATCAGAAGTGAACAATATGGCTTTGCCGTCACTGGTCATAGATGCGTCGGCATCAAAATATTGGCTGTTAATTGGTTTTGGGAAATGCTGAATATCACCCCAGCCTTCTTTTGTTTTATCAGTATAAAAAATATCGCCTCTTCCAAAGCTCTGGTCGTAATTTCCGAAAAGAATGATTCTATTTCCATCCACTGAAATAGAGAGGATAGCTTCATTCCGGTCTGTATTAATGGTCCTTCCCAGATTCACCGCTTTTTGCCATGTGCTATCTTGCAGTTCCGAAACGAATATATCTTCCCCACCGTAGCAATCAGATCTATGACGACCCAGAAAATACAAGCGCAATCCGTCCGCTGAAGGCACCGGTGCATATTCGTCAGCGTCTGTATTGATACCTGAACCCAGATTTGTAACCACAAGGCTTTCTTCTTTTGCCTCGATCATTGCAATATTTTTTTCGAAACGTGTATCCATGGTTTCAAACAAGGGTCGATAGGTTTTGAAGACATTCGCCGCTTTTTCCCATTGCCTCTCTTGAATGTATGGCTCCGCAACGCGCTGAACTGCTACAAAAGCATCTTCTTCAGGCACATTCCCCTTAATGTAAGCATCGTATTGCTTAAACGTTTTAGAGGTGCTGGCTTTAGTCAAATCTAACTTCTCAGCATAGCCAAAAGACCATAAGCTGGCCGCCAAGCTTATTCCAATAAAAAAGATGCGAAAAAGTTTTATGTTCCCTCCTATTTGAATTTTGGAAAACATTTTACCTGATACTTATGAAATTATGTCAACAAATCTTCTTTATATTCATCGCCTTGCTTTCTTAATAAGAGAATTGTCGCCTACCATTCCTGCTATGTCTAAACTTCTGCGTAGCAAGACTTTGTAGATCAACCATCCTGGAGGTGGTTAACCACTCTTTTTCTCAGGCAGTCCTATCCTGTGGACCCTGCGGGCTGCTTCACGAATACAAACTCATTTATTTCTGACACAAAGTTGCCCCTTCTTCGACATGCTATAGAACATCTTTAAAAGAGAAAAGTATTATATGAATGAGTTTTGCCTTCTCAATTAGTTTTCTTCTCATCAAATAACATTTTTCGGGCAGTTCCCCTGGCCTCATCACATACATCTTTCAGGGGGATTTGTTGTCTGCTTGCGATTTCTTTGCAATCTTCATATTCGGGAGCGATATTTTTGATTTGTCTCCCGATTCTGCTCACTTTCACTTTTATCTCCCCAAATCTTGTCCTCACCGGAATAATTCCCCTTACAAGCTTTTTTCTTTCTAACTTTTGAATCCGAACCCCCAATGTGGTTGTTTCTGTAAAGATGATTGAGAGAGCTTTGTCGAGTTTGTCCGAAGTGAGAAGAACGCTGAGCATGGTTGCCGGCCTGGTCTTCTTCATGAATATCGGCGTCATAAAAACATCGAGGACACCTTGCTTCAAAAGCATCTCACAGGTGTAATCGAAAAGTTCTGGACTCATATCGTCGAGGTTCGTTTCGATAAGAATAACTTCGTCCTTCTCATATTCCCCCGGGTTGGTTTCACCAATACAGACTCTCAACAAATTCGGTATTTCCAGATCTCTACTCCCAGCACCATAACCGATTTTCCTCACCTTCATTTCCGGCATAATTCCGAAACTTTTGGATAAGTTTTTAAGGACACAGGCACCGGTTGGTGTTACCAGTTCCGCCTTTATGCCTTTGGAATAAATTGGTATCCCTTTCAGCAACTCAAGGGTGGCTGGGGCAGGGACTGGAAAGTTCCCATGCTCACATTCAACAAAACCTGTGCCCACATGGATTTTGGATGAATACAAAGCATCAATGCCAAGCTTTTTTATACCCGCAACAGAACCGATCACATCGATGACGGAATCTAATCCTCCAACCTCATGAAAATGTATCTCTTCGATATTTTTGTTGTGGATCTTTGCTTCAACTGTGGCCAATTCTTTGAATATTTTTTTGCTTAAATTTTTTACATCGTCGCTTAGATCACTCTGGTCTACGATTTCAATCATATCTTTTAGATGTCTCTCCACATGGTGTTCTATTACATCCACTTTAAATTTAGTTCCTGAGATTCCCAATTTTTCTGTTTTCTCAGCTTTCAGCTTAAATCCAGAGATTTTCAGCTTATCTAACTCCGATTCAAGCTCTTTTAGATCAAGCCCGGCATCTATCAGCGCCCCCAAGATCATGTCCCCGCTAATGCCCGAAAAACAGTCAAAGTATGCTATCTTCATTTTTCCTCTCCCATTTGGTTTATGAAACTTGCAAAGTATCCAGCCCCAAATCCGTTATCTATATTTACCACCACCACGCCTGGTGCACAGCAGTTCAGCATGGTTAACAAAGCGGATAATCCTTCGAAGCTGGCACCATAGCCAACGCTGGTCGGAACCGCAATCACCGGTTTATCTACCAGCCCTCCGATTACACTTGACAAAGCCCCTTCCATCCCAGCCACCACCACAATAATGTTTGCACCAAACAACTTTTCTTTATTGTCGAAAAGTCTATGAACTCCAGCAACTCCGACGTCATAGAGCCTTTCAACAGTATTTCCCATAGCTTCTGCGGTGACCGCCGCCTCCTCGGCCACTGGCAAATCAGAAGTTCCAGCGCTAACCACCAGAATAGTTTTCTTTCCCATTTTCCTCTTCCTTTGTCCGACAAGCACTATTTTGGCGGTCTCATAATAGACTGCATCTTTTCTCACATTCCTTATGGTTTCATAAACCCCCTTCTCGGCTTTGGTAGCCATGATAAATGCGTTTTTTTCCGCAGGATCCATGGGAAATGAAAGCCTTTCTACAATTTTTGCTATCTGCTCTATGGTCTTCCCCTTGCAGAGTATTACCTCTGGAAAACCCTTTCTTAAATCTCTATGAGTATCAATCTTGGCGAAACCCAAATCCTCATAGGGAAAGGATTTCAAAATTCTTAATGCATCGTCTATTTCTATTTTGCCAGCTTTGACATTTTCTAAAAGTTTTTTAATTTTCTCTCTATCCAAATCTAACCTCTCCTTTTTAATGGCTCATTTCCCGCGGATCCAGACTTCGGACATACTGCCCCTTCTGTAACCCAAAAGATCCAAGCAAATATATGTATATCCTAAAGCTTTGAATCTATCCACGATTTTTTTAGACACATCCTCATTGAGAAATATATGCATGTCTTCCTTCAGAACCTCTATTCTCGCTATATCTCCGTGATCTCTAACCCTTAACTGCCTGATTCCAAATTTTGCCAAAAATTCCTCCGCCTGGTCAACTTTCAATAATTTCTCCCTTGTGATTTTACTGCCATATGGAAATCTGGTTGCCAAACAAGGGAAAGAAGGCTTATCCCATGTGGGCAAATTCATCTTTTTTGATAAGTTTCTGATCTCCTCTTTGGTGAGCTTAGCATCTTTTAAGGGACTTTTTACACCAAACTCAGAAGCCGCCCTCATACCTGGACGGAAATCACTTACATCATCATAATTTGAACCGTCAATCACGTAATTTATGCCATATCTTTTCGCCAATTCAAATAGTTTAGAGAACAACTTCTTCTTACAGTAATAGCACCTTTCCAGAGTATTGGATACAAAGTTTGGATCATCTAATTCGTTTGTGCTAATAATGATGTGTCTTACGCCGAGCATTTTTGTATTTTTCTTGGCTTCTTCAAGCTCCTTTGATGGGTATATTTCTGAGGTTGCCGTGACAGCGATCACTTTATCCTTTAACACCTCTTTTGCCACTTTAAGCAAAAATGTGCTGTCCACTCCGCCTGAATAAGCAACAAGTATACTCCGCATTTCGGACAATATATTTTTCAAGCACTCTAATTTCCGTGAAAGTTCAATCATGATATTATCAATAATTGTTAGAACCCTCCAGATCATGATACTGAAGCCATTTCAGGTTTTCCCACATGAACCACCTTCTAAATTCAAAAATCATAAATTTTGCTCAGCAAAGGGTAAACCGCTGTTTAATCAAAAGCGTTCTGCCTGTTTGCGTCCCCATTGTTGACAGGAGAACCGGATACAGGCTGTCAAGCGTAATGCCATAGAACATCATATCTGCCTCTTAGGATTCTTGGGAAACCATCCCTTTCTAACACGCTCCTTTTGCTTAAAGATCTCATGAATGTTCCAAAGGAATAAAAATCCTGCAATACCAAGGACGCCTGATATGAGGCTACTATTTACCAAAAAAGAAACAATCATACAAAAAAGACCAATAACCAGGAAGACTGGCCATAATCTGGTGCCGAAGTGATATTCCACTTTGATAACAAGGGTGTGGAAAAGACCAATCACCACCAACATGAAAGCACCCAATATTAAACCAAAAAAGTTCATGTCAGTCCTTCCGTGATGTTCCGCCTAAATACTCCATATCCGAACTTCATTTTTCTTTGCTATTTTTCAAGAAAGCAGATTCAATACATAATAGACGAGTTGAAGTCCAAAAAGGATGAGAACCGCCCCACAAACAATCTGAAAAGCTTTGAGCACTTTAGCCGACTTAAACAGCTTTTCTGGAAGGATGCCCACTAAAGCCCCGAGTATTATTGGAGCAACCGCCGCACCTATTCCAAATGAGAGAGCATATAAGATGCCCAAGCCAATGTTATCTGCTACACAGGCGATATAGGTAAGAACAGCTACAAGCGGCACGCAGGGTGAGATGCCTATCAAAAAGCCCAAGAACAACATGCTCTCGGCACCACTATCTAATATTCTTTTCTTCACTATTTTGCCAACCCCCACTCCAAATCCTTTACCTAAAATGATAAAAATGCCCAGTGTTATCATAAAAAGAGCTATGAAGAGGTAAAGGTAACCTGATCTATGAGGTGGGAAAAATCGGTTGATGGAACTGAAAGCAAAAGTGACAACTCCACCCAAGATCACAAGAGCTAAAAGCCTGCCAAGCGAAAACATCACTCCGATTTTTAAACCAGCTTTCCAGCCCGTTTTTGTGCCTCCGATATAAGGCAAAAGCAAAGGGGCAGAATAGGCAAGACAGGGTCCCCAGCCCATGGTAAAGCCACCAATTAGCAATTTAAGAAAATTAGAATCTATCCCCATTAGTTATCTATAGCAAACGAATTAAATAAATTGACATAATCACCCTTCCCCTTACCCCCTCCCATCGAAGGAGGGGGAATTTACAAAGTTCCCTCTCCCCTTGTGGAAGAAGGTTAGGGTGAGAGGTTCGTATGAATATACGCATATGTAAGTTTATCGAAGATGCATACGCATTTCTTGTTTTTGTATTAATTACTTTTGTCTTTTGGAGACAGGAAAGCATCTTCTACTTTTATCCTTTTCCCCACACCTACAGAGATAAAATTCTCTTGGTACGTTTTTTTAAATAATTTTCGGGCAAGGTCACCTGAGCAATGGCAAGGAGCCACTTTCTCCACCTTTTCCTTTTTAATTCCATTGACGATCCCCTTTATCTGCCAGCCATTCATCCAGCATAAATGAAAACCACCTAATACCAAATAAACATCGGTTTTAACCATCTCTTTTGCTTTTTTAACTATATTTACAATCCCTGGATGAGCACAACCTGTTATCACCACGGCCCCTTTGGTTGTTTTTATTATAAGGGACTGTTCTTTAATCCAACCCCCAAGTTCCCCGGTGGAATAGACATCTTTGCAGATCTTGGTTGGCTTTTTGACCTCCACCAATTTAGCACCTACTTTTTTCACTTTATCTTTAACTTTTTGGGGAAGAGATTTCGGCATGTAAACTGTGACATTAGGATTCTTCTTCAAAAAGTCGGATAGACCACCGATATGGTCGTAATGAATATGAGACAGAACTATCACATCCACTGCTTTTGGATCAATTTCAAGCTTCTCCATATTTTTAAGAAGCACTGAGCCTTCACCGCCGACATCAAAGACTATCGTCTTTTCCGCTCCCTCTATGAAACAGGAGAAACCCCATCTTGTCTCCAACTCTTTGTTGTAAGGATTATTATCATAAACTATTTTGAGATTTAAATCCTTTGGAGTTGCTTGAGGAACTAAAAATATCAGAGATAAAACAAAAAAGCTTAAAAAATTCATCTTACGCATCTTTATCACCTATCATTCAAATGAGACGACCAATTATATATAATCTCTTCAAAACAAGTATGCGCCTTTGTGTGAAGTAGCATATCTATAGTTGGAGTTTACCTCCGCAAGAGTCAAGCAGTGCTGCAAACATGCATGATCTACAAGACATTTCCTTCCCCAATACGATGGAATTGCCATGGTAACTTTCACGGCTTTACTCCTTTTGACTTTTTCTTTTATTATTGAGCATCACCTTGTATCGTTTTCTTCAAATGTGTTTAAGATTATAAGTCCTGTTGACATCTCTTTTTGTCAAGTAGCCTTATCCTACGAATCATACGGAAGCACATGCTTGAGCTACGATACTAAAAAATTTTCGAAATCGACGACCACATATTTTTTGCCTTTTTGGACTACTTTATTTCCTTCCCTCTCTAAAAGTTTCTTTTGACCTTCTACTCCACCAGGGTATTTTTCGTTTATAACTCCACCTGTTTTTAATGTCCGCCAGTAAGGAGTAATTCTTTTCTTTCCTTCTGTTTTTGCTTCCTCTGCGGCATTAGCCGCAATCCAGGCAAAAATTCCAGTAGTTATGGGACAACCAATTGTAGCACCATGTTTTTTGGCAAGCCTTTTGCGAATTTCATTAATGGTGATAAGTTTACCTTTAGAAACCTTTTTCATGATTTCATCTACCTCTTTGGGCGCCGGAATGACAACCGTGCCTGTCCCCCATCTTTTACTCATCTTATCAGTGATCTTTTCGACTTTTGGCAGACCTTTGCTATCTGCCAATTTTTCCTGCCAGGATTTGCGTGATTTAGATTTATTGCTCATTTTTTACCTCCATACTAACTTATTTTCAACCTCCAAATATTTTTCTCAGAGGGAAGCAGAATTTCATATAATGTTCCCAGGGTTTACGATGTGGACGAAGCCTACGTCCTGATGGGTAAATGACCAAAAGGAGTATATCGCAGTAAACTTTGTGTTATACGCCGTTGCCCATTGTTTCTCTTTCAGCTATGCAAATTAACCTCTCACTCTCAGAATTATAGGGTCTCATATCGAATCCCGAAAACGTGTGGACTATACGCAGACCTGCATCAGAAAGAAGAGGTTCAAGTTCTACCAAATCGTAAGGTCGTTGTTTGTGAACTTCAATAGTCATATCTGAAAACTCAAATACCGTTATTGCTTCTTTTTCTATTGGATCATAGCTAAGCCTTTGAACAAAAGACTCTCCACCGAGTTCACGCTCGTGCGTTCCCTTATGACGATTAGCATATAATCGATCCGTATTAGAATCGAAGACAAATAACCCCGATTTATGAAGAACCGTAGTAATGCGATAAAACATCGCTTTTACACCATCTGTGTTGCGCAGATAGTTGATAGAGTCGAATGTGCATGTAGCTACATCAAATTTATCCTCAACGCAAAACTGGGTCATATCCTGCACCTTGAAAGAGACGTTGGACAACCCCATTGATTTCGATTTGGCTATCTCGATCATCTGCGGCGAGATGTCTATGCCACAAGCGATGTGTCCACAGTTAACAAGCTCTACCGCCAAGGTGCCCGTTCCACAGGCAAGGTCGAGAATTCTTGCTCGAGTAATGCCACGTTCATCCAAAAGCTGGTTAATTAAACTCACATATTGCTCTGCGAATTTTCCCCAATCAAGGTCATATACTCGGCTTAAGCGTTCATAAATCTTCATCAACATAAGATCATTCCTTCCCAACACCTAAATTACAGCTAATGCCGTGTAACATCTTGCGTGTTTACGAGGCTGCCTTGTGACAATTTAGCCAAGCGTTGCAAACACGGTATTAGCCGCACTCTTGTGCTAAACGCTCGAGTTGATCCAAGGTAAAAACCGAAGCAAGTGAGCATTCTATCTCTTTGAGGTTCTCGCGACCGCCTTGTTGCGGAATGCCACCCAACTCTAAACCACCCAGTTTGTCGAAAGATGCGGGTAAGAGTTTCTGCAACTCATCCACGACATACCAGATCGCGGCTAACCGGCGAGGAGTAAAAGAAGTTGCCAAAAGCAATTTGGATGAGCGTAAACGAGCCATATATCCGCTGTCAGTCGATGTGCGTCTTCTACCCGAATGCTATTTTGCGACGTTTATCCGGATCATCAAAAATAATTTTTTGGGGGTCAAAATGTTCTGGATCAAATTCTCCACCAATCCACTCCAGCATTCGTTCATGCTCTTCGTGATTGGGATCTCTTATGATTTCTAAAAAATCTTCATACCCCCAGATTCCCCCACAATCTTCAGGGGGGCATGCTCTTTTTCCATTGATACATATGGGATAAATAATATCTTTTTCTCTGGTAAGTATCTTTTCCAATTGTATTTTATGTTTCCAACCATCGCCAAAATCATACGTATAATCTGCCGATCGATTTTCCAAAGAAAAATAGTCGGCTATTTTTTGTCTCCATCCTGGAAGAACTTCTCTATCGAACTCTTCATCGGGCAATCCTATATTTACACTTAAACCAGTTGAAAGACCGACCATCTCGAACTCATGCAGATGATAATCTAACCAACCCATAGCATCTTGAATGGCCACGTGTAGATCCCAAAATGAATAAGTCTCCGGGACCTGTATTCGTCGCCAAATTAGCGCTTTGCTACCCTTCAGAGTGATCTTAAATTGATACACTTGATTGAATTTCTTTTTCATTACAATCCCTCCTTCTTTTGATTGTTAATACCTCTCTTTTATATATACATTTTTGTGATTTGAAAAAGCAATTCGTATAACATATTGCGGACAAAAGAGGTCTTGTAGGTCAACCATTTCGGAGGATGGTTGACAACTCTTTTGGTTAAGTAGTCCTCACTATGATCGTGCGAGGTGACCAACTTAATCAACAGCACCGATACCCATTACCCCTTTGCTTTTCTCAACCTTATGTTATTCTTTTCCCTTGCAAAAATCAAGAAAAAAAACGATACATCTTTCAACTTCGCTCAGGATAAACAATGGTGCGGCATCATTTTTTCGATAAAGGATGTTAGACTCAGTTATTTTTGTGTGTATAGCTTTGGAGGTTGGCTATCAAAGAATTTATTTTGTAGCGGAAAAACACAAAAGCATCTGCCATTATTTTGACTTAATCTTCTTTAGCTCCTTGGTCAATGTTTTTAAAACCTCGTCCCGGTTTTCTTTAGTCACCTCAAAGATATTGACATCATCACGAGCTTTTACCTTCTGAGCAAAGGGATGGTTTGCCAAGGTGACGGTTCCCAGCACAGGATTATCAGCATTCAAAGCTTTCTCCACCACCTCCTGGAATTGAGGTGAAAGAAGCTCCATCTTTCCGATCTCATCTATAACGATGATTTTTTTCTCCATGAGGCACATCTGGATCTCCTTCACCCCTATCCTATTCAAAGTATAGATCCCCACCCCATAATTTCCCACTTTATACCTGCTCTTGAAATTGCGATGAGCTAAAACCCCTTTGAATCCAGAGAGAGTGGCCACGGCGAACCCCATGCGCACATTGTCCTCTCGTATCTCCTCGGTATAAAATCCTCCAGCCGGGAGCTTCAGTTTCTCAATGAGCTTCTTTATAATAGTGGTCTTTCCTACCCCTGGATGACCGGTTAAAAGGTAATTCATATGGACACCCCATTATAGACATCGACAAGATTTTTTTGCCTCTTAAAGATCGTATATCGGAGGAGAATTGTCAAATAGAAATTTCACTCGATTTAAGCAATTTCCAGCTTAAATTCCCCCGAAAGAACACCCCAATTTAGACGGAGAAAAGACAGTAATAGAAGCTATGACCTTTGCTACGCTTAAAACTCACATGGTGGTAGTATCATTTCAACAGAATCATCTTCCTGGTAACTTTCCGGTCCCTTACCTTTAACTGATAAAAATAGATGCCGCTGGACAATTCGGCTCCATCCTCATCCCTTCCATCCCAGATGATCTGATACTCTCCGGCGAACTTTTCTTCATCCACCAGAATTCTCACCAACTGTCCCAGAACATTATAGATCTTCAGGGTGATGGGGACAAAGGAACCGGTCGCCGTCCGCTGTCCGCCGTCCACCGCTTTTGTCTGCCTACTGCCTACTGCATACTGGATTCTGGTAACCGGATTGAATGGATTGGGATAATTCTGATAAAGAACGAAATTTGTGGGCAAACTTTCTTCATCCTGGTGACCTTCAACCCCTGTTTGCATGTAGTTGATCATGTTGAAGAAAATGCTGAAGCCCAATCCTGGTATACGATTATCCCTCCAGACCGAATAAAGATACGGATTGGACACATCTATGTCGGGAAAATCCTGCAAAGCATTGCCCTCATCAGTATTCAGCCTTTTATTGGATCCCTGCGGCAAACCATCTAAGAATATGTGGGAATAAATGTCCGATCCTTCCGTCCGGTGATCGGTCCACGTCACCACAAGGTATCCATCTTCGGTTAATTTGACTTTGGGATTTTCCGGGTAGGCAGAAAGCTCATCCACAATCATTATGTTGGTATCAAGGGGAGAGCCGGAGCTGTCATATCTCTGGGCGAAAATCGTGGTGGAGGAAAGATAAGGCTCAGTCCAGGTCACCACGAAAGCACCCCTCTGATTCAGATCCAAATCCACGTTATATTGCACCGGCTCAGGTCTATCGCTGTAAACCGCAAAATTGGTACCGGTTTTTGTGCCATCTTTGGCGAATCTTTGTAAATATATCCGATCCCGTTCATCTCTTCCATCCTGCCACGCCACCACAAATCCCCCGGCGCTATCCATGGCAACCCTGGGAGAAAGACGATTTACGTTGAGGGCATCATCGTTTATCTTAAAACAGGTATCTGAAGGTTCACCCTCTGACGAAAAGAGTCTGCCATTTATATTCTTTGTGTTTTCCTCGATGGAGGACCACACCACCACAAGATTCCCTTCCTGGGACATATCGCAACAGGGAGTGGTGTTATTGCTCAGTCCGGTGCAATTTACCTTGAAATTCCCTCCATTCGGGTTACCGGAAGAATCAAATAATTGAGCATATATTTCAAGAAAGTTCTCCCGAGCATCTTCCCATACAACCACAAAGTTTCCTGACAGATCACAGGCTACGTCCGGACTTCCATGATAGATACGACCCAGGCCGTCATTCACCATATAATCATCTCCCAGGGGCTGGGCATTTTGATCGAACCTTCTCATGAATATATCTGAGTTTCCCCTTCTCCAGTCTTCCCATACCACTACGAATCCAGCATCCGGTCTTTTAGCTATCCGGGGAAGATTCTGGTTGGCTCCCATCTCGTCATCATTTAAGAGACTGGTTCCGTAAAGAAATCCGTCAAAGGTGACCGTCTGAGCATAGATGTCGTAGTTTCCTGCCTGTTTATCCATCCATGCCACCACAAAACTGCCGGATGGACTGGCAGACAAAGAGGGGCTATGACGCTCGCCGGTAAATTGCAAATTGCTAATTATGATCCTCTCACCCTGAGCCTGTCCCAGGCTATCAAATCTTTGAGCATATATGGCAGGAGCGGATGGAGAACAGTCTGTCCATGCGATGATAAATCTGCCCAGGGTATCAGAAATGACTTGTGGGCTTTCTTGAATCAACGTGCTGATATCTGGACCGATGGAGAAAAGAACTGTATCCCCCAGAGGATGCTCAAATGAGAACGAACGGGCAAATATAGCTTCATCTCCACGCCTTAGATCAACCCAGGCTACCATGAATCTATCATTTGGTCCCATGCTCACACTGGGAGTGTATTGATCCTCATTCAATGAGTCCAGATTCACCAGAATATTATCTCCTAATTCTGTTTCCATGGAGTCAAATCTCTGGGCATATATGTCTGCATCCGTATTACGAAAATCTTCCCAGACGATCACGAAATTTCCTGAAAGGCTCACTGAAACTTTTGGCGATGCATGAAACTTGCTTCCATCATCATGGTTGGCCTTAAAGCTTGCTCCCAGTGGATTTCCCAAAGCGTCGAATCGGCGGGCATAGATATTGTTACCCGATCTGGTATCTGCCCATACTACCACAAACTTGCCATCCGGGACGGAGGAGAGTGCCGGAGACCAGGTGGTATATGACATGGGAGAATCATTTATCTGGAAAGCATCACCTATGGGCGAAAGATCTTTGGTAAATCTTTTTCCGTAGATATTAAAACTCTCCTCGTCTATCCACACCACCACAAAGCTTGTATCATCGATGGTTGAAACGCAAGGCAGGTATTGATCTTTAGGAAAATTTTCTTCGCCTACCTCAAAATTATATCCCTCGGGATTCCCATCAAAAGTATATTTTTGGGCAAAGATGTCCAGATCCCCATTTCTTTCATCCTCCCACACTGTGATGAAGCTTCTGTCAGGGAACATACAAACGGAAGGATTTTTTTGATTAAACGAGCTGGCGTAACTTTCCTGGTTAACCAACATATCGGGGATGTCAACATATTTAGCTTGTTGCCATCTCTGATCGGACAGACTGTTTTTTCCCGAAAGGGAACCAACCCCATAATCCCCCTTTGCGCCCAAATGGGCGGCTACCATTTTTTGATCTCTCGGGCACATGCTCAGCTTTGCCAGTCTTTCATTTAATATCTCGGAAGAGGTATATCCATATTTTTCCATACCATCTCGGCTTGTCACCAACTCTTCGAGGTAAAATTGAATAGTCTTTAGATGGGTGGGGTGATCTGCCAAAGCAAGAACCCAGAAAAGCACAAGCGTTAAGAATAATATCTTTACCTTCATCTTTCAATCACTTTCGCCAGATCAGGTTGTTATGAAGCAATTTCACCGTAACTTTAGTGTTTCTTTATATATTTATGCAAGATAGATGCCATAAGCTTGAGATTTTGTTTGAAAAAAAGATTTAAACCAAATCCAGCTCCACATTTTCCCGCCCTACAACAACTTAGGAGTATGCCAAAACTCAAAACCTGCAATTCTTTGCTTTTGTTTATTACTTTCGCCTCCCATTGATTTCCAATTTGCAAACGAATTCATGTAGAAAGCATAAAATTGCAAAGATGGACTTAATTTAAAATCTCTTGAAACACAACAAAAATTTCCAGATTTATCCCCACCTCTTATTAACTTTGAATCACAGATGGTCATGAGAACAATACCACAATTAATATAATTGCTTTCTCAGATAGGTCAACAAAATTTTGAAGCTTAAAAATGGACAGCCTAATGTCTTTGGTTGTTTTTGGGATTGACTTTTCTTCACTTTGGTTGCTGGAGCTTTTGACAGGAATCAGGATCTTAAGAACGTAATGAGGTTAATACTCTGAACAGGCTGACCGAGAACTCCAATTGTGTCATTCTGAACGGAGCCCTTCGGCACTTGTCACCCTGAGCGAAGCCTTGCCTAAGGCGGGCGAAGCGAAGGGTCTGGAGTGCCTCAGGGTAAACTCCGCGGAGTGAAGAATCTTGGTTTTATGCGGGTTGGGAAGCGAGATTCTTCGTCCCGCCGGAGGCGGGACGAAGAATGACAATTCTCAGTCATCCTGTGAAGACCTCACCCCCTATCCCCCTCTCCCCCGCCTCTGGTGTGAACTATACGGTTCACACCTCTGGCGGTATTTTCAACATAAAATGGAGAGGGGGACAAAGGGGGAGAGGTAGAGAAAAACATAGTCTTGCTTTTAGATGCCAAGATAAACTTGTCTATTAAAAACTATTTTGGAGAAGACCCTAAGAAATGAACAAAGCCACAAACTTTAAACTTGCCTTCAAAGGACTACATCTCAAAGTGTGGCTTACTTGCTGGACTTGCCCTCAGGATTCAATACCTCACTTAACCTGTAGCTTTCTTGATCTTTCTTTCCAACCTTGATTTCCGATATTCCAGAGAGTTCAGCCTCCTTTGGTAACCTGAAGCAAAAGATAAAGAGAGATCGGAGCTTAACTGGGAGATTGTTCTGTCCACGAAAGATAAAGCCTTAAGATAGTTCTTTCTTTTGTGCTCATAATATTTGGCTAACTCTTCATGGGCAGAAAGAGAAAAAGGGAAATCTCCTTCTGTTAGGTTTTGCCATATCCTTACAGCCTCCTTTGTGCATCCAGTCTTTTTGTAAGCAAAAGCTAAGCTCACATGTATCTCCAGTTGCCACTGAGGCGACAACTTTTCAGATAGAGCTTGCTTGAAACATCTCACGCTCGCCTGACAGTCGCCCAGATTCTGATGAATTCTGCCTAAACTATACAAATCTATGGGGTCCTCGATCTCTGCGAGACAGAAATCCTCTCCTATGGACCCTGCGGACAGTGCCTGATCGACCAAAACAGAAAGCCTCAAAAGAGAAAGAATATCGTAGACGTTATGATGAAATACAGGAACCAAAGGCTCAGCTTCACCGGTTCTAAGATAATCAAAATATATCTGAGGGACCAGATAGCTGGGGACATCTATTTTCCTTCTCACTCTTAGGATCTTTTGCTCTATGTTACTCAAGCTACACTCTCCGATACGTCTTTTCCATAAACGCCGACAGGGAAACAGAAGATCAAGATGAACCCAGTTGGTGGGATCAAAATCCATGCGATTAATCACGAATCTGTTTTCCAGAAGCGGCAGATCATAACATTTACCATTAAAGCTTACCAGAAATTTAAAACCGCCCAATCTTTCTGCTACGGCGGAAAGAATAGCTCCCTCCTGGTGAAAATCTTGCATGAAGTATTGTTCAACCCGGGACTCTTCTTGATTCAGGTAACCCAATCCCACCAGAAAAGCATAAGTCCCCACTCCTCCTGCCAAACCGATGGTCTCGCAGTCAATGAAAACCGTTTCTTTGAGATCAAAAGGGATCTGGTAGGCTTCTTTTGCGCTGGGTTTTCTGGATGAACAAATGCGCGCTAACAGTTCCCCATCAATATTCCAGGAGGAAGACAATTTAATCTTCCGACTAAGTTTGCTTTGATCGAATCTTTTTCTGACCAAGACAAATCTGCCAAATCTGTTTTCCGCCACCTCCCCGTCCAAAAGTTCCACTATTCGATCTTTGCCCTGGGGAGTGACTGCACCTCTTCGGTGGGTTAAATTAAATCTGGTAAAACTATTTAGTCTATCTTCAAGTTCCATGATTTCAACTATAAAAGCGTAGCCAAGCCTTCATGGCTTGGCTAACAAGCCATAAAGGTTTGTCTACGCGTGATGAACAGAAATGCAAAACCTTTACATGTAAAAGGAAACTTACTTTACTTTGCGACTGTTCGTCTCTTCACTTCAATGTTTCTTTTTAATCTCTCCACTAAAAGATACGCCTCTTTTATGCCCTTCCCCAGATGATCCACTTTATGAGCATCCGAACCGAAGGCGACTATTTTCACTCCCATGTTCAGCGCCAGATTCAGAATCTCCAAGCCGGGAGAAAATTCCTTATGTCCTTTTCTGAGAAGCCCGGTGTTTATTTCCATCCCCACATCATTCTTTACCATAAGCTCCAAAACCGGCTCCACCAGTCCCTGATGTGCGGTAAGAATTTTTTCTCCATAAAACCCCAGCCCATATTTTTTATATATGTCCAGATGTGCCATGACATCGAAAAGCCCGCTTTCCACCGCCTGTTTCAAAGTCTTATAATATTCTGTCACCATCTCTTCGGCAGTTTTCTTTTTGAAATACCTCTCCGCCTCCTTCGATGCAGTGATGGCGATATGATCCAGACAATGCACCGCACCCAGACGATAATCCAGTTCAAAGCAAGTTAACTCTTCTCTTAACTTTTCCTCTATGTGCGGCGCATAATCCACCTCTAAACCAACTCTTACCGAAAGCCCACAAGGTCTGTATTTCTCATCTGATCTTCTCACATCCTCGATATATCTTTTCACACTATCTTCTGATAACGGAACGATCTTTCCTTCTATCCGCATGAAAGGATCTTCATCTTTTCTAAACGGATCGGAATCATAATGGGTGGTAAAGCAGATCTCCTTCAAGCCCAACTCCATAGCCTTGAGGCAGTATTCCTCTATGCTCCCGGTTGCATCCAGAGAATAATCCGGATGGATGTGATAATCAGCCTTGTTTAATTCGCAGGATACTATGCTAAGTTTCTTATTCAAAGATTAGTCTATCTTAAAGGTTATCTTTGTATTTCAAGAAAAATTCTGTTAGCAGGGCTAAATGCCCTGCCCTATAGATCATAAGCTCTCGCAATAATAGTGGCGGGAATTCATCCCGCCTCTTACCCGTCTTGCTTAAAGTTTGAGATTTCAAGATTCATTCAAAAAAGGATTGCTTCTCTTCTCCTCTCCAACGGTTGATGCCGGTCCATGACCGGGATAGATCAGATAATCATCCCCCTTGGTTAGCAATTTGTTTTTGATGGAATCTATGAGTTGCTCGAACGATCCACCGGGCAAGTCTGTTCTCCCAATCGAGCCGCAAAAAAGGGAGTCCCCAACGAAGATCATCTTATCTGTGAGAAGGGAGATCCCTCCGGGAGTATGTCCAGGTGTAGACAAAACCTCAAGGCTGTATCGCCCGAATTGAATCTTATCCCCTTCCTTTAATATTCCATCTGCCGGACAAGGATCTGCTCCACTTTCCATAAGAAACGGTTGGGTTTGATCAGATGGGGAAAGCATGGATGCATCTTTTTCATGAATCAAAACCTCTCCACCGGTTGCCTTCTTAAGTTGAGCCAATGCGCCGGTGTGATCAAAATGACCATGAGTCAAAATTATATATTTGACCTTCAGATTTAACTCTTTTACTTGTTTTTCTATCTCTTCAAAATCCCCGCCTGGATCTATAACTATGGCTTCTTTGCTTTTCTCATCACCAAGAATGTAACAGTTAGTTTCAAGCGGACCTACAATAAGGGCTTTCAGGATCAAATATCTACTCCTTCTATTTTGAGCAACTTCCTCTTCAAACTCAGTCCACCACCATATCCTCCTAAATCACCGTCCTCTCTGATCACCCGATGACAGGGTATGATTATTGGAATGGGATTAGCTCCACAGGCAGCTCCCACTGCTCTCGCTTTGTTTTTCCCTCCTACTTGTCGGGCTAACCATCCATAGCTTCTGGTTTGTCCGTAGGGAATTTTTAGCATCGCTTTCCACACTCTCTTTTGAAAAGCAGTGCCACCTGTCAAATCCAGCGATTCCTTGAATTTGACCTTCTTGCCTGCGAAATACGGTTTGAAGGTTTTTTTCAAAGACGAAAACTTCTTCTCATCCTTCTTCAAATCAATGTTTTCATCTTTGCCCAAGGCTGAAAAAAACCTCTGCCATGTGCTTTTGGGAAAGGTGATAAAATTCAAACCTCTCTCTGTCCGGGTGGCAAGTATCTCACCGACCGGAGATTTAAAAGTGGCATAGTAAAGTTTCATCCCTCCTCCTTTATATATTTGATCTGTTCTTTGGCATGGTAGGAGCTTCTCACCAAGGGACCGGATTCCACATGCGCAATCCCCATCCTCTCCCCCACGATTTTTAGCTCTGCAAATTCATCTGGATGATAAAATTTTGCCACGGAAAAATGAGACTCAGAAGGACTCAAATACTGCCCGATGGTTAAAAGCTCACAGTCTGCATTTTTCAAATCGTTCATCAAGAAGATGATCTCATCCCAACTTTCCCCCAACCCAAGCATTATGCCGGATTTGGTTATGATGTTTTTGTCAACTCTCCTTACGTTAAGAAGAAGATCCAGTGATCTTTGATAATCCGCTCCCTTTCTCACCGTGGGATAAAGCCTTTTTACCGTCTCCGTGTTGTGATTCAACACATCCGGCTTAGCCTCCAGAACCATCTTCAAGGACTCAAATGATCCGGCAAAATCGGGAATCAATACCTCCACCTGGCAATCTGGAATCGATCTTTTGATCTCCCTGATAGTCCGGACAAATATGGATGCTCCTCCATCAGGGAGATCATCTCTGGTAACCGAGGTGATCACCACATATTGTAATTTCAGTTCTTTTACGGCTTCTGCCAGCCTTTTAGGTTCATCTTCATCCACCGGCAGAGGGACACCTTTTTTCACATCGCAGAATTTGCATCCCCTGGTGCAGATGTCTCCCAGGATCAAAAACGTGGCGGTCCCCTGTTCAAAGCAGTGGCTTATGTTGGGACAATTGGCTTCCTGACAGACAGTATGCAGGTTAAATTGCGCTAACAGGGATTTTATTCTTCGATAATTCTCGCCCCAGGAAGTTTTAACCTTCAACCACTGTGGACGCTTAACCTGCACAAAGACCTCCAAAAAGGACTGTTGACATCACGGTGCTAACAGTTTAAATTAAAATAACGTTTGTGCATTAAAAAGCAAGACCAAATATATTCATTATGTAGCGGAAAGCTTCAGCTTCCCATATATAAAAGATAAACAGAAACCTGTGCGAAAAATAGACTTTGAATTGGTAGCCGACCATTTGGGCGCTTCTTTTTCGCCCAAATGGGCGGCTACCCTCTTTATATTCAGGCTTATGTTCGTATATATCTAAATTGCGCACTAATCAGATTCGGAGAAAAGTATTCTGAGTCGAATCGAGTGCACTTGACTGACAGTCAGAATAAAGTTGTAGCGGAAGGCTTCAGCCTTCCACATACAGATCCAAGAAGGGAGCAACTATGGCTGAAGAGAAAATATATGATTTAATCATCATCGGTGCAGGACCAGCGGGTTTGACCTCTGGCATCTACGCCACCAGAGCGAAATTGAATACTGTACTCTTGGAGCGGCTCAATCCGGGTGGGCTGGTAGCATCCACAGACTGGGTGGAAAATTATCCCGGTTTTCCTAAAGGGATAAGCGGTGCTGAGCTTATGAAAAAGATGGAAGAGCAGGCAGGAAAGTTTGGACTCAAGATCATTCCATTTAAAGAGGTTGATTCTTCATATCTTAAAGGTCAGACCAAAACCATAAAGGTGGATGATGAGGAATTCAGGGCTAAAGCAGTGATCATCGCCTCCGGAACCGAGCCCAAGAAATTAAACATCCCCGGTGAGGAAAAATTTAAGGGACGGGGTGTCTCCTACTGTGCCACCTGTGACGGTGCTTTTTTCCAGGGCAAAGACGTCGTTGTTATTGGCGGCGGAAGCTCCGGCATTCAGGAGGGTTTATTTCTTACCAGATTCGTAAACAACATCACCGTGGTTGAATTTATGCCTCACTTAAACGCTGAGAAGATTCTGCAGGAAAGAGCACACAAAAACCCAAAATTCAAGTTTTTTGTAAGTCACATGGCTACCTCCATCAATGGAGAAAATCAGGTGGAGTCGGTTACCATAAAGAGATGGGAAACGGGAGAAGAGAAGATCATAGAAGCCGCTGGCATATTTATTTATGTGGGCTGGGATCCCAAAACCGAATTCTTAAAAGGACAGGTTGACTTGGATAAGTGGGGTTACGTGATTGCTGGAGAGGATACAAAAACTTCAGCACCTGGAGTATTTGCCGCCGGTGACGTGAGAGAAAAAGAACTAAGACAGATAACCACCGCTGTAAGCGATGGGACTGTTGCCGCCTTTATGGCTGAAAAATATATTGAGGAACAAAAATTCCCAACGGATTAAACGGATTTGAATCCTTAATCTTTTACAGCCCGCTTCGGTAATTCTCCCCCGCATTTTGCGGGGGATCTTGAGACTATTACCCAAGCATCAAACTTTTACAGTCTCAACTCTCTATTCCTTTTTGGGCGGGAATGCCCTTTCTGAAAGGATGTTTTATCTCTTTTACCTCGGAGACTAAGTCGGCAAGCTGAATAAGTTTTTTGGGGGCGCCGCGACCGGTGAGAATCAGATGAAGATCAGGAGGCTTTTGCTGAATTAGTTCGGTTACTTCTTGAATGGGGAGAAGCTTTTTGTCTAAGGCGATATTTATTTCATCCAAAACGATAATATGGTATTTCTTGGATAAAATTTGATCTTTAGCAAACTCTAAAGTTCGTTTTGCGGCTTTCACATGTTCTTGAAAGGGGAATCTGTCACCCTTGATCTTGACGTATCCTTTCCCCATGGTTTTGATTTCAATTCCGCAATCAAACTTTTTGACGAATTTTAATTCACCATAGCTTTTAAAGCTTTTGATGAACTGAATAATTAAAGTCTTCTTCCCGTGCCCTGCCGCTCGCAGTGCCATGCCCAAAGCGGCGGTGGTCTTTCCCTTCCCGTCACCGGTGTAGACTATAACCAATCCTTTGGTTCTTTTATTCCTCATTAATATAGAGGCTGGAATTTTTGAGAGGAGCCTCAAAAATCAACTTCGGTTACCATTCTAAAAACCTCACCCCTATCCCCTCTCCCCCGCCTCTGGCGGGATTTTCAACATAAAATGGAGAGGGGAACTAAAGAGATGAGGTAAACTAAGCCATTTAACTTCTTATCTATTTACTACTGCTTGGATAATGTTTGGATCGACGTTGAACTTCTTTAGGAACGCCTCCCGCTCCGTTTTCATGGTCTCTACCCAAACTTTGTATTGTTCACCTCTACCTTTACTTTCGAAGAAGATCTTCGGGTTCAGAATTTCCTTTGGCACCTTGCTTAAAAGCCCGGCATTCTCCGGAGCGTCCACATCCACAATCTCGTATCCAAAATCCGGGTCCTTTTTCCATTTAATTCTTCCAGACAGCATAGCTTCAAGCATGGCAGAGGAATGACGGATTTTCACCTTGAGCGCATCTCCCTTTTCTTCATCTCTCTGATCTCCACCTACGTATCCAGTATTCATCAGCCAAGTTTGCAATCCTGGCAGTCTGGCTGCTAACTCACTGAATCTCTCAGCTTGCAGTCCGTATGGGCTGGGGAAAAATGGTTGGGTAAAGGGTGAGCGGGTCTTGCCTCTTTCTTTACCTGCTGCAGAGGTCTTTGAGGTTTCTCCCAACATGAAGTAACCGGCGGCCAGCTCCGGAGTGTGAAGACGGACGATTCCCGGGACAGCCGCATCCGGTCCCTCATCTCGGTTTAACATCCCTAATGATCTTAGTGGCGGAATATCATCAAAGCTGGCGGCATCCTTTATTGCCTTCATAGGAGTGATGGATCTGCCATTCTGAGTCCACACGGTAAAATCCCAGCCATCATCAGGAGTGTCATACTCATCCACCACGTCATCAATCTTTACTTTTCCGCTGATAAAGGCTTCTACATTATCAGGCGGAGCTCCAGAGGCGATGAGCATATCTTTAAGCTGCGCCACATCCTCTGGAGTGAGTCTTGTTTTGCTGAAGTCGAAAGTTCCATCCGGGTTGGGAAAAACGTTCTCCACCCAGGCATCCGGATGGATGCTACCAGCGTAAAGCACTGGCTCTGATTCTTTGGTAAGCCCAAAGGTTTTTGCGAAGCAACCGTTTTCCGTTATGGTGAGACTGCTATCGGGCCACATTACAATCATATCATCTTGAATAGGCTGAGTCAGCTCTCCTTGCTTGCTGAAAGTGGTGGTGGTCTTACCTGTGCCGGAAAGCCCCATGATCCCCATGGTCATGGCTTTTCCATCGATGGTCACTTTCTTGGCGCCGGCATGAAGAACCAAACCACCTAATCTGTATACATATTCGTTCAGCATTCGCAAAGCGCCCTTCTTGGTCTCGCCGAAATAATCCGATCCTATCACATAAGTGGTCCAGTTCTCCAGGTCCACCAACATGGCCAGGTTGCCCGGCATATCCTTAAGGCTCAGTCCTGCGGTGAAAACCAATCGAAACTTTGGTTTGAACGGTTGACTAAGCTGTTCCTTGGTTTCTATGGCCGAACGGGGAAATGCAAGCACTTGCTGCATGCCCGCCAGATTGGCTGCCTCCAGGGTATATAGCCACTGTATGGGAACCGCTCCTTTGCCATATCCATAATATGCGTTGATCGCGATAATTGTGCCCTGCTTCTCGATGAAGGCTTTCTGCCTTTCTATCAACTCGCTCGCTTTAGCTGGATCAATTATGCCTCCGGAGAAGTTGTCTTTTTCCGATTCCGGTGCGATGCAGTAAGTTAACTTGGCCTTTCTGGCTTTAAGTCGAGTAATCTTGTCGATGTTGCCGTAGGCGGTTTTCATTATGGCAGGAGTGTACTTTAGAGCAAGCTCCCTCAGTTCATCTTGACTGGGATCGGTTAAATATTTTACGTTATAGGGCTTCCCAGTAAGATAGCCCGTCTCCTTCGTTGACATACTTAACTCCTTTTTTTGTTAATATGAAACCACAGTTGAACCAAAAGACATACTAAGGGGAGCATATAATTGTTTACATCCCCCCTTTAGAAAAGGGGGGAAGGGGGGATTCGTATGAATGCATACGCATTTGAAACTTGAAAAATCCCCCTAAATCCCCCTTTACTAAAGGGGGATTCGTATGAATGCATACGCATTTCAAGTCAAGCCAAAAACAGGTGTGGGAGAAAAAATCAATGCGAAGCTCGTATGAGTGCATACGCACATTCATACGAATAATAAGATGTAAACTGTTTCCTGCTCCTCTTAGTATCTTCATATTAAAACCATTATTCTTACTTTTCTTCCGGGGGTGGCTGTTTTATTATTCCGGAATCCATCAACACCTTAGTTTGATTTCTGGCACGTTTTATGATCGCCGAGGCTCTATCAAAGAGCTCCTGTTTTGAAGCTTTGATTTTTGCGATCCCCTGCTCAATCGCCTTAAGCCCCACTGCCACAGCCTCTCTGGGATATACCTCCCATTCGTCCATGGTGGGAATCAAATGGTCTTCATGTAAACCTTTATTTTCAGCTGTCTTTGCCAGTTCATGTGCGGCGGCGATGCACATCTCATCGGTGATGGTGGAAGCTCTGACGTCCAATACTCCCCGGAAAATTCCCGGAAAGCCCAACGAATTGTTTACCTGATTAGGAAAATCCGATCTTCCCGTTGCCACGATTCTGGCTCCTGCCTCCTTGGCGTCCCAGGGCCAGATCTCCGGGATGGGATTGGCGCAAGCGAAGAGTATGGCGTCCTTTTTCATGGAGGCAACCCATTCTTTCTTTATTGTATCCGGTCCCGGAGCCGAGTAGGCGATGCATACGTCGGTGTCTCTCATGGTTTCCGGAATTCCTCCTCTTCTTCCCTCTTCATTGGTCGTGCGGCAAAAAGTATAACGGGGATCACCTCTTTTGAATTCGCTTCTACCTGGATGAAATATTCCATCTATGTCGCACATTATAACATTTCCGGGCTTAACTCCGGCTGAAAGCATCACCCGCAGACAAGCCACGCTGGCGGCGCCCCCTCCCACCATAGAGACCTTTATCTGATCCATCTTCTTTCCCACTATCTTTAAAGCATTGACCAGTGCCGCCACAGTAACCGTCGCTGTCCCCTGTTGATCATCGTGCCACACCGGGATTCTGGCTTCATGCCGGAGGGTATCCAAAATATAAAAGCACTTGGGTTGAGCTATATCTTCAAGATTTATTCCTCCAAAAGTAGGTTGCAGAATCTTCACTACCCGAATCAACTCATCTGGATCCTTGGTATCCAGGCATAGAGGATAGACATCCACCCCACCCAGATACTTAAACAAAATCGCCTTCCCTTCCATCACTGGAAGTCCTGCCTCCGGACCAATATCTCCCAAACCCAAAACCCGGGTTCCGTCAGAAATCACCGCCACAGTGTTGGCTTTGTTGGTATACTCCCATACCTTCTCATGATGTTTATCAATATCCTTGCACGGTTGAGCCACACCCGGGGTATACCAGACAGCAAAATCGTTCATGTCCCTGATTACACATTTGGGAACGATCTCCACCTTACCCTTGTAAAAAGGGTGCAATTTCATTGCATCCTCACCCGGCTTCTTCGCTTTTGCGATAAGCTCCTCTTTGCTTAACATTTTATCCCTACCTCCGATCTCTCATTAAAAACGAAAATCTATCTTTTTGAAGCACTCGATTCTATACTCTACAATCTTCCAACTTACAAATTACGAAACTAGCACATCAAAATCAAGCGAAATTTGTGAAAAATTTCACTTTTATTGAATTTGAATTCAGAAGACAGACCAATTCGACTGCGTTACAGTTCGTAGGGCGGGCATCTTTGCCCGCCGAATTTATGCGGGGCTGGAAGCCCCGCCTACGAGCTATGGATGATAAGGAACTGTCTCCCCTATGGGCGGGAATTCCCAGACGGGTCTCCGTCATCCCGCTCCAAAATGTATCTTTTTCAACAAGCCCTGAAGTTCCACCTCTACATTTCTCGCTGAACAAAAAAGCGGACGAAAGATCATATTCCGCCCGCTTTTTAACTTTAGGGTTTGTTCAGATCAGGTGATACTTCTCCATGTTCTGATCTGCAATTACCTGAATTCTTTTTAGCTCCTCTTCTCCGCCAGGTTTCTTAAAAAGATGTTTGAACCTTCCCTGAAGCTTCAAATACTCTTCCACCGGCTTCTTCTTGGCTATCTTTCTTACTGAGGTAATTTTTCCATATTCTATCTCAAATAATGGGATAAGTCCGGTCTGCACCGCTGTCTGAGCCACCTTAATGGTCAAAGATGAATCGAAAGCCCAGCCTAGAGGGCAGGGACAATGAATCTGAAGGTATTTGGGTCCTTTGATACTTAATGCTTTCTTGACTTTTTTCTGTAGATCTGCGTAATACCCCACTGAAGCTGTAGCTACATAGGGAATGCCATGGGCGGCGGCTATCTCCGGCATAGGTTTCTTATCGGTGGTCTTTCCCCAGGACACTTTACCTGATGGAGCAGTGGTGGTGGAAGCCTCAAAAGGAGTTAATCCACTCCTCTGAACTCCGGTGTTCATGTAGGCTTCATTATCATAGCAGATATATAAAACATTATGTCCTCGCTCCAGCATCCCGGAAAGGCAACCGATTCCGATATCCGCAGTTGAACCGTCACCTCCCTGAGCTATAACATGAGCCTCATCTTCTCTGCCCAGTGCCCTCAATGCCGCTTCAATTCCTGCTGCCACCGCGGCTGGGTTTTCAAATAACGAATGTATCCAGGGCATCTTCCAGGCAGATTGAGGATAAGCCGATGAAACCACCTCCAAGCATCCGGTGGCACAGGTGGCAATAGTGTTCTCACCGGCGGCATTCATCACCAACCTGGCTGCCAGAAGCTCCCCACAACCTGCGCAGGCACGATGCCCGGGAGCAACTAAGCTCTCCGTGATCGGCTCCTTTTTCTTTTTCTGATTCATTGCAGTTTCTTCCTTTCCTATAATTTTCTTCTTTCCTAGTGTAGTGTCTCTAACATTTCTTTACACTGTCATTGCGAGGGACAAAGTCCCGAAGCAATCTCAAAAACGAGATTCCTCGCTTCGCTCAGAATGACAGAATAGTAAAGCTATTTATGAGACATTACACTAGGATACTGCGGACGACTACTCTCCGATTCCTATAAGCTCCTCTCTGAGATCCAAAAAATGATCTTCCACCATCTCGGACTGAGCTTTTTTCACCACCTCTATGATCGACTTAGTAGGAACGTCCCTTCCTCCTAACCCAACAATTAACCCACATATTCTGGGCTGTTTCTTTTTTCCATAAAAAACTGCCCTTATCTCATTGAGCAAGATTCCACCCAAACCCAAAGAGATGGCTTTTTCCATGACTACGATGGTATCCACATCTTTCAAGGCGTCATAGATGGCTTCTTTAGGGAAAGGTCGGAAAGCTCGGACTTTTAACAATCCCACCTCTTCGCCTTTCTCTCTCATCTCATCTACTACCTCTCGCAAGGTTCCTACCACCGAACCCATTCCCACTAGGGCAACTTTGGCGCCATCTAACCTGTATTTATCTACCAACCCACCGGCATATCGTCCAAACTTTGCCTTGAATTCATCCGCCACATCATCAATTACCTGTTTTGCCGCCTCTATGGCTTGCTGAAGGCGATATCTGGTCTCCATGTAATATTGAGGTTCCGCTAGGACTCCAAAGGTAACCGGTTTTTTGGTGGTTAAATAGGTTTTGGGCTTATAGGGGGGAAGGAACTCATCCGCTATCTTCTGATCCATCAACTCCACCGGTTCAAAGGCATGAGTCAGGATGAATCCGTCCATGTTGACCATCACCGGAAGGGAAATCTCCGGATTTTCTCCTATCTTATATGCCTGCAGTTGCATGTCCCCCACCTCCTGGCAATCCTCCGCATAAAGCTGTATCCATCCGGAATCTCTCACTGTCATGGCATCTTGATGATCGTTCCATATGTTTATGGGCGCAGATACAGAGCGATTGGCGCAGGTTATCGATACGGGAAGCCTCAGGCCGGCGATGTTGAAAAGTACCTCTGCCATCAAAAGCAAACCCTGGGAGGTAGTGGTGGAGTATGCTCTGGCACCAGTAACAGATGCACCCAGAATCACTGATGCGGCACCAAACTCACTTTCCACGTTGATAAACTCCGCCTTTAGCTCTCCATCTGCCACCATCTTGGAGAGGTTCTCCACGATGTGGGTCTGAGGGGTTATGGGATAGGCGGAGATTACATGTGGCCGACATACCTTCACCGCCCGCGACACCGCCATGGATCCTTCTATCACCTTTTTCATTATCTCACCTCCAGTACCATCTCGATATCATCAACCGGACATTCCTCAGCACAGATTCCACATCCCTTGCAGAAGTCCAGATCCGCCCAGTATTTCTTGTCCTCTCCGAATATCACCCCATCCGGGCAGACCATCACGCATATGCGACAATCCGTGCATTTGTCCTGTTTGAAAATCGGTTTTTTAACTCTCCAGCTTCCGGTCTTATATTCTTTGCTTGATCCCGGCTTGACCACTATTCCTTCCGGTTCTGTGGATCCAAATTCGGACTTAGGCACGACCTCCTCCTTTCATCAAATCGTATGCTTTCTGAATTGCCCGGGCGTTTTTCTCTCCCACCTCACCGGGGAATCTCTCCTTCACGCTTTTAATTATCGCCTCCACCGAGATCAGCCCGGTGATGCCGGAGAAAGCACCCATCAGGGTTGTGTTCTGAACTGCTCTGCCGATGATCTCCAGGGCAATTTTGGTTGCAGGAATAGTTCTAACCTCAGCTTTTGTTTTAAGTCCCAACTCTTCAGGCGGCTTCTCCGTATCTACCAGAACCATTCCATCCGGTTTTAGTCCGCTGAGCACATCGATGGCACCGATCAGGGTATTATCTTGAACTATCAGGTAATCCGGCTCATAGATTTGGCTTCGATTACGCACCTTGTGATCGGCGATTCTGACGAAGGATTGAACCGGCGCTCCCATGCGCTCACTTCCAAATGAGGGGAATGCCTGGGCATATTTCCCATCTTCAAAGGCGGCTACTGCCAGAAGCTCGGCCGCGGTCACCACCCCCTGACCTCCCCGACCATGTATCCTTATCTCCTTTAACATAATCCTCCTTTTTCATCGGTGTAGGGGCGATTCATGAATCGCCCCTACTAATATTGCAACTCCAAAAATATCTTGCCAGCTTTTGTGGTACGTTGAGACTTAGTGAAAAAATTCACAACACTAATAAAACTACGGAATATCTTTCTTTTAGTTTTGAAATAATTCGATAAACGGGTTAATTTCAGTCAAGCTTTTTTGGGGAGAGCTCTGAAAAAGTCGTTTTTCCGGGGCTGGGAGCCCCGCCTGCGCGGGACTAAGTGTTTAACACCTAACCGCGTAAGGCCCGCCTTAGGCGGGCCGTATTCTGACACTTTTTCAAAGACCCCCTTGGAATCCAACGCCCATTTGTCAGCCTAAATCTTTTTGAGGGATTAAAGCTTGGGCAGGGTGATTCTCTTCTGGGCTTGATACTTCCCCTTTTTATCTTTATAGGAAATCTGGCATATCTCATCTGCTTCCAGAAAGATTATCTGAGCGATCCCTTCATTGGCGTATATCTTGGCAGGAAGCGGCGTGGTATTGGAGATCTCCAAAGTGGCGTATCCCTCCCACTCCGGCTCAAATGGAGTTACGTTTACAATTATCCCGCACCTAGCATAGGTAGATTTTCCCAGACAGATGGTCAATACATTTCTGGGGATTTTAAAATATTCTACCGTTCTTGCCAGGACAAAGGAATTAGGGGGTATGATGCATACTTTCCCTTTGACATCAACGAAAGATCCGGGATCAAAATTTTTGGGATCAACTATGGCGGTATTCACATTAGTGAATACCTTGAATTCGTCCGCCACCCGAATATCGTAACCATATGAAGAGAGTCCAAACGAGATCACCCCGGATTTCACCTGTCTTTCTGAGAATGGAACGATCATCTGATGCTCTCTTGCCATTCTCCTGATCCATCTATCTGATTTTATTGGCATGGAATTAAAATTTTAAATTCAAAATGCAAAATGAAAAATTACAGAGCAAAATTCAAAATTTACTTGGGTCAAATCCGAAACGATCGGGACCTGTCCAACTGACAAACTCAATTTTGAATTTTGAACTGCAATTTTGCTTCTTTAATTTTAAACTTTGAATTTTAGGTGCCGTATTCAGACATGATCCTCTTAATCTTCTCCGTCAATTTCAAAGCCTCGTCCAATTTCCTTTGCCACATGTTTCGACCGAAAATCAAGCCGGTTACGCCTGCTTCCATGGAGATCTTCACCTTCTCCAGAAGGTCCTCATCTGAGATCTTACTTCCTCCCGAGACCAAAACCAAAGTCCTGCCCGCTGATTTTACCACCTTCTCCATTGCTTCCTGCGGGGTAAGTTTCATCTCATCATACGGCTTAGGTAAATCCTTAGCCTTTTTCTCGTCGTATTCAGGAAAGTTTAGCTTGACTACGTCGGCACCCAATTCACAAGCCACCCGGGCGGCATAGTCAACTGCATACAAACTATCCCTTCCCCCTTTAGCTTCGATAGCCTCACCCCGGGGATAAGCCCACATGATCAAAGGCATTCCGAACATCTCACAATCCTCTCTGATCTCAGAGAACTGCTGTATATCCTCTTCCTGAGCAGGTGAACCCACATACAAAGTATATCCCACTGCATCTGCCCCCAACCTCACCGCATCCTCCACCGAAGCGGTCTGAGGAGAGAAAGCGTAATCATCCTTTGGGATATTGGTCTTGCCATTCAGTTTCAAAATCAGGGGAACCTCTCCGGCGAAATCTTTCATGTATTTTTCCGCCAGACCGATGTGAAATACAATCCCGGAATATCCGCCTTCTTTAGCCAGCCTTAATTGAAAGGCTGGATCAACCGAATCGGGGTTGGCGAAAAAATCCACAGGCCCATGCTCCAACCCTTGATCTATGGGCAGAAAAAGCAAGGTGCCATTGGCAGGACCATATCTATATAACAGTCGGTGAAGTCTAACCCTTTTGCCCAAGTTTAAGTCCAGATCCTTCACAGCCGGTTTTGGTATCATTTTTCCTCCAATTTTCCAGATTCACAAAATGCAAAAAAACAAACTTTTTTCGTCCCTTATTCTGTGACAATGAAAGCTTGAAATGTTTTCTTGACTGTGCTTATTCGATTGATCGAGCAGACCTAAAGATAAATCTTAGAATTCTGCAGACATATAAGGAACCATAATAGCAAAACATTTCGTGAAGCTTTCCTTTTGAGCTATTTTGAGCAATACTTAACAAAAGATGTTGCCAAGAACGAAATTTGAGGCGGTTATTAGACCAAGTCTGCCAGAGTTTTCTGAGTAAGGGTTTTCGTGGTATAGTCCTGAGCTTTTTGCAAAACCTCACGCAGTTTGCAGATATCTTTTTTATCGCAGTCCTCCAACACGCTCAGGCACCTGGCGAAACAGAAGGGTCCTTGGATGGCTTCAAGAAGTTCCTCCGCAGTGATCTGATTAGCTGGTCGGGCTAAGGAAAATCCACCTCTGGCTCCTCGATGGGATCTTATCAAACCGGCCCTGGTTAAACTCTGAAATATCTTGGCTAAAAACTTTTCCGGAATGTCCTCTGCCCTTGAGACCTCAGATAAGGATACTATCTTTCCTTTAGGCTGTTTAGCCAGATATATCACTCCGAAAATTCCGTAGCCACAAGCCTTGGTAAGTACCATAAAGTCATTCTCCTTAGAAAAAGAAGACTAATTATATCTAACTATTAATTATAACACCCTTCTTCAAGCATGTCAACAAAAATTGTTTTTTTATGGGGGAAAAGAAAATTGCGGTATCCATCTGTTGAGGGATGCATCAAGATTCGTATGAATGCATACGCATCGGTCAACAGAGGGACGGATTAAACGAAAAACGCCGAACCACGCCATATCATCCGCTATATCCGTTTAATCCGTTGATCGATCCCCCGTTCGTTACGGGCACGCCTTTGTAGGGACAATTCATGAATTGCCCCCACAAAAGTAACGGATTCATCCTGAACGGATTCACCGTGAACGGACGAGGCGTCCGCTACCAACACGGAGGGCGGGATGAGTTCCCGCCCCTATGGGCAACAACGGATTACTCGTATGAGTGCATACGCATCACCTATAGGGCAGGGCATTCAGCCCTGCCAATGGAGTTCCTTTTGTTGGGACAGGGGTTCAACCCCTGTCCCAACTTAGAGGGTCTGCTTTGCTCATATGACGATTATCCTACCTTCGCAGCCTTCTCTTACTCAATGACCCAGATCCGAACTCTGAATTGATCAACACCAACATCGTCAGAATAGCGATAGATCCTGATCTGGCTATTAGTTAAATGACTCCAATAAGCTCCTCTGTAGATGTAGTCACCGCTCTCCAGCCCTCCAATAGCACGAATATGTCTCCCCCAAGTTTCATCCCAGAACCAGAGGTAGACAACGTAGTCGTCATCGCTACCGCCGATATTATGGGTAAGTGTCAGGGTGGCCCCTGGTGAAACTGTCTGCCATCCGCTATCATAGTTAGGTTTAGGAAAGCCGTAGTAGTTCTTAATTTGATTATTGGAAACGTCTATATTCCCCTCTACATCCAGTTTTTCACTGGGGCTTGTAGTTCCGATGCCGACTTTGCCACCGATAATTGTCTTTGCTTGTTCTGAGTTCTGAATATACAAATCCCCCACAGTGGTCCCACTGGCTTTGGCCATAATCTCGTTATTATCAATGGCGATTTGTTGTCCTGTTGAAGTGCCTATGATTAAGTAACCTGAATTCTGAGTGTTATCTTTGACGTCACTTCCCCCATCTATATGTAGCTTTACTCCAGGGGTTGCCGTCCCAATGCCCACCTTGCCGCTGGCATGCACGTCACCGGAGAAATAGCCAGCCCAGTTTGTGGAGCCACCCGATGCAGAACCAAACACTCCGTAGTTTCTTCCACTGGTCGTGGCGCTACCATAGACGCCACAATAGGAGTTATTACCACCTAACATGGAGTAATATCGACGACCAAGAAAACCCTCCACATCCCCGCCATACGTTCCCCTAACCCCGGAATAGATGTTATATGGGCTCGGAAAGCTAAAGTGCTGATAGTAACCTAATCTTGCATTCATACTGCCATCCGCAACCTCGACCTTATCTCCGGGGCTGTCCGTCCCGATACCTACCTTATCCGTGCTGGTCTCCAATCTGACCACCGTTCCATCATCTACCCATCCTCCACCCCCTCCTCCCCCTGAGCCTGCCACAGCCGCGCTATCTGCCACCAGAGCCCGGTAAGCATAGCCCACGCTGTGAACTTTATCCGTGGCATGGTGTCGCTATCTACCTGAACCTCAAGCCAGTATTGTTCATCAAATGGCAAATCCAGCAGGGTCACCTGTCCTAAAATCACATTAAATAATCCTTGCTCCACTTGCACCCCATTTTGAGTTTCACTCCATTCAAGTTCCCCTCCTGTAGTATCATCGTAAATCCTGAAAGTGAGATTGTGAGGCCCACTCAGGGGATCACCCAAATCATCGGTCAACATTCCCTGGTAGTTGATCATATGCGGGATCGCACAGTGAATAGGACTTCCACAAAAAACCAACACGAATGTAACGACTGATCCCATTGCCAAAAAAGTCAAAAGCTTTTTCATCTCTTCCTCCAACTTCGTTTATAAGGTTAATAGTTTTAGGTTTGGTCAAGCTAAAATTTGCGTAGCCCCGCCAAAGGCGGGGCTGGCAAGCCATAAAGGCTTGCCTACGCGTAACTCTCCCCCGCTCCGCAACAAGGTTCAGTAAGCTTGCCTTAAATAAATTGTTGCACTTCATTCTTCCTGTAATTTTGGAGTGTCTGCCTTCAGGGAAACCATTGATCCCGCCAAAGGCGGGATACTACACAGTCCTCTGGTCAGGCTAAAGCCTGACACTCCAAGCAGACGCTTGCCCGTCTGGGCAAATAACTTTACTTCAAAAGCGTCATCTTCTTGCACTCCACGAAATCTCCAGCTTCGATCCGATAAAAGTAGACTCCGGAACTGACCTCATTCCCACCATCATCTTTGCCATCCCAGTGGATCTTCTTATATCCCGGTTCCTGTGGTTCATCCACCAGATGCCTCACCTTCTGCCCCAGGATGTTGTAAATCCGAATCTTCACAAAAGAAGCTTTGGGCAAGGCATATTCGATTACAGTGGTTGGATTGAATGGATTGGGATAATTCTGACGCAGGTCAAATTCCCCGGGACGCTGAGTGAGATCCTCCTCCTCCCATTCCACTGGAGTCATCTGGACCACCCACGGGTTCCAGAAACCAGTGTAAAGTATTGTATCTGCTGTGGCCTGGACACCGGTGATGGATTGGCCTAAAGATGATGAAAGCTTGTAGCTGGTCGTGGAAAGCCACATGGCTCCTCCTCCATCCAGAACCTGCCGGGGAATTTGGTAAGCAGGGGTATACGAAGGACTCATAACAAAGATACACCAGACCAACAGGAGAAGCAGGACTGCTCTGAAAAAACTCTTTAACAATCCAGCCATGGTTCACCTCCTTTCGGCAGTGTAAGTTTTTGACAGTATCATTACTAAAATTACATAAAAAGTCCCATTTGTCAAGCAGTTTTGCTGGAGTACTTGAAATCTCTAAGGGTCTATCTGGAACAGGTCAACGGATTGAGCGGATGAAAGTCGTAGGTCAAGCATTCCCACCTTTGGGGTGAACCATACGGTTCACTCCTTGGGCGGGGTGCTTAACGAAACAACATAGATTGTCAACCACCCCCGACGAATCGGGGGATGGTTGACCTACGCCGCTGAAAACCGGCTATGTCAAATTTTTTTCCAACCCTTCAGAAATTGCAACAGAAGCCTTGCCCCAAATCCAGTTGCGCCTTTGGAATGATAGGAATCATCTTTTTCCCTGAAATCGACTCCGGCAATGTCTAAATGTATCCAGGGAAGGTCTCCGACGAAGTTCTGCAGAAACTTAGCCGCTAAGATCGCTCCTCCGGGTCGTCCGCCCACGTTCTTGATGTCGGCTAAATCACTTTTCAGATATTCTGCATATTCTTTCCACAAAGGCATTTCCCAAACCCGTTCGCCGCTCACCTCACCTGCCCTTAGCATTTGAGCTTTCAATCCCTGGTGATTTCCAAAAAGCCCGGCACAGATGGTTCCTAAAGCGAGTTTAATTGTACCGGTCAAAGTAGCCACATCCACGACGGCATCAGGTTCAAAGCTTCGGGCATAGGACAATCCATCCGCCAGAATCAGACGCCCTTCAGCGTCTGTGTTTAAAACCTCGATGGTCTCCCCGGAATGGGACGTTATGATGTCTCCCACTTTCAAAGCTGAGCCGGATGGTAGGTTCTCTGTGGCGGGAATTATTCCAATAAGATGAAGTGGCAACCCTATCTTTGCACAAGCGGCGATAGTGGCGATAACCACTGCTCCTCCCATCATGTCTCCCTTCATCTCCACCATGCCCTCGGTGGTTTTCAAGGATAGCCCTCCGGCATCAAAGGTGATCCCTTTACCTACCAGAGCTAAAGTATTCGTTTTTCTCCGTGGAGGGAAATATTCTAAAACGATAAGCTTAGGAGGCTGTTTGCTCCCTGAAGCTACTGCTAAAAAGGAATTCATTTTCAGTTTCTTTATCTCTGGTGCGGAAAGAATCTTACACTTGAAGTTGTTTTCCCGGGCGAGCTTGTCTGCCTCACCAGCCAGGCGCTCAGGGGTCAGATAATTGCCAGGCTGGTTGGCCAAGTCGCGGGATAAATTGGTGGCCCAGGAAAAAATCTCCCCAAATTCTTTACCTCTTTTGATCTCACCAATTCCCTTGCGCTTCTCTTTCAAAAAAGTCAGCCTCTCTAAAGCAATCTTTTGATTTTCGTCCACACTCTTATAGCGATCCAGTTTGTAATGGGAAAGGAGTATCCCTTCCACCATTACTTGCGAAGATTCTTGCAATTTGATGGGGGGAAGATTTGTCTCGAATGCCTGTATGGAGAGACTCTTGAGTTTTAGCTCCCTGGTCTTTCTTCCCGCAAAACCATAAGCTCGACGAAGCTTTTCCATTGTTATTTCATCTCTTTTTCCTAACCCTACCAGAATGATTCTTTTGAATTTCAATCTGCCCTGGGGATATAAAACTGTGGTTTGTCCTAATTTTGCGGTAAAATCCCCGGTTTCAAACAGGTGGCTTACGGCTCCGGAAAGCTTGTCATCTATGGTTTTGAGCGCACCGACAAACCTTTTAACCTCTTCGAAGGAATTTAGAAGAATAGCCTCATCTTCTGCCAACTCAACTTTTCCTTGCTTCACTTCTATCTGCATGACGAACTCCTTTCATTAAAAAGCAAAAATAGATTCGAACTTCTTACTTCAAAAATTATACTCAAAAATTGCCAAATGCGCAAGTGCAAAAAGGTGGCGTAGTTGAAAACGAAAAGAGAACATTTATGTAAGCAAGTATATTGTAAGTGTTAAGAGCTTCTGATTTCCTGTCGATAAAAAAACAAAGATTCCGCTTTAGATTAAAAAGAAACAGGAGTAACTCTTTAAGGGGAGGTCCCTTGGATAAAAATAGCCAGGATATCCTTAATGAATCGGAGCACAAAGGGAGAAAGGAATCAAAAAAATCTTCCACCGCAATAGAGACGGAAGAAAGAGAGATTTCTCTTACCACCCCTCAACATCAAGATGAGCCCTCCAAAAAAAGCGAGATTGATTTATCCCAAGCAAGCGAAAGATCCAGTGCATCAAATGAAGTCACCCCTGAGAGAAAAGAGGAAAAACAAAAGCCGGAGAAAGACGACAGCCGCATTTCCGTAATAAGCCCCACTGATGCGGTCTTTGAGACGCAGACACAACCCCAAAAGGTAGCTGTTCATGAGAAAAGGATAAAAGGGGATACCTCAGAGAAAAAGAGACTTAATTCTTCAAAGCCGAAACCCAGAAAGTTACCCAAAGGGGGAATGAGGCAGAAAAGACCAACCAGGGAGAAAACCCTTTCTACGAAGACAACCTCCCAGTCTCCTAAATTGGCACCTCAACCAGTAACCATGAGCAAAGGTGTGGCATATTTGCATGGAAACATGATCAAACTCATAGGAGGGGTTAAGCTTCATCCGGGCGATGAGATCAAAATAAGAGACAAAGAATTTGTTCTAAAAACCGGAAGAAAGAAGAAAACCTGGATTTATATGTCAGCCGTGTTACTTTTCATCATCGCGGTGATCTTCTTTTCCCCGCTTCTTGAATCCAGGAACAATGGCAAACTCATCGGGGTGGTGACTGAGGAGAAGACCAGGACGTTTGTCCCTGGTGCAAAGATATATTTAAAGGAGGCAGGTAAGACTGTCAAGTCAAACCATCTCGGATTTTTCATGTTTGAATCTCTCCCCCCCGGCCCCTATGCTTTGAAGGTTTCATCAAAAGGATATGAGGCAAAAAGTGAAAACGTGACCATTGAGAGGGATCAAGCTATCACCCTATATGTGGATTTGACACCCCTTGTCACTGGTAAGCTGTCCTCTGATTCGCTAACCCAGGTTAGTTCACCTAAGAGATCAGGTCGGAAAACATCATCCTCCGGTAAGAGCGCCACGGGTTCAGACTATGGAGCCGTAAAGATAGAGTCTAACGTCTCTGATCCGACCATCCTGATAGACAATCGACTGGCTGGAATGGGAAATAAAGTCTATCAACAAATCAAACCAGGCAAACACGTGATTGCAGTTACCAAACAGGGATATTATGATTGGGCTCAGGAGGTGAAGATCAAATCGGGCAAGACCTTAAATTTAAACATCACCCTATCCGAAGATAAAACTCAAGACCCTGATCTCCAAACCTGGAAAGACTTCATAGCTTTGGGCAACACTCAACTGAGCTCAAATGATTTCACCTCCGCTCTGAACTCTTATAACCAAGCCTTGGCTTTGAAGCCAGATTCTCCAGATGCCTTTTTGAAAAGGGGTTACACCTATATGCAAATGGGGGACAGATTAAAAGCCTCAGCGGATTTTGAGAAATCGGCTGAGCTTTTCATAAATGAACATGATTACCAGAAGGCGGCTGTCTCCTACACCAATTTGATTTCTTTAAATGATCGAGACAAAGATTCCTATCTCAATCGGGGAATATGTTATCTTAAACTGGGAGAATACCGAAAGAGCATACAAGATTTAAAAAAAACGGTGGAGCTTGATTCTGATCTCTTCTCAGGCTATCTGAATCTGGGCGAGGCATATTATAAAGCCGGAGAGTACAAGCTTTCCATCGAATCTTACAAACGTGCTCAAAAACTGAACTCTAAAAGTCAGCCGGTCTTTGTGGGGTTAACCAAGGCTTACTTCGCCAAAGGAGATAAATCCAAAGCTAAAAAGAGCTACAAGAAATTTGAAAAACTCTCTACCTACATTTATCAGGAGAAGCTGAAGCATGACCCTGAATGGAGAAAGGTCCTTGAGGGAATAGGAGTGGAATCACAGCCGAAGCTTTAGGATAGTGTCAGGAGCACGGGGCTGTTGACCTACCGGCTGGACTTGCTGGACTTACTGGACTTACTGGAGGTTGTTTTACATTTTTTTCATCGTTAGAAAATGTATTTTGAGATAGAAGATTGTCATCCCAGAGGATGGCGTAGGTTCCTGTTTGGGTTTTTGCCTTTCTGAATCCCATGGTGGAAAGGAGCCCGCCAATCCGGCGATAAGTGAGCTGGCTTTCGCTGGATCTGCCCTGATTGAAAGTGTCGGTAATGATTTTAACCGGAAGAATGCCATTTTTTACCTGAGGTTTTAGCCCTATAATAACCTCCATGATTTGAGATTCGAGGTTGTTGGGTTGGGGATAAAGTTTTGGCAATTCCTCATTTCTTATTGCTTCTATTTCCTGCCAGAAGATTTTTTCGGCTTCCGAGGTTTTGACCAATTTCTGTTTAAGCTGGATGGCTTTTAGAGCATCCTGGACTTTAGGTTTATAAGAGTCTTCTTCCAATCTTTTAATGAGCTTGTCGATCAAGGTTTCCAAGAACTTCAATTGGGTGGCGTCTTCCCTTCGACGAAGCTCAGGGTCTGCGACCTTTTCGTCGTCGGTATCAATCAGATGGTTCATATGATTCTTCTTCTCCCTTAAGGGGGGGGTCTGTGCATGCAAAAATATTCGTCTCCCCAATAAACGGTGGACTATCCTTTTCACCATTAAAGTTATGGTGAATTTGCTCTTTGTGTTAAGAGAGATTACGGATTAGGTATCAGAATGGGGTTTAGTCCACCATGAGGCCATAGGATGATAACGATCAAGCTCACCGGAGGCAAGCGAGCGCATATCTTTTTCGTCAAACAGGCTACGCCATGCTTGACCTACGAACTGAAAGGTGGACAAGCCAGCGTAAGGCGGGCAAGGCCTGACGGAACATACAACCCCCTGTAGTCCCCCTTATCAGGGGGACAAAAAACATCCCCCCTGACAAGGGGGGATAAAGGGGGGTTAGAATAGTGTCAGGAGCACGGGGCTCCTGACCTACTACTGCTCAGCCTTTTGCAAAACTTACTGCCCAGTCCCGCCATAGCTTCGGATGGTCGACTATTGTGAATCCCGCCTCTTGCGCCGCAGATTCAGTGGCTTCGCACTCAGCGGATGAGGCGTGATGTCTGGGCTCCACAACCAGGAGTATTCCCCCCGGTTTCAATGCCCCGTGTATGTCCTTCATCAGGCCGGCGGCGTCCGCTGCGTGGTGTACAACATAGACGGCAAGCGCGAAATCAACTTCACCGGCGAGGTCATGAATCTCAAGATCCCGCTGGTTACAGACCCGCGCCTGGATTCGCCCGGAAAGCCCAGCCCGAGCTGCCCGCTGCTTGAGAGTTGCGATGGTCTCGCTCTGAGGGTCGACAGAGACGACCCGTCCGTTCGATCCCACCAACTTGGACATCCCGAGACTGTGATCACCGGCCCCACAACCAACGTCAAGAACAGTCATACCAGACTTGACATAACCCTTGAGCATTCTCTTGGGAGTCTCTACCAGATGTCTCAAGGGCTTACGTAGAACAGAGTCAATCCACCGGGTCAGAACCCCACTACTCATGCCCATTCCTCCGGCAAGCGCCTAACTATTGATTATGTGGTTTCCGCATAAGCCCCGTGCCTGTCTGAACAGCTATCTTCGCGGGTGACGTGCCCTGGGCACCTGACAAATGAATAGTCTTACTAAGACCTCTCCCCCTGTCCTACGGATCTTCGATCTTCCCCCTCTCCACAAATGTGGAGAGGGGGACTGAGGGGGTGAGGTTTTTTGATAGTCAGGAGCACGGGGGCTCCTTGACCAACTTGTTAATGCTCAAGTTGAGCGTCTCGCCTCGCTTTTTGTAGCGCGTCCGCTCGAGCGCCTTGTTAGACGTCGTGTCGAACGACCAAGTTCAAGGAGCGAGCGCAGAATGTCGTTAACCGCAGCCGAATCACGAAACGCCTTGGCGATATCCGGTTCTAAGACGACAACGTTTGCTCCTTCCTTCAACAGTCGCTGATAATATTTCCCACGGATGGCTTTCGAATAGTCAAAGTCATACTCAGGTCGTAACTCATTGTGGGTTCTTTGTGGTTTATTTTTCATGTCTTTTCCTTTCGTGCGCGGTGGCTAGCCGTGCACTAATGATACGTAAAGCATCGCCTCTCTCAGCATGTGAAATAACCAGCAAACGACCGCGAGAGGAGTAGCCTATAGTGATAAATCTCTGCTCTCCGACAGAGTGATCTGGGTCATCGAAAGTAGCTGACAAGGGATCGTAGAATACAGTCACCGCCTCCTCAAAGGACACTCTGTGTTTTCTTAAGTTTCGTTTAGCTTTTTCGCGATCCCACTCAAACCGCATCTGGTAATCCTCATGTATTTTGTTCTTTGCACCTAATAGCAACCTCGTAGGTCAGTTGCCCTGCGCCCAGACGAGCGGACGCTCCCCCTGGGGGCTCGTCCGAGCACCTGACAAATGAATAGGGTCAGGAGCGTGGCCCCTGACCTACTGACTGGAAACTTGCAGGGCTTTTTGCGCTTCACGAGGCAGTCGGATGAAAATAAAATAGGATTCCGGATAGAGATAATCTTCACCTGACTCGTCAATAACTCTCAAATATCCTTCCCTGGTGGCTTCATTATCAGGCAAGATTTCATAAATCTTACGCTTTTCCAGATCCTCGCAATCTTTATTCTCAATGCAAAGCGCGAATACATGCTCTTTTCTCTTTTCTGCCATTTTGTTAATCCAGAAATCTCTTTATTTTAATTTTTTTTCTCACAATACCATGGGCTTCATACCAGTGTAATTCAGCTTTGCGGATTCTTCCGCTTTGGAGACGAACTTTTGCAAAACCTTTAAGTTTTCGCCATCGGCCAAGCCCATATTGTTTACGAAGCCGCATGACATCTCGAATCTTACCGCCAACGGCTATCGTCTGAATATCCTCGATATCACCTATTATATCAAAAAGCACGAAATTTCCCGATTAAATGGCTTGCTATTTTTTACACCTAACTATCGATCATACGGTTTCTCTATAAGAACCTTTGTCTATCTTGGCGCCAGCCAAGCCAAAGTCAGCGGCGGGCAACTGCCCGCCCGCTGGTGAGAGTGAATAGACTACTCCAAGCCTAAATATTTTCTAATATGTTTCACCAAGCTATCCTCAATCTCCGTGTGCCTTGGAACAGGTTGTTTCTTACCTGTAGCGGGATTTGAGTAAATGTCGTGCCTCGCTCCAGATCTCGACAATATGCATCCGTCTTTCTTGAGCTGTCGAATAAACTCCTTTCGCTTCATATGGCAATTGCTTTCACTTTGTATTGTTCAGGCACATCCTCCATGACCATCAAACGGTATGCATCCTTAATATTCTCCTCCAATTCTTTCAGACTCTTTCCTTGCGTCATGATTTCTGGATGTTCGAGAAGTTTCCCAAGCCAGAATTTTTCGCCCTTCCAGTAAATCATAGTCATTTTTGTCTTCATGTCTTTCCTCCTGTAATTATTGTCGCTAATACAGGGAGCTTAACCACTGATTATATTGTTTCCCTGTAAGAGTCTTTCTCTACCTTGACGTCAGCCAAAGCCAAAGTAAGCGGCGGCGTTTTTCGCTGTCTTCTGCAACGATTCGTTAGGCATTTACATGAAATCCTAAAATTTCAAAAGTTGTTGAATTTCCTCATCAGTGAATTTTACTAAGAGGAGCAGGAAACAGTTTACATCTTATTATTCGTATGAATGTGCG
>CAZOJT010000019.1:0-45555 GCA_964580215.1 uncultured Ignavibacteria bacterium | reverse complement strand
ATGTTGAATAGTATAGTTTATTTTCAAAAATCTCTACCTCCGCTCCTCATAATCACGACACAGTTTCTTTGTGGAGAGGGGGACACAGGGAGAGAGGTAAAAGACACGTATAATGGCTAAACATAACGTAGGTTCTAAAACCGGGATCAGGGCAATACTGATATTATCACTATCCACTGTTCTGATTTTTTTTCTATCCTTATCAGCAAATTGCCAGACCGATTCGATCCAGGCTAAAATTGAACTTAAATCATGGGTGGATCAATCTGAAGTTCCTTTCAACCAGAAGCTGACCTTCACAGTCCAGGCAAGCTGGGAGGGGGAACAGGACAGGTTCAGCCTAACTCCAGTCACTCCTCCTGAATGTGAAAATTTTGAGATTTTAGGAAGCTCCTCTTTGAATGAGACCAAAACAGAAGAAGGGAAAACGAAATCACTCAAGACATTTAAATTCAATCTGAAGCCAATCCAGACCGGAGCAGGAAGAATCGGCTCGGTTCAGGTCAGTTATGTTGATAACTTAACCCAGGATAGCTCCTCTCTTTCCACTCAGCCGATAAACGTGCAGATAACTCCACCCGTGGAAAAAAAGGGACCAAAGTATCGGAACATCCTGATTGGAGTTATCTTTCTGGTATTAATCTATGTGATCTGGTCAGCCAGGAAAAAGACCAGACGCATTGAGATTACCAGAGAAAAAGAAGCAGAGAGAATTTTGCCTGAGAAAGAATCTCTGGAAGAGGGGACATTAAAAAAACTGGATGTCATCTCTGAAGAGGTGCAGAAAGGACGGCTGGAGAGCTTTTGCTCTGATGTTTACAAATTGCTTACCGGTTATCTGGAGGCAAAATATCAGATCGTCACCTCAGGAAAAACTACCAATGATATCATTAGATCTTTGTCTAATCTGGACATATCATCCGAAAGAATTTCTCTTTTGAAAGAGATTCTCTGTGCCTGTGATCTGGTTAAGTTTGCTGGAGAGAAGATGGAAAAAGAAAGATGTGAGGATATGATGAATCAGGTGAAAAAAATTTGGGAACAAAATCGTTGAAGGTTTGTAGAAGGGAAATCAAATATGAACAAAAAGGGACTATTATCCTGGATAAACAAGTATGATAAAGAATACAATTTGAACGATAGAAAAGTTGAAGAAAGATTAAGGGAAAAATTCCGGGAAAAGGAAGTTGTTACAAAATCAGATTTAATTCAAATAGTAAAATGGAAGTTTCAGGGCAGGCTGTTAGGCAGGCAGAAAATAATTCTGAAACTGTTGGAAGACGTTGACGGGCCATTTGTTTATAAGTTATCAAGACTGGCTTTGAAAAGCGAAGATGATGAGATTAGGTTAGGATTGCTTTGTTTAATAAAGGGGGTTGGTAATGCAATAAGCAGTGTGATCTTAGCATTTTATGATCCTAAAAATTATGGCATCTTAGACATACATTCATGGAGAGGGTTGTTTGGTAAAGAGCCGCGTGACATATGGTCAAATCAAAAACATGCGATCAGATTCTTTAACAAACTAAGAAGTATTTCTTCTAACACAGGGTTATCATGTAGAAAAATTGAAAAGGGATATTTTATGAAAGACAAATCCATAAAGGAAACAAAAAAGTAATTTGTGAACGCATTACACATCTGTTATCTATTAGACAAGTCTCCTGATGAATGACACATACAAACAACCTCACCCCCTCTCCTTGTTTAAGGAGAGGGGGACTAAGGGGGTGAGGTTAAAAAGCCACAACAGCCCACACAATATTTCGGAGGAGCAATATGCAAGGAGAAACAGTTAAAACTGCTCATGACATCAAGGCCATTCAGGAAAAGGTGGAGAAGGAATCTCTTTTTGTGCAGGAGCTTTTAGCGGAGATGGGAAAGGTGATTGTGGGGCAGAAATATCTGGTGGAGAGGCTTTTGATCGGTCTTTTGGCTAATGGGCACATCTTGATCGAGGGGGTGCCCGGTCTTGCCAAGACCCTCTCCATCAAGACCCTCTCCGATGCCATTCAGACCAAGTTTCAGAGGATTCAGTTCACCCCCGACCTTCTTCCAGCCGATCTTATTGGCACCATGATTTATAATCCTCAGAGCGGGACTTTCAGCACCAAAAAGGGACCGCTCTTCACCAATCTGATTCTGGCAGACGAGATAAACCGTGCCCCGGCGAAGGTGCAGAGCGCGCTTCTGGAAGCCATGCAGGAAAGACAGGTGACCATTGGTGATAACACCTTCCCTTTGGAGGAGCCGTTTTTAGTGATGGCAACTCAAAACCCAATCGAGCAGGAGGGAACCTATCCGCTCCCCGAGGCGCAGGTGGATCGATTCATGCTTAAGCTCTCCATCACCTATCCCAGCAGAAAGGAAGAATGGGAGATCATAGATCGTAATGCTGAGGTGGGCTTCCCGGAGATCAAAAAGGTGATTTCACCTAAGGATATTTTAAAAGCCAGAGAGGTGGTGGGTCAAATCTATGTGGATGAGAAGATAAAGGATTACGTCTTAAATATCGTGTTCGCCACCAGAGCTCCAGAGGAGTATAATCTTGATCTTAAGGATTTGATCGCCTATGGCGCCTCACCTCGAGCCTCCATCTATCTGAATTTAGCTTCTAAGGCTCACGCTTTTCTAAAAGGGAGAGGATACGTTACTCCGGAGGATGTCAAAGCCATCGGCATGGACGTTTTGAGACATCGGGTTATCGTCACCTATGAAGCTGAAGCCGAGGAAATCACATCAGAGGATATCGTAAAGAAGGTATTCGATGAAATAGAAGTGCCTTAAGTTTTTCTGATTATTAAACCAGAACCTAACTTAAGTTAGGTTCTGGTAAAACTCGCAGATTTTGGAGTGTCCCGCCTTTGGCGGGACTAATGGTCTGCCTAAAGGCAGACACTCCATTGCAAACGTTTAATTTTAGAGACGCTGGATGTTACCAAAGGAAATCCTAAGGAAAGTCAGAAGAATCGAGATACGAACCAAAAGGCTGGTTAACGATGTCTTCTCCGGGGAATACCATTCTATCTTTAAGGGTCGGGGGATGGAATTTGAGGAGGTGAGGGAATATCAGCCCGGGGATGATATTCGGGTCATCGACTGGAACGTTACCGCCCGATACGGCTATCCCTTTGTCAAGAAGTTCAAGGAGGAGAGGGAACTTACCGTGATGCTTCTGGTGGATGCCTCCTCTTCAGGAGAGTTCGGGACCGCACAGAGAATGAAGGGAGAGATTGCGGCAGAGCTGTGTTCGGTTTTGGCTTTCTCCGCCATAAAAAACAATGATCGGGTGGGAATGATCGTCTTTACCGACCGGGTGGAGAAATACATCCCGCCCAAGAAGGGAAGCTCCCACGTTTTGAGACTGATTCGGGAGGTGCTCTATTTTAAACCTCAACACCCAAGGACTGATATAAATTGCGCACTGGAGTTTCTGGCACGAGTGATCAAAAGAAGAAGTGTAGTCTTTTTGGTCTCGGATTTTTTAAGCAGCGGCTTTGAAAAAATGCTTTCCATAGCCAACAAAAAACACGATCTTGTCGCTATCAAAATAGCTGATCCCAGAGAGATTGAACTGCCTGATGTGGGCTTCATTGAGTTGGAGGATACAGAAACGGACGAACAGATTAGCATTGACACAAAAGACCCGGAGGTAAGAAAAAGCTTTTACGAATACGCTTTGAAAGAAAAGACAATGCTGGATAGAGGTTTCAGATCCATGGATCTGGATCACATTCACATCACCACTGATAAATCATACGTGGAACCTTTGATGGCTTTCTTCAGGGTGAGAGCCAAGAGGTTTCGATAGGAGGAGTTATGTTAGGAGGAATCGGGGCGCAAGAGCTTTTGTTGATCCTTTTGATTATCCTTTTGCTCTTCGGGGCAAGAAAGATCCCCGAGATAGCCCGCGGACTGGGCAAAAGCGTGGCTGAGTTTAAGAAGGGAACCAAGGATATTGAGGAGGAGCTCAAAAGGGAAGAGCCGGAAAAGCGAGAGCCGCCGGAAAAGAAAGATCTGGCAGGTTGAAAAGACGAACAATTTATTTGTCTCCGAAAATGGGTGAAGCTAAAGGGCTTGTTGAAAAAGCTACACTCCGGGGCGGGATCAATTCCCGCCCCTATGGGAGACAATTACTTATCATCCATAGGGCAGGGCATTTAGCCCTGCCAAAGGAGGTTTTTCAACGGTCCCTAAAGCTTCACCCCTACATTAAGCTTTGTGGGGGCGCAAGCGAGAGTATTACCTCTACGTTTGCATGTTTTCCATAATTCTCAAGATTGTTTATTCCGCAAGCCTACACCAAAATGCAGAAGGGCAATGAATACAGCGCAGAGTAAAGCTAATCCAATTCTGATTATAACTTTGGCTTTGGTAACCGTGTTACTAATTGTTTCTGCTTTAGTCTATCTTCAGGTGCGGGGTATGGCAGAATCGAGGCTGGGTTTCTCGCAACAGCAGGACCTGGCGGCAGAGCTGGTGGACAGTAAACTTTACACTCAGGCTGTGGCAGAATATGAGCGTCTGCTCAATCTAGGTGGACTTGATAAGAAAAGACAGTCCAATATAAACTACATCATTGGCAACATATATTTGAACCACCTGCACGATTACGAAAATGCCTCAGCTCGATTCATCCGGGCTAAACTTTTGTATCCGGAAGGTGAATTGAAAGATAAGATCAATAAAAGCCTGGTCATCTGCTTTGAGAGGATGGGACGATCACTGGAGGCTCAAAAACAATTAGAGAGAAGCACAGATTTGAATCAAACTAAGAAGAAAAAAGGGGGAGCAATCGTAGCCAGAATCGGTGATCGGGAGATCACCATGACCGAACTGGAGGACCGGATCGAAAAACTTCCTCCCTCGGTTCAAGCTCAGTTCAAGGACAAGGAAAGCAAACTCAAGTTTCTACAAAGCTATGTGGGATCAGAGCTTTTGTTTCATACGGCTCTTCGCCGGGGACTGGATAAAGATAAAGACGTCGCGGAGGGAATCTTTCAGTTCAAAAAGCAGATGATGATAAATAAACTTCTGTCTGAGGAGATACCTCAAGATATCGAAATCAGCGAAAGCGAAATTAAACTTTATTATGATGCTCACAAAGAGGAATTCAAAGACAAAAAGCTAAATGAGGTTCGATCACAGATCGAATCGGAGCTTAAGAAAATGAAGCAAGAAGAGGCTTATAACAAATTGGTCAAAAGGATAATGGGGGCAGAAAAAGTCAAGATATTTGATGACCAATTTTAGAGGAAGGTTTAAAGTAAAAAGAACAGGTCTCAAAAAATGGTGAAGGAAAAGAAAACAGAAGCGTTGAAGGTTATGGGGTTACTCTTGGTGGCGATCTTGCTCTGCTCGCCCTTCAACATGAACGTTTGGGGCGAAACTCTCCAAGCCGAGAAGTCTTTAATTTCTGTGGAATCGTTTGTAGATCGTGCCACCATCACCATTGGCGACAGAATACTTTACACCCTGATCGTAACCACAGATCCTGAAGTCAAATTAGAACCTTTAGCTTTAGGCTCGAATTTAGGAGCATTTGAGGTCAAGGACTATAAGATCCACGATCCGGAGAAGACTAAGGATGGAAAGGTCATAGACAAAAGTGAATATATGATCACCACCTTTACCACCGGAGAATATGTCATTCCTCCAATCACCATAAATTACACCGATCCTAAAGGAGAACAAAAGCAGATCAAATCGGAGCCCCTTTTCATCCTGGTGAAAAGCGTGGGAGCTTCTGAAAGCGATAAAGAGGATATAAGGGGACTGAAATCTCCTATAGACATAAGGGGAGGATACTGGGTATATCTTCTTATCCTGCCTGTTTTGGCTTTGCTGGGGGCGGGAGGCTTTTTGTATTACCGACAAAGAGCAAAAGGTCTAACTTTACCTGAGATTCCAGAAGAGCTACAAAAGCCAGCCTGGGAGGTGGCATTTTTGGAACTGGAGTCTTTAAAAAACTCTGATCTTTTGAAAAAGAAACAGATCAAAAAGTATTTTATCATCTTATCCGACATCGTCAGAAAATATATCCAGCGTCGATACAAAATTTCAGCACTGGACCGAACCACCGAGGAGATAAAGGGAGAGGTGAAAAGGGCCAAATTAGAACAAGCGGTTTCCGAATTGACATATGTTCTTTTGTGCTTTTGTGACCTGGTGAAATTCGCCAAATATATCCCTTCGATCGAGGAGATTGAAAAAAGCTTAAACGATGCTTACAGCATTGTCAATATGACCAAACAGGAGGAAGTGAAAGAAGAGGTTTTGGTTGAAAAGTAAAGTGATCAGAGTATTCAGAACTTTGTAGGAGATCTCTGAAAAAGACAAATGGGAAAGGTTTTGTTGGAGTGTCCCGCCTTTGGCGGGACCCAAAACTTCTTAAAAGATAAATAGCTTTTGTCCGGTTCACCTAAAGGTGAACACTCCAGATTTTCCCGTCCAAACAGTGCGAAGCTGGTATGAGTGAATACGCACATTCATACTAATTTTTCTGAAACCTCAGAATGGAAAGCTTGATCCGCCATGTTCAGATTTCATGATCCCATATTTCTTATCTTCATCTTGGTCGCCATCGGACTTTTGATTTATTATATCAAATTCAAAAAAGCCAGGGCGGCAAGCATTAGATATTCAGACGTCAATTTAGTCAGACGACTCAAGCCCTCTTTTCGACTGAGAGAAAGGCACATTTTGCCTGTGTTGAGGACGCTGGCAATAGTATTTCTGGCGTTTGCCCTGGCTCGACCCCAATCCGGAAGAAAGGGACAGGAGATCTCCTCGGAGGGAGTTGATATCATGCTGGTTTTAGATATTTCAGGGAGCATGCGAGCGGAGGATTTCAAGCCTCACAACCGGCTATATGTAGCCAAACAGGTAATCAAAGAGTTCATCGAGGGGAGGCACAATGATAGGATAGGATTGGTGGTCTTCTCTAAGCAAAGCTTTACCCAGTGCCCGTTGACTTTAGATTATGGAGTTTTGTTCAATTTCTTGGATCAGGTGGACTTCGGAATGATTAAGGACGGAACCGCCATTGGTCTGGCAATTGCTAATGCGGTGAATCGACTCAGAGAAAGTGACGTCAAAAGCAAGGTGGTAATCCTGCTTTCTGATGGAAGGAACAATGCCGGAGAAATCGATCCCATCACCGCCGCTCAGGCGGCAAAGGCGATGAAGGTAAAGATCTATACCATTGGGGCAGGAAAGCCGGGAAATGCCCCCTATCCGGTGGATGATCCCATCTTCGGCAGAAGATATATTTATATTGAAAACGAGATAGATGAAGCAACTTTGAAACAGATCGCCCAGATAACCGGCGGAGAATATTTCCGAGCCAAGGATGAAAAAGCGCTTGCCCGAATTTATAAACAAATTAGCCAAATGGAGATGACCGAGATAAAGGTGAAAGAATATCTACAGTATAATGAGCTTTTTTCAAACTATGCCTTCGTCGGATTGGTGCTTTTGGTGATAGAGGTCGTTCTGGCTAATACCAGATACAGAAAGATTCCTTAGATTCAGATAGGTAGGATGAGATGATGCGAATAGCCCAAATTGATTATATATATGTCCTTTTGATTTTGCTTCCACTTCTTCTGGTGTTTTACTGGCTGGCCTTCAGGATGAAAAGGAAAGCCCTGCAGAGATTTGGCAATCTAAGTTTAATGGAGAAGCTTACTTTATCCTTTAGTCCGAGGAAACAAAGATGGAAGGTTGTTTTGTTGCTTTTGGGGATTTTCTTTCTTCTGTTCTCTTTAGCCCGACCGCAATTGGGAACCAAGCTCACTCTGATGAAAAGAGAGGGGGTGGATATAGTCATTGCTATGGATTGTTCGCTGTCCATGACGGCGGAGGACTTCAAACCGTCCCGCCTGGAGAAAGCCAAGCAGGAGGTGAATGGATTGATCTCTCGAATGCGCGGGGATCGGGTGGGATTGGTGGCTTTTGCCGGGGTGGCATTTATCCAATGTCCACTCACCCTGGACTACTCCGCCGCCCAGATGTTTTTAGACATTATGGATGTGAATTTGATTCCTCAGCCGGGAACTGCCATTGGAGATGCTATTCGCACCTCCACTGGTGCTTTCAATCAGAAAGAGAGAAAATACAAGGTGCTTATACTTTTGACCGATGGGGAGGATCATGATTCAGATCCTTTGGGTGCAGCAGAGGAGGCAGCGGCTGAAGGTATAAAAATTTACACCATAGGTATCGGGTCAGTTCAGGGGGAGCCGATACCTTTGAGAAATAAAAGAGGTGAGGTGACAGGGTACAAAAAAGATAATGAGGGAAATGTGGTGATGAGCAGATTAGATGAGACAACTTTGCAAAAGATCGCCCTCACCACCGGCGGAAAATACTATCACGCTACCAGCGGCGAGATGGAGCTGGATAGAATCTATGACGAGATCTCCAGGATGGAGAAAAAAGAACTGGAAGGAAAACTTATGACTCAGTATGAGGATCGATACCAAGTCTTCCTTTTTCTGTCAATTTTTTGCCTGGTGATCGAATTTCTCTTGCCTGAAAGAAGAGGCAAAAAGATGATGGAAAAACTGAGATCAGAAACTACGACCAAATAAAAACTAATTGAACTCTTGAACCTTTGAACTTTTGAACCTCTCTTTTCGAGGTGGTCATTTTGCCCAACAGATTAAACAGATTATACAGATTTTGCCTGTTTGTAATTATCACAATGATTTTCTTCAAGGCGAGCTTAGCTTTTGGAGGTTCCTTTTCCTCGTTAAACAAGAAAGGGAATAAGGCCTATAGCCGAGGTAAGGAGCTTCTGCAAAATGGGAAGAAGAATGAAGCGGCTGAAGTCTTAGAAGAGGCTTTGAAGTTTTATCGAGATGCCGAGATTGAGAAGCCGGAATCACCTGAGCTTTCCTACAATCTGGGAAATGTAATGTATCAACAGGAGAAGTATCAAGACGGTTTGGAAAGATACTTCAAAGCTTCAAGCTCAGATAAACTTCAACATCAATCCTGGGCTTATTACAATTTGGGGAATTCCTTTTATAGAAGCGGAAAGTATCCCGAAGCCATCCAGGCGTATCAAAAGTGTCTGGAATTGACCCCGGACGATGAAGATGCCAAATACAATCTGGAGTTTGTTCGAAAGAAGATGAAGGAGATGCTGGACAAAGAATCACAAAGACAGCAAGGTCAGAAGCAACAACAGAATCAGCAGCAGGAAAAACAACAGAAGCAAGATCAGCAACAACAAGAAGAACAAAAAGACCAAAGCCAGGCATCACAACCTGAGGAGGAGCAAAAGCAGGAACAATTAAAACCTAAAGAAGGTATGACCAAAGAGGATGCTGAAAGGATCCTAAATGCTTTGAAAGATGACGAAAAAGAGTCTCTTGCGAAACAAAAAAGAGCTCCTCGGGGACGGGGAAAAAGAGGAGGAAAGGACTGGTAAGATGGCAGTAGGCAGTAGGCAGACTGCGGTAGGCAGTAGGCAGTCAGCAGTAGGCAGTTGGCAGACGGCAGTAGGCAGTAAGCAGTTGGCAGTAGGCAGTAGGCAGATTGCGGTCTGGAGTCTGCAAAAGAGAATTATTTTGATCGTAGGGGTACTTTTAGTTCTATTCTTAATCCAGCTTGCCTCCGCCCAAAACATCAGCTTTGATGCTTCAGTGGACAAAACTCAGGTGGAGTTGGATGAGCAGATTACCCTCACCATCTCTGTCTCGGGCAATGTTAAATCCATTCCCCAGCCTGAACTTCCCCCTCTGGATGAATTCACCGTGTATTCAGCGGGAAGATCACAGAATTTCAGCTACACCAATGGTCGTATATCATCATCAGTAACTTTCAATTATGTTCTGCTTCCCAGAAAGACGGGCAAGTTCATCATAGATCCTGTGCGGATAGAGTTAGAGGGAAAAACCTATCAGACCACACCGATTGAGATCATGGTGGCAAGTGGAGGAAAAACTCAACCCGTCCCTGCGCCGTCCGGTAAAGAGAAGAAAAAGGTGAAGCCTCAGCTTCGGGGAAAAGATCTGTTCATAGAGACCGTGGTGAATAAGAAAAAAGTGTATGTGAACGAGCAGATCACCTTGACCTTCAGATTTTATCAAGGGGTGAGATTGTTCCATAATCCCCAATACACTCCACCTTCCCTCACTGGTTTCTGGTCCGAGGATCTGCCTCCCAAAAAACAATATTATCAGGTGATAAATGGGAAGCAATATTATGTGCAGGAGCTTATAACCGCCCTCTTTCCCACATCCACCGGGAAGCTTATCATCGGACCAGCAGAGCTGAAGTGCACGGCGGAGGATCTTGATCGTTTCCCTACCCGGGACCCATTTGCCATGTTCAATCGGGATTTGTTAAGCCTCTTCCGACAGGGAAAACCTCAGATCCTTAGGTCAAAACCTATACAAATCGAGGTTTTGCCTCTCCCTGAAATAGGCAAGCCAGAAAATTTTAGTGGAACTGTGGGAAATTATAAACTGAAAGTCAGCGTGGATAAGACTGACGTGGAAATTGGTCAGCCGATTACCTTAAAGGCAAGAATAAACGGAGTGGGGAACATAAAGTCAGTGGGAAAACCCACCATCCCAGAACTTTCAGATTTCCGCACATACAGCTCCGGGAGTTTAGAGAATGTCTCCAAGAAGAATTACAAAGTGCAGGGGGTGAAAACCTATGAGGAGGTTCTGATCCCCAGAAAAGCGGGGAAGTATACCATTCCCCCAATTGAATTTTCGTTTTTCGATCCCAAAGCCAAGAATTACGAAACCCTAAAAAGTAAACCTATTCTTTTAACTGTTCTTCCACCTTCTCAAGCTTCTCCAACTGAGATCGCCCAGCTTTCCAAACAGGAGATCGGCAAGACGGTAAAGGATATACGCTATATCAAATTCTCCACCAGTAAGCTTGATGATCAGAGGAACCGTCTTTACAATAAACCCCTGTTTTTGTTCCTTCATCTGATCCCTTTGCTCGCTTTTGCCATATCATGGCGGTATCAAAGGGTAAGGGAAAGAATTAACTCCGATGTGGGATATGCTCGCCAGAGACGAGCGCATAAGTCAGCCAAAAAAAGATTGAAAGGCGCAAACAAGTTGATCTCTGTCCAGAGATCAAAGGAGTTTTACAGTGAAGTTGCCAGGGCTCTGCTTCAATATGTGGGAGACAAGCTTAACCTTCCGGCTTATGGCTTGACCAAAGATCAGATCGAGGGTGAGCTTTCTGAAAGGGGATTTAAAAAGGAGAAGATAGATAACCTATTAAAGCTTTTGGACTTCTGTGACTTTGCCCGATTCGCCCCCGGGTCTTCCACAGAGGAGGAGATGAAAAGATTTCTGGATCAAGCGGAAAAGGCGATTGTGGATCTAGAGGATTAAGACACAGAGCGTGGAATGTTCCCCTGCTCTTAGGATAAAACTTACGGTCTATTCGAAAAAGCTTCGGAATCCCTTTATGTCATTCTGACCCCGCCTTTGGCGGGGGAAGAATCTAATGTATTTCATAGGTTAGAATTAGAGATTCTTCGGCTACCGCCTCAGAATGACATTTATCGATAGGTTATTTTTTTTAAGTGAGAATTTAAGCCGGAGACAAACGCCAAAATCCATGAAAAAGAAGATACTAATTGGGGGACTCCTGGTTTTGCTATCACCCTTTTTTACCGCCAAGGCAGACATCCAATCTGCAACTTTTCTTTTCAAAAAAGGTAATCAAAGCTACGAAGAAGGCAAATTTGAACAGTCGATCCAAGAGTATGAAAAGATTTTGGATCTGGGAATAAATAATTTCAAAGTGTTTTACAATCTAGGCAACGCCTATTTTCGCCAGAATCAATTAGGCAAGGCGATCTTAAACTACAGAAAAGCTTTAGCTTTGCAACCCAGAGACGAAGATGCAAAAGCCAATCTTTCCTTTGTCAAATTATTCACCTTAGACAAAATCGAGGAACAGAGGATCAATCCTTTGTCCAATATGGTTCACTGGTTTTTGAATCTGTGGAGCGTGGATGAATTTGCTCTGTTTGCTTCTTTTTTCTACACCTTATCTATGGCTTTGGGCATCTTGATGATTTTCAAAAGATCAAGAAGATACCTTCAACTTGTGTTTGTCACGCTTCTGGTCTTTCTTTTGATCTTTGGATCATCGCTTTTGGCTAAGATCTACCTCGATTCGCTGGATTACGGAGTGGTAATCATTCCCCAAGCAGAGGTGAGAAGTGGACCGGGAGAAGATTACATTTTGCAACTCACCGGTCACGAAGGTCTGGAATTTCGAGTGGATGAGGAAACCGAGGGATGGTATCGTATCTCGCTTCCCAACGGAATAAAGGGCTGGATACCCAAAGAGGCAGCGGAGATAATCTAAAGCAAAAATCTCACCAGGCGCTTGTTGGGGCAGGGGTTCAACCCCTGCCCCATCATTTTAGAAAGAGGTCAACGGATAAAACGGATAAAACGATTAATGTAGCGGACGGACGCCCGCCCGTCTGGGCGGAAAGCTTTAGCCTTCCACTGGAGTGTCAAGCCCCGCCAAAGCGGGATCTACGACTTTAGCTTGACCTAAAACCACCTCAAAGACAAACAAGCTTTTACAGGGTTCACCTAAAGGTGAACACTCCGATTTGTTTGTTGGTCAAGGGTGCCCTCACCCTTGACCATTTGGTGGAGCGGGGTGAGGGCACCCCGCTCGAACAGAAAAGATTGTAGCGTCCGAGCTTGCCCCGAACCGTACGGTTCAGGGCTTGTCTCGGACGAAGAACATCGCACATGGTATTGCGACGCTACATCAGAAACATCAGCCGATTCTTTTGGCTAACCGGCTTTTCTCCAGATATATCGCCCTGTGGGGACAGAGCTCATGACAGCACATGCAGTTGATGCAATTGGTATAATCAAAATAGGGTCTCTTTTCGCCTTTGTGTATGCTTTTGGTAGGACAATTCTCCACGCATATATTGCAATTGGTGCAGTTTCCATCTAGGATGTTCGGTCTCACCCAGACAAATGGGGTGATCAGTTTGATCAAGAAATCAGGAATCATTTTCATAAAACGATTGGAAGGAAGGACGAATTTAGGCAGAGGAAGATCATTCAGGCTTTCCCCCCGGATTTCAATCTGCTCAAATGATTTTGGACCTAAACCTTTTTGTTGAGCAATTAAGGTGGTATCGATCTCCCCTTCTTTGAAGCCCATGATCTTTGCCGCCACCATGTCCAAAGCCACCGCATCTGTGCTGGAAAGAAGTAAGCCCACATATTTAGGATCGCCGGAGGAGGGTCCATCCCCCTCCATGCAAACCACCGCATCCACTAAAGTGAGGTGGGGTTTGGTCAGAGAAAAGATGTCCACCACCACCCGGGCGAAATCTTTTGGCTTGGGCGCTTCTTTATGATATTCACCTTTTCGAAAGCCCGGTATGGATCCGAACATGTTCTTAACCGCGCAGGTCATCAAGGTGAGAGTATGGGTTTTTAGCTTGGCAAGGCTGATGATCACATCCGCATCCATAACCGGCTTGGCTATATAGTACGTTTTTCCCTCAGGGGTGGTTTTTCCGTATACTCCTGAGCTTTCAAATGCAACTAATTTGGCACCGGTTTGTCCTGCCACCTCTGAAAGCTTGGTGTTTTCCCATACCCTTCTTATGCCCCGATCCACCCCTCCGGGGCTATCTCCCAAGATGGGCACTGCACCTAACTTTTGCACCTGTTCTGTCACTGCCCGAATTACACTGGGGTGAGTGGTTATGGCACGAGAGGGATCCTTGGCGGAAAGTAGATTAGGCTTGATCAAAACCTTTTGATCTTTCTTTACAAACTTTTCCAAGCCCCCCAGATGATCAAAGCAAGTTTTGACCGCCGCCTGAACATTGGAATAGGTGTAGTCGTCACATCTTACAATGGAAACCTGGCTACTCATCTTGGGAAAGGTTGTTCGGGGAAATATTGTCCGAATTTGGATCCTGAGGAGATGGTGAGGCGACGGTGATCTTAACAGTCTTTATCCTTTGACCTTTTACTTTCTCCACTAAGAGCTTTAACTCACACTCCGCAGATTTGTATTTAAGCACCCGCCCTTGCTCCGGGACACTGCCCACCAGATCGTAAATGAAACCTCCCACGGTTTCAAATCCCTTCTCTTCGATTTTGGTCCCCAAGGTTTCATTAAGGTCTTCTATGCTCACCCCGGCGTCCACCCGGTAGGTTCTCTCGTCTAATTTTTGAATGGGAGGTAGCTCCTTACCGTATTCATCCTGTATCTCTCCCACAATCTCCTCTAAGATATCCTCTAAGGTAACCAAACCTGCGGTGCCACCATACTCATCCACCACAATAGCCATGTGGATTTTGTCCTTTTTGAACTCCTTTAAAAGCTCATCCACCTTCTTGCTTTCAGGGATGAAGTATGCCTTCCGTGCCAGTGAGGACAAGTTGGTGGTCTTTCTGTGATAAGCCGTCTGCAGGAAAAGATCTTTAATGTAGATGATTCCGGTGATGCTATCGATGTTCTCTTTATAGATGGGGATGCGGGAGTGTCCGTGTTTTCTTACCAACTCTCTTATCTGATCCGGGGTGGAGTTCTCGTCTGCGCAGATCATGTCCGGACGGGGATGCATGATCTCTTTTACCTGAGTCTCACCCAGTTCCACCACCCCGTGGATCATCCGTTTCTCTTCCTCCTCCAGTGCCATTTGTGGTGTTTGAGTCATCGACTCGATCTCCTCTGCGGATATTTCACCCTCCTCTTCCTCACCCAGGCTTCTCCTGGGAGCATAATCAAAGACATGATTGAGGAATTTCAATATGGGATGTGAAATTTTATGAATAAGTTTCATGGTAATCCTATTTTTCGACGAAATTTTAAAGCGTATGTTTCAAGCGTACCTGATTTGATTTTGCTTATCTCACCCCCTATCTCCCCCTCTCCACGCCGTGAAGAGGGAAACAGGGGAAGAGGTCTCTTTAAGATGCTTCCAAAAGCTTTTTCATCTTTTTCAAATACATCTCTTCCTTTTCTCTCATGATACTTTCTTCGTTTTTGCCTTTGTGGTCATATCCCAAAAGATGAAGAAGGCCATGAGCAACCAGCCGCTCTACCTCCTCCTCGAATCCTATCCCATATTCCTCTGCTTGCGTTTTAGCTCGGTCTAAGGAGACGTAAATATCTCCTAAGCTGGGATACTCTATTGCCTCTGGTTCACCTCCCCTCATTCCAAAGGAGAGCACATCTGTGGTTCTATTTCTTTTGGTGAATTTTTTGTTCAATTGCCTCATAAACTTATCATCCACAAATATCACATCTACACCTGAGTCTACTTTTTCAGACGTGAGAATATTTTTGACTAAAAGCTGGATCATTTTCTTTTTAACTTTGAGTCTCGGATGAATATTTTCAATGGTGTTTTTTCTCAATTTGGCTTTCTTCCCTATTCAACCGTTTGAAAAATCAGGTGGCTTTTTCCACCGGCTCAGGATACTCAACTCTGGGATGAAAGATGCCGATCAGCACGGGCAGGAATGCCTGCTGGATGGCGGATAGCTCCTTGAAGGTCAAATCAGAATCTGAAAGTTCTCCTGCCGCAAGTTTCGAATCGATTATCTTCTTTATCAAGCTTTTTATACGGGATGGCTTGGGGTCTTCCAGGACCCGGGAAGCCGCCTCCACCGCATCTGCCAGCATCACTATGGCGGTCTCCTTGGAATGGGGTTTGGGTCCGGGGTATCTGTATTCATCTTTCAAATCCTGTCCAACTCCCTGCTCCAAGGCTTTGTTGTAAAAATAGCTCATCACGGTGGTGCCGTGGTGCTGACGGATAAAATCGATCACCGCCTGGGGAAGATTAACCTCCTCCGCCATCTCCACCCCCTCCTTAACATGTGACTCCAAAATCAGAGCGCTCATGGATGGAGTAAGCTTCTCATGTTTGCTTTTGGCTCCCATCTGGTTCTCCACAAAATACTCTGGCTTTTCCACCTTGCCGATGTCATGATAGTAAGCCCCCACCCGTGCCAGAAGAGTATTGGCACCGATAGCTTTGGCTCCCGCCTCTGCCAGATTGCCCACGATTATGCTATGGTGATAGGTGCCCGGAGCCTCCAGAGAGAGCCTTTTCAGCAAGGGGTGATTCAAATCAGAAAGCTCCAACAGGGTAATATCCGTGGTTACATCGAAGACGGATTCGAAGATGGGTAAAAGTCCGATGGTCAGAATGATGGAGATGAATCCGTTAAACAATCCGTAACCACACAAAGAGAGAATGGCACCCGAGGGAGAAAGCTTTAGCGATTCCGAAAAATATATGAACACCACATAGGCAAAAGCTACATAAAGCATGGGACGATAGAATCTGTATCTGTGGGCAACCTCTTTGACGCTGAAGCAGGCTAAACTTCCAGCCACGATGGTGATGAAGGCTAATTTGAAATCAAAGTAACTGACCACCCCCAGAAGTATTCCCAGGGAGAAGGTGAAGACCAGCCCCACCTCCAGATCCAGAAGGATGGTTAAAAGCATGGAAGCGATGGTGACCGGTATAAGATATTCTGAAAGTTGCCAGCGAAACAAGATCAGATAAGTTAAAATCATCTGTAATATCAGGATGCTGGCGATCATCAAGAGCTTGGTGTTGTCAAAGAAAATATTCGGTTTGACAAAATACAAAAACAAAGCCAGCCCTAAAATTATTGCTCCGGCAAAGAAAATTCTTCCCAGAAGGAGGAAGACGAAATGCCAGGGATTGGACTTAAGCCCGGATTTGATGCGGAATTGGGAAAGCGACGAAAGCTTATCCAAATCCTTTTTGGTCACCTTTTGATTTTTTGCCAGTATGGTCTCCCCCTTCAACACCATCCCCTTTTGCCGGGTAATGGCATCCAGCGCTTTTTGTTTTCGAGTCTCCATCTCCTTTGAGTCCAAAGTCAAATTGGGAACCAGAAATCGATTGCCAATCTCATACATGGCTTTGACTAGAAGCTGGTCATGTTCAAATTTGACTAACGCCAAAGACAGAAGCCTCTCCTTGGCTTTAGAGATATCCAGAAGCTCATCCTCGGAGATGGAGACCTCACCATTCGGGCTTACGATGTTAGCTCTGCGGTTGTCGGAAAATGGTAGATCTTCCACTTTTTCGGCCATTCCGGCTTGATAGAAATCCTTGAGTATGGCCAGCAGATTGGAGCAGAATATCTTTAAATCCTCATCGGTGCTCAGAAGAAATATCCCCTCCTCCTCCAGGTGAGGGAACACCAGCCGCATGCTTCTGATTCGGGACTCCGGAATGCGGTTCTTTCGGTTGATACTATCCACCTGAGCGAAAAAGCCTTTAACCTCTCTGGCAGCCGAATCCCACTTGGCGGGATCAAAATTCAGAATTACCGGAAGGTTGGACAACACCATATTCTTATCCTGCTGAAGCTCCTCATCGCTTTTTAGAACCGGAAAGGTGAAGGGGGCAACCACATCTTCTTTGGCTATGCTTCCCTCCGCGGGGAGACTTATGGTTTGATAGACAGAGGAGATAGGAAACAAAAAGAGGATGATGGCTATGGTGACCACGGCTAAAATCGCCCGGAAACCATAAATTATGGTTTTGTTTTCAACATTGTTCTTCTCTGAGTTGTTCCTGGGGAAAATTAACTTCTTTACGCTACTCATGGATATCTATAGCAAACGAATTAAATAAATTGACGTGATCACTCTCGCCCTCTCCCATTCCGCCGTAGGCGGATCCGCCTCTGGCGGACAAGGGAGGGGGAAATTTACGAAGTTCCCTCTTCCCTTGTGGGAGAAAGTTAGGGTGAGGGGTATGTAAACTTATCGAAGATGCATATGCACTTCTTGCTTTTGTATTATTGAATTTTGCATAAAGAATAGAACATTCTTCCTTCTTCGCCTCCCTGTGCCTGTCGGGTCCCCGACCCGACAGGTAGCTCCCGCCAGATCAGGGGACCTGGCGGGCACAGAATATACTGTCGTCCCATTGAAAATGCAAGAAACAATAATATCACCACCTGTGGTATATCTTTATGTTCGACTTAATCATTCTCTTCTTTTTTGGTATCGTCTTTTTCCACCCGGGGAGGTGAAGAAGGGCTCATTCGATTTTCATATTTCTCGTAAGCTTTGATGATCTCCTGCACCAGGCGGTGTCTGATCACATCCTTGTCTGAAAGATATACAAACTCTATTCCCTTCACGCCTTCAAGTATCTTCTGGATCTGAACCAGCCCGGAGGCTTTCTTGTCGTCTAAATCTATCTGAGTTATATCTCCGGTGATCACCGCCCTGGAGCCCTCTCCCAGCCGGGTGAGAAACATCTTCATCTGCGCCACAGTGGTGTTCTGGGCTTCATCCAGGATGACAAATGAGTTGTTCAACGTTCTTCCTCGCATAAAGGCTAAGGGGACGATCTCGATTACCCCCATCTCCATCAATTTTCGAATCTTCTCTGCGGACAACATGTCATGCAGGGCATCGTATACCGGTCTTAGGTAGGGATCCACTTTGGCGCGGATGTCTCCCGGAAGGAAACCCAAGCTTTCACCTGCCTCCACTGCCGGACGCACCAGAATCACCCTTGCCACCATTCTTCTTTTCAGGGCGGAGACCGCCATGGCTACTGCCAGATAGGTCTTCCCGGTGCCGGCAGGACCTATGGAGAATACCAGGTCATAAGATTCAATCGCCTTTATGTAACGCTTTTGGCCTATGGTTCGGGGTCTTATCTTCTCCCGGGTGACGATGGAGGTTACGATGGCACCTACCTGCAGGTCGTTGAAAGGTCCGATGCCGTTTTGCTTTACCGTATTGATGGCATAAAGAACGTATCTTTCCGAAAGCTTATGATTCATTTTAAGTTGATTGATCAGATCAGAAAACAACGTTTCCAAAAGACTTATCTCCTTCTCCTCACCCGAAAGGGTAATGGAGTCACCCCGGGCCACGATCTTGGCATCGAACTGGTCTTCGATCAGACGAAGATACGAACCTCCCTGCCCAAAAAGCAATCTTTGATCTGTGTCCCCTATGTCAATTCGTTTTTGTTTTGTCAAAATCTTTCTTCTTATCCTCCTCAGCTTAAGCTAAAAGACGAGCGCATCTTTGTAGTTGCTCGATTCATCGAGCTTATCGAATACCCAATAAATTGGGCAACTACAGATTAAAAGATGCAATTTGTTAATCTGGAGATCCTCATTCTCCCAATTTAATTCTTTGAAGACTTGTACCTTTAGTCTTGCTCTTCTTTGCTATTCTTATATCGTCAGATATTCAACCGAAATCATTTTTTGTCTTTTTCCACTTTTATCCCCAGCTCCCTTAGCTGTTTCTCATCCACCTCAGAAGGGGCTCCATCCATCAGAGATAGGGCCTGCGTGGTTTTGGGAAAAGCTATCACGTCCCTTATGGAATCAGAACCGGTCATCAGGGCTATTATCCGGTCCAGTCCGGGCGCAATACCCCCATGAGGTGGAGCACCATATTCTAAAGCTCTCAGAAGAAAACCGAACATTCTCTCCGCCCGCTTATCGTCAATGCCCAAAGCGTTTAGAATTCTTTGCTGGAGCTTTCTTTTGTGGTTACGGATGCCTCCGGAGGCGATTTCCGTTCCGTTCAAGACCAGATCGTATTGGTGAGCTCTTATGTTTACCCAGGGATGATCCTGGTGATCCAGAGGAAGGGAGGAGACAAATCCTTCCTCCAGTTTTTCCAAATCCTCCTCATAGGGCATGGTGACGATATTGTGCATGGCATCAAAGCGTCTCTCTTCCGGATTGTACTCAAAAAGTGGGAATTCGTATACCCACAGGAAATTCCATTTGGTTTTGTCTATCTGATCAAATTTATGAGCTACATGGAGTCTCAACTTGCCCAGAGAAGTAAAGACTACATTAGGTTGGTCGGCAATCAAAAATCCAATATCCCCTTCTTCCAAATTCAGCCCGTTGGCAATAGAGGTTTGCTCCTCCAGGCTTATGTATTTTAAGATGGGGGATTTAAAACCTTCCCTTAATCTAACAATCCACACCAAGCCTTTAGCTCCAGCTTCCTTAGCCACCTCCTCCAGATTTTCTATCTCCTTACGAGAAAGCTTGCCTCCCCCTTTGCAATTGATCCCGCAGACTATTCCGTTATCTTTGATGGTCTGGGAGAATACCTTGAACTCCGACCCCCTGACAGAATCTGTCAGTCCAATTATCTGCATATCAAATCGGGTATCCGGCTTATCCGTGCCGTATCTTTCCATCGCCTCTTTGAATTTGAGACGAGGGAAAGGGGGCTCTATTTCCACATTCAAAACCTTTTTGAAAACGTCGGCCATCATTTGCTCTGTCACATCGAAGATATCATCCTCGGTGACAAAGGTCATCTCCATATCTATCTGAGTGTGCTCTATCTGCCGGTCTGCTCTTAGGTCCTCATCTCTTAAACAGCGAGCGATTTGAAAATATTTATCGAAACCAGAGATCATCAATATCTGCTTTAAAAGCTGGGGCGATTGGGGCAGAGCATAAAACTTCCCCGGGTTGACCCGGCTGGGAACGATAAAATCCCTTGCTCCTTCCGGGGTGCTTCGGATTAAAAGAGGTGTCTCTATCTCATAAAATCCCTGGCTGTCCAGAAAATCCCTGACCGCCTTTGTGACCTGATGTCTAATTTTGATTTTATACTGAAGAGGTGGACGACGCAGATCTAAGTATCGGTATCTCAATTTGAGATCCTCATTGGCATTGGTCACTTCTTCGATCTCAAAAGGAGGGGTTTTCGCCTCATTCAGCACCGTCATTTTTTTGGCTATCACCTCGATCTCGCCGGTGGGTAAGTCTTTGTTCGCCATGTCCGGTGGCCTTTCACTCACCTCCCCTTCCACGCTGATCACGAACTCTGCCCTCAGATGAGATGCCTCGTTCATGGTCTTCAGGTCCAGAAGATCCGGCTTGAAGACCACTTGGGTTATGCCGTATCTGTCCCTTAAGTCAATGAAAAGCAGACCGCCATGATCCCGCCATCTGTGCACCCAGCCATTTAAGATGACGGTTTTTCCGGCATCTGCTTTCCTTAATTCTCCACAGGTATGTGTCCGTTTAAGATTTTGAAAATCAGTCAAAATTCACTCCAACTTTAAATTTTCATGATACTTCGGCAATTGCTATTTCCGAGGCATCGAAAAATTGCTCAAGATTCATTCCGGCTTTGAATTTTCAAATACCTCTTTCATTTGAAGACAAAGGCTTGTCGGATAGTCCCGCCAAAGGCGGGACATATCCGACCTACAACTCTTTTCATTTCTCATAGATGACTTTTCCGGTTCTTTTGATCTCACCCAGAAAATCAAGTTTAGTGGCATTTTTGTATTTCATAAGCGCCTCAGTTGCACGATTCCAGCCTGATAGTCACATGTGAAATGGAATCGATTGATCAAATCACGTCCCAACACTGAAGGAAGTCTGAGAATACGCGCGACCTCTTCTGGAGGTAACTGCCCCAAATCGTGTTGGACTACCCACAGATCCTGTCGCATTACGACATCGCTCTCTTCCGACGCCAGTGTAATCTCAATGTCTCTCACCAGGAATGAACGCACACTGCCTCCAATGCCAACGATGGGCAACAAGGCAGGCTCTAAGGCTTCAGGCGTAATGCCCAAGAGCCTTACATCCCGGTCAAGGAGGGTTGTACGAGAAGCCCCGGTATCTGCTAAAAACCAAACCAATCCCTGAAAGTGCGCAGACCGCAGATGGGCGGCAAAATAAGGTGCATCTCCGACAAAACGTCCTCGGATGATCACAGTATCATCTCCAACGGCTCTGAGGTAATAAACCCAACACATGTGTGAGCCGGGTCTGGCAACTTAGACAACAGGGCTGTCAGATCCGGATCACTGGCAATTACCTTACTGTTCTTGACCCCGATCCACTGGTCAGTATAATGCTTCAAAAGGGTCCCCAGATTTTCGTTGACCCACGCGTGATCGGCTTCAAACGCAAGCAACTCACTGGTCAGTTCATTTTTCATCTTTAACCTCCACTGATCTTGTCATGACTGGTTCCGCTTTGGGGCATCAACAGGGAACTTCTTCATCAAACTTCAACTCCAGCCTCAGCTACGAATGCTTCAAGAATCGGGGGCTCGATGTCGAGAACCTCCACTCCAAAAGTTTCAACATGGAAGCGAATGGCTGACTTCACATCTGAAAGCGCCTCTTCATAGGTATCTCCCTGCCCAACTACAACCCCTTTAAGCCCCAAGGGATAAGCTACATACCCATCAGGATGCTTTTCTACTATAATCTTGAGCTGCCTCACGTGGAGACCTCCTATCGTTAATTACTGTTTTTCTTCATCATAGTCTAAAGTCTGTCAGATAGGGCTTCGCCCATATCCGACCTACAACCCTTTTCATTTCTGATAAATGACTTTCCCTTTTCTTTTGATCTCACCCAGAAAATCCAGCCTGGTGGCATTTTTGTATTCATCCAGGGTGTAACCCAAGGCTTCCACTGAGACGGCATCTGCCCACCAAGCCAGTTTTCCTAAATAAACCATTCTCTCAAAATGCTTTATGGTCTTGAAATCATCGGATATAATCGCCAGATCGATATCACTACACTCATTTTGCTTTCCACGTGCATAGGATCCGAATAGAATGATTTTCTCTATATCGATTTCCTCTTTTATTCTATTTATGAATCTTTTTATTTCTTTTGAATTGGTAATTCTTGCTTTAGCCATTTTAAAATCTTTTTGGTTTTGCGATAAATTTCCTCTGCTTCTTTGTAAGTTGAGATCCCCATCTCTTCTTTATACGTGGGATACCTTGTGGCAACATAGTATCTATCAATCCTAACTATTGAATCTAAGAGTTCGGTGGGGATCTCTAAGTCAAGCTTCTTGCACAGTTTTTCCAGCTTGTGGATGTATGGAGGAATTTCATTAAACTTCTTAACATAGCCTGCTTTCAGATATTTCTCAATGGCTTGCTGGCAGATGAAGGCGCACCACAAGTATCTTCTGGCGTCCAACATTGCCTTTGCGGCTTTGAGGTCCTCTTTATGTTTTTCGAGCCACGATTTGACTCTTAATTCAGGATCTGTCTTTTTTTGTTTATTGTCCCTTTTTCTCATTCAAAAAACTTTGCCCATCCGCTCTTTCCTCTCAAGGCGAAGCTCTCCGCACAAAAGCAATTATCGGGCTTTTCACCTCTGGTAGTTACGCCCGCTTCCCAAAAGCCTATAAAATATATCGGCTTAAATCCTCGTCCTCGACTATATCTTTGAGGGTTTTTTCCACCATCTGTTTGGTGACCTTCACCTTTTTTATCTTGGAATCCGGCACCTTGAACATGATTTCTTCTAACAGGGTGGTCATCACCGTATGAAGTCGCCTGGCTCCGATGTTTTCTGCCCTCTCATTGACCAGATTGGCTATTCGGGCGATTTCCCTGATGCCATCATCGATGAAGGAAAGCTTCACCCCTTCGGTGTCCATAAGGGCGGTATACTGCTTGATTAACGCATTTTTTGGCTCGGTGAGGATGCGAACGAAATCGTCTGCGGTCAAGCTGTCCAGCTCCACCCGAATGGGGAATCTTCCCTGCATCTCCGGAATCAGATCCGAGGGTTTGGAGGCGTGAAAGGCACCGGCGGCGATGAACAGAACGTGGTCGGTCTTAACCATCCCATATTTGGTCATTACATTGGTCCCTTCCACTATAGGCAGAAGGTCCCTCTGAACCCCCTCTCGCGACACATCTGGTCCCTCCTTCGGCTTCTCTCCAGCGATCTTGTCTAACTCGTCGATGAAGATGATACCGGAGTTCTCCACTCTTTCGACAGACTCGGAAATCACAGACTCTATGTCCACCAGCTTGCCAATCTCTTCCTGGACTAAAACACTTTCCGCTTCACCAACAGAGACCTTTCTTTTTTTGGTCTTCTTGGGCAGCATGCCGGAGAACATCTCCTGGAAATTAACTCCCAGCTCCTCTATGCCCTGGGGAGAAAAAACCTCAATGATGGGAAATCTATCATTAGGCAAGGTGACCTCAATTGTTCTTTTGTCCAGCTTTCCCTGACGCAGTTGGGTTCTCAGCTTTTCTCTGGTTTTCTCCCATTTTTCTTCCGGGTTTTCCTCTGTCGATTCAGGGAAGGTGAAAGAAGGAAGATTGTATTCCCGTGCGGGCACATCTGTCCTTTTGCGGCGAGGTTTAGGGGGCAAAAGATAATCCAGTATCTTCTCCTCAGCCAAGCTTTGCGCTTTTGATCGCACCTGCTCCGCCTTCTCCCTTTTCACCATGCTGACCGCCAAATCGGTTAAGTCCCTCACCATGGACTCCACATCTCTTCCTACATATCCCACCTCAGTATATTTTGATGCTTCCACCTTGATGAAGGGAGCATTGGATAAATTAGCCAACCTTCGCGCAATTTCGGTTTTGCCCACTCCGGTCGGTCCGATCATGATAATGTTATTGGGCATGATCTCTTCTTTCAGATCCCCATTAACGTGTTGCCTTCTCCATCTGTTTCGCAGGGCAATAGCCACCGATTTTTTAGCCTTATCCTGCCCGATGATATACCTGTTCAGCTTCTTCACGATCTCTTTAGGGGTTAACTCCCTCTTCCAGTCTTTTTCCAAAGCCTTTTCCCTTTCCTCTACATCTGTTGGCTCAGGAACAGTTGGACTTTTTACCTGACTCATCTCTTATTTTTCTCCTCTCTGAGCAATCTACTTCTTTCCCTCATCACATTAAATATAACAAATTTCTGGATTTTTCAAAGCCTTTGCTCATTCAAACCATAAACTTTTTGTTTTTCCCGAGAAGCTACGCCTGGGCAACCTAAATGCCCTTATCTCAAAAAACCTAACTGTCTATACCTCAACAGATTATAATCAAAAGGGATTTAAGTTCAACAAAAGTGTTGAAATCTCAAACTTTAAGATATAACTCTTCTCCCAATAAAAAACTATTGGAGTGCATTTACCTGTCTTTTGACAAAACAAAAAATCAAGCAGATGCACACCAGGATACTTTCGCTACAAAAGTTCCTCTATCATTATCTTGTCGTTGGTATAGACACAGATGGAGGATGCAATCTCTATGGACTTTCTAACTATGGTTTTGGCATCTAAGTTTGCGTGAGCTTTTAGCGCCCGAGCCGCGGCTAAGGCATATGGACCGCCAGAACCAATGGCTACGATCCCGTCGTCCGGCTCTATAACGTCTCCATTTCCGGAAATCATCAGAGCATGGTCTTTATCCAGCACAGCCAAAAGCGCCTCCAGCCTCCGCAGATACTTGTCCATTCGCCAGTCCTTAGCCAACTCCACGGCTGCCCGGGGGAGATTTCCTCTGAATTCTTCTATTTTTGCCTCAAACCTCTCAAACAGTGTGAATGCATCGGCGGAGGTCCCGGCGAAACCGGCTAAGATTTTATCGTTATACAACTTACGGAGTTTGTTGGCATTCTGTTTGACGATGGTCTCCTCTAGGCTCACCTGTCCATCTGCACCAATGGCAACCTTGCCATTGTGTCTTAACCCGATTATGGTGGTGGATTTTATCATTTAAGTTTAATCCCAAATTTTTAGATTAAAGCCTTTATGCTCAACTGTCCATTTGGATCCATAGGAAGTCAAAAGGTTGGTTCGGGGTGCCCTCACCCCGAACCAGAAATGTTAACACGTCCTTCCGTTTGGATCAAGATAAATTATGTGTAACCTTCATTTATTTCTACGCTCTGGGATGAGCTTTTTTATATACTTTCTTCAGCCTTTCTGTGGTCACATGAGTATAGATCTGGGTGGTGGAAAGGCTTTCATGTCCTAAAAGGTCCTTCACCGTTAAGAGATTCGCCCCTTGGTCCAGCAGATGGGTGGCGAAGGTATGTCTTAGCGTATGGGGGCTGGTTCTTTTTTCTTCACTGACTTCTTGAGCATACTTTTTGACTATTCTTCTTATACTGCGGGAGGAAAGCTTCCTCCCTGACCTGTTCCAAAAAACTGCTTCACCATCCACTTTAGAGAGATCTTCAAAAAATCGTTTACGCCGGGCTAAATAGTTTTTCAAAGCGCTCAGCGCCTCGGCTCCAACTGGAATAATTCTCTCTTTTTTTCCCTTGCCCATCACCCGAATTAACTCGCCGTCGAAATCTATGGATGATAACTTAAGCTCTGAAAGCTCGGAAAGACGCATTCCAGTACTATAAAAAAGCTCCAGAATGGCTAAATCCCTGAAGCCGGTAAGATCATCCCGGGAGGGGAGTTTAAGCAGATTCTCCATCTGCGAAATGGTCAAAAAAGAGGGGAGAGGCTTCTTTCTTTTAGGGCTGACAAGATATGCGCCCAGATCTATCTTTATCTTTCCTTTCTTTAGAAGATATTTGAAAAAGGATCTTAATACAAACACCCGATGGGCAATGGTGTTTTCTTTCAAACCTTTTCTTTTCAAAAACACCAAAAAATCCCGGAGAAGTGGTCGAGAAAGCTGGTGAAGGAAATCTTCACAAATGTTTTTTCTTCCTAGAAATTCACCAAAGGTGGAGAGGGCGCATCCATAAGAGATGATGGTGTTTTCCGAAAAGTTCTTTTCCCTCTGAATATATTGAATGAAACCGCGTTTCTCTTTTTCGAAATCTTGCATGACTCCACCGGTTTGAGCCCAATGTATTGCACAAATATTGTAAATCCCCTATCCGCTTAATCCGTTGACCGTTTAATCCGTTCAATCCGTTGACCGTTCAATCCGTTGATTGCTCCACTGTTTGCAATTTTTCGTAGCTACACTTAGGGCATTTCAAATATTCACCCTTAGCTTTAGAGGTTTTTTCGACCAGAAACTTGGCGCCGCAGTTGGGGCAAGGCTGGTTTACCGGCTTGTCCCAGGTGGCAAACTTACATTTGGGGTAATTGGAACATCCATAGAATATCCTTCCCCTTTTCGTTCTTCTCTCAATCAGAAAACCGTTACAACCATCTTGGGGACAGATTACCCCGATGGAAAGGGGTCGGGTGAACTTACAATCCGGGTATCTGGAGCAAGCGAGGAATTTGCCGAACCGCCCAACCTTTATCACCATGGGAGCTCCGCACAGATCACACTTCTGGTCGGAGAGAAGCTTCCCATTCTCATCCCCCGGCAAGGGCTTGGTGTTTTTGCATTTGGGAAAGGCAGAGCAGGCCAAAAATCTTCCATTTCTTCCCCAGCGGATGATCATGGGACTGCCACATTTCTCACAGATCTCATCAGTTTTCTGTTGGGTAAGCTTTCGGATGTTCCCTTTGTTATTCTCCACCTTCTCCAAGTTGAGTTGGAAGGGAACGTAAAAATCTTTCAGCACCTTAACCCACTTCTCCTTTCCCTCCTCGATCTTGTCTAATTCCTCTTCCATGCTGGCGGTGAACTTCACCTCAAATATATGGGGAAAATTCTTGGTAAGAATCTGATTCACCGTCTTTCCCAGCTCGGTGGGGAAAAGCTTCCGATTCTCAGCCTCCACATACTTTCTCTGCTTGATGGTGAAGACGATCTGAGCGTAGGTGGAGGGACGACCTACGCCATTCTCCTCTAATTCCTTAATCAAACTCGCCTCGGTAAATCTGGGAGGGGGTTTGGTAAAATGCTGTTGGGGGATAAGCTCCAAAAGATTCAAAACGTCCTTTTCCTTCAAAGCCGGGAGTTTGAATCCCCCTTCCTCTTCTGAGTTCTCCTCTTTTATATCCTGATAGATTTTCAAAAATCCATCAAAGGTTTGTAGTGAGTGTGTGGCTCTAAAAAGATATTTTCCCGCTTCTCCGCCAGAGGCGGATCCGCCTCCGGCGGAAATTTCAACTGTGGTCACTTGAAAAATCGCTTCTGCCATCTGGGAGGCGATGAATCTGTTCCAGATGAGTTGATACAACTTAAACTGATCTTTACTTAAAAAGCTTTTTAACTCATCTGGAGTGTAGTCAATGTAAGTGGGACGTATAGCCTCGTGCGCTTCTTGTGCCCTCTTTTTGGATTTATATTCCCTCGGTTTGGAGGGAACGTAATCTGGACCAAAGTTTTTCTCTATGAAATCTTTTGCTGATTTTTTTGCCACCTCAGCAATTCGAGGGGAATCAGTTCGCATGTAAGTAATCAATCCCACGCTTCCCTTGTCTCCCAACTCCACTCCTTCATAAAGCTGTTGAGCAATCATCATGGTTTTTTTGGGAGAAGAATACAGCCTTCGAGCCGCATCCTGCTGAAGGGTGCTGGTTATATAGGGAGGGAAAGGATGGCGTTTCTTTTTTTCCTGGCTAACTTTCGCCACCAGAAATCTTTTCCCTTTGATGTCAGCGCAGATATTTTCTGCTTCCCTTTGGGTGGCTATCTCGAAGTCATTATCCTCAATTTTTACCAGTTTGGCAAAAAACGATTCGGACTTTTGTGTCTCAAGTTGTGCGGCGATGCTCCAGTATTCTTTGGACGCGAAATTTTGAATTTTCTCTTCTCTTTCACAGACGATGCGCAAAGCTACCGATTGCACCCTGCCGGCGCTCAGACCCTTGAACACGGTTTTCCAAAGAAGAGGGGAGATCTTATAACCCACCAGGCGATCTAGGATCCTGCGAGCCTGCTGAGCATTAACCCTATTCATGTCGATCTCTCCTGCCCGCTTTATCCCCTCCAGCACCGCCTGCTTGGTGATCTCGTTGAAGGAGGCACGCAAGACCTTGGGATTGATCTTCTCAATCTCGGAAGCGATGTGCCAGGCAATGGCTTCGCCTTCCCGATCCGGATCCGGAGCCAGATAAACCGTCTTGGCTTTCCGGGATTGGGATTTAAGCTGGTCTAAGACCTTCTTTTTCCCCTTTATGATCTCATACCGGGGAGTAAAGTCGTTCTCTATCTCCACCCCCAACTTTCTCTCTGGAAGGTCCTTCACGTGTCCCACAGAAGCCTCCACCATAAACTCTTTACCCAAAAATTTCTTCAAGGCTTTGGTTTTGGTGGGTGACTCGACTATCACCAGATTCTTATCCACTAAGATCGCTCCTTATCCCAGAGTTAAAGTTTAAACGATTTAACTTGTTCTGGCACTCGCCTAAGCTCTCTCTGATCTTTCAAACCCCACTTTTCCTTCCAACGCATCCTTCAAAGCCTGGGTGATAACCTTTGCCTGCTTTTCCTTGGGGGTGGTTTCTTCCTCCCCCTCTGATTTCTCCCTGAGCCTTTCTAAGTTCAACCTTCTGGCGTGCTTGGCTACCAGCAGGACCGCCTCATATCTATTCTTACACGTTTTATCCAGTCTTTCAGTGGCATCTAATTCCATCAGTTCCTCCTTTAACTATATAGCAAAAAAGGTAAACGATGTTACCTCAGAAAATCTTTGCCCGATCTGAAAAGAAAAATAAATGACGAATATAGAATATTACCTTGATTTTTAATATTCGTCATTCGACATTGGTCATTCGATATTTGTTCTTCTTCCACCCGGCATAATCAAACCTGTTGGACTTAAGTCTTTCTGATTCTATGATTTTTTCCACCGACTCTACGGTCTGGCTTAAGTTCTTATTTATCACAACATAATCATACTTCGACCAGAAGTCTATTTCCTTTAATGCAGTCTCCAGTCTCTTCCCCATCTCCTCTGTTCTTTCTGTTCCCCGTTTAATCAGCCTTCTTTTCAATTCTTCCATGGATGGAGCCAGAAGAAAGATCAAAACGCTTTGCGGATATTTTTTCCTAAAAGCCATCCCTCCCTGCACATCCAGCACAAACAGTGCGACCTTTCTCTTCCTTTTTGCTTTAGTCACAAATTTCTTCAAGGTTCCGTATCGATTGCCATGCACCCAAGCCCACTCAACAAATTCTCTTTTTCTTATCTTCCTTTTGAATTCCTCTTCAGTAAGAAAAAGATAGTCCTTGCCGTCTTTTTCTCCCTTTCTTCTTTTTCTGGTGGTGGCGGAAACAGAGCGGATATAATCTTTATGCTTTTTAAGCAACTTCTGACAAACTGTGGTCTTTCCTCCTCCTGACGGGGAAGATAAAACCACGAGAGTTTCTTTATTTTTTATTTTCATATAAGATTGATTTTGTGAAGCAATTTTCCGTTCGTCACGGACGCCCTCGTCCGTTACGGAAAGGGTTATGGACAAGGTGTCCGTCACCAACTAAAGGTTCTAAACTGATTCTTTATCCGACATTCGTTATTCGTCATTAATCATTCGTCATTCTATATTCTGCACCTGCTCTCTTAGTTTCTCGATCTCCTCTTTTAAGAAAATCACCTTTTGCGAAATCTCCGCATCTGCCGCTTTGGCTCCGATGGTATTGGCTTCCCGGTTCATCTCCTGAAGCAAAAATGTGAGTCTTTTTCCCACTGGCACATCTTCCTTTAAAGCGGAGAGAAACTGGTGATTGTGACTTCTGAACCTGACGCACTCCTCGGTGACATCACATTTCTCCGCCATCAACGCTACTTCCAATTCAATCCGATGCTCGTCTGTCACTGAATTATCAAGAAGTTCTTTTATTCTGCTTTTAAGTTTTTTTCTGTAATTATCGATGCTCTTCGGGGTCAATCTCTCTATTTGGGGAATTGTCTTCTCTAATCTTGCCACCCTTTCCGACAGATCCTGTGCCAGTTTTGCCCCTTCTGCTTTTCGCATCTGGTTGAACTCCTCCAGGGCCTGTTGAGTGATTTTGGAGATGATCTCCCAGGCTTTATTTAGATCAGTCTCCTCCTTTTCTACCTTAACCAGATCCGGCAAGCTGAGGAATTGATCCATCCTGAACTCTCCGGAGAGGCCGAACCGCTCTTTCAATTGGGTCATTATGTTAAAATAAACGTCTGCCACCTCTTCGTTCAATTTAACGTATGAAGCCACCGGAGAGGTCTCTTCCCAGCTCAAGGTGAAGTTAATCTTGCCCCGGGTGGTGGTAGAAAGAATCGTCTCCTTCAGCTTGGATTCCAGAGGGAAAAGGTGCTTGGGTAGGCGAAATTGTATATCACAAAAGCGATTGTTCACCGAGCTTATCTCTACCGTGGCTTTTATATTCTCTTCGACCAACTCGGCTCTGCCATATCCGGTCATACTTGCAGCCATAAGATTCTCCGCCAACAAAATGTTATTATACTTCAATACTGGATTTTGTCAATCAAAATTTGCCTTCTGTTTTGGAGAGAAGAGAAACATGGCGCCACCCGTGCATAACTAAGGTAGTCAAATTATTCTGGAATAGAAAAAAAGCCACCGAAAATTATACAAAAGGATTCATCCTGGATGAAAGACTAAATCTTAGCCTTGCCTCTGGCGATATTAGATGAGTTTGCCAAGATCCATAGCCACAATCCTAACCTTCTTATGAGTGGATACAATTTAGCTGACTGGCTCACTTGAAGTCAAAATTTACTGTTGCGTGAGGAAGATTTTTTTATTATACTAAATTTCTACGTGCGAAGCCACGATTGTGACATTTTGATTTGTTAAAAAATTCTTTTGTCTGTGGAGGTTCTTTAATGCTTTCTACGACTGATTTTCGCAAAGGGCTGAAGCTCAAGGTGGACGGTGAGATCTACTATATAGTGGATTTTCAACATGGTCGAACTGCTCAGAGGAGAGCTCAGGTGAGAACGAAACTAAAGAACATAAAAACCGGAGCAGTTCTGGAAAAAACCTTTGCCGCAGGTGAAACCTTTGAGGAACCGGATTTTGAGGAGAAGACCATGCAGTTTCTTTACTCTGCAGGGAGTGAATATCACTTTATGGACTCCAAGACCTATGACCAGATAAGTTTATCCGAGGATCAGTTGGGAGACTATAAATGGTATTTGAAGGAGAACTCCGAATATAAGGTGATGTTTTTTGAAGGTCAGCCGGTGAACGTGGATCTTCCAGCCTCAGTGGTGCTGAAAATCACCACCACGGAACCAGGTATCAAAGGCGACTCTGTCACCAATCTGACCAAAAACGCCACCCTGGAGACCGGACTGGTGGTGAAAGTTCCGCTCTTCGTAAGGGAAGGTGAATATGTAAAGGTCGATACTCGCACAAATGAATATATTGAAAGATCGCAACAAAGATAAGATGAAAAGTGTGTGTTTTTTAACGATAACCATAAATTGATACAAACGCATTTGTTTCTGATACGAAGTTGCTCCCTTCCCCTCTCCTCCGTGGGGAGAGGGGATTCGTATGAATGCATACGCAAGGGTGAGGGGCAATCAAGTAAAACGTAACAAATGCGAAGCTCGTATGAGTGCATACGCACATTCATACGAATTTTCGTGCGTTTGTATTCGTCTTAATATGCAGGAAAGATCGAAAGATAGGACTCACCACTCCGCGGTTTCAGGATGGATCGGAACGGATGAGTCAGGGAAGGGAGATTATTTCGGTCCTCTGGTGATAGGAGGAGTGCATGTCGACTCCAAGACCAAAGGCGCGCTTTTGAAATTGAAAGTACGGGACAGCAAGAGAATCTCAGATAATGTGATCAAAGAGCTGGATTTTCAGATTCGCTCCGTGTGTATCTATTCGGTGGTGGTGATCGGTCCAGAGAAATATAATCTCCTGTATGAAAAAATGAAAAACCTAAACAAGTTGTTAGCCTGGGGACACGCACGGGTGATAGAGAATATTCTTCTGCGGGTGGATTGCAAGAGGGCCATCTCCGATCAGTTCGGCTCCGAATTCTATATAAAAAACGCTCTGATGAAGCTGGGGAAGAAAATAGAGCTAACTCAGTCTCCCCGAGCTGAAGCAGATGTAGGGGTGGCGGCCGCTTCGATTCTCGCCCGGGCCGAGTTTGTAAGAAAAATGGAAAGGCTCTCTGCAGAATGTGGGTTTGAGCTTTCTAAAGGCGCCTCCGATCGGGTAGATTCCGCCGCCCGAAAGATCGTAGAACAGATGGGAAAAGATGCCTTGAACCGATTTGTCAAGCTACATTTCAAAAATACGAATCGAATAACGCATCAGAATTGAGATTTGAGAAGCGAGAATCGAGTCAAAGGCTTAAAAACTCAATCTCAGTTCTCAAGACTGATGCCGATCTGCAAACAATTTTCTTGAGTTGGTCTAATATTCCATGATTAAATCTGAACAATCCTGCACACACGTGCTGGAAGATATAAGAGGTGACAATGTTTCTGGCGCATCCGAGCTTTCCCGAAAAGCCGCCTCCACCTTTGTCCTTTTCGCCTCCGAAAGCGATGCAAAGTCCAAGGAGGAATACTTCCGAAATCTTTTGAAGCTGGGGGCAGAGCTCATATCAGCCCAACCCCATATGGCTTCTATCTTCAATTTGGTCAACTCCATATTATATTCAGTGGAAGAACTTTCGCCCACCCTCACCCTAAAGGAGCTGAAAGAATTTACCAAAGAGAAGGCGGAGGAATTTGCCTACAATTCATTAAGCTCAATTCAACTTATCGCCCAGAATGGAGAAAAACTGGTGGGGGAAGGTTCAAAGGTTTTGACTCATTCCTCTTCTGGATCGATTCTGGCGATCCTGAAAAAAGCCAAAGAGAAGGGCAAGTCTTTTGAGGTAATGGTATGTGAGTCCCGCCCCATGCTGGAGGGACGACTTTTAGCCAGATTCTTGGGAAATGCCAAGATCCCGACAACCCTGATAACGGATGCGGCCATGGGAGTTTTCGCCAAAGAAGCGGATTTGTTTTTAGTGGGGGCGGATTCAATCTCTGAGACTGTCTTCGTTAACAAAATTGGAACCTTCTATCTTTGTCTTCTTTCTAAGGAGTACAGAGCGCCCCTTTATGTGGCATGTGAAAGGAGCAAATTCATCTCCAGCGCCTGGCGACTTTCGCCTTTTACCAACGGCGACCCCAGGGAGATTTTGGACGAGGAACTTTTGAACGTGAAGGTGGAGAACCCATATTTCGAGGAGGCTCCTCTCTCTTGCTGTCAGCAGGTGATAACCAACGAGGGATTTTTTCCTCCATCCGAAATTTCCCATTACATCCGAAAGACCAGATTGTGCAAAAAGCTGATGGAACATATAAGAGAACTTCATTTTTGAGTAGTTGGAAAAGGACTCAACAGAGCCTTCTGAATTCAAAAAATGGTAGCCGCCCCGCCTTGGCGGGGCGCATCTTTACGCCCAAATGGGCGGCTAGCATGTTTAGTATGTCGAGAAACAATAAAAGTGTCCTTTATGTCATTCTGTCCGAATTTCGATCCGTAGGAAACGAAGTGAAGAATCTAATGAATTCAACATATTGTAGATTTGAGATTCTTCGGCTAACGCCCCAGAATGACATTTTTCGATACGCTTATGTTATTCGGTAGCCGCAGGTCCACAGGATGGGATAAGCTATAAAGAAAGCGAAGCTTTTCTATTTGGAACCTCATGAAGAAAACAGATAAAGACAAGCTCAAAATCTTGTTTGTTTGCACTGGCAACACCTGTCGCAGTCCAACAGCGGAAGGCATTCTCAAAAAGGTGCTGAAGCAGAACCGAATTGATAATGTGGAGGTAAGTTCCGCTGGAACTTTTAGATTGCAAAATGCACCTGCCTCCCTCTTTGCTATGGAGGTAGCCAGAATTCGCAATGTGGATCTATCCCAACACCGTTCCCGTGAGTTAACCAGAAAGATGATCGAACAAGCGGACCTGATTTTGGCTATGTCGCAGGAACACTTGGATTTTATCAAACGAATCGACAAAGAAGCTAAGGATAAAGCTTACCTTTTGAAGGCTTTCCCTCAGCTAAATCTTGGGTCAAACGAAGATCAAAACCAGGGCGTTTTGTTTATCAAAGACCCTATGGGGGGTAGTCTGGATGATTATGAACACAGTTTTTTAGAAATTGAGAAGGAGATAGATAGAATATTACCAGAGCTTTTAAGCTTGGTGACAAAAAGATAATTTCCACACCCACTCTCAAAATCACTGGATGATGGGAAAGATTATAAGCTCAGCTTCTTTTAAACATATCCTGTTTCTGATCACCATACTATTCACGATTTTCCTCGGAAGTAAAGGAATACAAAGCGTAAAACCCCAACCGGGAGTCGAGGCAGGTTCCTATATGGAAGCCTCTTCTGATTTCAAACAGATCATGGGAGATACTACAAAACCGGATGAGATTGAAATCCCTTTAAAACCACCGGAGATGGAGATAAAACTGCGTTCGCCGGAAGAGAAAAAGTTTAAAAGGGTGGTCTCCAATCGGGCTTTCGGTGTGGGTGAGAGATTTGAATTTTCAGTAGGGTATGGACCCATCAATGCCGGAACTGCGGTGATGGAGATTCCTGAGATTATAAAATTTAATGGCAAAAAATGTTATCATATCGTCTCCACCGCCAAATCCAACAAATTCTTCTCCGTCTTTTTCAAGGTGGAGGATAAGGTGGAATCGTTCATGGACGTGCATGGACTTTATTCTTTGCGTTACGATAAACATCTGAGGGAGGGAAAATTCAGGGCAGACGTCTCCATGATTTTTGATCAGGAGAATCATTTAGCCATATATAACAGTGGAAAAGATACATTTGACGTGGCGGAATATGCTCAGGACGTGCTTTCCGCCTTTTATTTCGTGAGGACCCAGGAGCTAACCGTGGGAAAGTCAATCTTCGTGGATAATCATACAGATAAGAAAAACTATCCTTTGGAGGTTAAAGTCTTGCGAAAGGAAAGACGTAAGGTGGAAGCAGGTGAGTTCGATTGTGTGGTGGTGGAGCCCATTTTAAAAACCCCCGGAATATTCAAGCAAAAAGGAAGCCTGACCATATGGCTGACCGACGATGAGATAAAGATGCCGGTTCTGATGAAAAGCAAAGTGATCATAGGCTCCATCTCCACTGAGCTGATCAGTTACAAACTGGGAGAGGTGGGAAAATACTAAATGTCAAAATATCCTAAAATAGACTTAAGTAAGATAAAGACATATTCAATCCGAAGCCGGAGAAGCAAAACCCAGATCAAAAACTTTGGGAAACCTCTTGAGCCGGGTTCCGATATTTACGGCTTTCTGGAGAGTCTGCCCAAATATTTAAAAGCGGAAGACTTAAAATCGCTTATAAATTCGATAGTGAATGCCAAACGCAAAAAAAAACCCATCATTCTAATGTTAGGTGCTCATCCCATCAAATGCGGGCTTTCACCTGTTCTAATCGACCTTATGGAGGAGGGCTTTGTGACTTTATTGTCAACCAATGGAGCCGGCGCAATTCATGATGTGGAGATAGCCTTCTGGGGAAAGACCTCCGAGCAGGTGGAGAAGGGAATCGAGGATGGCTCATTCGGCATGGCTAAACAGACCGGAGAGGTCTTTAACCGGATCTCCTCTTTTGCCTGTCAGAAGAATCTGGGGTTGGGAGAGGCGATTGGCAAAAGGATTTTAGAGCTTAAAGCCAGATTCAGAAAACATAGCCTTCTGGCAAGCGCCTATCGACTAAATATCCCGGCTTGCGTGCACGTGGCTTTCGGGACAGATATAGTTCATCAACATCCAAATTTTGATCCGGCCTCCACCGGAAAGGCAACTCACCTAGATTTCAAAATATTAGCTGACGAAGTTTCCAGATTAAACAATGGAGGGGTGGTTTTGCATTTTGGATCAGCGGTTGTTCTGCCAGAGGTTTTTCTAAAGGCACTTTCGGTGGCGCGAAACATCAAAGGAAAAGTCCAGAATTTCACCACCGCCAATTTTGACATGATTCAGCATTATCGCCCTAATACCAATGTAGTCCTGCGCCCCACTCAGAAAAGCGGACAGGGTTTTTCCTTCACCGGACACCATGAGATCATGATTCCCCTTTTGGCTTGGGCATTGAAGTCGACAAATCTAAAAATCATAGGGACAAAGAATAAACCAAAAAGGAGGTAAGAAACATGCGATGCTATCACAGTTTGAAGTTCTCGGTGATTTTTGTCTTCCTTTGTGTTACATTCAATTTTTTGATCTCAAATGCAGAGGAGAAACCTGCCTCACTTGGGGATAGCCTGACAAAAACCGAAGAGAGTGTCTCTTCGGCTCCGGATACCACAGATCCGCTGAAAAAGGCTTTAGAGGATTTCCATCAGGTTCTGGCAACTCTATGGCATCAAGCCTTTCCGGAAAAGGACTTCAAAACCATCAGGGAAAAGGCTCCTCTCTTACAAGAAAAGCTTATGAACTTAGCCCAGGTAAAGCTTCCTACCTATCTCGAGGGGGATAAAGAGAAGTTGGATTCTTTTCTTTTGAAAAGACAGCATCTGATTGTCTCTGTAGATCAGGTTGTTCAAGCGGCGGCAGATACGGTGGACTCCTCCTTAGCTTCTGCCTTTGAGCAGATGCACTGGGCTTACGAGGAATTGGAGAAGGTCTTTGCCGTTCCGATAAAGGAGCTGGACAGCTTCCACCAAACCCTCTATTTCCTCTGGCATAAGGCTTTGCCGGAAAGAGACTATGGGGCAATAAGGGAGACGGCTCCAGTCCTCAAGGCAGAAGTGGACAGCCTGATGAAAGTTCCACTTCCATATGGTTGCGCCGAAAAGAAAGATGAATTCGAGAAGAGAAAATCTGCGCTCAAAGATGCAGTTTACCAATTGGCTGAGGTCTGCGAAAAGGCAAGCGATGAAAAAATAGAAGAAGCTTTGAGCCTGGTGCACGACAGGTTCGTGGGACTTAATCGGCTTTTGAGATAAAGGAGAATTCTACGACCGGGTGGCCCGGCTTGCCCGCCTCAGGTGGGCCTGCTTGCCACGCCGGCTCTATCATCCGGGGACGACCCGGATATACGTGCCCGATATTTCGTAGCATTTTCCTTGACTTCTACAGGTCTGCGAGCTATAATATTCGTTGTTAAGAGAGGTTATATATGCAGGATACGAGTCGGGGCATACCGGACAGGAGCTCGGAGTTCAGGGCCTATCGGGTTTCAATTGCTCGAAGCCGGTTACCGTGTCCGAGCTATCCAGGAGCTTTTAGGCCAAAAAGATGTCAGTACGACCATGATTTACACCCATGTACTCAACAAGGGAGGCCACGGCGTGAAGCGTCCCTTTGATGGACTCTGATCCGGTTTTATACAGACTGTATAAACCGGAAAGCAATGAGGCAACAGAATCACGCAAGACGCTGATATTATGCAAGTTAAAACGCTTGACTTTATTTTTAACCAATGTGTTATACAGAAGCGAGCAGTCTGTCTTTACAGATTTATACAGGTTGCATAATCACTGTTATGCGGATATATAGAGAATAACATATGCCAGTAAAAAAGAAAAAATCAGATCCAATGCAATCATTATTATTCGATATACCAATGAAAGGTGATCGACTGCCTCCAATGGAGGGGGTTTCTTTTTTTCCTGTTTATAAAAACGAGAATAATGTTCTGTATGAAGGAGATAGTATTAAATGGTTAAAAAGTATAGAAAGTGAGACTATTGACCTTATTTTTGCTGATCCACCGTACAATATAAAAAAAGCTTATTGGGACAAATTCGAAAGCCAAGAAAAATATATCCAATGGTCAATGAAATGGGTTGAAGAGGCAGCCCGTGTTCTAAAGAAAACAGGAACGCTTTATATTTGTGGCTTTTCAGAAATATTAGCTGATTTAAAACATCCTTCTATGAAATATTTCAAAGGATGCAAGTGGTTGGTTTGGTATTATAAGAATAAAGCAAATTTAGGAAAAGACTGGGGGCGTTCCCACGAAAGTATTCTTCATCTCAGAAAAAGCAAAATATTCACAGTGAATATTGATAATGTGAGAATTCCCTATGGGAGGCATACTCTCAAATACCCGTCTCATCCACAAGCAGAAACAAGCCAATATGGTAATGGCGGAAAAAGAAAAGATGTTTGGACGCCGCATCCATTGGGTGCAAAGTCTAAAGATGTTCTCGAAGTTCCAACAACATGTAACGGAATGGGAGAGAAAACTCCTCATCCTACACAAAAACCAGAGGAGTTATTAAGAAAGCTCATACTTGCTTCTTCAAATCAACATGATTTAGTTCTTGATCCGTTTTCTGGTTCAGGCACCACCCTTGTTGTCGCTGAACAATTGGGCAGGAGGTGGTTAGGCTGTGATTTATCCCATAAATACAACGAATGGGCGATTGAACGATTGGAGAATACTACACGAAAAAGCAAGGAAGAATGGATTGCTTTTGATAGATCAAATGAAAACAGGAGAAATTCAATCAGATGAACTTGAAAACTATTGTCAGTACAGCAACAGATAAGGATAGATTTCTAACTATCAAAGCCTATTCGGATTTCTGTCTTATTTATTTGGAATTTATAAAAACTAATTTGCAAGCCGTAATTGTTTCCAGAAATGAAAAGAATTACAGATTTTTTCAATACAAAGAAGATGGAACATATAATGTAACACGACCTATTAATAGCGATCTTATGCTTTCACTTGAGTCGTTTGATTCTAAGCGTAAACAGTTTTTTACCATTCTTAAAAATATTAAGGATAAATTGTCTAAAACGAGGGCTAATCGGAAGTTGATAAATGATTTTATTTATACTTGCCAACAGTCTATAGGAGCAGCATTAGATGCTTTGCCTGCAAACAAGTCAAATATTGCAAGAAAACTCAATGGTGATCTATTTGAGCGTTTTATTCGCCTGATCATTTTCGAGATTGGTATTGATGTAACAGATGGAACTATTGCTGTTCCTGTTAAAATTAATGGAACGGAAGCCTTTAAGATGAATTACCAGCATGACTTAATAATAAAGGTAGATGATGTTACCAAGGCAATTGGCTCAGTGAAAACATCGAGCAAAGATAGAATTGATAAAATTTTTATTGATAAGTTTTTATATAATCGACTAACAGATGCGAATACACCGCATTTTGCAATTTTTTTAAACGATGTTCAAAGGAAGGGCAAAGAAGGCAAATATGGAATTAATGCAACTTTTCTTCCCGGACATTTCAAAGGCTATACCATAAAGCTGAATCCATTGGATGGAGTGTATTATTTTGATATCAGACCCAACATGAGGACAGAGGATATCCTTAAAGATTACATAAAGACATTTGATCATTTCTTAATTAAAGATGTTTGGAAATTTGCTAGATAATTCGCACAACAAAGCACTTCACCTGACCGCTATTCCGCTGCGCTCCAAAGTGGCAGGTGAGCTATTCCGTTAGGCATTATACATTAACGGGAGATTAAAAAATGAAAAAATACATTTTACTAATTTTATATTTACTCCTATTATTTACTTACGTTAACGCTCAACAATCAAAATCTAAATCAAGATTATTTCAAGATATTCAACAAAAATCCCAAAAAGTCCGTAGGTCAGGTGCCCTGAGCACCTGACACCAAGATAAAACCCCATTTATGGTGAGTTTCGAACCATTTATGGTGAGCGTCGAACCATTCTGATACCTCACCCGTAGTCTCTCTTCCCACAAAGAGCGAATATACCTTAACTTTAATGGTGAAAAGGATAGCTCCCCTGTTTACGGAAGAGCAAATCCTGTTTTGCGCTCGTCTTGAAATTCGTATGAATGCATACGCATCCCCCTTTAGTAACGGGGGATTTAGGGTGATTTGTCAACTCCCGAATCCACTTCCCTCTTCTAACGGGCGATGCAAACAATTGAATGCTCTCCTTGACATGTGAAAGAGAGATTCGATATGAACCATCCAATTGATGCTGGCCCCGAGATTTCCCCAAGGGAGGACTCCAAGCGCTTGAAGCTCTTGGACACATTAATCGATAAGATCATTCAAAGGATGGACGACAACTCCTGGGACGACCAACTACTTTTATGGTGAGCTTCCGAACCATACTCAGAATACAGATTCGAACGTACATAATTCTTTGCCTGATAACTGTTTGGAGGAAAAGTGAGAATAAAATAAAAAAGACCACCAGAAGCACCAGATGCACCAGAAGCACCAGAAGCACCGGTCAAACATCATTATTCAAGGAAGGCTGAAAAAAAAACGAAAATGAGCTACAGAACGCCCAGAAAGCCCAGAACCGCCAGTACCGTAGTTTGTAACCTGCTGACGCACAGACTCATAGCAAGCAGGACGAGTGAGACAAAAGATGAAAATGAACTCCAGAAAGCCCAGAACCGCTAGTACCGCCTGGGTAGCCAGGGAACCGCTCCTCCTCTCCCCTCTGGGGAGAGGAGAGAGTCGAAGATCCCGCCATAGGCGGGGACGAGGAGTTACTGGTTGGTTTGTTTCTTAGAACTCGGTCTTGCCGGTAAATTTGAAGTTATCTATCAGCATGGCGGGAGCTACTATACATCCCACATCGTCCCACCAGGAGGCAACGACTTTCCTTTCCTGCGATATCTGGGAGACGTTGGAGAATGCTTTAAGCATGCTCTCGGTGAAGCGCAAATTCTTAATTCCGTGCTTGATCTTTCCGTCCTCCACCCAGAAGGTGCCGTCTCTGGTCATTCCGGTTAAGAGCGCATTGGTGGTATCCAACAGTCCGTTTATGTAATGAAACCTGGTCACAAGGATTCCTCTTTTTACCGATTCTATCATTTTATCCAGAGAGGAGTCGCCGCCTGTAATGAAAATGTTCATTGCAAAAGTCCCCTCGGCATTACCAGGAGGAAAAGCATGACCGGTTGATTTCTTTCCCTCCCTGTGAGCGGAGATAGAATCATACACCACTCCTTTCGCCATCCCCCCTTCTATCAGCATTACCTTCTGTTTGGGCACTCCCTCAAAGTCGAAGGGAAAGGCGATCCCGCTCTCCTCAGTGCCGTCATCATACATGGTGACGTTCTCAGCCATGATCTTCTGCCCGATCCGATTGGACAGAAAACTGGTCCCCTCCTGAAAGGGCTTGGAGCCGAATCCGATATAATTCATCCATTCCACCAAAGCCGCCACGGCTGAAGGTTCTAATATCACCTGATATTCTCCAGGATCAAGATCCTTTGGATCTTTGCTCCCTTCACATTTCCTGATAGCAATCTCTGCCAGATTATCCACCTCGATTTTATCCACATCTCTGGAGAGCTGGTCTGAAAAACCTGAGCTGTTGTCCCCCATCACTATCAAATTGATATAGGCTGAGGTCAGCGGCTGATAACAGGCAACTCCGTTAGTATTGACCACCGCTATCTCAGAATCACCGGTGGAAAAAGATCCAGCCGCGGTAAGGTGCAAAGTTTTTGTTTTATCAAAAATCTTTTTGGCCGCTTCGGCCCTTTGAGTGGGAGAAAAACGCGCCGTCTTCTCAAAATAGGTATCAAGCTTTGTGAATTCCTGTTTGGTGGGAAGACCGGGAAAATCAGGATTTTCCTTCTGGTTTCTGGCGATCTCCGTGGCATTGCCAAGGGTTTTCTCTAAGTCTTCCTTGATAAAGGAGTTGGTTGACGCTACTCCGATTTTCTTCCCCAGAACAGCCCGGAAATATACCCTGCCGTTCCGCTCAGAAACGTTTTGATGGATGGCGGAGTTGGCGAAGCGAGTGAGTCCGTTTTCGCCACCGATGTAGACCGCCTCGGTCTGATCGGCCTTAGATTTTTTTAAAATCGTGTTCAGTAAATTAAGTATATTATCCTTTCCTATCATTTGCTCACTCCCACTTTAACGTTGCGAAATCTTGCTGGTGAGGTTCCATGTGCCACGTGCATGGTTTGCATGGGCTCACCTTTTCCACAGTTGGGCACTCCCCAGATATGCCAATGTTTGCGATTGCATATGGCATCACAACTGTTCCAGAACTGGGGAGTGATACCTGTATAGGTCGCGTTTTTGAACATCTTTCCCAATTTGCCGCCTTCGATTTCCCAGGCCGCCTCCACCCCAAATTGGAAATTTAGCCGTTTATCATCTATGCTCCAACTCTTGTTGGTGTCCAGAAACACCCCATCTTTGGTATCTTTGATCAAATCCTCCAAATCCCATTCTCTAGGCTCCAAATTTATATTGGTCATTCGGATCAAAGGGATTCGATTCCAACCTTCTGCCCGCATGGTGCCGTTGCTTTGTTGATTCAAAACAGCCGCAGTCTCTCGACAGGTTTGATATCCCACAAACAGACCATCTTTGACCAGATATACTCGTTGAGCTTTGACCCCTTCGTCATCGTATCCAAAACTGCCCAATCCTCCCGGAATGGTGGCATCAGCAACTATGGTGACCTTTTCGGAACCATACTTAAGCTTATTCAGCTTGTCCAGGGTTAAAAAGCTTCCACCGGCCAGACTTATCTCCGTTCCTAAAACCCGATCCAACTCGGTGGGATGTCCACACGATTCGTGCACCTGAAGTGCCAACTGGTTGCCGGCGATGATTATGGTGGTCTCCTTCTCCGGTAGGGGTGGGGCGGAAAGGAGTTGAACTGCCTCCTCTCTTACTCTTTCCGCATTCTCCAGAAGTTTCAACTCCTCCACAAACTCGAAGCCTCTGGAGGCATAATCACCCCCGAATGAATTGGGATAAGAGCGCCTCTGCGCCTCAGAGCCCTCCACCGCTGTGGCAACGATTCCGGCCCCGCTCTCCACTATTGATTGTTCTATAAAAGCACCTTCGGTGGAGGCAAAGGTCTTCTCAGTTTTAAAAAACTCCATAGAACCTTCTGCCACCTTTATTTTTGGGGTTTTTTGCATTATTGAGCAGGCATCCAAAAGAAGACCGATCTTTGTGTCTATGGAAACGCCAAAGGGATCGATCTCATAACCACTCTTATATGACTCCTGATAAACCTCCGTGGGGGTCAGCCTGACATCCTCCTTTTTAGTCAGAGCAGAAGCTTTGGCAATCTCAATGGCAGCCTCAGCCACCCTTTTCATCTCGTCTAAATTGAGGACGGAACTGGCGGCAAAGCCCCAGGCGCCATTTGCGATGACCCGTATCCCAAATCCCTGGTCATCATTACGAGACAAAGCTTCCACATTTCCGTTCTTGACTTTGATATCTTCAACGCTCCGTTTCTGATGCCGGATATCCGCGTAATCAACCTTCTTGTTCTTGAGATAGTCGATGATCTCCTTTATCTTGTCCTTCAAAATTTCCTCCTTCCGCCCATGCGTTTTTACCTGTGTCTCGACTTAGACTTTGGAATTTATAAATTACATTATGCTCCGCAGTTTGTCAAGTAAATAAGATACTGGAGTTTCACCATTTTTCCAGCCTCTCCTTTCACTATACACAATTCACGCCGAAAGATTAACAGAGACTAAATGGACGCTTAAGATATTTCGTAACATTTGTGCATCCCGGTACAACCAATCAGAATAATGTACCTTAAAGTTCACTCATTTATATGTCCTATCAAATAAGCAAAAACGGCAGTCATTATTAATTTGTTGATCTGTCAAGGGTTAGTAAAGATCGGCTCTTCCCGTCTCCTTTTGGCATCTTTCTTGCGTAACATTTTGTTCGAAGTTGGCGCCAAACTTACAAAGGATAAACTGATGAAACAAACGTTCTAACTGGAGGTGTTCAATGAATCTAAAATTCTTCACCATGCTGGTTATGGGGCTTTTCATTATGATCTTCTTTGTGAACGGATGCATCTTCGACTCCGCCAAAAAGATCAATAATGACAACACCGAAGTTGAGGTTCCTGATTTGGAAGAGGAGTTCGGTGGATATAAGCCCACTGATGAAGCACCGGGATTTGGCGACCCTGAGATTTCAAACGATTTCGGGGAAGATCAGGATGTTACCGATCTTTTAAGCACTGATCCGCAGATCGCTAAAGATATCGAGGATCCGCTGGTAGAAGTTTTTTTCTGCGCATCACCTGGGGAAGATTGGAATGGGATACTACTGCTACCACGGTGATCGACTGGAGCGGAAAAGCTCAAATAGATAAAGGGACTTTAGTCCTTTTGAAGACAATTCGTTTTGAGCCCGGCGACCATATCCATCGACCCCGTCCGGATCGTCAGACCTTAGAGTGGACGTTTTATACCGGACCCCATTTCGATGGCATCTACATCGCCATCGTGGTTTCGCCGAATGACACCACCAGCACCGAAGGGAGCTTTACATTTACCACCACACCTTTCACAAAAACATTCAGCTTCTCAGAGCTGGATTCCATCAACGTCATCTATTCTGTGGACGAAGAGGGAAATGAGATCGCCTTCCTGGGTCACAAAAAACAACTGGTCCCCTGTGGCAATGGATTCCTTGATGGTAGGTGGATAAAAACAGCGCCGTACAAGGGAGTGTTCAAAGGAAGATGGATCAATCGAGATGGGAGCTTAGCCGGTCATCTCAAAGGACACTGGGGAATAAGGAAGAATGGCGAGAAGGTCTTCTTCGGGAAATACATCAGCCACAATGGTGCATTCAGAGGACTCCTTAAAGGAAGGTGGGGATATTCAGATCCTGTGGTCACTGCAGACAACCAGAGGAGAGGATGGTTCGCCGGAGAGTGGTTTGATCGAAATCATCTTGCCAGAGGAGTCCTGAAAGGTCACTGGAGAGCAGGCGGCGAGATGGGTCGGAAAGGCTTCTTCGAAGGATGGTGGGAGCAACTCTGCCCTTATAGCTCTCCTTAATTGATGCAAAGATCCTTTTTGCAGTATCTTGAGATCCGTCAATCTAATTCGATTCAGGGTGGATGTTAGCATCCACCCTTTTTCATTGGGGGGGGGGGGGGGG
>CAZOJT010000018.1:0-47848 GCA_964580215.1 uncultured Ignavibacteria bacterium | reverse complement strand
CCTTCCCCCCTTTTCTAAAGGGGGGATGTAAACAATTATATGCTCCCCTTAGTAAATGAGGGTCCTGTGGATATGATTTGTATTTGGTCTCTACAAAAATAGGGGATTTTTTGCTTGACAAATGAGAAAAGAGGTTTATATACTATAAAGCTAAATGGACTTTAACAAGCAAAAAAACATGTTGCGAGTAAGATTGTCAGATCAAAAATTCCGGTTAGTATTAATCTTTTCATGTTTTGTTTTTCTTGTGGGGGGATTAACCGCAGCACAGGAGAAGTCTGCTTGGTATTGCCGACCATACGGGACCATCAATTATCGGGGTGATCTGGCTCCAGATGGGCTTAAGGTGACGGCTTACATGCAAGGGGAGGAGTTTGCTTCCAGCCAGACCAAAGACGGTGAGTATAACCTGGCAATTCCTAAAGACGATCCGGTTACGTCCAAAAAAGAAGGGTGGGCAGAAGAAGACATCATCACCATCGAGGTGGGTGGGTTTTCAGCCCTTCCCAGCTTTAAGGCTTTTTCCGGATCGCAAAGAGTGAATCTTCGTGTCCCCACCCTGGATGTCAAGCTGACCACCTGGGGAAAGATTAAGGCACTTTTTAAATAAAAGAGGTGATGAAAAAACCTTAATCCGTGCTGTCGTGCCTATAATATTTTTATTGAAACCAAAACCCTAATTATTCGTAAATTTTAATAGCTAATATCAAAAGGAGACATCATGAAATTGACCAGCCAAAAGATAGATGATGTGATGGTGCTGGAGCCCAAGGGTAAGATAATGGGTGGACCGGACGCTACCCTTTTGCATGACCAGCTTCATGAGTTTATCGACCAAAACAAGAAAAAGGTGGTGATCGACTTAGCCAAAGTGGACTGGATGAACAGTACCGGACTGGGAATTTTGATTTCGGGTTTGACTACCCTAAGAAACAACGGGGGTGAGCTTAAGCTGGCAAACGTGACCGAAAAGATTCAGAGCCTTCTGACCATCACCAAGCTCATCACCGTCTTCGAATGCTTCGACTCCGTGGAAGACGCCGTGGCAAGCTTCAATAAATAAAGGATACAAAAGGGTTTCTATAAATAAAAAAGAGCGCCTTTTGAGACTGCGGATAGATTTTACCGGAAAGGTAGGTTGGCAAACCTACCTTTTTTATTTGGGATCGCATCTTTTGATTTATATTAGAGGGTAAGATTTTTCGGGGTGGGAGAGCTTTTATATGAACCGAAAAAACAAAGAGTCTGCCAGACCGCGTCGGGTTTCCAAAATAGTTCGAAAAAACAATCAGATCGAAATTCCCAGCACCTTGGATTATCTCCCCAAAGTGGATTCGTTTATTGAAAGGAAATTAAAAAAACTGGGGATAAAAAAGAATCAGATAGCCGACATCGCCATCTCGGTCACCGAAGCGGTAACCAATGCGGTGGTGCATGGAAACAAAAACGATCTAAGCAAGAAGGTCAAAATAAGTTTGAAGGTGGATTCTTCTTGTGTGGAGGTGACGGTGGAGGATGAAGGCGGTGGTTTTGATCCCGAGTCCGTTCAATCCCCAATTGAGGAAGAAAACCTCCTAAAGGAGGTGGGAAGAGGAGTCTTCATCTTAAAATCCCTCATGGATAAAGTGGATTTCTTCTACGAACCTCAGAAGGGAACCAGGGTGAAGATGGTTAAGTTTATTACATAGAAAAAAATCTTTTTGCGTCAACACGGTTTTGAGAGGTATTGATTGCTTTGAACTTTTCTCCGTGAACTTAAGGACGTTCAAATGGTATAACAAGACGAGGCGCCTCTTGAGATTTTGTCAACAAAATATTTTGTCCAGAAAAAATCATTCAGTTAAAAACCATTTAAAACCAACTGAAGTTGACATGCAAAAACCTCACCCCCTATCTCCCCCTCTCCATTTTATGTTGAAAATCTCGCCAGAGGCGGGGGAGAGGGGAACAAAGGGGGAGAGGCAGAAGACAGCTTCGGTTTTGCCTTTTGGTGCAAACATTCGTATGAATGCTTCGCATAAGCTTATACATTATCAACTCTTTTGGACAAGACTCATAAATTCATGTGTAACCTTTAACTGATTTTCTTCTCTAATAGAGAATAGGCGTGCTTTGTCCGAAACTTTGGGAGCATTCAGGTGAGTTTTCAGATTCTGGTAGCTTCAGTTTATTTAGCTTGCGGAGCCATACTGCTTTTTTTGGGCGGGGTGATCCTCCGGGAGGACCCCAAAAGCCAGGTCAATCGGGTAACCAGCCTCATGCTTTTCTTTGCCGGGCTGGCACCTCTTTTGGCTTCGCTGGGAACGTTCATAAGCTCTGCCGGGGAGGCTGACTCCTTTGCCCGCTCCCCCTTTACCCGCAACATATTCTATGTGTGGGAGTTCTTCTTTCCCTTTCTTTTGCTTTTCTCGTTGGTCTTCCCCCAGGAGAATCGATATTTAAAAAAATATCCCAAGTTTAAGTATTTAATCTTCATTCCCCACATATTCCATATCATACTGGTTTTGATATTTTACCAGCCGGAGAGAATCATCAGGTCCCTGAATGTAGAGCAGATGGGATCATTAGCCAAATTCTTTTTAGACCCCATCTCTTTGGTTTTGAAATACGTAGCGGTTTTTTTTGGAATTCTGTATAAGATTCATGTAGAATCGTTCTCCTTGATAAATTTTATATTTTTGATCTTGGCGGTGTGGCTTCTGCATCGGGGTTATAAAAAAATCACCGTTCCCACCCTCAAAAAACAGTTGAGCTTTTTGATATGGGGAATAAGGTCCTCGGTAGGACTTTACACCATAGCCTTTATCCTTCCGGTTCTGACCCCTCTTAAGCTTTCCGAAAATTTAAGATATTTCTTAACCATCGTGGCGTTAGTGACGGGAAGCGGATCCATCGCTTGGGCTATCATCAGACACCATTTTTTGGATGTTAAGCTTATCGTCAGACAGAGCCTGGTCTATTTTCTCACCACCGCTCTTTTTGTGGGCTTATACTTTTTGATCTTAAGACAGTTCGGAAGACTGATCCAAAACCTGATCGGAAGACAAATACCTGCTTTAGATGTGGGGTTCGTGGTCTTAGCCATAATCTTCTTTCAGCCCATCATGGGACAGTTGGACGATCTGATAAAGAAGTTCTTCATCAAGGAAAGATCGGATTACCGGGGGATGATGGAGACCTTCAGCCGAAAACTGGTCATCATCTTCGACTTTGAGGCGCTCAGGGAGATGGTGGTGGATACACTAAAGAAAGAGATGCTGGTGGAGAACGTGTATATCTGCGTTTCTCAAGGGAAGAAAGATGTAAAAAGTGGTGAATACATTTTATTTTCAGATGAGCCATCATCCGAAGAGGTAGATATATTCGACAAAGATGATCCTATGCTTCTATCATTGAGAGAGAAAACCCGTCCCACTCCGTTTGCCGATTTCAAGATGGTGGAAGATATGAGCCCTCTTTTTAAGTGGCTTGACGGTCTGGGAATTTTTCTGGTGGTCCCTTTGCTAAGCCAAAAAGACCTGGTTGGGTTTATCGGTTTATCCAAAAAGATCACCCGATTCAGATACTCCTACGAGGACATCACCCTTCTGGGGGTGTTAGCTAATCAGATGGTGGTTGCCATGGACAACGCCCGGCTTTATCAAGAATCTTTAGAAAAGCAGAGATTAGAGGAGGAGTTGAATTTAGCCCGCCAGATTCAACAGGAGCTTTTGCCCAAGACCTGCCCCAAGACCGAATCCTTTGAATTCTCTGCCTTCATACAACCAGCCCGACAGGTGGGTGGTGATTATTATGATTTCCTTCAGACCGATTTAGGCTCAATTGGGATTGCAATTGCGGATGCTTCGGGCAAAGGTATACCCGCGGCTTTGCTTATCTCGCTGGTGCATGCCTCTTTGAGGGCGGAAGTGAAAAACAGATTGTCCCCTCCTGTGGTGATATCTCACATCAACGAGTTGATCTATTCCTCCACTACCCCAGAGAAGTTTGCCACCATGTTTTATGGGGAGCTGAGCCCTCATGAGAAGAAGTTTTCTTACTGCAATGCAGGACACAACTATCCGCTGGTGGTGCATGAAGATGGAAGGGTGGAGTTACTGGACAAAGGAGGGCTGATATTGGGCGCCTTTCCTGAGGCTATGTATGAAGCTGGAGAGGTGGCTTTAAGAAAAAATGATACTCTCTTCTTTTATTCCGACGGTTTGACCGAGAACTTCAATTCAAAAGAGGAGGAGTTCGGAGAGGAGAGATTGTTAAATTTGCTGGTTGAACATCGCTTTCTGGGAGCAGAGGAGTTGAAACAAAAAGTGATCCGGGAGGTAATTGATTTTAGCGGAGGTCACTCTCCTTATGATGACTTTACCATCGTGGTGTTGAAAATATACTAGCCCCTGCCCCCCAGTCCCTGCTCTTAGGGTCAAGGGAGAAAAATGCAAAATGTAAAAAGAAAAATGCAAAATTGCAGATCAAAATTCAAAATTGAGGATTTTGTAGGGACAGGGCTTGTCCCTGTCCGAAATACTTTGCAGTGTAAGCTGGTGTGGAGAAACGAAGTATGAGGTAGTCTATCGAGAAGGCAAGAAAATGAAAAAAAACAACCGTGAAAACAGTATTCCGCGACCCAAGGTAAGAAGAACTTGGACACGAAGCCCCGCTACCAAAATCAAGGAGAGCGGGAAAATCTACAAAAGGAGGAAATCTGTGAATTGGTCAACGGATGAAACGGATAAACCGGACGAATTGAATTTAACCAAAGATGTGGAAAAGACTTACCGTTATTGTCCCAGATGTGGGACAGAGATGGTCAAAAAGAGGATAGATCATAGGGAAAGAAGAGTCTGCCCGGTATGCAAGTTCGTGTATTATCGTAATCCGGCTCCCGCCGCCGGGGTGGTGATAGAAAAGGATGGAAAGATTCTTCTGGTCAAGAGAAAATTTGAGCCTTACAAGGGAGATTGGTGTTTGCCAGCCGGATTTATGGAATACGATGAATCACCGGAGCAGTGTGCCATAAGAGAGACCAAAGAGGAGCTGAATGTGGATGTGAAACTGGAGGGTCTTTATGGCGTATATTCCGGAAAAGATGATCCCCGAACCCATGCGGTGTTGGTTATGTATTGGGCAAAGGTAATAGGTGGGAAGCTAAAACCCGGAGATGATGCTGAAGAGATGGAGTTCTTTGCCAAAGACAAAGTCCCCGATAATATCGCCTTCTTAGCTCACCAACAGATCATCAAAGAATTTTTTGAAATCAGAGAATCAGGAACGCCGAAGAAATAAAACGTCTCGAAAAACCACAAAAACATCCTTTGTGTCATTCTGAACGGAGTGAAGAACCTCATGAATCTAATATGTTACAAATTGCAGATTCTTCTCCCGCCTTCGGCGGGATCAGAATGACATCTCTTCCGCTTCCTGTTGGTGTCCCATGGCTGGCAGGCTTCACCGGCCGTTCGTTTCCCGTTGGTTCTGCCATAGGCAGATCCGCCTCCGACGGAGAAGAACACCAACGGGAAGCAAGGGGATTTCGGACCTACGACTCTTGTGGTTAAAATCAAAGTTTGCCTCCTTTTGTAAGTTGTTGATATTTCGATGTCGGCACCGGACTTACTGACGTTACTGACATTACTGAGGGTTATTTTAAAAATTTTTCATCATCTGTAATCGTGTGCTCACCCTTATCCTTTTCTTATCCAGAGGGATAGGCATATCCCTCCATAAGTTGATAATGGTGAGAAAGGCGATCGAAGAAATTTGATTTTTTGAATATGAACCTTATTTCGTCTCATATACTAAGGGGAGCATATAATTGTTTACATCCCCCCTTTAGAAAAGGGGGGAAGGGGGGATTCGTATGAATGCATACGCATTTGAAACTTGAAAAATCCCCCTAAATCCCCCTTTACTAAAGGGGGATGCGTATGCATTCATACGAATTTCAAGTCAAGCCAAAAACAGGTGTGGGAGAAAAAATCAATGCGAAGCTCGTATGAGTGCATACGCACATTCATACGAATAATAAGATGTAAACTGTTTCCTGCTCCTCTTAGTAACTCTCCTTGATAACAGGTGGGCTATCTCGATCACCATCAAAATTGTAGTGAAATTGCTTTTTGGGGAAGTTAAGACTTTCCGTTACAGGACCTTTTCAGTTGCTCGTGTTCGTCACGGACGCCTCGTCCGTGACGTTGAGGAAGATGGTAACGGACGAGGGCGTCCGTTACCAACCAAGGATTATTGCCATGGCTTCTTCTTGTGCGTCACCAACACGTAGGGAGTTTCTTTCTCTAATCGGGCAACTCCCGTTATTATTTCTTCCTTCTTTTTATGCCGAAGTGTTTCTTGAAGTAACTGTATTTCTTCGGAAAACGACCATATTCTTGAAACATGACTACGAAAGATGAAATCACCGTATTTCATTTGTCCGCCTGACTCCCTGACAAAAACAACCAGCTCAGGTTTGATGCGATCCAATTCTTCCTGTAGCTGTAATATCTGCGCTTTGATTTCGAGATATCTGGCAATGTCTTTTTCATTCATTTCTTGCTCTCACTAACTATGGATTATCTTGTTCCACATAAGACCCCCAAACTCGGGGTTTCCTTCTGCATAAGACTCCTATCAAACCGACAAGGACATTCACATAAATCCAGCCACAACAATTTTTTGTGCCTGTCGGGTCCCCAGACCCGACAGCAACTGCTTATTTCCGCCAGGTCGGGGGACCTGGCGGGCACTGAATTAATTGAAGTGTCCAGCGAACAATTCCTCTTTGGCCACTTCAAATTCTTCTTCTGTTAAATTACCTGCCTCTCGCTCTTGTTCTAGCTCACTTAATTTAGTCTTTAGGGTGGCAAGTTTCTCACGGTTGAAGTGATTGCGATAGACAAAGGCAATAGCAACAACAACCGGAATCAGAACCCAGCCCACCGGATTTAAAATCAAATTTCCAAGTATCCAAGTTACAGCAATAAAAATGCTGAATCCTGAAAGTTCCATCATTAAGATCACCAATCCCGCCAGCAGTGCTGAGGTAAAGGGATGTTTTGGGTTTGTGACAACTTCGCCCAATTCCTCCTTATTCTTGGGCAAGGTGTCACGCAATTTGACAATGGTTTTTGACAGTTCTTTCGATATCTGCTTGAGGCGTTTTTTGCTAGCCTCGTACTTTTCACTGCCTTTTTTAAGAATGTCTTGCTCCCAACCGCACTGAGTACACTTGATTTTTAATTCTGAAACACTTATCCGTTTGGTTTCAATATGGAGTGCCAACTCTCCATTACATTCATCACAGGAAATTCCTGGAAGTATAAACTGCTTTTGCATTATCTACCTCCTTAGCCGCCTAACTATAGATTATCTTGTTCCGTATAAGACCTCAAACTCGGGGTTTCCTTCTGCATAAGACTCCTATTAAACACCGACAAAGACATTCACGTAAATCCAGCCATATCAATCTCTGAGGTACTTGATATATTATACCTCCTTGCCCTGAGTGTCAAGCCCATTTTTTCACTTGTATTGATACTTTGTGTTGTGTCAGGACCTCAGTTCTTATGGATCCTGCGGAAAACTTCTTGAAACATAGCGAGTTTTGACATGGTTCACCTGAAGGAGAACATCCCAATTTGCCCTCTCCAAGAATTTTTCAAAGACCTCCTCTGATACCCCAACCTTAATCTTATCGGTGAGCATCTTCACTGAGTGTAGTAAAAATGGAAAAATCTTGGATGGTGGGAAAATTCAAGCTGGAGGTATTAATAAATCAGATTTTCGTCTAGCGAATCACAAAAATTTTGCCTGAGCTTACTTTTCCTGCATGCGAAACCCAATAGAGGTAAACCCCAGAAGCCAATTCCTTTTGATCTTCGCTCTTTACATCCCATACTACGTCGGTCTGTTGAACGTTATCAAAGGTTTTTACCAGATCACCAGAGATGGTGGTAACTCTGATGGTAGAATTTAAGGGGATGTTGCAGAAAGTCACGTGGGAATGACCCAAAGAAGGCTTAAAAGGATTGGGGAAGACGTGAATGACCCCTGTGAATATTGTAGACGTCTGAGTGACGTCCAAAAGTCTATTCTGCAAGTAGAGTTTTGCTCGCCAATAAAACGCTGAATTCTGCTTTAAATCGGGAGTCACCTCCCAACGGGCAGTCCTATCCTCAGAAAAAGTTATCCTCCCGGATGAAAGCACGTTATTGGAAAAGCGAGGATCCTCACTTATCTCAAATTGACAACTCAAAAGGTTTATCTCCGGGCCACCCGAAACCAATCGAGCCATCAAAGTTGGCCTTAGCGTGGGAACCGTGTCATTTTGTAACGGATATTCTAAAGCTAATTGAAAAGCAGTATCCATTACATCTGTATAGGTTGTTCTGAAAGTAAAGGTTTCACTTGGGTCACTGGTATCGCTGGGGAACGTATTTGTATAAGCGTATGCTCTCCAACGGTACGTGCCAACATCTAACTCTTGGGGGACAGTCCATAGGGTCGTAGAATCATCTACGTAATTTAATACAAAAGGACTTGACTCCTGCAGATTGGGAGAATTAAAGTCAGTTGTAGTATCAATTTGAAAAAGATGCACCAGCTCAAAACCTAAGCTATCTATTCCGTTCAAAATGACTAAATCCGGATTAGGCTCTCCTAATGTGGTGTCGTCTGGAGGATTTATCAGATGCGGACTTCCAGGTTTTGGAGCAGTTGAGAAAGTACAATCTTGGCTTGTTGCCTCATTATCAGTTCCATCTTTTGATGTCACCCGATAATGATACAGGGTAGAAGGATACAATTCGGTTAAACGTTGGCTATGGCTAGTCACCAGGTTAGTATCTAAATTGGTGCTTGAACTATAACTGGGAGTTAAACCATACTCGACAAAGGAAGTAGCTACCTCGTCTGTGTTCCAACTTATGGTGGCTTCATGCCGAGTTATTTCAGTAACGCCGACATTGGAGATCAGCGGGGGAGTTGTATCCGGAGGTGCCAAAGTGGTAAAAGTATAATCCGAACTGATACTTTCATTTCCTATTTCATCCATTGATCTGACTCGATAGTGATACAAGGTACTGGAGAGCAATCCTGTCAGGGTTTGACTATGAGTGGTAACCAGATTAGGATCAAAAGTGGTGCTTAAACCATAGCTGGTGCTTAAACCATATTCCACTTGTGAAGTAGCCGACTCATCTGTGGTCCAACCAATGGTGGCAGAATTATGGGTCAGGTTGGATGACCCCACATCAAAAATCGTGGGGGGTATGGTGTCTGAAGAAGGAGAGGGATATGCTCCCATGTCTACCCCTCCCAAACCTGTGCCTCTGCACGGAGAATTTGGTAGAAGACGATAATCATGATTGGCGGGGTCAACAAAAAGTGGATCTTGGGAAATGGTCTGGGCTCCATTGCCCGTGTTGGCTCTCCATTGGGAAAGGGTCCAGTTCGAGCCAAGCCAATAGTAGAGAACATTGTCATCGTCATCCCAGACGCAATCATAGTCCTCCATGAAATGGGTGGCAGGCTCTTCACCTTTGACCCCGATTTCTCTTCTGTAATCCCCTCCGTTATCACCACAATTATAAAATATATTGTTATAAAGTCTGGTGCTGTCTGTCCCGAAACGGACGGCAAAGCCTCGGTTGTTTCCTCCCCCTCCGTCTACTACATTGTTGTAAAATACGCAACCGGTCACCTGTCCATCTGGACTGCCTATCGATTGCGAAAGTCCATCCTCGGTGAAGTTATAGATGATATTATTATAGACAAAGATGTCCCTCATGGTCCCTTGACCGTGCACCTCAATCCCAGATCCTACCTCATGAATAATATTATCATGAATATAGATGCTATCGTTGTAACCCCCGTTTCCCACTGTGTTTCCCTTAATATAGATTCCAATGGTCTGGTCATGGATAGTATTATTTCTTAAAGTACAACTCTCTGCGCTATAGATATGTATGCCACTGCAATTGGGTCCTCCTATGGGATCGTAATTGTGGAAAAATGTGCAGTTCTCGATCAAAATATTATAAGCTGTGCCTCCGCCGTTGAACAGAATACAAACCCCTCCGGTGTTATTATATGGTGGACCGGAGTTACTATCGGATACGCAATTTCTGACGACCAGATCGTGCCCACATGCCATTATTCCCCGAAAGCCTCTTTTAACCTCGAGGGAATCCAAAACGATGTAACTTTTACCGTTGAGGCTCACCGCATATCGGGAACCGTTGTTTCCCTCCATCACAGGGAGGGGACCACCGGGGTAACCTTTAAAAACGATAGGACTCCCCGGAGTTCCATTATTTCTGGGATATAGAGTTCCACAATCTTTTGGTCCAGGCCAGCAAGTAAGACCGCTGGATTCATTATAAGTGCCTGCTCGAATAAAGACCGTGTCTCCTGCTTGAGCTACCTGACAAGCCTTGTTAACATGCTGCCAGGCGGTAGCTAAAGAGGTCCCGGACAGAGCGTCGTTGCCATCCGGCTTTACGTAGTAGGTGGTGGCCAAACCTGATGAATAAAGAATAGCCCAGAGAATAATTCCAAAGCCAAATATTTTTCTAATCGAGCTTGTGTTCACCATCTAATTTCACCTCTCTTTGGGCAAATTTTTTTGTACTCATCCTCGGTTTATCTGCTCTAAGCTTAATCTTCTACATAGCGCACCGTATTGAAATTCTGTGATTCCCAAGATGGCTTTTAACTTTCTCCTTTTGCTTTTCGACCTAAGTTCTTCTTTTTTTACCTCCCGGTAGCTTTCTTTTTGCTCCTGGCAAATTCCAAACCCTCTTTGTTCCAAATACCTTCTCAGACCCCCTTCTGTAAAAGAGAAGGGATGTCCTTTATCTATTTGAAACGTCTCCATGAGGAAACGGATTCCCACTCCCCATTTTGTATGCACATTGGTATTTATGTACATGTATCCCCCTTCCGCCATGACTCTATGAACTTCAGCCAGCACTCGTTTGGGGGATTTTACGTGATCCAAGACATTGTCGATGATAACTAAAGAAAAAAATTGATCCTCAAAGGGCAGGGCTTCACCTTTCCCTTGAGTATATTTGACCTCTTGATCTCTCCATTTGCAAAGGATGGGGTTGGCTTTGAAGAAATCCTCCAAAGGATCCACCGTATACCTTTCTCCAAATTTTAAAAAAGTAACCATTCCTATGGGGCCGCTTCCCACCTCTAATATTTTTTCGTCTTCCAGTTCCAGATTCTTTATTCCACTCAAGAAATTCTTGGAGAGTTGTTCTGCCTTCCACCTATACCAATCCAGATCCTCCTGGGTGCTGGAAACGATCTGGTAAGCCACCTTTTCCCAATGCCTTCTCTCATATTCTTGGGCTTTCTGCCATCTTCTGTCGGTTGCCATAATTTTTATTCTCCAAATGGTTGAAGTCGATGACTTTAAGTTTTTAATCTTTAAAGTGTTTTGCAAAAAATGTGCCGATCTGGGTTGAATTCAACTCTGGGATATCTTATTAACTATTAAAGAATTAACCCTTTTCAGAATCAGCCACTAAAAACCCCTCTGTATCTTTTTTGACATCTGTTCAAAAGTCATACAAACCTGTGATTCCAATCCCTAAATGATCTTGAAAGTGTCTATCTCTTAAAATGTGATTTTTCTCCATCAAACACTTTGGTTTTTTCATATATTTTTAAACGCCCCTTCTGGTAAGTCAATTTGAATTTTTCCTTAAGCTTTGCTTCGGTTTCAGGATAGCTCCCCCACCAGAGAATGCAATCATAATCAGCGGTATGTTCATTTATATTGAATTCTTCGATCTTGAAAGGATATAAACTGGGAGCTGGAAGCACCTTTCCTGCATTTTTTCTATAGTTTACCACCTGTCCGTGGGGAAGATGAAAAAGATAAGGGCCTACTCCCCCTTGGGCAATATGATAATAAGCCCAGCAAAATCTGAAAGGAGCGATGGTCTCGCATCCCCCGCTCATATCAATGGTTAAGGGTAATATATTTTTGTTCTGGCCAACGTATTTAATCCCGGAGGTATAAATCTCGATCTGTCTGCTTAGCTGGGAATAAGAAAACCAGGTGTGGGCTAACCCTATCAGAGAAAAAGTCACCACCCAGGGGAGAACGAACTTTTTTAGTTTGTCCACACTCAGGGAAGTTATAGAGGCTATTCCTATAAATATGATAAACAAATTCAGCCTGATATTAAAGGGCCATACCGCGGCGGCCATATATGGAAGCACAAAAAAGAGACCACAGAGGCTCCCAAAAAGCAAAAGCAAACTTTTCTCCTTTTTATTTGCAGTTTTTGAAAATACGCTCTTAAAGAAAAGATAAGCCAAAATCAAAAAAGGAACCACAAAAATTAAAATGTCTTTTTTGGAAAAGTTAATGAAGGTATAGATGAGAAGATATTTCACCGTCTCCCACAAGGGAAGAAACAGAACTCCCCGGTGAACTGAAGAGCCGGCGCCTTGGAGGAAAAGGTAATTAAAACCTAAAGCCAAAGAAGGGATAAAAGCTATAAGTGAGTTTTTTAATTTGGTAAAATTCATCTTTTCCCCTAAAAGCACTATCAAGCAAGAGAACCCCAAGGCAAAGTAAGAGAAAAGATGAAAGAAAAAAAGAAGCAAAGTTAAGCTCATAAAAATTAGTTTGTCCTTCCAAGTTGGTAGACCATCAGACTTGAGCCAATATCCCAAAGCAAAAAAGAAAACAGGGATACTCCCATAAAAATTTATATAGCCCATATTGAAATACCAATTATAAACCAACAGAAAACTGAAAAATCCAAGCCAGATTTTTTGTCTATCTATCGCTTTTAGAAAATAAAAAATGCTTAACGGGAAAAGGAGAATAAAGATATTCAGAAAGATCTTTCCTGAGATTTGGATGGGGAAAAGGTAAGATAGAAAAAGAATAATCACATCCGAAGCTAAGTTAGGCAAAAGCTTCCACTTCACCAAAAAATAATCCTGGAAATTAAAAAGCGGATTCTCATACTCCTTTATGATATGGATTCTCAAGAGATGATTGGGATAATCGGTTAAGGGTGGATATTTGACCAGCCAGAGAGGGAGTGAAAACACCACCAGAAGCAAAAGAATCAACCAGGTGGTCTTTTTATCATTTGGCATGAGTTTTCCGACCTGGAGGTTAACCGTATTCAGGTTCGTCGTCAAAGTCTTTTTTAATTCAAAGGACACCAGATTTCTCCTCAAGTTCGGTCGAATTCAACTTGGTTTTCTTATATAATTTAAGAGCCCCCATTTGGTGAACAAGAGTATAATACTTTTCAACTTGCCGTTCCACCGTCGGCTCCCCACCCCAGATCAACACGTACTCGTAAAATTTGTGGAAATGCTCAATGTTAAATGATTGTGGGGTGAAAAAAATAGGAGCCGATGGCCGGGGGAATTCTATTTTGTAACATGTGATCTGCTGGTGGTCAGCAAATAGGAAAGGTCCGGCTCCACCTTTGGCCATATGATAATATGCCCAAGCATGCCAGAAGGGATAGGTGTTGTAAGAGCCTCTGGCTGGATCCAACATCAATGGCAAAATGGTCTGATTAGACTCGAGGTGGTCGATACCGGAGGTAAGGTCTTCGAAATCCGGTTGAAATTTCCGATACCAGTTCCAATTGTGAAACGGGATATATATCATCAGAGCTACAAGTAGAGGCGCTATGTACTTGGGAAATAACCTGCCCGCTGAGGGCATGGGTATAGCTACAAGCCCCAGCAGGAAAATGAAGGGGACCATTCTAATATTAATCCCCCACCAAAAGCGCCCAAAGTACTCGGGAAATAAGAAATAAAGTATAAAAAGAGAAAAGCTCAGAATCAGAAACCTGCTTTCGATTCTTGTCTTGCTCTCTCTTCCCACGTGCTTGAGATCGTTAAACACTTCTTTGGTAAAAATCCCCCCAAATAGATAGACCACATATAATAGAAGTGGCACAGCGTAAATAAGGGCTTCAACTTTCGAGAAAGAGATAAAACAGAACCTGAGAAAGTTCGTCGCTGCTCTGAATAAGCCACCCGCTCCGAGGGAGAAAGAGGTATCTTTTACGAAAAGAATTACGTAGCCCATATAGGCAACAAATAAGATCAATGAAGGAATAAACGGGGCTAAATTCCGGAACAATTTCCTCATACTGAACGAATCGGTAAGAGAAAGGATGAAAATGCTCCAGATCAGAACACAATAAGCCACCACATGGGAAAAATAGACCAAAGATGAAAGAAGGATAAGAGTCGCATACCTCATAAGCGAACCCCGATCTCTAACTCTCCACCAATATCCCAAGGTTATGAAAAACATGGGGATACTTATACAGAAATTCAGAAAACCGTCGTTGAAGTAGAAACTGTATATGAAAAAGAAACTGAAAAACCCCAGATACAACTTGGTTTTATCCACCCCACTTAAGAAATAGAACACGCTTAAAGGGAGAAGCAGGATGTATAGGGTGATGAATATCTTTCCGGCAATTTGAATGGGGACCAGATAGCTGAAAAGCAAAATAAAATAGTCGGAAAACAGATTAGGAACAGGAAAATCTCTTAGAGTGAAATAGTCCGAGTAATTGAAGTTGGGATTGTGATATTCTTTTACTATGGTGATCCTCAACAGATGATTGGGATAGTCGGTAAGAGGTGGATACTCAATCAGCCACACGGGCAAAGAGAATACGAAAAGGAGGAATATCAACAAGAAGATGATGGTTTTGTTGTGCATATTGAGAGAACCTCTTACCTTTGCTTAAAGGGAGAAAGTCGTCTTCTGCATTCTGAGGGAGCGTGGCGACCAAATCCCGCCAGAGGCGGGGTCAGAATGACAGTAAAATTGCTCATGCTATTAAGGATTCTTTCTAAAGACGCCAAAACCTCCGGTTCTTTTTGGTAACGTCTTTCGTTTATTCTTTGCAGTGCTGGTATAACTGGAGGGACTGTTAAAAAAGCACCCCACACACTTTAGTCAGTGAGAGGAGATCGTCGTAGGGATCCCGCCGTTGGCGGGATGGCTGTCCTCTATAGTGTAAGACAGGGACAAGCCCTGTCCCTACGGTAACCTCCTCTCTTCAATCAAAGCGTATAAGACACTTTTTCAACAGTCCCATAAATCACATCTCCTCCTCTAACTTTGAATTTCAGGTTTTTCTCCTTGAAACGAGTTTCGTCATCCTTTCCGCCAGATCCTGGTTTGTCCCGCCTTTAGCGGAATCTTGGCGAACATATCAGAAGGTTCTTGGAGTATTAAATTTGCCTTCTGATCATATATATGTCATACCAGATGACAAAAACTAAAAGCGCAATGATTTTGCTCTCATGATCTGCTTTACAGGATAGATGCTCTTGCAAAATTTGGTTAATATATTTTTGATCAAACAACCCTGTTTTATCAATTCCATCTTGAGTCAAAACATCCTGGACAAATCCCCTCAATTCTTTCCTGAACCAGCTCCCCAAAGGAAGGCTGAAACCTTTCTTCTTTTTCTGCAATATCTCTCTGGGGAGTATCTTGGAGACCGCTTTTCTGTGAATATATTTTTTTTGCAGGTTCTTAATTTTTAGCTGGGGTGGAACGGTTGCCAAGAATTCTATCAATTGATGATCCAGAAAAGGAACTCTGACCTCTAAAGAGTGAGCCATGCTCATTTTATCGGTCAGGGTCAAAAGGTCGTCCGGCAGGTAAGTTTTCGAGTCCAAGAATAGCATTTTGTTCAACACGTTGTCTGATTCAGCGTGAGAAAAATAGGAGAGGAAACTTTCCTGGGGATTGTATTTTTCGGTTTCTTTTCTCACTTCATCTGAAAGGAGGCTACTTAAATCTTCTTGGTTAAAAGCTGATATATATTCCAGATAGGAATGTTGGTCCGAAAGGTTCGCTCCTTTCACAAACCTTTTAGCCCTGGATATGACCGGATTATCCCCGGAAACCTCTGGCAAGGAATTGATCAAGGATTTAATCATTCGTTTCAAAGAAGAAGGAAGCTTATTATAATATTTAGCTAAGATCACTCCCAAATACCGAACATAACCTGCTGACAGTTCGTCTCCTCCTAAGCCGGACAGCACCACTTTGACTTTTTCGCGGGCCAGCTGGGAAATGTAGTAGTTGGGAATAAAGGACGAATCGGCAAGCGGCTCGTCAAAATACGTAATGCTTTTGGGAAGTACGTCCGCCAGATCCGGTCTTACAACAAACTCCTGATGTTGGGTTTTGAATTTTTCCGCCACCTTTTTAGCCTCTTTTCTTTCATCGAAATATCTATTTTCATCCGGATAACCAATGGAAAAAGTCATCACCGGCTTTGTGGCGACCTGGCTCATCAGAGCCACCACCGAGCTTGAATCTATCCCTCCACTTAAAAAGGCGCCTAAAGGAACATCGCTTGCCAGATGCATTCTCACCGCCTCTTTCAATTTCTCCAGAAAGCCCTCCACAAAATAATCTTCACTTCGCTCACGCGAAATCTCATACTTCACCTCCCAGTATTTTTTAATGGTCAACTTTTTATCCTCCTGCACCAGGATATGTCCGGGAAGAAGCTTTGAAATCCCTGAAAAAATGGTTTTGGGCGCAGGTACATACAGAAAGGTAAAATAGTCTTTTAAACCATCCAAGTCGATTTCCCGCTCGAAGCGCGGATGTTGCAGAATGCACTTTATCTCTGAGCCAAAAACCAACTGACCCTGGCAGAAAGAATAATAAAGAGGTTTGATCCCTATCCGATCTCTGGCCAGAATAAGCCTTTTGCGTTTATCATCCCAGATGGCAAAACAGAACATCCCCCTCAGATGTTTCACGCATTCTGTGCCATATTCTTCGTACAGATGCACTATGGTCTCGGTATCTGTCTTTGTTCGGAAAAGATGTCCTTTTTTGATTAAATTACTTTTAAGCTCCAAGAAATTGTAGATTTCCCCGTTGAACACAATCCAGATGGACTTATCCTCATTGGAGATGGGCTGATGTCCGGTAGTAAGATCGATGATGCTTAATCTGCGGACGCCTAAACCAATGTTATTTTGAATATAGTATCCCACATCATCCGGTCCCCGATGAATGATAACCTTAGTCATCTTCTTAAGCTGATCGGACTCGATCTTTCTTTCACAATCGATGTTTAAAATTCCGCAGATACCACACATTTTGGCTTAAGTTTGTAGACCTCATCCCCCTCGTCCCCTTCAGGATGAACCCCTCTCCCCCGCCTCTGGCGGGATTTTCAACATGAAATGGAGAAAGGGATAAGGGGTGAGATAGAAAATTACGCTGTTATATATTTTCGAATCCTGGGTCCTATTAATTTAGTAATCGGCACGGGAAGCCGTTTCCAAAGTTTTATAGCCCTTCCATATTTTGGATTATCAGCTGAAAGACCTGGCAGTTTTTTCTTTTTAAAAAGTTGATATTGCCAATACAAAGGTTGAGGTTTGGCACCCCAGCGAACTTTAAAGGTGAAAGTTCCCGACCCGATAGAGGAACGTCCAAAATCGAAAATCTTTAGCCCTTTAGAACTTGCAAATTTCATAGCCTCCCAGTAGAGTAGATTATTGGGATATAAACGGAAATATTTTCTCAGAGAGGAGACCCAGGGGATGGTAAAAGTATTTTTAAAAAACAGTCCCAATGCGGATCCAATGTAGTTTTGATCATGTTTGACTAATATGAGTTGAGAATTATCCGAAAATCCTTCTAATATGTTTTTAAAAAAAGAGCGGCTGTGAACCGGAGAGCCCAAATCTCTCATATTTACTGCAAATATCCGGTGGAAGCGATCCAGTGATTCTTTACCGGCAAATTCCACCGACAGCCCCAACTTTTCTGTTTTTCTTATTCGATTCCGCCTCTCTGAGGGAAGCTTTTGCCATAGTTTCTGAAGGTCATCATCCAAATTCAAACGTAAAGTGACTTTGTTAGTTTTTGTTTCCAGATTCAGGTTACAGGCATTTTTTTGCCGCAATTCCAGATAGTCAACAGCTTCATCGGTGGCGATTTTACAAGCCTCCTCCAGGAGAGCCGTCTCAGCTTGGTTGCCCTGCGAACATAAACCTGCCGAGTCAACAAATGGAAGAGAAACCAGTGAGTTTCCAAATAACCAACTCTTAACCAAAAATAAAGGAAGTATCCCTTTCAACTCCCCTTCCTCTTCTGCTAAAAGATAATAGCTTTTATGAGAGTAGGATTTCTCAATCACATTTCTCCATCCAGTCAGATGGTAGATGCTTCCTTCCGGGGAATTTGTCACAAAGTCATTCCATCTCTTTTGGTAATCGTCGGTGTAATGTATGATTTTCATCTTAGGCTTTCTCCCACTCTCTGTGTCCTGATCCACTTCTTTCTTTTAAAACCAAATAATGACAGAATATCTATAACTCCTTTCCAAAACAAAAAGGCTGGGATGATCGAAACGGAGAGGATCATCTTTCTGTCCGCTTTACCTAACCATAATCCGATTGAGAAATAAAGACCCAAAAGGAAAAGCAAGAAAAGCGAGAACCAGATCAGAAGCGAACGCCCGAAGAGAAGAGATGACAGTAAACAGATTATGTTCAAATTCAAAAGCATAGAATAATTGGGTATCAGGATGTTAAAGGCGGCATCCATTTTGTAGATGTCGAAAGTTCTGACACCCTTCCATAACATCTTGAATCCATACTTACTCATCACTTCAAATTTTCCTCCAGCCCATCTCACCCTTTGGGAGAAGCCTCCTTTCAATGAGACCGCCTCTTGAGCATAGACCCTGGTGGTGGAGGCGAAGTTAACCTTTTCCCCCTGGGAGATCAATTGTGCATAATATTCCCAGTCCTCTCCCACGGAGAGGGCTTTCCACCCTATCTTCTTTAGAATGTCTTTATCTATACACATCCCCACCCCCATAAGAGCCGAGGAGAGCCCCAGCCTGTTCTTGGCTTCGTAAAATGAAAGATTCTTTAAAAAGGAAGTTATATAAATAAGCCGGGTGAGAGGATTCTTGTCGTAATTGCGAATATCGTTATAGGCTTGAATAATCTTTTGGCCTGAAAGCAGTCTGTCATTCATCACGCCCAGGAAGTTGGAGTCAAGAACGGCGTCTGCATCTACAAAGACCACTGCATGGTAGCCTTCCAAAGAATTATTCTCAAAGAACCAATTCAACGCAAACCCCTTGCCTTTGTTTTTTCGATTTTCATATTCACGGCATAACACCTTTTCTTCTTGGGCAATGCTGGTTGTCTTATCAGTGCAGTGATCAGCGATTACCACTATGTCAAAAAGATCTTGAGGATAATTCTGCCTCTTCAAGCTCTTTATGGTCTCGGGCAACAATAGTTCCTCATTGTGGGCCGGAATGAGAAGGAGAAACTTCTTTTGAGGGTCCCGAGAGGGGATCCTCTTTGGCTTTTTTACAAAATATGCAATTGCAAAGAACCAAAGATAAAACACAAAGAAAGCCACCAAGAGGGTCAAAGAAAATAACAAAACATTGATCGCCATTTGCATTTTATTCCCAATAGATTAATTTTCCCAACAGATTAATCAGATTTTATCTCTGCTAATCTTTAGTCTATTTCAAATATACCCAACTTTATCCGTTCAATCCGTTTCATCCGTTGACCATTTGTATTTTATTCCCAACAGATTAACCAAACATTATCTGTTTAATCCTTTCGTCTATCTCGAATATACTCAACTCAATCCGCTCAATCCGTTTTATCCGTTGACTATTTGTATTTTATTCCCAACAGATTAATCAGATTTTATCTCTGCTAATCTTTAGTCTATTTCAAATATACCCAACTTTATCCGCTCAATCCGTTTCATCCGTTGACCGTTTCATCCGTTGACCGTTTTCTCCGTTGACCGTCCACGAGACAGACGTTCACCTCACCATTGATTGATAAATCTCTGAAACTCTCTGTGCCATTCTTTCAGCGGTGAAGGATTCTTTGATTCTTCTTTTTGCTTCCGATCCCATTTTTTCTCGGGTCTCTTTGTTTTGCAACAGGTATAAGCTCTTTTTGGCTAAGCCTTCTGGATCATTTGGTCCTACCAAAGTCCCGGAGATTTGGTCTGTCACCACCTCCGGGATCCCCCCCACTTTGGTAGCCACTATCGATTTTTCCAGACTCATGGCTTCCAAAAGAACCATGGGAATTCCTTCATGAAACGAAGTGAGAACAAAGATGTCCATGGCATTTATGATATCCAATATGTCCTCTCGATAGCCTGGAAATAGAAAGTCCTCAGAAATTTTTAATTCATCTGCCAGTTTTTCTAAATTAAGTTTTTCCGGCCCATCCCCTACTATCAGGAATTTAACTCTGGATTGCTTTCGTTTAATTAGCTGTGCCGCTTTCAAAAACACCTGGTATCCTTTGATGGGAACCAAACGACCAGCAGATCCGATGATTCTACAATCCTCATCTAAGCCCAATATTTCTCGCACTCTTTGAGGAGATTTTTCAATTTTCAAAGAATCCAAATTTACAGAGTTGGGAATGGAGGTGATCTTCTTTGAACCCAATCTTCGGCTCAACTTCTTTTTCATCTCAAAAGATACCGTTATTATCTGCTGGACTAAGAGTTTCGAGATCAGATAATCCAAAAAAATATAGGATTTGTATTTTATGTTCTTAAATCCCCCAAAAGGCTCCGGCATGCCATGATAGGTTCTGATGATATGATGGATGCCGCCGATCTTGGCGGCCAAACTGCCTATGATGTTTTCCTTGTATCTATGTGAGTGAACCAAGTCGACATCCTGACCTTTCAACCAGCGGTAGGTTTTAATGAATAACTTCACCGGATTGTTTTCTTTCTCTTCAATGACGTGTAGTGAAATGTTTAGGCGTTTTAATTCTTCTGCCAGCTTTCCCTGATTATAAATCAGGGCAAAGTTCTCCAGGTGCTTCTTCTTCGAAAGCTGTGACAGAAGCATGCTAATCTGAGCTTCTGCCCCCGCCCAAAGATCGCCTGAGATCAAGTGGCATACCCTTATCTTTTTGTCGGTTCCCATAGAACGAATCTTTCCCCGGAATAGTATTTATACCAACTCACCAAAATTGAGAGATTGGTAAGAGCAAAAAAATAGGAGATCTTAGATAATGGATTATTGTTCAATTTGGGTCTAAAATGAACGGCTAAAGCAACAAGATAGAAGAATAGCTGAGCTGAGAAAAAGGCAAGATAGATCCACCCTTTTGACAGAAGCAAAATGTTGGTTGTGAAAATAATCAACAGAAAATAAGGAACCAACCATCTTAGAAGTTTATGGCTTATTAGCTGAATTGAATAAAAACCATATTTGAAGGGATTCAGCACCGCTTTAAACTTAGATAATACCTCTATTCCATGCACGATGGTTCTTGTTTTTCTCTTGAATTCATCCCCAGAATCACCCGAGGCGGAGTAATATCCCTCAACTTGGGGATCCAAAATTGCTTTGTAGCCTTGCATCACCGCCCTTAATGGAATATAAAAATCGTTGGACATAGATGGATAGGAGGGATGACAAAACTTTTTTCGGACTGCATAAAATGAGCCACTCATTCCAGTGGAAGCACCTGCCCGGCTTTCCAATTTTCTCAACAGCATGTCATAGCGGATATAAAGACCTTCTTTACTTGGTCCGGCTTTGTTGGTGACCACTTCATCCACACTGGATACACAGGCTACTTTTGGGTCGGCAAAATTTCTGACCAGGCGCTTAAGCGAACCAGAGCCAAAGGATATGCCGCAATCGGTGAAAACTACGATCTCACCCTGCGCTATTTTTAACCCTTCATCTTGAGCGTAATGTTTTCCTCTTCTTTGTGCCAGCTTTAAAAGTTTAACTCCCTGATGGCTATACTTTCCAACTACATCATTGGTTTCGTCGGTGGAGCCGTCCGAGGCGATTATAATCTCCAATTTGTCTTCAGGATAATTCAAACCAAGACAATTTTTAATTTTATCTTCTATAATTTTACTTTGGTTGTAAACCGGAATGATGATAGAGACAGAAGGGATTATATCCTCCCCCTTTATTTTGTTCCTTTTAAATAAGGTGATCAGGAAAAGAAGCAGTAGGTATCCAAAGTAAGTATAGAAAACCAAGAATATGCTTATCCAAAAAATCGAATAAAGCACGAAGCCCCCCTTTTAGTTAGATCCTCCACCGAATCTGAGAGAGTATGAGATCGTAGTTGCCCAATTTATTGGGCGAACTTATGCTCGATGAATCGAGCAATTACACTGTCGAACACGTTTCTATCTTAGCAGGTTTGTTGGGACGGGGGCTGTACCCCCACCCTTCTGTGCGGACAGGGGTACAACCCCTGTCCGACCTGGTAGACCTTTACATTTCAGTTGACTTTTTCACCAGTCCCTGAAGTCATACACCCAGTTAATCTCTTCTTTGTCTGACTATTTCTGAGGTGTCTTTTCATACAATTGATATAAAGCAATTCGTGATTCTTGATATTTTTCTCTATGCTGAATCTTCTCCTCACCCCAATTTGAGCTCTTTTTCCCATCTCTTCCCTGAGTTTTTTATTCTCCAATAAGAGGATGATTTTTTTGGCTAAGCTTTCAGGATCGCCGGGAGGCACCAAAAAGCCGGTCTGGTTGTTGATAACTATCTCCGCCGGTCCCCCACAATCAGTGACCACCACCGGTTTCGCTAATGACATTGCCTCCACGGTTGCTATGGAAAAACCCTCAGTTGTAGATGAGAGGACGAAGATGTCCAAAATATTTAAATAATCCGCTACATCCTCACGGAAGCCTACAAATTTTATCCGCTCCCCTAAACCTAACTTTTCAGTCAGCTTGTTTAAATCACTAAATAGCTTCTCCTCCTTTTCTCCCACGACGAGAAAAAAGACATGGGGCACTTTTTCCCCAACCCGTTTTGCAGATTGTATGAGATACTCATAACCTTTGCTCCCTCTTATGTTACCTACTGTGCCCACCAGTGGGGTAGATTCCGACAGACCCAACTTTCGTTTTAGCCCCAAAAGATTTTTTGTGGGAGCAAAAGCTTTAAAGTCGATGCCGGGATAGAGAGTGGTAACTTTGCACCGGTTAATGCCGGTTTCGTTTATAAACTCTTTTCTCAGATAATCTGAGACCGTCACTACCTGGACTGCCGTTTTTTTGATGACAAAATTTTTAAAAACATCTTTCCACGTTCTTTTATTTCCCTTTCCGATCTTTCCATGATAGGTGACGATCACCGGTCTTTTCGTTATTCGCCCGGCCAAGCAACCATAAAAATTTATTCCGGGCAAATGCGAATGAATCAGATCGATTTTTTCTTTTCTTATAAGAGTCGAAAGTCTAAGCAAAAAACCAATATCCCAGGCGCGATTGCTCTTTATGATCTTGGCTTCAAAATGATGCTTTCTTAAAGTTTGGTATAACCAACCTTTTCTTAAGGTGAGCACCAAAGAACCAAACCGTGTGGAATCTATGTTCTTTACAACGTTCAAAAGAACCTTCTCCGCTCCCCCTGGTCCTCCCGTCTCAATGAGATGCAGAATTCTTATTCTGTTTTCATTCACTTTTCACCAAAGCCCTTAAAGTCTTTGCTAACTTCAGCAGGTTTCCAAAAATAAAAAGATACAGATGAAGAAAAATCCCTATCTTGGGAAAAGCTTCCACTTTAAAGAATCTGCTTTTGTTCTCGAAATTTCCTTCAGCCAAGGCATTCAGAATACTTACTTTCTTTAAGGCCGTATCTCGAACACTTAAAGATACATCATAGAATCCGCCTTCTGCGTGTAGATCCATGCCCACACAAGCTTTGATCCGAAGATTTAAATCTCGCAGTTTTTGGTACAACTTTATTGACTTAAGGGAGGGAAGAAATTTACCATCCCTTCCCACATTCCAGATTTCGATTCCATCTATGGCAAACGAATTAAATAAATTGACATAATCACCCTCTCCCTTATCCCCTCCCATCAAGGGAGGGGAAAATTTATGAAGCCCCCCGCCTTTGGTGGGGTTGGGGTGAAGAGTATGTAAACTTATTTCTTGCTTCTGTATTAATTTATCCTTTAACTTTAAAACCTCCTGCCAAGTTTCTTCAGAGGGATGAGCCAGAATAGCCAGTCCCCCTTTTATATGGATCTCTTTTATTATTTCGGCAGGATCTTCTTCATCCATAAACCCCTCAATTCCGATGCCAAGTATATGCAGCCCCCCAGCAGAATTAAATTCCAGACCGGGAATAAACAAAAAGCTTTTGTCTGACCTGTTCTTACATTCGCTTGCCAGGTAAGAGAACGTCTGTCGATTCACGTCCTGTGAATGCTCGGTGATTATGGCAAAATCGAATCCCTTTTTTTGAAGGAGATTTTTTACTTGATTTAGCGAAAGCGTCCCATCAGAAGAGAGAGTGGTGTGAATATGCAAAGCCCCTTTTAGGAATTTCTTTTTGAGCTTCTCTTCTTCTTCGGATCGTCCCCACACCTTTTGAAGAACATTTTTCCCATAAGCTTTTATCTCCCACCAACCCGGTTTGGGATCACCCCAGGATAGTATCTCATATTTTAAGTTTTTCTCATAAAACTTGAAAAACGAAAAAAGTGATCTTAATCTGCCGGGGTAATTATTGGGAAGGGATAACTTCTTGTGCGCTTTAAACCAGATGGCCAAAAGATGATCCAGATCACCCAAAAACCACCGGGTCCTCACTCCCACTCTATAATCAAATGTTTCAGGAACCTTCTCTCCCAACGCAGATTTGTAGAGCAGATATGGGAAGTTCACCCCGGAATCCACAGCCAATTGCAGAGAACCCCAGAATCTCCCATTTATCTCCATCAGTTTGGGGACGTGATCCTTTGCATCTATTTTAAATTCCACCATAGCCACTCCGGACCAGGAAAGATTCCTCAAAAGTTTTACGGCATAATCATACATGGGGGATTGGGAAGGCACCGACTCTCTTAAAACGCTTACTCCCCCTGAAGGTGGTTTTTCCCTGATCCTTCTGTGGGCAAATGTGGCTTTGACTTCTTTTTGGTGAAATAAAAGAAAGACGCCGTATCCCTCTCCTTCTATTTTCTCCTGGATCAGAGGAAAAGGGATTTTCCGATGGACGATTCTATATTTTTCCAAAAGTTCCTCAAAAGAAAAAGCGTATTCTACTCCAAAGCTTCTCCATCCATTCGGGCAAAAGATTCCTGAATAACTGGGTTTTATTACCGCAGGGTAAGAGACCTTTTTGGCAATTTCTTCTAATTGGCTTAATTCCTTCACAAAAAAAGTTTTTGGAATAGGTATGTCTAACTTTTGGGCTAACTTAAGAAGACGTGATTTATCGGTAGCAGTATGATAGGCGGCCTCATCCGGAAGGGGAACTTGGACAAATTGAGCTAAATCTTTTTTTATCTCTAAAATCAAAGTGATGATCAGATCAGTCATGGGGAAAAGCACCTGGTATGATCTTGTGCTGACCTCCTTCAGAATTGCTTGCTGAAAAGCTTTCCCTTCTATGGCAGGCGAAGGATAGAGGAATGTTTGGCGACAGTATTTAGACTCAGAAGACAAACTGGGGGCCACACACTCCCCCACCGTCACAGAGACTCCTTTTTTGCCCAAGTCTCGGGTGACGGCCAAGGTCGATCTCTGATTTCCGTCAGTTACTAATACCTTCATAGCACATCCAGGATTCCATTGATTTGACAAGCAAAGAGCGCCTTAGAAAACCTTCCTTTTGGTCCGGCGCTCGAGGACTCATGCACGTTCCTTCGACTCAAGGAAAAAACATCCGTGTGCTTATCATTTAACCCGGACCCTAAGGTAACTGCGCACAGGTAGCCAGCTTGCTTCACCAAATTCTTGACTAAATCATTTAAATCCCCGTTGGGATAGGCAAAGGATGAAATCTGCTTGTTCAACTTTTTCTCAATTTCTTTCTTTGAGTTAAAAATCTCTTTTTGTGCCTCCACTTTATCCAGTTGAGTCAAAATTGAATGGTTTATCGAATGAGAACCAAAGCTCACGTGATTTTTTTCCAAAATCTCGATCTCCTCCCAACTGAGCATGAAAGGGCTGTCAGAAAATAATTCCCCGGCAGGCTTGATCCTTTTCTTTAGATCGTCTGTGATGACCTCTCGCTTAAGTGGAGGTAAATATTTTAAATATTCAATCAAATCCGTTAAAACATCCAGATAGGGTTTTTTATGTTGAACCAATTCATCTAAGCAATCTTGGATCATAGGAGGATAAATTTCATCGGATAGATTCCTCAAATTTTCTTTTAAATTTTTTCCGGATTTAAGAAGGGATATTACCTGTTCCGGCCAAAATGTTTTATTCGTGCCTATATAACCGGAGGTTAAGAATATGGTGGCTGGCAGATTGTATTTTTTCAGAATGGGAAAAGCAAAAGAATAATTATCTCTCCATCCGTCATCGAAAGTGATCACCACACCCTTTTTGGGAAAGGGCAAATTGTTTTTTAAACTATCAACCAAGTTTCCCAAAGAAATCACATTGTAGTTTTTGGACAAATATTTCATCTGCTCATCAAACATCCTAACCGATACGATTATGCCGGGTAAAGAGCAAAAGTTCCTCTCCTCTTGAAGATCCAATACCCGATGATAGAGCAGTATCCTCACCTTCTCCGAACCAAAGAGGTTATCTCTCAAAGAAAGATATAAATACAGAAGCCCAGAGTAGAATAAAAATCCGGCTAAAAGAGTTTTCAAAAAAGTTTTCATATTTAGGAGGTCATCATTATGCCAGCATTTTTCACTTTTTGTTTTTCTAAAACGATATTTTTTAAAGATACACTCATGGCCACAAGGATATACAAATGCGGATAATATAGCACCGTCAGGAATAACCCACTCGTTATGTATCCGATCAGACTTAAATCCAGCGCATGAGAGAAATTCACCATCCACTCATTTTTCAAAAGATATTTCTTCTGAATGTGGCGGATTTTTCTGTTCGCCTTAAAGAAGTAAAAAATGCAAAGGATTAAACATAAAAGTCCGCCAACTCCTAATTCAGAAGAAGCTTGAATAAAAATGTTGTGCGGTGCCCAGAGAACTTTCCTCTCTCGGGGTAAATACTCCTCGGCATATTGGAAGGGAAAGTTATTCATTCCCACCCCAATCAATGGATGGTCTAAAGTCATATCTATTCCTGCCTGCCACAAGTTTAATCTTATGGATGCAGTAGGGTCTTTTTCATACCTGAAAGCAGAGATTAATCTTTCCCTCCAGGGTTGGGAGCTTAGTGACCAAAAGCCAAATACAAAGATTGCTATCAGAAGTCCGGTCAAAATTTTCTTAGGGGATTTGATCCAATAAACTAAAGCCATTATCAACAAAGCTACCGCCGCTCCTCGGGAACCACAGGTCAAGATGGAGAGGGCGAAAAAAGCAAAGATCACAAAAGCTACGGACTTCAATATTTGGGGTCTTATCGATTTGATCAAATACAAAGCCAAAGGAAGAATCACACACATGGCCACCCCGAAATCGGAGGCATTGGCAAAGAAGGCAGTGGAACCAGCACCTACCCCGCTGGCTATAAAATATCCCGGGTCTTGTGTCATCTGATATCCTGCCACAAATTCTCTGAGTTGAAACTGGCTCATCTTAAAGTTGAGCAAAACAAATATCCACAAAAATCCCTGCCATTTTGGAAGACTGTCTGTGAGGTTCACAATCAAGAAAAAGATCACCGCCCATTTAGCAAAATCTATGGCTCCATTTAAAGCCGCATCGGAATTTTGGGCAAAAATACTGGAAAGGAAGATCAGGACCAACCAAGCTAACATCACCCAATTTAAAGGAGTTTTCACGAATTTAAGCTTTCGGGCGGAAACGCTTTTGAAAAGCCAGATCAAAAGAGTGGGAACAACCACCAGCTTTCCCATTTGCAAAGGTTGGAGAGAGGGGAACATGGCAGGGATTCGAGCGTATTCCACGATCAGGTAAGCCACCACCCCCACGAAAGGATAATAGAACAAAATCACCATAAAAAGAGCAATTCCAATTGCGGCCAATACCCACATGGGTGGAAAATACAGGAAGCTTATGCCTGTGACCAAGGAGATTATGATAACCCAAAACTCGCCTTTTGTCTTGAAACCAAAAGGAAGTTTGGTCAAAAGGATTTTTAGATTGACCGCTTGAGATGACATGGTCCAATTCAGAGTTATGCGTATGCATTCATACGAATCCCCTCTCCCCACAGGGGCTGTGTCGCAACCTTTAAAAACACACTGTTGTCATTCTGAGCGAAGCGAAGAATCTAACAGTCTCAATAAGTTAGAAAATCGAGATTCTTCGGCTAGCGCCTCAGAATGACATTATGACACAGCCCCACAGGAGGGAGGAATAGGGAGAGGGGGCAGTTCGTATCAGAAATAAATTGCGCTTGTGTTAGATGGCTCTCCCGCCAAGGGCAGAACGGTATTGCTGCCCGACTCACAGCTATAACCGGTTAACTCAAAACATGTCCAGAACAAGCCCTATCTAAAACCTGCGCAAACCTCAAGGTTAGGTTCTTATAATCAAACCTTTGGATATATTCAAAGTCTGGGGAGATTTTCAATTCCCCTCTCTTTTTTCGGCTAAAAAGACTCAAGATGGTTTCTTTGATCTTCTCTTTGTCCCTGGGATGCACCAAAATTCCGGCTTTGCTTTTATAAAGAGCTTGAGCAATCTCTCCTTCTTTACCTAAGGTTAGAATCGGCCTTTTGGCAAGAAGATATTCGAAAAATTTCCCCGGAAATTGTTGCTGGGAGGTCTTTAGCTCCCCCAGGAAAAGCAACAAAACGTTTGAATTCAACATGGATTTTATGGCTCCTGAATGTATTTGAAAGCCAAGTAGTCTCACGTTCTTCTCCAACCCCAGCCTTTTGATGAGTGATAGGTCTTCATATCCAACGTAACCCACCAGATTCACCTGCAAAACCTCTTCTAATTCTTTTTTCTCTTTTAAAAGTTCATTTAAGGCAGAGAAAAACTCTCCCGAGGTCCTGGCATAGAGGGTGCCAACATGAGTTAAAACGAATTTTTCCTTAGCGAAAAGGTCAAAAAAAGTCTCCAATCCGTCCCAATCATCCCGATCATAACCGTTGGTGATGGCCTGATATTTAAATCCATCCTTGAGGTCAAATTTTTCAATCAAATCTTTGGCGTTTCCCTCACACACGGTGATGACCGAATCAGCCTTTGCTAAAATCCGCTCCAACAGATGCTCTTCAATTTTCACTCTCAATTTATATTTATAAAGCTCGCCATAACCAACCACCCCGCTATCTCGTAGGTCCACCACCCATGGTTTTCGGGTAAGCAGTTTTATGAACAATCCCACCAATTGGCAGGTTAGAGGAGAAGAGGTGGTGTAAATCACATCGAACTTTTTCCTTTTTATCAGCTTTAAAGCTTTAAACAGAGCAAAGGGAAACCACCCAATTTTTGTATCTGGAATATAGATCCAATTATGCAGAAAGCCGTTAAGCGGGCTTAAGAATAATCCTTTTACAAAATCCTTTACCTTGGCCAATTGAAGTTTTTTCCTCTTGGGAGTGCCATAAATCCTTTGGTAAATTTTATCTTCAAATTTGGTGGGTTCGAAAGAATAAGCCCGGTAAATTTCACATTCTTTGGGAACCTCCCGTAATAGATTTTCATCCTGGGCTACCCGGTGCGGATTCTTGACAGTTAGAATGGTAGCCTGCCAGCCATAATTCTTCAGATATTTCACGAATTTCACCGGACGATACACCCCACTGGTGCGCATGGGAGGAAAATCATAAGTGATCATTAAAACTTTTTTCATTTTTTTAAAGATGCTTATCTCTGATATTTCTAAATGTTATCCTTTCCAGTCTTATTAAAGACCCACCAACAATTTTGCACTTCTCCCAGACCACCCTTTTGATGGGTGGTTCCAGGCAGATAAAAAATACGCAAATCAAGTAAATCACACAGGCGAATCCCACAAATTTGAAAAATTGGAAAAGGGATAAAATCTTAAAATTATTTTCGAAATAAAGAATTAACAACAAAAAGGGCAGAGAGGCAAAAAAGGGAGGAATAAACGATTGTTTCACATAAACCCAAAGTCTCAGTTTCAACACCCTGCATATATACGTGGGGACAAAAAGAGTTCCATAGAAAACCAAAGGGATGGCGGTTCCCAAAGCCACCCCATATACTCCTAAGGGCTTGACCAGGATGATGCTCAGAACCAGGTTTAAGATGGACATGCCCAGACAGGACAAGGAGAGGAGTCGATGCTTACTCATTCCGTAAAAGATGCTGTTAGATATGAATTGAGACAAAAAACCAAAATATGAAAACATCAATATCAAAAGAACCATAGAGGAGGTGGACCCATAGCTTTCCCCCATCCACAGGTTGATAAAAGTCTTTCCCATGATTATGTAAGTATAACCGATGGGCAAAATTATCATAACCAAATATTTTGTTCCAACCAGAAGGAGGTTTTTCATCCGGTTCAAGTCACCCAATGCATCAAACGTGCTTGCCACCGGAGTCAAGGTGACCGAGACCGTATTTACCAATTGCTTCAAATATTCTATCAAGTTGGCGGCGATGGCAAAAAAGGTGATGGCGGCCGCAGATAGAAAACAGCCGATCACAATCGAATCGGAATAATAAGCCAATAAAGTGGAGGCCCCCATGATGAAGCTGAAAAGACTGAATTGGAGGATCATCTTCAGAGTCTTTTTATTGGCCAGACTGAGTTTGATCTTCAATGCCGGAAAGACCTTGAAACAGTATCTGACCTTAAGCACATATTCCAGCAGACTGGTGGAGAGGGTTATCAAAGCTAAAGCTAAAAGACCGTAACCCAACTTGAGGAACAAGACGATCAATCCGGCGCGCAGAAGATATGCAGAAATGATGATGGTATTGTTTAAGTCAAACCTTTGCCAGGCATTCAGGAAGGCATTAAACACTCCAAAGGGGAATCCTAAAGCCACATTCAGTCCTACCAGCACCAATACCAATCTAAGCTCAGCATGATAATCCTTTGTGACTTTAAAGATATCAACAGATAGATAGGCTATGACTAAACTTATAAGCAAAGCCACCAGGCCGGCTATGCTAAAGACCAAAAGACTGGTGTTGATTACCCCATTGATGCTTTCTTCGTCATTTAAAGCTTTGTATTTGGAGACAAACCTTACGATGGCGGGTCTGATTCCCAAATCCAAAAGACCCAGATATCCGGTCAAAGATCCCACCAATATCCAGATTCCATATCCGGTGTTGCCCAAAGTATGAACCACGAAAGGCGACAGGAAAAAGGCAATCACTATATTGATAAAATAAGTGCACCAGTTGGAAAACACGTTTCTTATGATTCGTTTTCCGATATCCATAGTTTTTAGATGGCTTAAAAATCAACTTGCTTCTCTTAAGTTCTCTTTCCACGGGCAAAGCCCAAGATCAACTCTCTTTTTGTTAGGGGTTCTGAATTGGTCCAGGATAAAAACTCTCTTCTTAAAAGGTAGGGCTTCGTATTTTTATAATTTATTCCTGGCAGAGCTAAACAGGCGCAGATGAAATGATGTTGGGCTAAGATCGGCTCGATTTTCTCATAGATTTGAAGATCAGACCCATAAGGATAGGCAAAATAATTTACCGTATTGCCAGTTTGGGTCTGGATTTCTTCCTTAGAGCGGACGATCTCTTTTTCAATTTTCTCTTTAGGTGTGTTTTTTAGATTCAAATGAGAACAAGTATGGGAGCCAAATTCTATATTAAATTTTGAGAACTCCTTTATCTGTTTCCAGGTTAAAGGCAATGCCTCATCAAATAAACCTATCCTTTCATTCGGACAGAAAATATCTTTAAGTTCTCTTACCTTCTTTTCAATCAACCCATCTTCCAATCCGATCAGATAGCTCTCCAACTCCACTAAAAAATTTATCCTTTTTTGTAAATCTGTCTTTATGGCAAAAAATTTCTCCGCCAACTCCTCTCCTATGATGGGGAGTAAAATAGACCTCGACACTTTCTGGACATTATCAAACAAAAGCATCTGACTGAGCTGGTCCCACCAAAAGACCATCTTCCCGTTTATGAAGTCTGTAGGCAAAAACATGGTAGCCGGCAAGTCATATTTTTTTAGGAGAGGAAAAGCCAAATGATAAAAAGACCGGTAGCCATCATCAAAGGTGATAGCAACTAAATCTTCCTTTCCCTTGTTTTCTTTTATTTCACTCACTGCATCTTTTAGCGAAAGGACGCGAAAATTTTGTTTCAGAACCCTCAGATGGGCTTCAAACTGTTTGGCGGTGATCACCGGTCTGACTTTAAAGGGGTGTTCTTTTAGAAGAAACTCTGATCCATCTGAAATATTATGATAGGTTAGAATCAAAAGTCTTTTATTGTCACTCCTCTGGCTATCCTGCCATCTAATAAAATGATAATATCCAGCATGATAGAGCACGATTTTGATAATGTCTTTTAATTTTTGCATATGGCTTTAACAGCGTTTCTTACGGTAAATTCTAAGATAAACGTAGTTGCTTAAATTATTGAGCAATCCCCTCCTAAATTGGCGGCTAAAAAAATTCCCAACTCACAAAACTCATCCCCAATTGTAACAAAAGATTTTGATTTTTTTAGCTTAACAATCTTTGAGACCTTCTGGTTGGAGGCAATACCCACATCCAGAGAGTAATCCTGCCTTTGTTCAGCTTTCATTTTCATAGCAACCGAATTAAATAAATTGACATAATCACCCTCCCCCTCACCCCTCCCATCAAGAGAGGGGAGTTTACGAAGTCCCCCGCCTTTGGCGGGGTTAGGGTAAGGGTATGTAAACTTATTTAGTGCTTTTGTATTGGATTGATAAAACCTCAATCCCCCAACTCTTTCTTCGGTTCACCAGCCCATCTTTAGCATTAAAATAACAAACCAGCATGGCTCAAACTTCGAGCGATTCAGTTTTTTTTAGAAAGCTATATAAAAAAACTATCGACCCACCATAACCAAATCCAGAGTCGACAAACAATATTTTATGTTTGTTCACCCCCGCCTAAAGTAAGTTAATACAAACACATTAAGTGATATTACATAACCGTTTTGTGTGTCTGTCGGATCCCCCGACCATTAGTGTCCCCAAAATTTAGGAGTTTGTAACTTATGTGCCTGCCGGGTCCCCAGACCCGACAGGAAACCAAAAGCTTTCCGCCAGGTCAGGGACCTGGCGGACACGAGGTTATTCGGACATAGCGTATGGAAAGTCTCAATATCCAAATGGACAATTTCCCGACGTAACTTAGTCCTAAATTTCGATGATCTATTGAAACACATAAGCAAATCTTGGGGACACCTGTGGTCCCCCGACTCGACAGAAACCTTTCACGAAGTCAGGGGATGCGTATGCATTCATACGAACCCGGCGGGCACAGAAATGATTCTTACATGTCATTCTGACCCGCCTTTGGCGGGGGAAGAATCTGACCTTCACCATTCTGCATATCTACTTGAGCCTGTCTGCGTCCAACGCCCAGCCAGCCGGGAAGACTTTAAGCCAGGCAAACAAAAAAGGAGATGCTTCGATTCCCAGACGGGAGGGCACCCATAGAAGTGGGCTCGGACGAGCCCCCGTCTGGGGGCGTCCGCTCGCTCAACCCCGCCACTGCGGGATTTCGCTCCGCTCAACATGACATGCAATATGTCAACCTATTTTGTTCGTTTGCCATAGCTTACCCGTTCATATATCCCGATCCCCCTCCAGCAAAAACCAGTTTTCCTCATTCATCACCAAAGGAAAGTGAGGACTTTTTCCCCGGATATAGATAAAGACTTTTGAGTTTTCTTTTCTGGAATGAAATCCGAATGCTTTTAGGTTCTTAACTAAGGAGGGAGGGCCCAAAATCAGAATCGAGATGGAGTCGACCCTTTTTTTTCTTAAGAATAGAATGAACTGGGTCAACAGAGATTTCAAAGCGAAATCTGAATTTAGGTAAAGCAGGTCCACCACGAAACAATTATTATCCTGCAAATAAAAAACTACATACCCCCAAATCTTTTTCCCTTTCTTTTCAGCCAAAGAAAAGATATGATATTTTTTATGTGGGTTATCTACATATTTCCAATTTAAGTATTGTCCAGTCCTTTCCCCGATCACTCCGAAACGAGATTTTGCCTCCTCCCAGAGAGAATCGAATCGCTCATCAAATCTATGGGGTAGCTCTATTTCCAAATTGTCGGATTTGGCATAACTTCTTTCCTTTGAAAATATGGCAAAGATAAAATCCAGGGGGATGGAAAACAGAATAACCCCAGACCGGGGCAAGTATCTTTTCAGTTTACTTTTTGTCTTAAGCAATTTAGCTAATCTCTTTACCTCACCCAGCTTTTTGTAACCAACTCTTAAAAGAACGGCTTCAGATTGCTCATTGGGGAATCCATATATGAGCTCCACCTTATTTTCTTTGCACCAAGATATCACTGCCTTTTGCAACTTCAGGGCGGCAGACAAACTTCGATGATCCTGGTTGACTGCAAAATCTGCGGCAATGCCGGCTAAGGCTTTCTTCCCATTCAGATTCATCCTTCGGGGAAACAAGGCGGTTGAGCCGACGACTGAATTTGTTTTTTGATCTGTAACCAGCCAGCTTAAGGCTTGGCCATAAGGATTGTTTTCATAAAACCAGCCATATCTTTCCTGGGGAACGTCCGTAAAATTCCTCCCCCAGATGGAAAGAATCCGTTGTCTGTCTTTTCGAATATCCGCTTTAATAACTGAATACCTCATGATCTCTGACCGGGCTTTCCCGCAACTTTTTAGGTTTTTCTCCTTAAGAGATGAATTTATCTGAATCTGGAGATAAGTAGTCCCCCCTGCAAGAGGTAAGATAATGCTGTTTTACAATTTAGTTAAGTCCAATTTCTTTTTCACCCAGTTGACCACTTTCATATTTTCTGGTTCGGCCAGCCTTTTCAATGCCTTCTTTCGATTCAGATGTCCCTCCCGAACTAATTTAGCTAACTCGAAGGCGTAAGGATTGAATCCGAGTCTTTTTTTATGAACAAAAATTGCTAAAGAATTCAAAAGGCAATTGCTGGAATTGGGATCGGTGTCTTGTGGTTTTTTCCATCCTAACTTTTTAATGGTCTTTATGATCTCATCTTCATCATATTCCAAAAATGCCAAAGGACTAATGTTGTAAGGGAATTCCGTTTGTTTTTGGAAATGACTTGTTTCTAAGAAATATTGGGCAATCTCTTTTCCTGCGATCCTCTCTAAGGGCCCTTTTATTACCCTTTGCATGCTTCTTATCAAGAGAGGATTGTTCTTAAAAATAGAGGAGATCAAAGGAATCTGTCCGGGTGACCAGCCATAAATTATGAAGGGAATCTTTTCCTCCAGTGCCAACCTTAAACAATAAAATTTGATAATGCCCATGCATGAGGTGCAGATGGTGCTGGCTCTTTGCAAGGTCTTGGGAGGGAAAAAATCATTTTTCGCCCCCTCCTTAAATATTTTTTTTAAAATATCCAGGCGAGGTTTAAATATCAGAAGATCGATCCCCAAACTCTCTGATATTTTTCTTACGTTTTTTAAAGCTGCCTCGGAGGCAAAGCCGTGATCAAAAGTTAGAGCTAAAACATTTAATTTGAATTTTCTTTTAAGCAACTCCAAAGTGTAAGTGCTGTCCTTCCCTCCGCTGTAAGCCATTAAACAATCATAAGAGCCGCCTCTCCTTTTTTCCTTTAAGAGTCGTTCAAATTTTTTCTGGTAGTCTCTCTTTGATTTCTTTACATAGTTTTTGCCTTTGAAGTCCCGGCAGAAATTACATATGCCTTTTTCGTCGAAAGTTATTCCTGGAAACGTCTCTGGTAAAACACAGTTTTTGCAAATTCGCATGGTAATGTCCTTAGAAACTACTGACTGGTGAAAGGGTTGGAGGCAACTTTGCCGCATGCGCGGTGGCGCGCATTTTGGAATCGAAATCTTTAAATACCCACTCTATCTGCTCTTTTTTTAGATCAAGAACCTGCTTAATCTCTGAGTAAGGGATTTTATGTTCCCAGGCATAAAGAAGAAGATCTAAAAGATCATAAGGTAAACAAAAGTAGAATTCCTGATCGCTCACCGGGGCTGAATAGGTATCTGGACTGGGGGTTCTGTCTATGATCTCCTGGGGTACGTCCAAATATTGTGCCAATTGATAGACTTGAGTTTTATAAAGATGAGCAATGGGCTCCAGATCCACCCCTCCATCCCCATACTTCACAAAAAAGCCTTGAGAGTATTCGGTCTTATTGGTAGTCCCAGCCACCAGGTAGTTGTTTTTCTCAGCAAAATAATAAAGATGTATCATTCTTATCCTCTGTTTCATGTCGGTAGCGGCCACCATTTCCAGAAGCTGGTTTCTGTTCAAACGGGCGGTCTTCTCAACTCCATCCTTATCTATAATTTTCAAAACGAAAAAGTTGTATCTGGAACTCTCCAGAAGATTTTGAGGAAGTCCGATTTTGAATCCTTGATCTCCTTTAAACTCAGGGAAGACCTTTTTGACTACCAGATTGCGTTTTTCGTAAACCTTCAAACTTTCTAATGTTGGGGTGATGTTGATGGTCTCCGTTTGTATTTCCAACTTTTTTGCCAATCTGTTGGCATAAGCTTGACTGATCGGGTTTGATTCCTTTTCAGGCAGAATCACACCTAATACATTTTTTTTGCCCAAGGCTTTAACCGAAAGGGTGCCCACCAAAGTAGAGTCGATCCCACCGCTTAAACCCACCACCACCCCCTTCCTTTTGAATTCATCCAATACCACCTTTCTTATGAACTCGCAGATTTCCTCACAGACCTTTGGTGGATCTATATTCATAATATTTTTATTAAACCCCATTCTTCCGACCTCTCTTTTTAGGAAAGTGCACTTTTTTTGATTTTTCCCGATTCGGTTTTCGGCAAGAACGAGCGAAACTCCACCACCTGGGGAACCATAAAGTCCTCCAGGTTCTGCGCACAGTGTTTGAGGATCTGTTCTTCCGAAAGGAAAGCTCCTTCCTTCAGGACCACCATAGCTTTTATGGCTTCTCCTAAGATCTTGTCTGGAATTCCTACCACCGTAGCTTCTGCCACCTCTTCTAATTCATACAGAACATTCTCTATCTCTTTGGGGCTGATCTTTTCACCTCTTGATTTTATGATGCTGTCCTTTCGGCCCACAAAATAGAGAAAACCTTCCTGATCCATCTTAAATAGATCTCCGGTATAAAGAACCTTCTCCCGGGGATATTTGCCCGATCTTAACACCTTATCGGTCTCCTGGGGAAGCTCCCAATAGCCCATCATCACATTAGATCCCCGTACCACCAACTCGCCTGTCTGATAAGGCATTGCCTTCTCCCCTTTTTCATTGACAATCCAGACCTCCTCATTGGGCATCCCTTTTCCCACCGAATCAGGTCTTCTGTTCACCTCCTCCGGAGGTAAGTAAGAGACGCGTTTGCATTCAGTCAATCCATACATCAGATAGATTTTCGTTTTAGGAAACGTCTCTTTTAGTTTTCTCACATGTGAAACCGGAAGAGCGGCGGCGGTGTTGGTTATGTATCTGAGATGTCTAAAATCATATTTCTTTAAATTTTCCAGTTGCAACAGGAGGGCAAAGATGGTGGGGACACCGGGAAAACCGGTAACTTTTTCATTTATCAGAGTCTTCACGATATCAAAAGGATATAAGAAAGTTTTATCCAAAACCAGGGTTCCCCCTATCTTGAAAGCCATCAGCAACTGATACAATCCATAATCAAAGGAAAGAGGCAAAACGTTTAAGATAATATCAGAGTTGGTATTTTCCAGATAGGTGGTTATGGAATTTGCGGCAGAAACCATGTTCAGATGTGTCATCATCACACCTTTGGGTGTGCCGGTGGTGCCAGAGGTATATATGATGGTGGCTAAATCCATATCTATTGATTCACAGCGGGGAGGATAAGAAGGAGCGGAATTCAATTGATCCTCATAAACTAAAAACTTCTCCGGATTGTTTCTGACCTTATCCGACTTGCCACCTGAGAAGAGCACAAAGTTTAAATGGGGTGTTTTTTGACAAACCTGGGATATGGTTTCAAATTTATTGAAGTCGGTTATCAGAGCTTTTATTCTGCAATTATTCAAAATATATGCTAATTTATTTGGCTTGGTGGTGGAATTGATGATCACGAAAATGGCACTGGCTTTCAATATCCCGAAAACGGAGCAGACCGTTTCCACTGAATTATCTAAATATATCCCCACTCGATCTCCCCGCTTCACGCCTTTGGATACCAAAACGTTGGCCAGCTTATTGGAGAGCTTATCCATCTCTGAATAGCTTAACCTTTTTTTCCCAAAGACCAAGCCGACTTTATGAGGAGAGGACTTAACGCTACTTGTCAAAAAATCGTTTACCAACATTTTTTGAAAATCCCCCTTTTTGCAAAAGGATAAAGTTGTATCTTAAAGTTTGGCGTGGTCAAGACCGTTTTAACTTGCCGCTTACAAATCTCACCAGATTATTGACCGAATCCAAATTCTCCGGAATCAGCTCCTCGTCCTCTACTTTAACCTTGAAGGTGTCTTCCAAGAACGCAACCAACTCCAAAACCCCGGTAGAATCGACGATGCCCTTTTCCAAAAACGAGGTGTCATTTTTCAAACCAGGGTTGATTTCCCTCCCTCGCAGAAAGGTCTGGGCTATGAATTTTTTGATTTTCTCTTCTATGTGTGTCTTCTCTATCAATTTGTCCTCCTCTTAATAGTCTGGTTGATTAAAAAGGGAGGCAGAAATATTCGCCCAAAGAATTTCTCCTCAAAGGAGCAAATCCTCATTTCCTCCGATCTTTTTATTTTAATCGGCATAAAAGGTTTTTATCTTAAATAAATGGGAGAACTGTGGGCAAAGTCTTCACATTGCTAAAGAAGCTTTTCTTATAGATCTTTTGTTACTTTGAGCCTCTCCTAAAAATGGGTTATCACCTCATACCAGGCTGTGTGCATCAGAGGTGTCCTCCTAAAGGAGAACAAGTATAGGCATTTTGGGTATCCTGCTCCCGGGATCAAGATGCTCAATATTTTCTCAGAAAAGCCGATTACAAAAAGGAAAAGACTTCATAAAAAGGAGCGGGCTTGTTATCCTTTGTATTTCAGAAAGCAAGGGGGCGATCCGATATGGTTCTAAAAATTAAGCTATTCGGGTTTATGCTGAATCTGTTGGTTCTTTTAGGCGCTCAAAATGCTTGGGGAGAGGGATACATCATTGGAGCTGAGGACGTCTTAAGCATAACCTTCTGGCAGCAACCTGACTTGAACACCCAGACAAAAGTAAGGGAAGATGGAATGATCACCTTGCCCATCATTGGTGAAGTCAAAGCTGAAGGATTATCTCGGAGAGAGTTATCTCAGTCCATATTGGAGAAGATTTCTCTATATAATGCTAATATCTCTCAGGCAACCGTCACCGTGGAAGAATACAATCACAGAAAGATTTATGTGCAAGGGGAGGTGAGATCTCCGGGGGCATTTGGATTTGAGACCATTCCTGATCTATGGGGAGCAATAAGGGAAGCCGGGGGTCCCACTGAGTTTGCCGACTTAAGCTCTGTATCAATAATAAGAGGCGACCGGGAATCGAAAGTTCTGATAGTGGATCTGGAAGCCAAACTAAAGGCGGGCAGCCTTAAGGGATTGCCAAAGCTGAAACCGAAGGACACCATTTGGATTCCGCGTTCTTCGCTTTCCACCTCTTCCGGACAACCATTACCTACCTCTCTGAGGAGGGGAAAGTTATATTCAATTTGGGGAGAGGTACACTCTCCGGGGGTATATCCGTTAGAAACACAGATCGATTTGGTAGAAGCTATTTCCTTTGCTGGTGGTCCTACCTCCTTGGCCAATTTGAAAAAAATCAAGGTTCTGAGAAAAGGCAATCCTGAGGGTTTGCTTCAGAGAGTAAATCTGAAGCATTCGGTTGAAAAGGGGAATCCTTCGCCATTTTTGATTCTTTCAGACGATACCATTATCATCCCGGCCAAAAGACCGGGTTTTTTATCAAAAACATGGAGGTTTACCAGAGAGACAATACCTCTGGTGGGAGCAGTGGCCAGCATTTATCTGTTGGTGCGTTGGGAGGAGAACCGACAATAAGGAGCAAAAATTGAAGATCAAAGAAAAGGAATTTGATTTAAAGGAATATCTGCAGATTTTAGGGCACAGAAAAATGCTTTTCTTTCTTCCTTTGGTGATTGTATTAAGTTCAGGCGTGCTTGCCAGTTTCAAAATAAAACCCACCTACTTATCCTCTACCACCATATTGATGAGGGAAACCAAACTTCTTTCCCGCTCAATCGAAACCATAGTTCCCGGAGGAGAACAAGCTGGATTATCCCGGCAGGGGGAAGCTGCCCGCAAAACCACCATAAAAACCTTGGTGACCTCCTCTGAATTTTTAAAGAAGGTGATCTCGATATTAAAATTGCAGAACGAGCCGTTTATGATTCAATGGGCCGAGAAGAACAAAGAAAAATTTCCCTATCTTTCGGTTGAGGAATTGATGATTAGAATGTGGATAGACATCTTGCGGAAAAACATCTCGGTCGAGTTAAAGGGAGAGAATTTGATTGAGATTTCTGCCACCTCCAAAAGTCCCCAAAAAGCCGCACAATTGGCGGAAACCGTAGCCCTTATCTTTATTGAGGAAAGCTTAAGGGAGGAGTTGGGTGGGGTAAAGCGAGTCTCCAATTTCAGCGACGAACAACTGGATTTTTATAGAAAGAAACTTGAGCGATCAGAGAATGATTTAAGACTTTATAAAGAGCGGCTACTGAAAAGAGAGTTGGAGGAATCCAATCTGGAGGAGAGCAAAACATACGAGTTGAAGTCGGAAATGGATGCGTGCAAACTGGAGATAGAAAAAATAGATAGAAGGATGGATCTTTTGAGTTTGAGTCTGAAAGAAAAGAAAGGAAAGATAGTTGATTTGGTTAAGTCTTCAGAATTGGATAAGCTCAAAGAAGAACTTTCTTACAATACTAAAGAATTTGGTCGGCTTTTGTCTGTGTATTCTTGGAAAGATGCAAAAATTTTGGCTTTGAATACCAAGATAGAAGAGAATCTAAAAAAAATAAAAGAAGAAATAGTAAAACTCATCTCCGTCCAAATTCAGACGGAAGATCCCGTTTGGGCGTCGAACCTAAAAGAATATAGTTATTTGAATGCGAAAAGAGATTTTCTAAATGAAAAATGGATGGCATTAAATGAAAGTTATGGCAGATTGCAGGAGAAGATAGCTCAAAAACCTTTGAGTGAGCAGGTCTTGAGGAAATTAGAACGTGAGGCGGAGTCAAACCGTCGCATCTATGAAATGCTTATCTCCCAGGCACAGGGTTCCCAGATATCAGAAAATGTGCAACAAGTGGAGTCGGAAAGCAGGTTCAGAATAATTGAGCCGGCCCAGATACCAATGAGACCCATTAAACCAGACAAAAAGAAAATTGCCCTTTTTAGTGCACTGGCTGGCTTAGCTATCGGGGTGATGGCGGTGGTGGTAGCAGAGAAGATGGATCACTCCTTTAAAGATGTGGAGGATGTGGAAAGCTATCTGAATCTAAAGGTGATTGGCACGGTTTCCAGAGTAGATCGATTGGAGAAATACTTTAAAAGATAGACCTTGTTCCGTCCACAGGATCCTGTGGAAAAGTATGTAGCCAGGGGAGTCTTTGAAGTGTAAGGAGATTTTGGTTTCTAAAAAAGAAATTTGACACACCAGGTCCAAAAAGAAAAACCCGTTGTTGCGGGGTACCTTTCCACGGGTGTCCCCAAGATTCGTTTATGTGTTTCAATGGATTATCGAAATTTAGGACTAAGTTACGTCGGGAAATTATCCATTTGGATATTGAGATTTTCCATATGCTATGTCCGAATAACCTCGTGTCCGCCAGGTCCCTGACCTGGCGGAAAGCTTTTGGTTCCCTGTCGGGTCTGGGGACCCGACAGGCACATAAAAATGTGAAACAGCCAAAACTCAAATCAGGGAGTCACCAAATGGAGGGTGTTTTGGAAGTCACAAGCAAAAAAGAGGTAAGTAGATCCATCATTAATTATTTTGATCAACTTCCCACAGCCTCGGAGTTTCGAAGCATCTATTTTAATCTCAAAAACATCTGGGGAAATGATCAACCTAAAAGTATTTTGATAAGCAGTTCCTCCTTGGGAGAAGGCAAAAGCACCATAGCCAGCTTTTTAGCCATTGCCCTTTCCTCCTATGGTGAGCGGATGACTTTATTGATTGATGCAGATCTAAGAAAACCTTGCATTCACAAATTGTTCGACATGTGGCAGAGTCCTGGGTTGGCAGAGCTCTTGTTGGGGGAGGCAAGTCCGGAGGAAGTGTTAAATTCTACACCTTTGAATAATCTGAAGATCATCACCAGTGGAAGACAAATCCAAAAAGTGAGCAAGGCTTTAAAGACAGAGACCCTAAAAAAGCTTTTAGAGCAATTTAAGCTTAATTTTGGTTATGTGGTCATAGATACTACCCCTATAATCCCGGTGCCGGACAGCTTGATTTTGTCTCAGCAGGTGGATGAAGTCATCCTGGTTTTGAAAGCTGGAAGCACTCCCAGAGAGGTGGTAAAAAGAGCGTATGATTTGCTGAAGAACGCCAGAGGAAATTCTATTGGAATAATTTTGAATAACATGAAGAGGGCATTGCCATACTATTATAACTATGGCTACTATGGATACGGATCTTCAAAAAGAGAAAAAGGATAAATATATTACTGTTTTCGTCAGGTCCCCTGACCTATGAGCGTGTCTTTGAATGTACTTGCTCGATTTATCGAGCACAATCACCGCCTTTGTCCCGCCTCCGGCGGGATAAAAGCGGTATGAATTGGGCAACTACAATCTCATACTACAATATATAGGGGTCAGAAATATAACTTTAGCATTTCTCGGACAGACTCCCCTGACTTGGGGAGTCTGGGGCATTGAGTCGGAGGATCAAAAGATTTAATTTCTCTTACCGAAGGAAGTATAAAAGGCTTAGAAGAAAAGGTCGCATATTTCTCTGCTATAGATGTATCCTTCGTAAAACAGAAAAGCGGATCAGAACCATATAATGCTAATCACTCCCTTAAACTGTAAAACCCAATCTCCGTATAACATTCTAACCATTGATGTCGAAGACTGGTTTCATGCTTCAGCCTTGACAGAAAAAATCAATTCTGTGGATGAATGGCAAAGCAGAATCCCTCAGACCCTCCACAGAGTATTGAACCTTTTGGAAGAGGAAAAAGCTAAAGCTACTTTTTTTGTGTTAGGTAGTGTGGCTGAAAGATTCCCGGAAATCGTGCAGACCGTCAAACAAAGAGGACACAAAATTGCGTCTCATGGTTACGCACATACCAGTATCTATTCACAAACAAAAGAGGAATTCGAAAAAGACGTAAAAAGATCGCTTTTGATCTTGGAGGACATAACTAAGGACAAAATCAAAGGCTATCGGGCTCCCAACTTTTCCATCACCACCGATTCCTTATGGGCTTATGAGATCCTGGCGGATTCAGGAATTGAATATACCTCCAGCATTTTCCCCACTAAGCACATCCTGCACGCCTATGGAATTCCGCAAGCCCCTAAAGATCCCTTCGTCCTGAAATTAGACAACGGGAAGAGCATAGTGGAATTTCCTTTGTCCACTGTACGGATATTGGGGAAATATTTCCCTTTTGGCGGAGGCGCTTACCTTCGTCTTCTTCCTTATTGGTATAACAAATGGAGTATTAAGAGGCTCAACCGCAGGGGGAAACCGGCGGTGATCTATTTTCACCCCTGGGAGTTGGACCCGGATCAGCCCAGGTTAGATATTAATCTTTTGGCGCGCACCCGTCATTACTTCAATCTGGATATCATGGAGACCAAGATCAGAAAACTGCTAAAGAGCTTTCGATTCCAGAGTATTGAAGAAACCCTTCAAAATAGTCTAAAAACAAACCCAACCCTTTCGCAAGCAGTTCACAATCCAACTTGAAAGTCAACCTGAACCTGGAAATCGTTTTATATGAAACGTCATAAATAATTGCGTATCTTTTAAGATTGTGTTCTTGCTCCCGCACGAATTCTGTATCTTGAGACTGGACGTTATCCCAGACGGGTCTCCATCATCCAGCAGAGAAGCCCGAATTGTGGGTCTTAAGATAAGCGGAGGATAATCCGTAGGACAATCCGCCGGGAAGCGGAATCTGATTCACCCAAAGGGGAACACTTCAATCGAAGATCCGTCTGGATTTGTCCCCTCCAAGTAATTTTTCAAAGACCTTAAAAGATTTTTTTGTAAATGAGCAGGTAGAAAGTATTCACCCTTGAATATTATTTTGGATGAAAAAGGAAGATTTCAAAAAGATGATAACAAGCTGAAAGTCCCGACCGTTGGCGGGATTGAGGTAATCCAGATAGATACCAAGAGATTAGATGACATAGAGAGCTTTACCCTTACTACCGGAGACACAGATTGCCCCGGTGTCAGTTTACCGCTCGGGACGTAAGGACCGGAGGAGCTTGGATAGCTTATGCTCAAGAGGGAGGGATATCCCAGTGGTTTGTTTTTAAAGCTTTTGATATATCACTGGAGGAGTTGTGGGGTGGGTTTAAAGAGAGTTATGGTTCAGACAGACAATGGATCTGAATTTGTGGGAGGCATAGCAAAAAAAGAACCCTCAGAGTTTACTTTGCTTGCCCAGAAGCATCTGAGAGGACATCTAAGGATTCCTCCAGGAGCAAAAACCTACAACTCAGATGTGGAGTCTTTTCATCGACGAGTAGAAGAGGAGTTCTACCGGATTGAAACAATCTCGTCTCAAAAAGACTTTCTCTGTAAAGCTTATGCTTATATGCTTTGGTTTGACTACCAACGTAGCAATCGCTACAAACAGAATCAAAACCCATCTGAGATCTTTTGTTCACTCACCGACTCAAGAATAAATAAACAAATATTCGTGCTGTCACACAAATTGTTGATGAAAAGCCCACTCCGCCAGAGGCGCCCGCCCCGCCTTTGGCGGGGAGATCTGCCTATGGCAGAAATTTAGGTTATGCTTAGATCGTTTAACGGTGTCGAAGCCCGTATTGGATGTGGAAGTTCGATGTTCGAGGCTCGAAAATACCTGATGAATTCGGGGCTTTACGGGAGCTTCGCCGAGCCCCAGCCATAAAGTGGTTGGCGGGCGAGGCGAAGCCAAAGCTTAACTTTACTATAAAACTGCATCGGATTTCCCGTAAATTGAACATGCGTATGCACTCATACGAGTTTGTGCACTATAGGTTTCAACCCTTATCCTGCCCGGGTTTCAGGCATTTAGTTGCGAAAATATCGACAATTCATGAGACAGCGTCCAAATATTTAACTTGCCTTCACTTATACTGGATCACTATCTTAAATCCAAACCTGGATACTTTGTACCTGCAGCTTACAAAAATTATTAAATTTGTGGTTGACAAATTCTTGAATGAGATTAATATTTAACATTATGAAAAAGCAAAAGACAAAATCCACCTTAGATAAAGTTGAGGAAAGCGTTCAAACATTAAAACTAAGCGGTTCGCGGAATCTCAAATCCATCTTCCGGGATCTCTCCAGCTTGAAAGAAAGCCTGGTTAACCTGAATTCGATTAGCCCTTCAGATAAGCTGGTTGAAGTGATTGAGAAATCATTGTCATCTTTGGATAACATTGAGAGGAAAGCCACCACCCTGGAGAATTCGCTGGGGGAGAACATCCTGAGGCTAAATCACGAATATCAACGATGTAAATCCGAATCCAAAGAATTAGAAGATGAAAGAAGAACTTTCAGAACCCTATATGAGTTGTCTGACATCATCTACTCGGAAAGGGATGTGAATGTCCTTTTGGAGGAGGTGATCGATTCGATCATAGAGATTACCTCCTGTGAGCGGTGCTTTTTGAAAATATTCCGTGAGAGTAGAAACGAAAAACTTGCCATCGCCAGAGACAGCGAGAAAAAGGAAATCGATGAGGAGAACGAAAACATAAACGGGAAAATAATAGAGGTAGCGGCGGAAACCGGCAATGCTATCTGTATCACTCAGCTTTTGACCTCAGATATAGATGAGGAAAAAGAGAGTACGTCTTTAGAGGTGATCTCCATCCTCTGTGTCCCCTTGAAATCAAAGGATAGGGTCCTGGGCGTTATCTATCTGGACGACACCAAAACCGACTCCTTCTTTACTCCGGAGGATGCGGTGCTTCTGACATCTTTGGGTGAAAGGGTGGGGGTGGCGCTGGAGAACAATCTCCTTTTCACCGAACTTAAGGAATCCCAGGAGAAACTTCTGCAGGATCTCCGGGGAAGATTCAAATTCGATGAGATTCTGGGTAACAGCCCCCAGATGGTGGAGGTTCTCAAGACTGTGGCGGATGTGGCTGATACCGATGCCACCGTTTTGATTGAGGGAGAATCGGGCACGGGAAAGGAGCTTTTGGCCAGGGCAATTCATTTCAACAGCAGTCGCTCCAAAAAGCCATTCGTTCCCATCAACTGTGCCGCCATACCCGAGACCCTTCTGGAGAGCGAGCTTTTCGGACACGAGAAGGGCGCCTTTACCGGCGCGGAGCAGAGAAAGCAGGGGAAGTTTGAGGTAGCAAATGGTGGAACCCTTTTCTTAGATGAGATCGGCGAGATGAGCCCGCTTTTGCAGGTGAAGATCTTGAGATTTCTCCAGTCTCGCCAGTTTGAGCCTTTGGGCTCCAATAAATTGAAAAAATCAGATGTCCGCATCATTGCCGCCACTAACAAAGACCTTCTCTCACGAGTCAAGGAAAATAAATTCAGAGAGGATTTATTTTATCGGATAAACGTGATCAATATTAAGCTCCCTCCCTTAAGGGAAAGAAGATTAGACATAGCACCTCTGGCAGAATCATTTGCCGTTAAATTCGGCAAGAAGAATGGAAAGAAGATCAAAGGCTTTGATCCTGAGGTTTTGAACATTTTGAGCCGCTACAGTTTTCCCGGCAACATAAGGGAGTTGGAGAACATAGTCGAGCGAGCCGCCATCTTAGCCCAGGGCGAATGGATCACTAAAGAGGACCTTCCCAAGACCATGTTTGAGGAAAATGATTATGACTACAAGATCAAAATTCCACAAAACTACGGGGAGTTGAAAGCCTTGAAGAAAAAAGCCATCGAGGAAATAGAGAAATCTTTCTTGAATCACATACTGACCATGAGCAACAATGTTGTCTCCAAAGCCGCAGAGGACGCCAGAATGCACCGCGTGGAACTGCACCGATTGATAAGTAAATACAAAGAGGATTTCAGAGAATCGAAAAAACCCAAAACCGAAGTTCCCCACCAGTAAAAAGCCCTTATCGGCTAAGAGTTCCACCTATTTTGTTCAAGAGTTTACGAGTTTAATACGCAATTAACCTTCATCTCAACTTTTTTTATGTTGTGTCAGGACCTCAGTCCTGACACCTTTTAAAGCATCAGGAGTAGAGCTTCTGACGCAACTATAAATACCACCAGTTCAATACGTAATTATTCTTGATCGCAACTTTTTTTCTTGCATTTGGCCTTAAAGATTCGATATTACTAATGAGCCGCGGGGCGGACTGTCGACTGTGGACGGTCGACCTCGGACTGAATGTGCGCGGAGGGTTAGTCCTAACTGGTAAGGCAGTGGACTTGAAATCCAATCCCACATTCCCGTAACTTTTTGCCCTCTACTATAATATAGTTTCCCCCTTAGACTTACCTTTGTTTTCCTTTGGACTGGCTTGGATGATTTTGGGTTAATGGAAAAAACGTGTTGGTTTTTTGTTGTTGATGATAACGGAGGC
>CAZOJT010000017.1:9797-56315 GCA_964580215.1 uncultured Ignavibacteria bacterium | reverse complement strand
CATTTAGGGGCTTTCGGACAAGAAAGATGTCGGATAGTCCCGCCGTCGGCGGGACTTGGAACTTCTGGCGAGACAAAGTGCTTTCATACTGGTTTACCTAAAGGTAAACACTCCACATTTTCCTCTGCCGGGACAGGGCTATCATTTCTGGATTCTATGTGGTTAATTGGGCTCTTATTCCAAAGAAATTTTAATTTTTTTCTTGTTTTTTTCGAGTTATTTAGTATATTAAACACCTAAGGTTACTTCCAAAGGGAATTGGCTGTTTAGTTTAGCCGAAGATTAGAAGCTTCCAGAGCTTTTTTGTTACTCGCCTGAAGCTTAGCATGTATGTGATCTGAGGTTTGCCTGTTTTACTTGAAAACTCGAAGATAAAGTTGAGGCCTTTTTGTCTCCATACTTACCGCATAACCAAGGCGGCTTACACGATAATGGCTTGGATACTTAAACTTTTTTAAAGGAGGTGGGAATGATAGTTTGATTGTTCGCAAGATTACAAAGAGGGGGAACGAGAGGGTCAACGGATTAAACGGGTCAACGGATTGAACGGATGGAACGGATTATAATCCGCTGAATCCGATTAATCCGCTGACAGATATTAGGGTTAACTTTTCCGCCTTCGGCGGATAAATGAAAGGAGCTGCGTGATGGCACGCCCAGACGGGCGAGCGTCTGCTCGCAAAAGTTTTGTTTTTCTGGTGGCGGGGACCATGATATTGTTTCTCTGTTCTGTTTCATCTGCGGTTGTCCCCGACAGAATCAATTATCAGGGTAAACTGGCCACCGCTTCAGGTGGTTGCTTAAATGACACGGTCCAGATGACCTTTTCCATTTATTCTGACGATCAGGGGACGGTTCAAGACTGGACTGAAACACAAAATAGTGTGATAGTAAAGGAGGGAATCTTTAATGTTCTTTTGGGGAGTGACACTCCCATACCCGCTTCTGTGTTTGATGGAAGCACCAAATATTTGGGCGTTAAGGTGGAATCTGATCCGGAGATGACACCCTTGAAGCCGATGGTGAGCGTGGCTTATGCTTACCGGGCAGGCACCACAGATGGTGGCGGTGTGAACTGCGAAGATTGCGATGACAGATTTGTGAACGTGCAGGGACCGGATAGTGTGGTGGCAACTGCTGACCCCGCTTTTTTGGGCAAAGCAATAGGAAATGGTTTCCTAACCGGTATCAAAGGCTATGCTAACAGTGCTTCCAGCAGTGCTATTGGGGTTGGTGGAGAAGGTTATGGTTCAGATATTGCTTCCACTTATGGTGTGAAGGGTTATGCTCAAAACACTTCAGGCGCCGCCCTTGGAGGTTATTTCGAGACCGATTCTTCTGGAACGGGATATCATTTTGGGGTTCAGGCGCAAGCGTTTGGTTCCTCTTCGGGTCGCACTTATGGTTGCTCCGCAGGCGCACGAAATACCTCTACAGGCCCTGCCTATGGAGGTAATTTCCATGCCGATTCTTCTGGAACAGGAATTCATTATGGGGTTAACGCGGAAGCGTTTGGTTCCTCTTCTAGTGCAACTTATGGTTACCGCGGAGTTGCAATAAATAGCTCTTCAGGCTCCGTTTATGGTTGCAACATACTAGCACGAAATACCTCTACAGGCTACGTCACTGCAGGTAGTTTCGTGGCCGATCCTCAGGGAACGGGAACTCATACTGCGGTTGAGGGATTTGGCTATGGTTCTTCCAGTCGCTCTTATGGTTTCAATGGTTTTGCCCTGAACAGTTTAAGCGATGCTTATGCTGTTTGGGGTTATGCAGTTAATGACTCCTCAGGTAATGCTTACGGCGGACATTTCTACGTTGAGCCTTCTGGCTCTGGAACCAACTATGGAGTTTACGCCTCCGCATTTGCTGGGGGGGACTACGCTGGTTATTTCGCCGGAAATGTCAGGATAACTGACAGCTTGGTTGTGCTTGGTGCAAAGAGTGCAGGAGTCAAAGTTGACAATGGAGAATATCGCTTGCTCTATTCTCAGGAATCTCCGGAAGTGTGGTTTGAAGACTTCGGAGAAGGACAACTGGTAAATGGCAGAACTCATATTGATCTTGACCCCCTGTTCTTAGAGACAGTAACCTTAAATAGTCAGCACCCGATGAAAGTCTTCATCCAGCTCACTTCAGGAGAGCCGATGAATGTGGTCGTGCATAAGGGGATTACAGGCTTTGATATTGTGGCGGAAGATATCAGCAACAATGCCACCTTTGATTACAGAGTGGTAGCCAAGAGAAAGGGATATGAGAACATCCGGCTCGCTAAAATGGGAGGGCCAAGCCCAGAGGAAGTAGCCGCGGAACAGGAGAGACATCTCGCAGAACAGAAAGTGGAAAGAGCCAGAATGGAACAAGAAAGGATGGAGATGGAGAGAGAAGCAGAGTTAAGATAAGCGACACTCTGCACGTCGTAGATCCGAAATGGCGAAGTCTTTCGGACAAAAAAGATGTCTAACCAGAGATTTACTCTCGTATATCTGAGCCAATTGTAGATTACTTGGGAAAGAACTTGCTTATTATCCCATTAATTGAGGTAACTAATATCCTGGTATCAGAAAAAGCGGTAACAATGCCCATGCTAATCTATTGACTTATTTGGGTTTTATGGTATCTTAAAATCAGAGTTGTTTCAAAGGAAATCGGCTGTTTGATCTGGCCCTCGATTAGATGTATTTCGGGTTTGCCTGTTGCCTGCTTGAAGCTTCGTGATTGATGTGATCTGGGGGCCAGGTAGATTGAGTGAACCTAGCGGGAGTTTAGACCTCAAGCGTACCCTTTTAATGAAAGCTCTAAATCGTTTGCCTGAAATGACGATGCTTATTCCACCCTCCTTTCATTCCCTCCCATCAATGGAGGGAAAAGCTGGTTCCCTCTCCCTCGATGGGAGATGCGTATGCATGCTTCGCAGGGTTAGGGAGAGGGTGAGACAGGAGAAACGTGAACGAAAAAGCGCGTGAGTCCAGGGCTTGTCCCTGAGCTCCGGGTATGTCATTCAGGGGCAGCCCAAGCGACCGAAGAATCCGATGGATGATGTCTTACGATCAACCTTTTTGCAAGGAGGTGCAAGGCAAAAAAAGCAATACACCAAACAGTTCTGACAGCCGGGATACAGGTTGGTCCTAAACGATACAAGCTCCTTCCCGGCAAAAGAGGGGCGCTTCTTGTTCACTGAAAGGTTAATCTTTAACCAAAGGAGTAGCGTCATGCTGCGCAGAAGCTCTATTCTTATGGTTATAGTATTCTTGTTGACTGTTTCCGGTTTTGCCCTGTCTGTCCCGAATCTTAATAACCAAGCTATTGGAGAAAAAGGGGGGGATAGACAGGGTTTATCGTCTACAGGGCGTGAGAAGCTCGGTGAGGACCCCGTTGTCAACACCATTCTGCCGCAAAATCAACCGCCTGAGAAGTGGGTTCTCATGGCAACTGATCCAGATGAGGGTTCTGTATGGAACCTGAAAGCTGTATATGCTCAGTTCTATTCTGGCATTCTATACTTCAAAGTCGAGCACTACGAAAATTGGCTCCCAATGACATGGGGCGAGTGCATTCTTATTGATGCAGATCAAGATACGAGCACAGGGGAAAATGATGGATACCATCCAGGCCAGTATACTGGCATAGGAGCAGATTACCGTATCCATGTGAGTCGGGATGAAGTCGCAATGTACAGATGGAGCCCCTTTTGGATGGACCCGATACCTTTGGCCTATGTGGACACCACCTATGGCACTAACTTCTTCGTTGTGGGCGTAGACCCTACTGATCTTGAACCCGGCCTGCGACCCCTTCACTGCGTGGTGCTAATCACATATCCAAGTATCTGGGACTGGATGCCAGACACTGGACACTTCACTTGCCCTACTTGTTTCTGCGGCGATGCCAGTGGGGATGGCACAATCGACCTCGGAGATGTGCTGTATCTGATCAACTATCTTTACAAGGGAGGCCCGCCACCCGATTGTTATTAGGAAGTAGCGTAGGTCCGAAATGGCGAAGCCTTTCGGAGAAGAAAGGGGTCTGTTTTCTCCCTCTCCCCTCGTGGGAGAGGGATCTAGGGTGAGGGGAGCGAAAAATCCAATGGATGATGTGTAACGATCAACCTTTTCGCAAGGAGGTGCAAGGCAAAAAAATCAATACACCAAACAATTCTGACGGCCGGGATATGCAAGTTGCCCTCAGACCGGGCTACCCTTATCCCAGCAAAACGGGGCGCTTTCTGTTCACTGAAACATTAACCTTTATACCAAAGGAATAGCGCCATGCTGCGCAAAAGCTTTGTTTTTCTGGTAATTGGGGCTGTGATGTTCGTGCTTTCTGGAGTTTCATCTGCTGAGGTTCCCGGCGTGATGAACTATCAGGGCAAGCTGACCACCGCCTCAGGCGGTTGTCTTAATGATACGGTCCAGATGACCTTCACCATCTACGCCGATAGCTTCGGCACAACGGCGGAGTGGACCGAGACACAAACAGAGGTGATAGTCAAAGAGGGGGTGTTTTCTGTTCTTCTGGGAAGTGTGGACTCTCCTATACCTCCGTCGGTCTTTGATGGAAGCATCAAGTACCTGGGCGTTCAGGTGGAATCTGACCCGGAGATGAGACCGCTCAAGCCGATAGGGAGTGTGGCATATGCATTCAATTCAGCCACCGCAGCCCCGGACGCAGACTGGACCATCTCCGGTGATGACATCTACCGTCTGGATGGCAACGTGGGAGTCGGGACAGAGACCCCGGCAGCAAAACTTCATGTTACGGGCGGAGAACTTCAAATTAACACGGATCCGGTAGGGGGTTACTATAGTCGCATAGATGGTAATGAAATCAGTGGTGGAACGGCGGGTGGCCCACCAGGTAGCCACCATCTGCACGTAAAGCCAGGGGATAATTCGAGTAATCTCCTTTTGGCTGAGGATGGCGGCAATGTTGGCATCGGGACCACAAGTCCGTCGTGGCCACTTCATGTCCCCTCTTCGCGTTGGCATACGGGACATTTCACCTCCGATTGTGATTCGAGCTATGGCACACATGTTATCCATTCGGAATTCACCGGTTCAGGCGAATATAATGCCGTTGCAGTTTATGGCGAGAGCCGTCCAGCAGATCGTTACGGCACCGGTGGATCATTTGTTGGCGGCCAGACGGGCGTGGAGGGTGTTGTTTCGGCTCAAGGAACTCACATAACTCACGTGTACGAGGGAGTCGCTGGTTATGTTTTCGGCGGTTCAGGCTCAAACTGGGGTGTAATTGGTCATGCCAGTGGCTCGGGGACCAACATTTCCGTTTATGGATGTGGCGACAGCGCAACCGCCAACTACGCCGGATACTTCTATGGCAACGTCCAGGTTACCGGTACTATTAACAAAGGAGCAGTGGGATTTCAGATCGATCATCCCCTTGACCCGGAAAACAAATACCTTCACCATTCCGGCGTGGAATCTCCGGACATGATGAATGTCTACAACGGTAACGTGGTACTGGATGCCAGAGGAGAAGCGGTAGTTGAACTTCCCGACTACTTCGAGGCGCTCAACAGGGATTTCCGCTACCAGCTTACTTGCATAGGCGGCTTTGCTCCGGTGTACATTTCGCAGAAGATATCTGGCAATCAGTTTACTATAGCCGGAGGCGTGCCGGGAATGGAGGTCTCCTGGCAGGTTACCGGAATTCGCCATGACAGATTCGCGGAGGCAAACAGAATTCAAGTGGAGGTTGATAAGTCCGCTGACGAGCGGGGCAAGTATCTTCATCCTCGAGCCTACGGACTGGGCGAGGAATATGACATCCATTATGAAATGAACAAGCGAATGGAGGAGAAACGTTTGGAGAGTCGGTAGGTCCGGAATGGTGAAGCCTTTCGGACAAAAAGCGTGTCGGATGATGCGTAGGGACAGGGCTTGTTGAGCTTGCGAAATCCCGCCGTGGCGGGGTCCCTGTCCGCTCACCCGCAACGGACAGCCATAAAGGCTGTCCCTACGGTCAATCGGCACCGAGGGATAAACCCTCGGTATGAACCAGACGGTTCATACCTCGGCTACGCGGACACAAAGACACGCACGTTTGTTGGTCAGGGGTTCCCTAACCCCTGACCGGAACAAGGTTCGGGGTAAGGGTACCCCGAAACAACGGAAAGGAGAAAGAAAAATGAAAAAGATCAAATTAGGAATGGTATTCCTTGTGGCTGTGGCGTTCTTTGCGGTGCTTGTGGTGCATGCTCAGTCAGATAAGCAAGTTCAGCCCAAGAAAGTCAAAGAAAAGGCGGTCTCGGTTCAATTAAAGGACAAAGTTGAGCCGAAACAGATCACGCCTGTTGTTTCAGAACCGAAAGTAGCGCCGGTGAACGCTCCGATGATGCCCGTGCACACGGGCTCCAAGCAAGGATACAGAATGGTGACGGACGTTCTGGATGGCTTTGGAGGAGAATCGGAATCGAACAATTACAGAATACCGGTCAACTCCGGAGGACAGCCCTCAGCCATCGGGATTTCAGAAAGCGCCAACTATGAGGTAGAAGCAGGCTATGTTCATGCCTCTTTCGTTAATCGTGGAGAAGTCACCGGGGATGGGGTAATCGATTTGGGTGATCTTCTATATTTGATAAATTACCTTTACAAAGGAGGAACCGCACCCTGTCCAATGGAAGCTGGAGACGTCAATTGCGATGGGGTGATAGACTTGGGTGATATTCTCTATGTGATTAGTTATCTCTACAAAGGCGGACCACCACCAGTATATTGATAGAAGCGAAAAATTGTGGAGGCATCCGAATTTGAAATTCGGGTACCTCCACATATGGAGTGTTCACCTTTAGGGGTGTTGAAAAACCCTTTTGGCCCGCCGAAGGCGGGGGATAAAGTAACCATTTCCCGCCTTTGGCAGGATGCGGTTCAGAATATTGAGAGATTGATCAAGCACTATTCCTTTTCAGAAGTAAACTCAATATATATTGCTTTAAAACAATTTCATTTCCGGGCGAGAGTTCTGCTAATTCCAGTTCGTATGAATGTGCGTATGCACTTGCGAAGCTCGTATGAGTGCATACGCACATTCATACGAACATACGAGCATACGTATAACTAAAGTCCAAAATTCCATGAGTTGAGCAACAGCCCCGATTCAAACATACCGACAATTTTGCTCCGCATTCTCAAAAACTTCAAACCCAACGCTAAAATATGATTGACACTAACATAAAGTTCACTTAAATTCTATGAAGCCATAAAAAACTCAAAGAAAGTAGGGAATATATGGTATGGATAAAGATTGTCAAAAACAGTATCTATCGTTTTCTTCCGATAGGACTGATTCTTATTTTATTTCCTTCACCTGTGTTTTCAGAAATTGGATTTCAGGCAGATGTTGCTTTAGTCTCCAGATACATCTGGAGAGGATTTGATACCATCTGCGATGACCGTCCAGCGGTGCAACCCTCCATCACTTTGGATTTCGGCAAAAGCGGAGTGTGGCTTAATCTCTGGTCTGCGGTTGCCTTAGCGGATACAGATTTTGTCGAGCTTGATCTGATCGCAGGTTACGACAAAGTTTTCCCCAAAGAGATAATTTTATCCGCAGGAGTGGGTTATTTCACCTTTCCTAGCATGCCCAACTATCCGAATAAGAATTCGACCTCTCCTGAAGCATATGCAGGAATAACCGCAAGCTCACTTCCTCTTACGCCTTGTTTAACTCTTTACTATGATTTCAACGTGGGCGATGGTTTCTATGCTACCCTTTCCCTGAATCAGAGTATTTCCGTTAAAAGCAAAGTTCTTTGTTCCTCCTTTGTTATCGGTTACACTAGACAATATCAGGATTTCGAAGTCGATCCTGGCTTCTCGGATATATGTTTGGGAGTCTCTGCAGATTTTGGTTTTAAGAGAATGACCCTGACCCCCAGCCTCAATTACGTGATCGTGCCCAACAACACCATAAACGGTGAAGATGAATTTTGGATGGGGCTGTCGATAGGTTGGTCAACGCATGAAGCGGATTAGTCAACGGATTGAACGGATGGGTCAATGGATGAAGGGGACAAGTCAACGGATGAAACGGATTAGTCAGCGGATGTAACGGATTGAACGGATTCAACGGATAAATCAGGTAATAGAAATCCTCAAGTGGGATAAAACCAGAATCGGGTGGTCTACTTGTGAATTACGAAGAGACACTTGTCTATCTATATAATTTAGAGCGCTTTGGCATAAAGTTAGATCTGTCGAATATCACCTCTATTCTGAATCGGTTAGGGAAGCCTCACCTGAAGTTCCCCTCCATTCATGTTGCCGGAACCAATGGAAAGGGCTCGGTTGCGGCCATGCTCCATTCCATCATCTGCCAATCCGGTTATAAAGCGGGTCTTTATACCTCTCCCCATCTGGTGGATTTCCGAGAGAGGATCAGAGTGGGACAGGAGTTGATAGAAAAAGATTTCATATTCGATTTTGTGCAAAGGTTAAAAGATGAGATTGACCGGGAAGGCTTTACTTTCTTTGAGGTGACCACCGCCATGGCATTTGAGTATTTTGCTTGCCAGAAGGTGGATGTGGCGATCGTGGAAACCGGTCTGGGAGGGAGGCTGGATGCCACCAACATGATAAATCCCTTAATTTCGGTAATCACTAATATAAGTCTGGAGCATACCAAACATCTGGGAGATACCATTCCTCAGATAGCCTCAGAAAAAGCTGGAATAATCAAATATGGGGTGTCCACCATCACCGCGGTAAATCAGCCCGAAGCTTTGGATGCGATAAGATCAGTTTGTGCTGAGAAGAACTCAGAGTTTATCCATGTTCAGGAAGAGTCAAGTTTCAACGTATTGGACTCTTCAATCCATGGATCGGAAATTAATTTTTCTTCAAATTCTTGCAGTTATGAAAACCTTGAGTTGAATCTGGCCGGGGAACATCAGGTTTTAAATGTTATCACCTGCTTGACTGCAATTCAGAAACTAAGACAATTAGGATGGAGAGTTGGCGAACAGACGATAAGAGCTGGCTTGAAAAAGGTAAACTGGCGAGCAAGATTAGAAATCTTTAAGAAAGAACCTCTGGTATTATTAGACGTAGCTCACAATCCAGCCGGGACCAAAGCTTTGATTCAGGCACTGGATCAGCTTTTCCCCGAAAAGCAAATTATCTTTGTCTTCGGCGTGATGGAGGACAAAGATCACTGCTCCATGTTAAAGGAGATATGTAAGAAAGCCAAATTTATGGTACTAACCAAGCCGGATTACAAAAGAGCGGCTGATCCGGAATCGTTAAAGGAAGCAGTTGTAAAGGCAAACGTCCCTTTTGAAATCGTTCCCCAGGTCAATCAAGCTTATCTTTTTGCTCTGAAGAAAGCTAAAGTTGACGACATAATCTGCATAACGGGGTCGCACTTCACGGTAGGGGAGTTTTTGAGCCCACAGGTAGGGTTGCGACCATAAGTAAAGCTGCCTGAAGCCTACCACTCCTTTTTAAGTAATCTCTCTTAGATCGGTGAACAGCGTGACTTTGTCTTTTAATTTTGTCTCTTTCAAGAGTTGCTCATACCTATGATGGAGGGGATGATCATTCTTATGGTAAAAATAGATCTCCTGATAATCACGGAGTTTTTCGTCAAAATCCTTTAACAGTTCTTTGAATTTAGGGTCCGTAACTTTATCAGGATGTTTATCATACCATGGAAGCTTATCATTGGGGCAACAAACACCATATAAATCTGAGAATATTGCCCATTTTACCCCTTTCTTCTTACATTCACTCATAAATCTTTGAATCCTGTTTCCTGTATACAGTATATCAGGAGTTACTTTCTTGCCCGTGCATTTCAGTGAATCATCTTTATTCTTGGAGCAATGGGTTAAATAGATTCTCATTTTCTTTCTCCGAGTTACTTATGGCCATAAGGAAAAAACCAATCTACTTTGTGAACATTCCAGTGTAAAGGATACTATAACAAATAGCGTAAGCTGGTAACATTTGCATATTTACCATTATTTGGAGTTGCCCCTCATACCATCTAAACCAAAGAGGGATATCCGGCACCTCGTCGGGTTGTCTGCCAAATTTACCCGCAAGGTACTGTTCCATAGCGGTTAGCTGGAAAAGAGCTACACTCCTCTGTGTTCGTTCCTCTCTTTCATCTCGGTACCAACCACGTTCGGATACCATATATACACTGAACAAAGAGTCATTCATAAAAAGACAGCCTGTTTCAACAAACTTAAGAGGATAACTGCTCTTATCAATTGCACCAGCAAAGATAATAGATGCATATTTATTACCAGAAGTAGTATCGTTTTTAGTTTCTTCACTTACAACTTTCAAGCCGCTCTTGGAACAAACTTCTTTGACTTCTTTTGTAGATGATGTGAATCTTAGCCCACCGAAGCTGGAAGCCAGCGCAGGTTCTTTAAACACAGAATAATTGAATATTAGTAATAAACTTACAGTTATTAAAAGCAAAGGTTTCACGATGCACCCCCATTTTATATTATCGTCTATATCAGTTAATCGGAATTGTTAAAGGGACTCTTTAGTTTTCGAAAGGTGAAGATTTTTTAGGCGAGCAAAGCAAAAAAGTGGATAGGGCTTAGCCTTTTGTGCTCCCGCTGGATAATGTCATGCAGCGAGTCGTAATACAGCGAGTGACATCCGCCTAAGAGCACACCAAAAAATGGAGCACGCCTCAGATAAGTTTAGGTTGACAAAGGGCTGTTCGGAGAGTATACTTACCTCATAAACAAAATGAAATTTTTCCTTCTCCTGGAGAAAGAAATGAGATTCATAGCTGATCTTCACGTGCATTCCAAATACAGTCGAGCCACCTCCAAGGAAATGGACGTGGAGAACATGGCTCGATGGGCAAACTTCAAAGGGGTTAGTTTACTTGGGACTGGGGACTGGACCCATCCTTTTTATTTAGCCGAGTTGAAGCAGAAATTACAACCTTTGGGTAACGGTATTTTCACTTTGAAAAAAGAGTTCAAAAAGTCTGTTCAAAATGCCCACCAGAACGAAGTTCATTTCATGCTCACCTCCGAGGTGAGCAACATGTTTCAACAGGGAGGATCATCCAGAAGAGTTCACACTCTGATCTTTGCCCCCAGCTTCGAGGTGGTGGAAAAGATAAATGAAGAGCTTTCTCAGTACGGAAAGTTAAGCTCAGATGGCAGGCCCATCTTCGGATTTCCCGTCAAGGAGTTGGTGGAGATAATTACAGACATCTCAGATGAGTGCTTCATCGTGCCTGCTCATGCCTGGACCCCCTGGTTTTCGGTATTTGGGGCTAATTCAGGTTTTGATTCCTTAGAGGAATGTTTCGAGGAACAAACCAAACACATCTCTTGCATTGAGACCGGCTTATCCTCCGATCCGCAGATGAACTGGCGGTGGTCTGCATTAGACAAAATCGCCTTAATCTCCAACTCCGATGCGCATTCTCCTAATCGCATCGGCAGGGAGGCAAATGTATTTGATTGTGAAAAAAGCTTCAAGGAGATAATAAAGGCTATCAGAACCAGAGATAAAAATAAATTTCTTTTCACCATAGAATTCTTTCCGGAAGAGGGAAAATATCATTATGACGGACATCGAAACTGCGGGATACTTTTTTCGCCAGCCGAATCCCGAAAGAATAAAAATATCTGTCCGGTATGTGGCAGGAAACTAACCGTGGGGGTGATGCATCGGGTAGAAAGCCTGGCAGATCGACCGGAGGGATTCACACCAGAAGGCGTTATACCATACAAACATCTTATCCCTTTACAGGAGATAATTGCAGAGGCATTAAATCAAGGTGTGGATACCAAAGGGGTGGAAAATGAATATCATAGGCTGGTTTCTATCTTCGGGTCTGAGTTTAGAATACTGCTTGATCTTCCTTTAGAGGAATTGGAAAAATCCACCCCGCCTAAGATTCTTGAGGGGATTAAAAGAGTAAAGGAAGAAGATTTACACATAACTCCCGGTCACGATGGGGTATATGGCAAAATTCAGATTTTTGCAGAAAAGGAGAAAGAAGAGACCAAGCAATTGGGATTGTTTTAATGTTCCCTCTCCCCACTGGGGGAGAGGGATATAGGGTGAGGGGGAAGGAAGTGCAAAATTAAAAAAGTAAAATTCAAAATTGCATATCAAAATTCAAAAATGGAAGAGTCAGGGATTAACAGGAGATTTAATCATTGAACATTGAAGAAATAAAGACGGAATTAAAGAATCTCATAGAAAAGCGCAAGACTATTGACGAGAGCACCAGCGAAGCCAACATTTGTGCGAACTTTATTGATCAGCTTTTCCTTATGCTGGGGTGGGATATTTCGGATGTAAAGCAATATGACCGCAATAGCTACGTGCGTGGGGCAGGTTATGCAGATATCGCCCTCAAAATAGACAACGAGCCCGAAATTTTTGTTGAGGTAAAGAAAATTGGCAAAATTCGCACCGACCGCATGGATCCGAAAGCACAAATGACACTTCCAATAAAGGAATTAGCTGGTTTAATAGATAGGACCCCTGAAGAGAAACAAGCCTTCAAGTATGCCCGTGGCAAAGAAATTCCCTGGGCTATTTTAACCAATTTTGATTGTCTATACCTTTTCAACGCTGATCAGGAAAGGATAATTCTTTCATTCAAAAAGCCAGAAGAATATCTGGAAAAGTTTGATGATCTACTCCAGCTCTCCAGGGAAAAAGTAAAGGCAAAAAGCTTGGAGTGGGTGCAAGATCGGCTAAAGAAGGAGGAGATAGACAAAAGCTTTTTGGAAAAGCTCAAAAACTGGCGGGTGAGTTTGGCTCAAAATATCTATAAAGAAAACAGAGAAAACCACATTTTGAAAGATGATAAGGGAAGATTTGATTTAGATAAACTTATGGAAATTGTCCAGCGTGTTCTTTCCCGTCTCATGATAATTCAAATCGCTGATGATCGAGAGGTGCTGAAACAGCATAATCTCTTGGAAAACTTAATAGAGGCTTACGAAAACATGGGTGACTATGCCACCAAAGATCATCTTTTGAAGAAGTTCATCGACCTTTCTGAGATGATGGATAAGCATCATAATACCACCATTTTTACACCCGGACACCCATGCGATAAAGTTTTCATTTCCAATTCGGTCTTAGATGAAGTTATAAAGAAGCTTTGTAATGTCTCATTCAGAAAGATGACCGCCGATATCTTGGGTGCAACCTATGAAAGTTATCTGGGATATAAGTTTAATCTAAAGAATGGAAAAATTGAGGCGGAGGTGGACCCGAGAGTAAGAAAGCAGGCTGGGATTTATTATACACCAGCTTACATAGTGCGTTATATCGTGGACAACACACTGGGGGTGAAACTCAAAGAGTTAGAAGATCAATACGACCTGGAAGCAGGAGAAAAAGCCAAAGACTTAAAAGTCTTAGACCCGGCTTGTGGTTCAGGGTCTTTTCTGATTTATGCTTTTGATGTGCTGGCTGGTTTCTATGAAAGATTAAACAAGAAGATAACGGATAAGCAATTTGAGCTCTCAAAAGGTCGAGCCAACCCGGATATGTTCCAGACTCTGGAACAGTTCAAGCATTTGCCTCCAAAAGTCGCTGACTACCCTAAAAGAATTCTGGAAGATCATCTTTACGGCGTTGATTTAGACCCAGCCGCCGCAGAGATTGCCACCATAAATTTAGTGATTAAAGCCTTTGAGAAAATGAGGGACAAAAAGCTCCCTCTGATCTTGAATCAAAACGTTAAAGTAGGAAACTCACTTATTTCAGGAATTCAAAAAAAAGAGGATCTGGAGAAATTTAAGAACGAAATTACAGAACATATCGAGTTGAGAAGAAAATTAAAGCAAAACGAAGATGAGGGGGAAAAGCGAGAGTTGATGAAGCAAATAGATCAGCTAAGAGGAAAGGTGAACTCTCAATTAAATGAGTCGCTAAGAGAATATTTCAGTCACCCTGAAGAAAAAAGACCTTTCAATTGGGAATTTGAATTCCCTGAAGCCTTCGATTCAGAAAAATCAGAGGAGCAAAAAGGCTTCGATGTGATAGTTGGGAACCCACCCTATTTACTCATGCAGATTTCAAATACCCCGAAACCAGTTTTGGACTATATTGAGTTAAACTTTGAAGTTGCGCAATACAAAATAGACTCATATCATCTATTCATAGAAAAAGCTCTTTCACTGCTAAATCTTGGTGGTACACACAGCTTCATCGTCCCAAATACATTCCTGACCAATAAACATACAAATCGTTTAAGAGAATATATTTTAAGGCTTTGCGCAGTCAAAAATATTAGTCTCATACCGCAAACCGTTTTTGAATCAGCAGAGGTGGACAATTGCATTGCTGTATTTCAAAAGCGAGAGGATAATCACACAAAAAGCGAAAATGAGGTCTCGATTTTAAACTTCGAGATGAAACCCGATGATCAAATTAGTGTGCTTCCAGTCGGACGAATGAAGCAGAAGATATTTGAGGAGCAACCCGGATACGTTTTTAATGTTAACTTAGCTTCCGATGCGGTTGAAATAGTAGATAAGATTAAACATAAAACCGTGCCGTTAGGTTCATTACTAAGAATGTATTTCGGTATTCAAACGTATGACAGAAAAAAGTATGTGTCTGATAGAAGAATCGACAAAACCTACAAGAAGGCTTTGGACGGCGAAGACATTCAAAGATATGGCCTTGCCCCAAAGCAGAGATATGTCAAATTTATTCCCGCAGCCATCAAAAGTGGGGGCGAACCTAAAGTGCATTTCGCAAAAGAAAAAATTGTAGTGCTACAAATAGGTCGTGAACCCAAAGGCACTCTAGACGTGAATAAGTATTGCACGCTCAATACTATTTACAATTTGATACCAAAGAAACTGGGGTGGTATAGCATAAAATATCTTTTGGCAATCATAGATTCAAAACTTATTGGGTGCTTCTGGCGAATAATGTTCTATGATAAAAAGCAGCTATTTCCGAAAATCAAGAAGAAACCGTTGGAAAGCATACCGGTTCATAAAATAGATTTTGCAAATACCTCTGAAAGGCTGAAACATGATGAATTAGTCAAATATGCTGACATCATGCTGGAGAGAAACAAGCAGAAAAAGGAACTTCTCAAAATCTTCGAGCAGGTGCTCAACAACCACACACATGAGCTTCAGCCATTTGGCAAGGCTTATTACGAGAAACCGGAATACGTGAAAATGATGGATAAGAAAGCTACAAATGTTGCCAGTTCGACGCAGGAAATATCTAAAATTTTCTTAGAAGAAAAAGGAAATACTCTTGCCTTTTCTGTTTTGCCCAACGAAGAAAAGCAAGAAGCTTTGAGAATAAAAATCCCGAATGAGGATTTTCGGCTGTTTCTTTTCTATTCGGTTCGCAAATATCTTGAAGAGAACAAAAGACGAAAGAAATGGACCACCAAATCCTTTCCCAAAATTCTGGATGTGCTCTTGGGAAGATTAGAAGCTCCTGTCTTCAAAACCAGTGCCAAAGTTTATGATCCAGATCGCAACATCAAAATGATTAATCTGGTGATGAAAGAATTCAAATCCAATTAAGCCGGATAGAGGAGGAGATTCAAGAGACTGACAATTCCATGGATACTCTGGTTTTCAAATTGTATAATCTTAATAAAAACGAAGTGACAACTGTTCTGGATTCGATGGAGACTCCAGAACCTGTAAAGAAAGATATTCTTAAGAAATTCAAGGCTTTGAAATAACTTCATATTAAATGGGAATGTTGAAAATCTGCGTTGGCAGGGCTGAATGCCCTGCCCTATGAATTATGGTCATTCTTCCTGCATAGTGGCGGGAATTTATCCCGCCAACGGCATGACCCCGCCCCAGGCGGTGGTCCCGCCACAAAATAGAGCTTTTTTAACCTGCTTAATTGTTGCGTAAGTGTAAGAAAAAGCTTATATTTACTTCATCCCCTATCTCCTCCTCTCCTTGCTAAGGAGAGGGGAAATAAGGAGGAGAAGTTGTAGCGGTCGCATTTATGCGACTTGGTGTGTTCGATCCTTCAACTACATTAGCTGTTGGAGTTAATGATGATCGAGAAGGTTGTGCGAAAAGGGAGTTTACAAGATTTATCGGAAATAAAAGAGGACCTAACTTACTGGTTGTCCAAGACTCCCGATGAGCGTATCGCAGAGGTTGAGCGCTTAAGGAGACAATTCCATGGAAGTTCAGCCAGACTTCAGAGATCTGCTCGCATTGTTCAGCGTGCATAAAGTTGACTACATAATAGTCGGAGCACACGCACTCGCGTATCATGGAGCTCCCCGTTATACAGGAGACATGGACATTCTTGTATGGCCTGATTCGGAGAACGCTCAACGTATCATCCATGCGCTGGAGGAGTTTGGTTTAGGTTCGCTTGGCTTGACGTTGGAGGACTTCTCTATTCCTGACAAGGTGATACAAGTCGGAGTTACACCTGTCCGTATAGATATCGTGACATCGCTTACTGGAGTATCCTGGGAAGAAGCTTTTGCAGGACGCGTAGCAGGATCCTACGGAGACCTTGAGGTATACTACCTTGGAAAAGAACAGTTTATTCTGAATAAGCGTGCCCTGGGGAGAATGAAAGATCTTGCGGACCTGGAGGCTATTGGCGAGGAGTGATTAGCAAAATTAACAGGCACTCTACAGTCTGAACCATTCGGTTCATACCTACAGGAACCCGACCTACAAACTACAAACACACAATTTTGATTTTTAAATTGTATTTTTGAATTTTTCATTTTAAATTTTGAACTGAAAAAAAGTATATTTACCCCACCCCCTATCTCCTCTCTCCTTACTAATGAGAGGAGGACTAAGGGTGAGCGGTCTTGAGTTGTCATTCTGAGCCCGAAGGGCGAAGAATCTAAAACCGAGATGCTTCGCTACGCTCAGCATGACAAGCTTTTTCTATAAGTGAGGGAAAAAAACTATGGCAATGGAAAGAGAAAAAATCGTTCCGGTTTATATCGAAGAGGAGATGAAATCCTCTTATCTCGACTATTCCATGTCGGTGATCACCGCTCGCGCTTTGCCGGATGTAAAAGATGGGCTCAAACCCTCCAACCGGCGAATTTTAGTAGCGATGAATGATCTCAATTTGGCTCCAGGAAGACCACATCGTAAGTGCGCCAAGATCGCCGGTGATACATCGGGAAATTATCATCCGCACGGAGAGCAGGTGGTCTATCCCACCCTGGTGCGCATGGCACAGGATTTCAATATGCGGTATATGTTGGTTGATGGGCAGGGCAACTTCGGCTCCATTGATGGGGATGCTCCGGCGGCTATGAGATACACGGAGGCAAGGCTTGCCCCTGTGGCAATGGAGATGTTAGAGGACCTGGAGAAGGAGACGGTTGGTTTTGTGCCCAACTATGATGAGACCAGAAAAGAGCCGACAGTGCTTCCCAGTAAGTTCCCCAATCTCATCTGTAATGGCGCCTCCGGCATTGCCGTGGGGATGGCGACCAATATCCCCACTCACAATTTGAGTGAGGTGGTGGATGCCCTTGTAGCTCTGATCGACGATCCGGAGCTTGCGGATGAAGAGCTTTTGGACTATATCCCGGGTCCGGATTTTCCCACCGGAGGAATCATTCAGGGCAAACGAGGTATAGTGGAGGCATATAAAACCGGACGGGGCAGGGTCATCTTAAAAGCAAGGGTAAATGTAGAGAGACAGAAAAGTGGCAGGGAGAGCATAGTGATCACCGAGATACCGTACCAAATCAACAAATCTAACCTTCTGGAAAAGATCGCTTTCCTGGTGCGGGATAAGCTTATTGACGGAATCTCCGATCTGAGAGATGAATCGGATCGGGATGGGATGAGGATTGTGGTGGAGCTAAAGCGGGATGCCCAGGCAGAGGTGGTGCTGAATCAGCTCTTCAAACATACCCAGATGCAGGCCACCTTTGGAGTGATCATGTTGGCTTTGGTGGATGGTCAACCAAAGGTTTTGAGCTTAAAAGAGATGCTTACACTCTTCCTTGAGCATCGGCATAAGGTGATCACCAGAAGAACTCAATTTGAGTTGAAGAAAGCAGAGCACAGAGCTCACATCTTAGAAGGGCTGAAAATCGCTTTAGACCATATTGATGCGGTGATAAAGCTAATCAGAGCATCCAAGACTGTGGATGATGCCAAGAAAGGCTTGATGACAAAGTTCAAACTCTCCGAGATTCAGGCTCAGGCCATTCTGGACATGCGACTTCAAAGGCTCACCGGTCTGGAGAGGGAAAAGGTGGAGCAGGAATATCTGGATGTGATCAAGTTGATCGAAAAGCTGAAAGGTATCCTGGAAAGCAAAGCCAAGAGGATGAACATAATCAAAGAAGAGCTTTCAGGGCTTAAGAAGAAGTATGGGGACGAGCGAAGAACCGAGATAATGGAGGAGGAAGAAGGGGAGTTTACCATCGAGGATCTGATTGCACAAGAGGACATGGTTATCACCATCACCCACACCGGATATATAAAGAGGCTCAGCGTCACCTCATACAGAAGGCAGAGCCGGGGTGGAAGGGGAGTTATCGGGATTGAGACCAAGGAGGAGGATTTTGTTGAGCATCTGTTCATCGCCTCTACTCATAATTACATCCTCTTCTTCACGCCCAAGGGAAGATGTCACTGGATCAAGGTGCACGAGATTCCGGTGGGAGGTAGATTAGCCAAGGGGAAACCTGTTGTGAATATGCTGGACTTAGGGGAGGAGGAAAAGATCGCCGCCTTTGTGCCGGTGAGGGAGTTTGATGACAAACATTTTGTGGTGATGGCTACCCAGAACGGGATAATCAAAAAGACTCTGCTCTCTGCCTTCAGCAATCCGCGAAGAGGTGGGATCAACGCCATGAATGTCCCTGACGATGACAATCTGATCGAAGCCAAGATCACCGACGGCACATGTGACATCGTCCTGGCAACTACAGAAGGACAGGCTATAAGATTTCATGAGGATAAGGTTCGGGACATGGGAAGAGCCGCCTATGGGGTGAAGGGGATCACCTTGGCGAAAAATGATAGGGTAATCGGCATGGTGGTGGTAAAAAGGGATGCCACCTTGCTCTCGGTTACTGAAAATGGCTTTGGTAAAAGAACCAACATATCCGACTACCGGGTGACCAATCGGGGAGGCAAAGGAATAATCAACATAAAGACCACCCAGAGAAATGGAAAGGTGGTGGACATAAAAGAGGTGGTGACCGATGACGAGCTGATGCTCATCACTCAAAAGGGGATCATCATTCGTCAGCCGGTCAAGCAGATAACCGTAATCGGGCGAGCCACCCAAGGGGTGAAATTGATAAATTTAGATGCTGGGGATAAGTTGGTAGATGTGGCACGGGTGGTTACGGGTGAAGTGAATAACAATAAAGACCAGAATACGGTTGAGAAAGAAGGCTAACAGCATACAGCTACCATCTTTTGATTATCAGATAGGTTCAAGCTGTACGATGACTATATAGCTGAGATAGGCATTGCGGGAACCGAGAGCCAGCACCTAACTTACTAAGAGGAGCAGTAAACAGTTCACATCTTATTATTCGTATGAATGTGCGTATGCACTCATACGAGCTTCGCATTGATTTTTTCTCCCACACCTGTTTTGGGCTTGACTTGAAATGCGTATGCATTCATACGAATCCCCCTTTAGTAAAGGGGGGATGTAAACAATTATATGCTCTCCTTAATAAGTTTTGTAGGTCAAGCATGGCGTAGCCTGCTTGACAAATTCGTATGAATGCATACGCATCCTTATTTGTCAACCCTGCCTTTGGCTATTACGGTATCTCAGATTGTCACCATAATTAGTTGATAACCATAAGTTAGGTTCTGGTTCTCCCATCACATCTTGAAACATTGTAGAGGAGATTCGTATGAATGCTTGCGCACCTTCAGGTCTCCACTCTCTTTTTTACAAAAAGATTTAGCTGAGATGCAAACTTTCAGCGGGCTTAAGATAGCAATACTTGTTCTTTTATTCATTTTGATCCTCAGGCTGATTTTGAAGGGGTGGCAAAAGGTGGCAGTTTCCCGGAAAGGCGAGAAGTTCAAGTTTCTTTTGACCAAATCGCCGCTTTCGCATGATGTCACCTGGCGAGACGTGAGATATTCCATTCTGGTGGTGATCGATTCAATCGTATCTATAATAATCTTGATCTGGGTGATGGATAAGCTCTTTTGACCTCACTTTCTGTTTCCCCCTCAGGGTGAACCCCTCTCCATGAAACGGTGAACTGTTCACCGCGCATGGAGAGGGGGATTAAAGGGGAGAGATAGCTATTCCCTGTAGGCGGGGCTTTCCCCCGCCAAAGGCGGGGGATCTGCCTACGGCATGACCAGCCCCGCTTCGTAAGAACAGACAGCGCAAACAGAACTACTATGAAGAATGAAATCTCTCTGGAAAAAGAGCAGTTAAGAAACGAAATCTGGTCTCTCTTGGAGCAAAAGAACGTGGCTATCTTTCCATTGCCGGTTAGAGGTCGAATTCCCAATTTTGTGGGAAGTGACAAGGCAGCCAGCTTGGTGAGAACACTTCCGGAATGGAAGAAGGCAAGGGCTATCTTTGCCAATCCGGATTACGCTCAGAAGAAGATCAGAGAATTCGCCCTAAAAGAGGGGAAGATTTTGATTATGGCATCCCCCCGGTTGAAACATGGATTTATGCGGATCGATCCACAAAACGTAGAAGGCAAAGAGGACGTCGCCTCCAGTATCAAAGGTGCGTTTAAGTATGGCAAGCCGGTCGAATATCCCGCCACAGGCGGGATCAGAGAAATGCCAAGACCAGATTTGATCATTACAAGCTGTGTGGCAGTCGATCGCTCAGGCTGGAGATTGGGCAAAGGAGGAGGTTACGGAGACATCGAGGTTAAAAAGATTAAAGATGAATTCGGCGAAATTCCCGTCGTTACCACCATTCATCCCCTGCAAATGGTTGAGTTCGTCCCGCACGTTGACCACGACGCCAGAGTTGACCTAATCATAACACCGGAGCGGATATACAGAATCCGATAAAGATAAGAGGAACAACGCGTAGCCAAGGCTTTACGCCTTGGCTGGTCTCAATATCCTGCGGACAAGCCATGAAGGCTTGCCTACGCTACTCTCTGAGATTTGCTCCCCGTGGGATGTTGTCCCAGACGGGTCCCCGTCATCCCATGGCTTTAGTGTGGATGATAACATCCACCCAGGAGCGGGTCTCCACACATTTTTTGAAAATGCGGTTTGAATCTTTTACTTTTGCTGTTATATTCTCATCCGATTTGTATTGTGATGCTTTAGGATCTGCGTGGAGCAAACTGCTGAAATATGTTGAGCCCATCCCGCAAAGCTGAGCTGTCCCTGCTTTTGCTGACTTTTATCTGGGGGACCACCTTCCCTTTAGTTAAGACCGCACTTTTCTTCTCCTCTGCTTTCGTCTTTTTAACCTTTAGATTTGGGCTGGCAACTCTGGCGATCTGGCTGATCTTTTCCAAAAAAATCTCTTTTAAAGATAAAGGCGTCCTCAAAGCTGGAGCCGTAATTGGGGTATTTTTGTTTTTAGGCTTTGCCTTTCAAACCTTGGGACTGAAATACACCGCCGCCTCCAAGTCCGCTTTTATCACTGGTTTGTTTGTGGTCATGATCCCACCACTCTCTTATCTGATATTGAAAGAAAAGATCAGGATGTTCTCCTTAATCGGAGTGATATTCGCTATAAGTGGGCTTTTTCTTTTGACCTGCCCCAAAGGCTCAGAGTTTAACATAGGCGATCTTCTTACCTTCTTCTGTGCGATCTCTTTTTCCTTGCAGGTGATCTTTGTGCAGACATACACCAAGAGATTCGATTTTCTCTCTTTGATCTTCATTCAGATACTCATCACCACCCTTTTGAGCCTCCCCTTCATGTTTGTATTTGAGAGGATCAAACTGGTTTACCATCCCCAACTGGTTTTAGCCATTTTTGTCTGTGCAATACTTGCCACGGCTCTGGCGCTTTACATTCAGAACCGGATGCAAAAAGATACCACCGCGGTCAAAGCCTCTCTTATCTATGCCATGGAGCCGGTCTTCGCCGCTATCTTTTCTTTTATCCTTCTGGGTGAAGTTTTAGGTTGGTTCGGAATTCTGGGAGGCGGATTGATCCTCTCCGGAATGCTTTGCTCCGAGTTAGGGAAACGATAAAATCCGTTAGGATGATCCTCCTAAAATTTTTTCCAAAGAAGCCAATTTTTTTCTTGACATTCCGTAAAACAATGAAGACTTTGCTAATTGAGATTGAGATTCAGTCTCAATTTTAACCAAGGAGAAATGGTTGAAAAAAGCCACTGAAAACTTTACTAAGTATCTGAAAGCCAGGAAGCTTAAGTTCACCAAGGAGAGAAAAGCGGTCCTTCAGCAGATGTTCCTGCATCGGGGACATTTAGAGGTGGAGGACCTTTTATATAGCCTGAGGCGGAAAAAGAAAAGCGTCTCCCGGGCTACCGTTTACCGAACCTTAGAGCTTCTGGTGGACAGTGGAATAGTACGCCAGGTGGACTTAGGACACGGGCATTCCCATTACGAGTTAGTTTTGGGACATGCTCATCACGAGCACATGATCTGTCTCAAATGCGGAAAGGTGATCGAATTTTCAGATAAGACAATTGAGAGAGCGCTTATCAAACTGTGCAAAAAAAATGGATTTGAGCATACCTCTCATCGTTTTCAGATCTTCGGGTATTGCGATGAATGCAAAAACTCTTCAAAATCCCGATGATAGTGAGCTTACATTTAAAAGTGCCTCATCAAAAGGGGTAAAACACTTAGGAAATTTAAATACCGGGAGGGGAATTAAGATGGATGAAAGAAGGTGTCTAGGTTCGATCGGCATGGCGATCTTGTTGACCATTTTGATCTTTACGTGTGCCTTTGCAGAACCAACAGATTTTTCTGCCCAGGTAGGCGAAATTGAGGGGAAAGCAGTTGGTGAAGAAAAAGAGACTAAATTGCTCCCTATTTTGATCTACGATGAGAAGAACCTATTGGAAATATCCATAAAAGATATAGGAAAATATCATGGGGATATATGTCCATGCGTTGTAATTGGATTTAGAGCAACATGGATAGCTATCTCCAAACTCTGGGGCGATGAAATACCAAAGAGAAATGACTTTGAGATAATCAGCAAAAGCCCCACTTTGGGCACCCAGGATGCTTTTGATTTCATTACAAGAGCGAAAACAGGGATGAATAGACAGGGTGATTTTAAGATCGAACTGCCTCAAGAAACAAACTTTGAAAACCTGTCCAAAGATAATTTTGTGTTTAGCTTCATCAGAAAATCGACGGGGGATTCGATTGAGATTAAGATAAAAGAAGAGGTTTTTCCAGAAGGATTCTTTGAACTGAGAAAGAAGATAAAATCTAAGAGAGCGACCCGACAAGAGAAAGAAGCATTCAAATCGACTCAGCGAGAGCTTAAATATAGGCTTATGAACCTACCATCAAATGAGCTCTTTGTTTCGGGGTTAAAGGCTTCAGCGCATCGAGGTGGTAAAGAAAAATGAAGAAAAATCAGAAAGGAGAGGTATTGGGATTGTGGATAGTTTAAATAAGATTTTAAGACTTTTGAGTTTGACCTTACTTTTGGTCACAGGAATTTTTGGAGCAAAGGCTCTGGCGCATACCATGTGGCTGAACCTCTCAGATTATTCGCTTCCTATTGGAGGGGGTGCCATTGCTTACTTCGGTTGGGGACATAGATACCCTGTGCATGATCTTTTAGACCAAGAAAAGTTTTTAAAGGATTTTTACCTGATTGATCCTGAGGGTAAACTTAAAAAGCTTTCACCTCACCCGGGTGGATTTTTGGCAACCAGAATAAATTTTGAGGGAGAAAGAACTTATCTCTTGGTAGCAGAACTAAAACCAGGATTTTATACCATGTGGCTCGAGGATGGAAAAATAAATCATCGGATCGGCCCCAAAACCGGTTTGTCCAATGTCATGGTGAGTACCTATTATGAGCAATTTGCCAAAGCCATTATCAATGTGGATACTGGGGACAGTAATTTTTTAACACCCATAGGACAGAAAATAGAGATCGTCCCCTTGAAGAATCCTATTAGCTTAAAGGAAGGGGACTTTCTGCCCGTAAGGATTTTGTATGAAGGGAATCCATTGAGCTCTTACCCGACTGTTTATGCCACTTATTTAGGATTCTCCACGCAGAATGAAACCTACGCCTATACCACAACTGCAAATGGAGAAGGAATAGCTGAGATAAAAATTATCAGATCGGGAATTTGGATGGTGAAGGTAAATTATAAAACCCATCCTACTGAAGAGATGAAAGATAAATGTAACGAGCTATCTTACACCGCTACCTTGAGTTTTGAAATAAAATAATGGTTTTATTGCCAAAATCTTTTTGAAGGAGGAAACCAAAGATGAGATACAAATTTATTCCGCTTTTGATCATCGGTTATATCTTTTTAATGATGTCGCGAATATCGGTTGCTGAGGAAGTAACCGGATGTCCATTGGGAATTAAAAAAGGGGAAATCTGGATTAAGACCAGTGTGAAATACAACGACATGAAGGAAAAATACAACCGGGGAACTGACGAAATGGTGGATCTGGAAAAAGATGAACATAACCGGGTCTACGCCTTTGGTGTCCGCTTGGGATACGGAATAACTGACCGTTGGGATATTGGTGTTCTTTTCCCTTATAAATGGGTAGACAAAAAAATCTATAATAAAAAGGAAAAGAAGTGGAGTGAAGTCGAAGATAATGGCTTAGGGGAATTCTGGATCGGTTCGCGTTATAAGTTCTTTTATGGTGAAAATATTGGAATCTTCGACGAAATTCATCTCAATCTTGGGGTCGGTTTTAAGGTTCCGGTCAGTAATGGCGAGAAGATCAAGCATGGTATCGGTAACGGGGCAAATGAATTCAGAGTTGTCATACTTTATCATGATCATATTGGCCGGTTTGGTTTCTGTAACCATCTCTTCTATAACTGGAGAAGTAAAGCAGATAAAATATCGGGCTGGAAATTTTCTGATCAGGATTTAACCGACCGTCTCAACTATAAGCTCAATTTGGAATTTGATCTTCTTGGCAGTGGCATCTTAGAAGCCGCTTTGGGAGCAGTAGGCTGGTTTGATATCGAGGACATTGAATTGGCTGAAGGTTTTGAGAATAAAGGCCTGGACAGAATGAAAGCTCACGATCATGCAGTTGCGTTCGGGGTTGAATTCAAACCATATGGAGAGGAATATGAACATCGGAAGTTTACCTTAAAGCTTCGGATACCCTATAGTGTAAAAACAAACTATGCACCTGATTGTACTTTAATGGCTATAGCCATGTGGACATTCTGATTCTGACTTCTTGCCTGTGGAGAAACTATGAGCGAAATAGATTTGACTCAATTAGAAAAAGGAGAGACCGGGGTGGTGGTGCATATTCACGGTGGGTACGGATTGACCCGCCGTCTGGCATCTCTGGGCATTAGGGTGGGCAAGGAAGTAACCAAAGTAAGTGCACAGTTTATGCGGGGTCCCGTTACCGTTAGAATAGGGAATTCTCATGTCGCCGTCGGGTTTGGCATGGCAAAGAAAATCTTGGTGGAGAAAGAAAAATGAAGGATGAACATTCCACGTATGTTCTTCATTTCTTCAAAAAATGGGCTCCCCTCTATGATTGGGTTGATCTGTTTATCAGGGGAATCAGGGAAGAAGTTTTTTGTTTTACAAATCCGGAAAAGGGAGCAAAGATTTTAGATATTTGCACCGGCACCGGCAAACAGGCTTTCGCATTTGGCAAGAGAGGCTTCGAGGTTGTGGGAATTGATCTTTCTGAGGATATGCTAAAGGTGGCGGTGAGGAAAAATCGATATGAGAATGTGCGGTTTGAAATAGGGGATGCAAAAGATTTACCATATAAGGAAAATCATTTTGATATCTCCTGTATTTCTTTTGGTCTTCACGAGATGCCCTGCACGATCAGAGAGAAGGTCTTGGGGGAAATGGTTCGGGTTACTAAACCACAAGGAAAGATCATAATAGTCGACTATTCCTATCCTGAAGGAAAATTCAGAAAGTTTTTATTCTATCATTTTGTTCAGCTTTATGAAAGCAAATATTTCAAAGAGTTCATAAAAACCGATCTGCAAGATATGATCGATGGAATCGGGCTCAAGTTCAATGGATACCGTAATCTGGCAGGCGAATACGTAAAAGTTTGGAAATATGAGAAAATATAAAAAGACCCCTTTTATCGAATTCAACTTAAGGAGTCACTGTTGCGCAAGATTTTATTGATGGGCAATCCCAACGTGGGCAAAAGCGTGATCTTCTCCCGACTCACCGGAGTTAATGTGATCGCCTCCAACTATCCTGGCACCACGGTGGAGTTCACCCGGGGGCGCATGAAACTGGGGGGTGAGGTGGTGGAGATTATAGATGTGCCCGGAACTTATGATCTTAACCCTAACTCCCCGGCAGAAGAGGTAGCTATCCGGATGGCAAAACAGGGGGATGTGATCATCGATGTGGTGGATGCCACCAACCTGGAAAGAAACTTAAACCTCGCCCTTCAGTTGCTGAAAAGCGGAAAGCCGGTGCTGGTGGCTTTGAATCTATGGGATGAGACCCGTCATATCGGTATCTCTATTGATGTGAACAAGCTTCAAAAGATTCTGGGCGTGCCGGTTGTCCCCACCTGTGCCATAACCGGCGAAGGAATTAAAGAATTGGTCTCAGAGCTTCCCCATGCTAAGGCAAATACCTTTCAGTATGAGGAGGAAAAAAGATGGGAGAAGGTGGGGGAGATCATCAGCCAGGTGCAGAAAATAACCCATCGTCATCACACCTTCCTGGAAAGGTTGGAAGATCTTTCCATAAGGCCGGCAACCGGTTTGCCTCTGGCTTTGATAACCTTATTTGTGGTGTTCAAAATTATTCGGTTTATCGGAGAGGGACTCATCGGACTTATATTTGAACCCGTATTTGAGAAGCTGTGGGCACCGTTGATGATGCAGTTCTCGAATCTTTTAGGCACAGGTTTCATCCATGATGTCCTTATCGGAAAACTGGTAGAGGGTCAGATAGACTTCGTGGAATCGTTAGGTCTTTTAACCACCGGTCTTTTTGTTCCCCTCGCCATGGTTCTCCCTTATGTTTTCTCCTTCTATCTGGTTTTGAGCTTCCTGGAGGATTCAGGTTATCTTCCCCGTCTGGCCGTTCTGGTGGATAACGTGATGCACAGATTTGGTCTGCATGGACTGGCAATAATTCCCATGATGTTGGGCTTGGGTTGCAATGTGCCCGGGGCAATGGCCACCCGGGTTCTGGAGACCAAAAGAGAGCGATTCATTGCCGCCACCATGATGGCTGTTGCCGTCCCTTGTATGGCGCAGACCGCCATGGTGGTTGGGTTGGTGGGAAGATACGGAGCCAAGGGATTAGGGCTGGTCTTTGGAACTCTTCTGGCTGTATGGGTGGTGCTGGGAGTTTTGTTGAACCGATTTTCAAAAGGCGAAAGCCCGGAAATCTTTACCGAAATCCCCCCTTACCGGATGCCATACTGGGGAGCATTGCTAAAGAAGTTATGGATGCGAATCAGATGGTTCTTGAGAGAGGCAATTCCTTTCGTCCTTTTAGGGGTACTGGTTACCAACGTCCTGTATTCGCTGGGAATAATCCAATTTTTGGGACGGCTTACCTCTCCTGTAGTCACCGGGGTCTTAGGTTTACCACAGGATGCGGTGGGCGCCTTAATCATCGGCTTTCTGCGAAAAGACGTAGCGGTAGGGATGCTTGTTCCTTTAGGTCTGAATCTTTCTCAACTGGTGGTCGCCAGTGTGGTTTTGACCATGTACTTCCCCTGTGTTGCCACCTTCGCTGTTTTAATAAAAGAGCTGGGAACCAGGGACATGATAAAATCCTCTGCCATCATGATCGCCTCGGCTCTAATAGTGGGGGGTCTGCTTAATCTTATCCTTCCATAATCTAATAAGATCAATCTGATGAAACATGCGTAGGGGCGGGGGTTTGTCCCACAGGTGTCCCCAAAATTCTCTTAAATGTTTCGATAGCTTATCTTGCCCCCTTGGTGAAGCCTGCCAGCCATGGAACACTAATGGGAAGCAAGTTTCACTGTCATTCTGAGCCCGAAGGGCGAAGAATCTAAAAAAATCAGATGCTTCCCCCGCCAAAGGCGGGGTCAGCATGACACCGTGTTTTTAGTTAGTAACCGACTTGTTGGAGCAGGGTGTGAACCCGTTAGAGACCCTAGTGCTCTGTAACATAAATTTATTCGCTATTGTAGTTGCCTGATTTATCAGGCATAGTGACGACAGTGCTCAATAAATTGAGCAACTACAATATCCTGAATTTATGTTACAGCCCAATAGAGAGAAGCCTGTCTCCTCCCGCCAAACGGGCGGGAACAAGCCCTACCCTCCTTAACCTTTGACTCCTCAAACATTCATGTTTTATCACCCTCAGATGGTTCAACCAGGATTATTTCCACAGGATCCTGCGGACAAAAGCTTTAGGTTTTCTAAATAATTGAGGTTTTATGCCGATACAAAAATTTAGAACGAAAGTGTTAATTTCTAACTAAAAACTTAAAATTTAAAGGGAGTTAATTATGAACAGAAAAGTATCAAACTTTCTGGTAGTCATCTCCACGTTTGTCCTTTTCTCTGTAGCAACTGCCATCTTAATGATCGGATGTTCCGAGAAAGTGACCAAGGAAGACGAGGGGGCGGTGATCATAAAATCTCTTTATGCCCCTTCCTCCGTTCAAAAGGGGCATACCGGCATGGTGGATGTGGAGGTAAAGGACGACGGGGATCGCCCCGTCTCAGGAGTAGGGGTTTCCTTTTCGGTCAGCCCTGCTTCAATCGGATACTTTACCCCTACTGTTGACACCACCGATGACAATGGTTTGTCCGCATCGGTTTTTTCTGCCACAGGTTTGGGCACCGCCACAATTCAGGTAAGCGTTCAGGGAGCTCAGCCCAAAACCGCACAGATAGAGGTGGTATCGGCTGGGGAAACCACCAAACCTATAGAAATAGAGATTACTCCTTCATGGCTTCCGGCAGATGGAATCTCCACCAGCATCATAAAGGCAACCATTACAGATTCAACCGGCACCCTGGTGGAGGACAGCACCATGGTAAAATTTGTGGCGGGTGAGGAATTTGATGATGTGGACGGTGACGGTTACTTTACCGAGGGAATCGACAATTTGATCCATGATACCAACCAGGATGGAAAGTGGAATCCGATTGGAGCCATACCTGCTTACGCTTTTACCCAAAGTGGGGTCGCACAGGTGACCTACACGGCTGGATTCAGAACCGGAACTGCCTACATCAAGGCGAGTGCCGATTTGGGGAGTCAACAGCTTCAGGAGCAAAGCCAAATACTTTTGGTTCCCACAGACACTGTGGCATATATCGTCTTGACCTCGGATCGTTCCACCATTCAGGTTAAAGGGACCGGTGGGGTGGAAGCCGCTCAGATTACTGCTACCTGCTACGACGATAACGGAAACCGAGTGGGTAAGGACTTCCCCGTGGAGTTTTACATTATAGATAGTCCCGGAGGGGGAGAAGCGCTCAATGGAGATATCGTCACTCCAGTCACCATAAACACCAACTCCTATGGAGAGGCTTATGTCACCTTGTTGAGCGGGACCAAATCCGGCACAGTCATTTTGAGAGCTAAAGTAGGAACCGTGTTTTCCACCTCCACCGTGATCGTCATCTCCGATGGACCCTCCTCTGAGTGTTCTGTGGAAATTGAACTAATCCCTTCATCACTTCCAGCAGATGGGATCTCCACCAGCATGGTAAAAGTAACAATCAAAAACTCCAGTGGAAATTTGGTGGAGGATAGCACTCTGGTGAAATTTGAAGCGGGTGAAAAATTTGAAGATGTAGACGGTGACGGCTACTATACCGAGGGAATCGACGAGTTGATATATGACGCCAACCAGGATAAAAAGTGGAACCCGATTGGAACCATACCTGCTTATGCTTTTACCCAGAATGGTGTTGCCCAGGTAACTTATACGGCTGGATTCAGAACCGGAACCGCCTATATCAAAGTGACAGCAGGTCTGGGGTGTGAACAAGTGCCAAAGGACTGTCCCATACTTTTGGTACCTGCCGACACTGTGGCATATATCGCTTGGACCTCGGATCGTTCGATTATTTATGTTAAAGGTAGCTGTGGGATAGAAGCCGCTCAGATCACTGCCACCTGCCACGATGATAATGGGAACCGAGTGGGTAAAGGCTTTCCCGTGGAGTTTTCAATCGTAGATGGTCCCGGAGGAGGAGAGGCGCTCAATGGAGATGCCGTCAATCCAGTTACCATAAACACCAACTCTAAGGGAGAGGCTTCGGTTACCTTGCTGAGCGGAACCAAATCGGGCACAGTTACACTGCAAGCCCGAGTGGGAAACATGCTTTCCACCTGTTTTCTGGTGACCATCTCTGATGGACTACCGAATTACATGGAAATCGAGATTATCCCCACATGGCTTCCGGCAGATGGGATCTCCACCAGCATTATAAAAGCAACCGTTGCAGATTCAATCGGCACCCTGGTGGAGGATGGTACTGTGGTGAAATTTGTGGCGGGTGAGGAATTTGATGATGTGGACGGTGACGGATACTATACCGAGGGAATCGACAATTTGATCCATGATACCAACCAGGATGGAAAGTGGAATCCGATTGGAGCCATACCTGCTTACGCTTTCACCCAGAATGGTGTTGCCCAAGTGACCTACACGGCTGGATTCAGAACCGGAACTGCCTATATCAAGGCAACTGCCGATTTGGGGGATCAACGGATACAAGAGCAAAGCCACATACTTTTAGTTCCCACAGACAGTGTGGCATTTATCGTGTTGATCCCGGATCAATCCTCCATTCAGGTTAAGGGAACCGGCGGCATGGAAGCCACCCATATCACCGCCACCTGTTATGATGACAACGGAAACCGGGTAGGCGAGGATTTTTCAGTGGAATTCTACGTTCTCTACGGACCTGAAGGTGGCGAAAACCTTAATGGAGATATCAACTATCCGGTTACCGTAAATACGAACTCTTGGGGAGAAGCTGTCGTTACCCTGTTAAGTGGCACCAAATCCGGTGTGGTCAGGCTACAGGCTAAGGTGGGAGGTGTTCTTTCCGCCGCCCCATTGGTGACCATATGCTCTGGCCCACCATTTGATATTTCTGTAGGAGTTACTCCTTGCAACATCCGGGGTTGGGATATAAACTGTGTAGAAGCCCAGTTGTGTGCGTGTGTGGTGGACGTTTATGGAAATCCGGTCCCGGACTCAACCTCTGTGCACTTCTATACGGATGAAGGAATGGTGTACTGCTGTGATCAGACCAAAGCGGGATGTGCCTATTCCACTTTTATATCAGCCGACCCAAGGATTGACGGAATTGCCACAATTTGCGCCGAAACTAAGGGCGAAGATGGAATTATAAGTAACTGCACCAACTTAATCGTATCCGGACCGCCTAACAGTGTCACCTTCCTCAACTATCCCCTTACTCTCTTGGCGGATGGGGTCTCCAAAGGGGACGTGCTGGTGGAGGTGCTGGACGTAAATGATAATTTTGCCGTGGACCAGACTCCGGTGGAGATGAAGACCAGCTTCGGATCGGTCCCCTCCGGGAATACCAGCGACGGCTGTTATGCCAGCCTGTATGAGACTGAACTGACCAGTCAGGTCCTGCCCCAGGATTACTCCATGACTTCTCTGTATGAAGATGATGGAATCGGTGCCATAAATATTTTGACCGCCAAATCGGGATTTGTATCCAACTCGGTCAGTGTCACCTTCCTCACGGCAAATACCTATAGCAAGAACTGTGAGATCGATATCGAAGCTTCTGTTCCTCATGGCTCCACAGTTCCGGTGGTGGTGATCATCCGGGACCGCTATGGTAATCCCTTGGGCGGACATTACATCGAAGCTGATCAAGCTCATACCTCCGGCGGAACAGTCGCCGGATCAGCTTATACCAATGAGTTTGGCGAGGCAACCGGCTTTATCTTTACCGCCACAACCGATCCCGCCATAGAAAGCGGAGTGGTCTCCTTCTGCGATGAAGATCCCCGTGGAGGAGTTTGCATCGCTGTAAAAATAGAGATCTCGGACGATTAGAGGGGGAAGGGAATGCACCTCAAGAAAGAAGCCCTGCTTTTGTGGTGGGGCTTTTTTCTTGCCGCAGCCTGTTTGATCTTTGGCAGTTATCAGTATGCAGTAGGCAGTAGGCAGTAGGCAGTAAACCTCAAACCTTAAATCTCAAACCTTAAACCTTAAACCTTAAACCTTAAACCTTAAACCTTAAACCTTTCAGAAGGCTGTCAACGGATGAGACGGATTGAACGTATAGATGCTTTGCAATGGCAGACAAGATAAAATTTTTGGGCACCGCTGGGGCACGTTTTGTGATGATCAAACAGTTGCGATCATCCGCGGGGACATGGATCAGCTTAGGAGACAAAAATTTGCTTTTGGATCCGGGACCGGGGACCCTGATCAGATGTGCCAAAAGCAGACCACCTTTGGATCCCACCCAACTGGACGCCATCATTTTGTCTCATCAACATATCGATCATGCTAACGATGTGAACATCATGATCGAAGCCATGACCAATGGCGGCTTCTCCAAAAAGGGAGCACTATTTGCTCCCCGATCAGCTTTAGAAGATGATCCTATTGTTTTAAAATATGTGAGGGATTACCTGAACGAAATTTTTGTCCTGAAAGAGGGAGCCACCTATACCTTAGGCGATATTGAAATTTCCACTCCTCTGCGTCATATTCATCCGGTTGAGACCTACGGGATTGTGTTTAAAACTCCCAGATATACCATTTCCTTTATCGTCGATTCAAGATTCTTCCCGGACCTGATAGACAAATACAAAAAAAGCGATTTGATTATAATAAATGTGGTCCGTTATGATGGAAAAGGTGGAAAGAAATTGGACGTGGATCATCTAAACCTTGAGGACGTCAAAAAGATCATAAAAGGGATACGCCCCAAGCAGGCTATATTGACACATTTTGGCATGACCATGATCCGCTCCAAGCCCTGGGAGATAGCGGAAAAGATCGAAAAAGAAATCGGAATCAAAACCATTGCCGCCAGCGATGGGATGGAATTTGATCTGGAAAAGCAACTCCTGTAAGCGTTGGTTCAGAATGCCCTTCCGCCGAAGGCGGATCTGCCTCAGATAGACACCCTGAACCACAGAAGTTGCGGGGTAAGGGTACCCCGCAACAACAGTTATTGAAATCCAGCAGTTGAAGGACATTCTTCTACAAATTTTTTTCCCACAGTCTCTTAAATCGCTTGACAAGTTAGAGCAGTGCATATAATATAATGGTATGCGAATAACGTTCTGATTTCATTGGTCAGAAGCAAGACTTAGTTGATTCGGTAAAACTTGGATCGTTGCCATAGGAGGTGACCATGAAGCTCCAAAAATTTTGGGTGGTGGGAGTCTTTTTGTGTGTTTCGCTTTTGCCGTTCTCTTTTTTAATCCGGGCAAGTGAAGTGCCACAAAAAGAATCGGTGAACGAACCTAAAGAAATCCAATCTGTGGAAAATGAAAAGGAAAAGCACTTTTCGGACATATGGTCGATTCACCCAAAGGAGCAGAATGCTCTTTTCGCTACTTCTGAGGATTCATTCATCACCTATACAAGTAGCATCCTATGGTCAGAAATCAGCAACGTTTTTGTTGAAGGCGATTATGCTTATTGTGCCTTTGTGAATGGACTCGGGATCATCGATGTTTTAGATTCCACTAATCCGGTGTTAGTAAGTTCCCTATTTTTTCCTGGCAGAGGAGAAGGCATTTTTGTCAAGAGTGGTTTTGCGTATTTGGCTGACGGTCATTGGGGGCTACAGATAATTGACATATCAAATCCTTTGAATCCCACCCCAAGAGGACATTACGATACGCCCGGCCATTCCTGGGATGTTTTTGTCAAGGGAGATTATGCGTACGTTGCAGACGATTGGCATGGCATATATATAATCGATGTTTCAAATCCGGATCATCCTGAACCTGTTTGGAATTACGACACCCGAGACTACCCCCGCGATATCTTTGTGTATGGAGATTATGCTTACGTGGCGGATAGTTATGGCGGTCTTTTTATCCTGGATGTCTCATATCCCACGAGCCCTGACACTTTGGGGCGGTATCCTGACTCTTCCTTCTCCCAGGGTCTCTTTGTCAGAGACACTCTAGTCTATGTAGCAAATTGGTGGGTTCCGGATGGCTTCAAAATAATTAATATAAAAAATCCAAATCAACCACAGGCGATAGGAAATTATCATGTATCGAGTGAGGAAGTGTTTGTCGTGGATACTTTAGTCTATGTGGTTGGCTTAGGGTGGCTACACGTCATAAATGCAGTGAATCCGACCGAGCCGGAGTTAGTGGGAGCCTTTTACATGGGCGCGTATGCTTACGGTGTCTGGGTAAAGAATGGCTTGGCTTATGTGGCAAAGTGCACCGATGGAGATATAAATTGGTTCCATGGTCAAAAGATAAGTGGTTTGGAAATAATAAATATTAAATACACACCACATATCTGGCGTCAGGGAAGCTTGGATACGCCCTGGGTGAAACAGGTCTTCCTTCAAGACAACCTGGCTTACGTGTTGGTCAAAGATGAATTGAAGATATGTAACGTCAGTGATCCTGCAAAGCCTGAAGTGCTGGGCAGTTGCCCCTCGCCCGGTTCAGCTTCAAGAATCTTTGTTAAGGGTGATATCGCATGTATTGCTGATACCTCCGGTTTACAGGTATTTTACGTAAACAATCCATCCATGCCATTTTGGGTCGGGTCCTACCCAACAATAGAACCTGTTAAAGATGTCTTCGTAGAAGACACGTTAGCATACCTCATTGAATCTGGGGAATACGCCGCATACAATGGAAAACTAAAGATTATAAATGTAGCCAGTCCCTTAGCGCCACAATTGGTTGGGACCTATAACCTTCCATACAATTACGCATCCGACTTTTCTTCCATATTTATTCTTGACAGTTTGGCTTATGTGGGTGCTGGTGACATGTTTGACGGAGACTTGTATATAGTAAGCATTAGTGATCCCCAGAATCCATACTTAATTGGTCATCGGTACCCAGTAGCATTTTATGATTGTGCTGACATCTTCGTCAAAGACAGCTTTGCGTATGTTGTTTCCTCAGGTTACCATTTATATATCTATGACGTTAGCGAGCCAGATAATCCGCATTTAGTTGCCTCGTTCAGTTTGCCTTTAACGCCCTATTGGGAGTTTTCCACAAGAAGCATCTCTATTAAGGATACCTTGGCATATGTAACCTGTGGCCAAAGTGGTCTAAAAGTGATTAGCATAGCGGACCCTTATCATCCTTATTTGGTCACCGAGTATGATACCCCAGGTTTCGCTTATGATGCTTTTCTCGCAGACGGCTACATCTACGTAGCGGACAAATATTCTTTGATGGTCTTGGAATCTTACTTCGGTGCTGACGAGGTCAAGGAATTTGCGGATGAAGAAAATATCCCAGCTTCCTATTCACTATCGCAAAACTATCCCAACCCGTTTAATCCCGAAACGAATATTGGGTTTACCATGCCAAAATCCGGTCAGCTGAAACTTGAGATTTTTAATATCTTGGGTCAAAAGGTCAGAACCTTAGTGGATCAATATCTGAAGGCAGGGCATAAGGTGGTGGATTGGGATGGAAAGGATGATTCAGGCAAAGAGGTTTCCAGTGGAATGTATTTATATCGAATGACGACTCCCGAATTTTCGCAAACCAAGAAAATGGTGTTGTTGCGATAACCTGTCAACGGATTAAACGGATGTAACGGATTAAAAATGATTTCCCCCATTCGATTTGTTGATAAATCTGCCTCATTGCTTAATCTTCTGTGAAACTATTTCTCCGCTTACCGTCAGTTTTCTTCGTCAACAGCAGACCCTAAAACTCATTTTCTCTGGGAAAGGTTTGGCCGGAAATTCACTATTTCAATGGGAAGTGTCGAAAAACTATCCACTCCTTTTTTGGTCAATTTGGCTTTGAAGATTAGTAGTAGGTCAGGAGCCCCGTGCTCCTGACCTACGAGGCTCACCCCGAACCATATTAGTTCGCTTCCCGTTGGTGTTCTTCACCAACGTGGGATGAACGGCAGGTGAAGCCTGCCAGCCATGGAACACTCGCCTTAAGCAGGGAAATCAATCGGGAAAGTAATTTCAAAAGTGGTTGACAAGGTTACATGAATGATTATAATATACTATTGCTATCGGGTAAGACTCAGCTTAGGGTGATATGATTTGATGTCTTTGGCTGGCGCAAAGGCAGACAAGGGTTTTTATACGGCAACCGTAAAACCAATAGTTAGGCTAACAAAAATATAGGAGCTAAGAGGAGTCAAAGCTACATTTTTTTCAGTTACGGAGGCGATGATGGGCAGGGTTATAAAGGAGATTGAGATCGAAGGAAAACCTGGAGTTGCCTTATTTGATGCTGGTTCAATTTATACTTATATTCGGACTCAACTTCTTCGGGATGTTCCTAAAAGAACTATTATGAAACCCAACAGGGTTGCCTTGGGTGGAAAAGAGATCGAGATGAAGGAGCTTTGTGTAGCACTGGGCAAGATTGAGGGTTTAGAATTTGATGCAGAGGCAGTTCCCATGACGAGATTGGCAAGGCAGATGGTTATGAACTGGATGCCAGTATCGGTGCATTGACTATGGAGAAGTGGGAGATAAAGATTGATCCAAAGAAACGATAGCTTGACCTCGGAGGTTTACGACGTCGTGAATTCACTGAGTTCTGAAAAAATAGGAATAGCAACCATTTTATCAGCCTAACTAATCGTCGCAACGGACGGGCAGTTGCCCGCCGCTGGACTTGGTCGTTAGGGTGCGCTTCCGAAGGGGAGCCCGTGAACACTCCAATGTATGACCCGCCATACGAAAGTCCATTGGAAGATCTTTTTGCTTGGAACGCTGTGAAGTATCTAGGCGAGACGGTGGCTTTTGACAAGCAAGTCGAAGTTGATACGATCTGTGGCAAGTTTAGACTCGACTTTCTTGCAGTTTCCCCAGAGAGTAGAGTAGCTTTCGAGTGCGATGGCGTGGAATATCATGAGCCACGACGGGATGAGTGGCGCGACGCCATGATCCTTGGAGCAAACGCAGTGGATGTCATATACCACTTGCGAGGAACTGACTTGTACTATCATCTCGAAGATTGCCTTTTCATCATATCCAAGTGGAATCCAGAGCTGTTTAGCCACCGCGGCCTTATTGGTCTGGAAAGGCTGACGAGCCAACATGTAAAGAATCTCCACCTTACAAGCGAGAGACGAGCCATCATCGAGTATAACGCTATTGAACTTATTGACTTCATTGATGTTCGGCGCACAGTGCGTGAAGAACCCGAAGGAGTCAATTCCTTTTGGAAGAACGTGTTTCAATTCGCGCAAGAAAATGGCGGCGGCAATCTTGACGAGATTATTGAGAAATTCCACCAGTAGTAGGCCAGAAGCCCCGTGCTCCTGACACTATTCATTTGTCAAGTGCGCAGGGCACCTGACTTACGAGGCTAAGAAAGAATGAGAACAGTCAATTCCAAAAATGGCGTGCCCATCCGGCTAACCGAAGAAAGATGGCTTCATATCACAGAAGAACATTCGGAAATGGCGGGTTATTATTTTGAAGTGCTCGAAGCAATTGAAAGCCCCGATGCAATATATGAAGGTAAATCAGGGGAATGTATTGCAGCTAAAGAAATAAAAGCCACACAATACCTCGTAGTAATATACAGAGAGAGAAGCAAAGAGGACGGCTTTGTGATTACAGCTTTTCTAACCAGCAGACCCAAACAATTTGAAAAAAGGAGAAAATTGTGGCCAGTTTAGAACTTAAAAGAATTTTGGATGTCGTGCCTCAGTTAGTGCGGATTCCGTATGAACAAGTATGGTCGAGCTATGACAAAGAGGCGGACGTTTTGTATTTGAACTTCAAGAAGCCCTCTCATGCGGACGACAGTGAACTAACTGACGACGACATCATCATCCGATATGAGAAAGGCGAGATAGTCGGTATTACCATTCTAAACGCCAGCAAAAGAGGGAAATCAAATTAAAATCAGTAGGTGAGGAGTCCCGTGCTTCTGATACTCTTCAGTCGTCAGGTGCGCAGGGCACCTAACCTGTAGTCTTTCTTACCACAAAAAGCATATTAGCTACAACTTTAATGGTGAAAAGGATAGCTCCGGCATTTATGAGAGACAGTATATTATACATGCACCCTTACCGAATTTACAGGATGCAAAACTTTGAATTTTGATCTTTTAACCTTAAACCTTGAACCTTGAGCCTTAAATTTTGAACCTAACACCTTGAACTCAGCCAAGTTGGAGGAAAAGTGAAAAAAAATAAAAACAACCACCAGAAGCACCAGAAGCACCAGAAACACCAGTATCGCAAGTTCGTTATTTCCTTTTTTATGAACGGCACAACTCATACCGCAGGACAACTGAAAAAATGAAAAACAGCCATCCGCAAGTCCCGCATGTCCAGTAAGTCCAGCAAGTCCAGCCGGTAGGACAGGCTGTAGGTCAGAAGCCCCGTGCTCCTGGCACTATTCTTCAGTATCTTTGCATATCGATCTCTTCTGTCTTCTTTAGAATTTCTTCTATGATACCCGGCTGAAAATTTTCGATCTCAACCGGCAAAGGTGGAAGCAGAGCCACTCCCTTTTTGGTAATTTTGGTCCTAAATATCATGCTTTTTTTGGTCTCAGGCTTGCGTTGATCGAAAACGAAATTCCCCAAACTGTAGGCGATCAGTCCATCCTTATACATATCAATTTTCTGTGTTACATGCGGATGATGTCCCAGAATCAAATCCGCGCCGGCATCTATCAACTGATGAGCGATATTGATTTGTGAAGAGTTGGGGAGCTTCTTATACTCGTCTCCCCAATGCATAGAGACCACGACCACGTCAGCCTTTTTCTTGAGCTCGCTGACAGCTTCAATCGCAATGGTTGAATCATAGAAAGCTATTGCAGGATCGTCCTCTTCTAAATTTATCCAATCCATGGGATAGGCACAGAATGCCAAAAAGCCAACTCTTATGTTTCGCACATCAAAGATTGCTGGACGTATAGCTTCAGCAGTTGTCTTTCCTGCTCCTGCAAACCTTATCTTCTCTTTGGTCAAAAATTCCATGGTGCTAAGGATGCCTTTCTTTTCACAATCGAACATATGGTTGTTTGCCAGGGAGACTACGTCAAATCCAGCATAGGAAAGCCCTTTGGCGTCCGCGGGCTTGACGCAAAAGACATTGCCTTTAGATTTTCCGGTTGCGTCCGGGGAGACGGCACATTCTAAATTGCAAAATGCGATGTCCGCCTGGCTTATAATTTCCTGGATTTTTCTAAAGGGATAGTTTGGTCCAAATTCTCTGATTTTTTTACCTACCCCTCTGGCAAGCATCACGTCCCCAACCGCTACCAACTCTATAAAGGAGGTATCTTCCACCTGAGCTTTATAATCTGAGTCTATGCGGGCGCCGGGGCCACCGTAAATTCCCATATCGGAAGGTCCCCCATCCGGATCGGTGAAGACCGAATCGCCGGAGTCGATCGCTGGTGAACCCGGCATCAGACGGAAATCGATTTTGCCTCGAAATAGCGGGTCTGCCGAGATGTTTCCGTTCTGTCCCGTCAAATCATCCATGTCCCTGTAGTTTCCTTCCTCATTTCTCCAGACGATATTATGAGAGATCACGAAATTCTCAGGTTTCCCATACATCCAGATTCCCACGCAAGGGCAGACCCACTCTTTTCTCCAGCCGTTTTCGGTAACGATATTATTTATGAGCGTGCCACGAGCAGTCTGGCTCCAGGGAGCAAAACCGCAGTTGCCGTTTCGGGTAATCACGTTGTTGGAAGCCTCCATAAAGGAGTTTCCGGTGGCGATTACACCCCAGCCTAAGTTATCATAAACCGCATTGTTTCTTACCACCGCCCGGGAATCTCCGAAAGTGCCGATTCCCTTCCAGTATCCAGAGATGCGGTTGCGATACACGATAGCTGTGGCATCCCATGTTATGCCGATTCCCGCTCCCCGACCGTCACAGATCTCATTGTCCGAAATGTAAGCATTTGCTCCCCGATATAAAGCGATTCCATCCCAGCCATTGTTCTCTATGACGTTATCCATGATGAAAAGCTCTGAATTCTCCCTTCCGAATACTCCCCCAATGCCCACCACCACGTCTTCGAGTTGATGGGTGTTATCGCTGATCTTGACGTTTTTCACAGTCACCGTGGAAAACTTTGCTACCACTCCGGCATCGGTTGCCATTCCATCCGGATCGCGGACTCCACCGGTAATTGTCAGATTTGTTATAATCGAGCCGCGGCTGTGCTCGAACAGAACTCCGTATCCTGCCCTTGTGACCAGAATGGTACTGTCAATTCCTGAGCCCACAATCTCAAGGGCTTTGTCTTTGATTAAAAAACCTCTGGTGGTTTTCACATAAGTTTTATGTTGCTCGCAATTGCCGCAGAGTTCTTCAGGATAAGAATCCGGATGAGCTTCGTACGTTCCGGGCATTATCAGAAGTCTATCCCCGTCCGCAGCAGAATCTATAGCAGGCTGAAGATCGCGAAAAGGATCGTGCTGTGAACCTGAACCAACTTTACCATCGCCCAAGTCATCGACATACCAAATTTCAGCCTGTGCCAGCGAAGGCAATCCCAAGAGGCTTAATCCCAAGAATATGATAAAAAAAGATTTGACCATGCCTTACTCCTGAGTTTTGTGATCGCAAAAGCACTCCCTTCTGAATTCCGTATGAGACCTTCCAAAATATGTCTGGAAAGAAATTTTGGAGTGTTCACCTTTAGGTGAACCATATGAAAGTTCCTTGTGTGGTAAGCGGGTTTGGGTCCCGCCAAAGGCGGGACACTCCATAAAAACCTTTCCCCATTTAATTTTTTCAGAGTCCTCTATATATAAAAAATACGAAATTTCTTCAGGCGGGATAGTTTTTAGCATTTACTCAGGGGGCGGCAAGGTGAGCCTTCTCTGCGACTCTTTCCAGTTCTATCTGTTTTTCTTTGAAATGCTGGTTTAAATCCTTAAGCGTGATCCACCCCCCACAGGTTACGCCTACATAAGTAGTGAAAAACCTCCACAGGATGGCAAATACGGGAAGATAGCCGGTTGGTATGATGGTGGACATCAAGGAAACAGAGCTAACTTCAGCAATTCCGCTGGCTCCCGGGGTGGGAGAGAAATATAGAATAAAGAACTGGATGATCTGAAGATACATCACCTGCATGAAATTCACGTCCAGCCCCAAACTCCTTAAAATCACATAGGCTATCAGGTATTTGTTGAAATAAAGCAAGATGGTCAAAAGAAAACTGCCAAACAAAATCAGTCTTTCGTTATGAAAGAAATGCTGCAGGTAGAACCTTAGTTGAACCACCTGGTCTTTAAACTTTTCCGATATCCTCTTTTGTTTCTCTTTGTCTTTTTTCCAGATTATCCCCGCGATCCAGGAAAAAATCTTAAATAAAAAGCTCAGGGATTCGGGTTTTATGAGCAGGAAAACTCCCATTACAGAGACTAATGAAAATACCAGGAAGCTGTATCGAATCAGATAGGCTAGACCTTTGGGGGAAATCCCTCCATCGGTGAAGAAGAAAACTGCAAGGAAACCGAGAAAGAAGAAGAACATGGAGGAGAAAAAATTAATCAAACTGACCGATATGGCGCCGGAAAGCGGAACCCCCCGCCGATTGAGAATATAAAGCTGTGCAGGGCCACCTCCGGTGTTAGAAGGGGTAATGGCGGCAACAAAGATATTGGCTAAATTAGCTTTGGCGCAATCAAGAAGGCTAACCCTTTTCAAAATGCTCTTGGTGAAAAACACATAGATACGCAAGCCACCCAGAAAGAAATCCACCAGAACCAAAAAGAATGCCAGAAACAAAAATTCGGCTTTAAACGACTGCAAAGCTTTAAGGCTTTCCCCTGTGGTGGTGAAAAAGAATATTGTGGCAAAGCCCAGAAGACTTAAAAGGACAAACAGCCGGAAGCCTTTTAGTATGTGTTTTTTATCAAAAATCAGATCCATCCCTGTGCCCATTTCTTGAGATGATTCTGGCTAACGTATTTTTTACTCCATTCCAGGTGTAGAAGCATTCCACTTCCCCTCTACAACCATACCAGCAATCCTTGCACCTGTTTTCCCTCTGTTTTTGGAGGAGCGCATTTTTCAGCTCATCAATCCCAATGGTTCTGATGTTTCCCACCGGATTTTTTAGATCCTCCACGCACTTGGCAATGTCTCCCTTCTGATCGATGTTGAAAAACAGCCTCCCCGCCTGACAGCCATCGATGCCTCCCTGGAAAAACTCATCAAACCTTCGCAGATATTCCGGGGTGGATTTGAAGTTGGGATACTTTTTCTTTAGCTTCAGAAGGTGATCGGAGACCTCCTGTGTGATTGTATGATCGGATATCCCGGCGCCGTCATGGCCATCTGTCTTTATGTGGGCATACGGCTGAAGGGTAAATTCCGCCCCCAGCTTTTTTGCAAAAATTATGAGTTTCTCGATCTCATCTATGTTTTCTTTGAGGAGCACAGCAGTGATATCAACCCTTTGGAACTTACTGGTTTTTGCCTCCACGAAATATTTTACCGCGGCAACCGCTCTTTTGAAAGCCCCCTCTTTTCCCCGATTTTCATCATGTTTTTTCTCATCGGTAAAATCTAAGGAGACCACGGCACCCATAAGCCCGGCCCCAAAAAGCCTTTTGGCTTTTTCCGATGTAACCAACCAGCCATTGGTGGTTATGAAGGGGAAATGATAAGGGGAGACGGCAGATACTATTTCAGGTAAATCTTTTCTGATCATGGGTTCTCCACCTGCCAGAGAAACAAACATGGGACCTATTTTCTTTAGCTTCCTTGCGCCTAAAGCGAAATCAGAGACGGAAAGCTCCTCCTCTTTTCTGGTTTTCATCTTCCAGTAGCCGCAAAAGGAGCAACGGAAGTTACACCTATAAGTCACCTGCCAGGAGCAATAAAGAATGCTTTTTGACAGATAGGAAAAAGCTAAGTTAAATGATTTCTTGTAAACATCAACGTGGGGCATTGGAAATTTCCCTCCCCGTCTCAGGATCCAATCCTACACAAATCTCCTAAACTTCCATGAAAGTAAGAAGATCAGTTCTTATTTGTCAAGGAAAAAAACGAACTTCTAAGATAAGTTAGAAATACATTGTATTCAGTTTTAGACCTAAGATGATGATCCAATACAACTGGAGGTAAGTTAAATATTTTATCGTTCATTTTTTGAGCCGATGAGGCGGTGAAGGATGTGGGATGGGTTTTGATTATTTTTGTAACGATTGCTATTGCCTGACCGTGCTGCTCTATTTTTTAAAAAGACTTCTATTCTTTCGCTTGACACCACTGGTTCTGCAAATTAACTTTGGTATGTGAAAAAAGCTCTGGGTGTTTTAATAATTTTAGGTCTTTTGGCTCCATCCTTCGTTGGTGCGAAAGCACAGGATAACCCCACCGGTGAGCTTCGGGGGAAAATCATAAGTTACGAAACAGAAGAACCCCTTCCCGGAGCTAACATTACCATAACAGAGACTGATCTTAAAGCAATAGCGGATCAAGACGGCATCTTCGTTTTCAAGAACCTGCCTGAGGGAATCTATCAAATAGAAGTTTCATTGATCGGTTATCTGAAAACCAGACGAGCAAATCTCGAGGTAAAACCGGGGCAGACAACCCAGCTTATCATCAAGCTTCGATTCTCTCCCATCATCTTAGAAAGAGGAGTGAGGGTGGTGGGTGAAAGACCGATGCTGGACATCAAACTGCCTGCCACCAGAAGAGAGCTAACCTCCCAGGAATTAGAACTTATTCCTGCAACGGATCTGAAGGAGATCGTTTCACAACAGGTGGGAGTGATTCAGGACAAAAGTGAGCTTCACATTCGGGGAGGGAGGTCCTACGAAAATCTGTTTTTCATAGATGAGCTTCTGATAAATGATCCATTCACCCGAAGTGGATATGGAGTTGCCATCTCCCCCACCGCTATCGAAAAGCTTGATCTCATTTCCGGAGGGCTGAGTGCTGGATATGGTCAGGTCACCGCCGGGGTGGTGGAGATGCAAATAAAGGAGGGAGGGGAAAATTTTGAGGGGTCTTTTACCTACAAAACCGATGAGTTGGGTTTTAAGTCCCCTTCCAGTTTTAACACCGATATATGGGATTTCAGTCTTTCCGGTCCGGCGAATCTTTTCAAATCCAGTCTTTCAAAAATGGGCTTGAGAGTTCCCGGAGACTTCTATTTTTTCTTCAATACCAATATAAACCTTTCCGACACGCATCTGAAACATCCAGGAGAGCTTTTTTCCTCCCCTTTTGGAAAAACCACACTCTCACCTCGTGAGGATAATCGCTATTTTGCCGTATTTAAACTCACCTGGAAGAACCCCACCTTTAAATGCTTTTTTACTTCGGGAAAATCTGTGGTGATCAATCAGGACAAAAGCGTCCTTTTGACCCGGATAAACCTTCCTACCTATAGTTATGGTCCTCCTTTTGAGTATTCCAGGATTTTAGAAAATTACAATACCTTCACCCACGAGGCCAACTTTCAACTTCTCTCTTTTCGCAAAATAATTGGGGAAAGACACCTCCTTTCCGCAAGCCTTAGCCGCTATTTCACCAATCTGCATTCAGACGTGAACGGTAAGAATTGGTCATCTTACACCATGCCGCTGGATGCTTATCCCTTTGAGATTGCGCTAAGCCCGGACAGCACCCACTATATCGTAATCAAAGGTCCGGATGGATTTTATGATCAAGGGGATGGGGATGCCTGGTATGATCATTTTGTTGAGACTTACGGGATAAACTTAAAGCTGATCCGGGTGATGAGCGATCTTTACACCCTTCGGGCTGGTTTCTCAGAAGATTATCAAACCATCCAGTTGTTGGATATTTACAAGCCCTGGCTGGGGACGTACGGATTGGGGTTAAGCTATGACCTCTATAAGGTGCACGCCAACGACGGGTCAATCTTTTGGGAGAACGATTTGAAGCTGGAGCAAGCTATCCTGAACTTTGGTTTGCGATATGACTTCTGGTTTCCAGGCAAATACGTGGAAAGGGCAATGCAGGATACCAGCCTTCCCTTTATAACGCCGGAGATGAGAAAGGATTTTGAGAACAAAACTTTTGAGTTTTTAGGGCATCGAGGAAAGGGGACATTCAGTCCCCGATTCGGATTTTCCGCCCCCTTGGGCAAAAACACCAGTTTCTTTTTCAATTATGGGTGGCTCTTCAGACGACCAAACCCGCAGTATCTTTATGCCAAGCTCTATTCCTCAACCGAATCGAGCTACCAGCTTTTGGGAAATCCCAATCTAAATTCCGAGAGAGTGTCTTCATATGAGGTGGGGATTAAATCCATCCTGAGCGAAAATGATGCACTAAGCCTGGTGGGATATTATCGAAGCATACTTGATTATATCACCGCGGCCCGGGTGATCCCGGATACTTTAAGACCGGAAAACGCATACTTGATATATTTCAACTTAGACTTTGCCACCAGTCGGGGAGTGGAGATAGAATATAAACGAAAAGTGGGAGATTTCTTTTCTGGCTCCCTGCAGGTGGGATTCTCAAAAGCGAGCGGAGAGAGGTCCGATCCAGAAGATATATTGAAGGGGATCGGAGGAAGATCCGCTCAAGAAATCTATCAGGAGCATATCTTCGACTGGGACAAACCCTGGCAGGTGGTGCTAAAAACAAATTTCTTTTCCAACCAGAAAAGATTAAGACTTTTTGGTTTAAGATTGCCACCACAGTGGGATTTAAGCCTGAATTTCTGGGCGCATGCAGGTCAGAGATACACTCCCTACAGACAGATTATTTCACCCGAAGGAGAAGTTGACTTTGTTCAGGATGGAGAGATCAATTCCAAAATTGGGAAGTTCTGGTCCAGTTTGGATCTTTCTTTTCGCAAACACTTTTATTGGAAGAATCTGAAATACAGTTTCCTGCTGGAGGTAACTAATTTATTTAATCACAAAAATGCGGTGATCGTCAATCCTCTCTCTGGAGATGCCTATCAAAAGGATGATGTGATCCCATATGCTGAGGGCGACCCCAATCTGCCGGAGAGGAGCAAAAAGCTGCCTCTGTGGTCGGATCCATCCGGATTTTTGGCACCACGGCACATCAAGGTTGGGATATCTGTCAGGTGGTGAGAATTGAGTTTAAACTGTAGCGTCCGAGCTTGTCTCGGACGAGGGGCGTCACACACGGAGTTGTGACGCTACAGATAAACGTAACATTGGCTTTTGGTAAATATGCGGATTAGAACGTAGCGTCCGAGCTTGTCTCGGACGAGGGGCGTCACACACGGAGTTGTGACGCTA
>CAZOJT010000017.1:0-9697 GCA_964580215.1 uncultured Ignavibacteria bacterium | reverse complement strand
GGTAAATATGCGGATTAGAACGTAGCGTCCGAGCTTGTCTCGGACGAGGGGCGTCGCACACGGAGGTGCGACATTACATAAGAACATAAAAAATGAAAAAGAACGGAAAAAACCATTACAAAACTTACGGCAAAAACCGCTCCTTGCGGTTGAAGGGATTCGATTATTCAACTTGCACAGTGTATTTTCTCACTCTGTGTTCGTCGAAAGGTAAAAACGTTTTTTCTGATCCAAAGCTTGCCGAAGAAACCATAAATTGTCTAAAAGACTGTTCAAAACGATTTGGGTATAGAGTATTTGCATATTGTCTGATGCCAGATCATTTGCATTTACTTATAAGCCCAGTTGACAGTGGGAGATCAGTTTCTCAATATGTGCAGACATTTAAAAGTTTAAGCACTCGAATTTTCTGGAGATTCTCAGGAACGGGAAAATTGTGGCAGCGAGGTTTTTATGACCACATTGTCAGAAGAGAGGAAAGTTTAGTTGAGATTTTTAAGTATATACTGGCTAATCCTATAAGAAAGGGGTTGAGTCAGACTCCAGATGATTACCCTTATTCAGGAACACCAGATGAGGTTACGTTACAAAATGTTTAATATGGCGTCCGAGCTTGTCTCGGACGAAGGGCGTCGCACACAGGGGTGCGACGCTACAAACTTATCATGAAAAAAAGATATCTGCTAATACTAATTTTGCTTTTTGTGTTTTCCGGCTGCGGGAAAAGGGTTAAACTTCCTACAGCACCCTCAATCTCCCGAGCCTGGACAGCGGCGGGAGGAATTCCCTTCAACCAACCGCAGGACGTGCATGTGGGCTTTGACGGCTATATATATATAGCCGATACCGGAAACGACAGGATCGTGAAGCTCGATCAGGCAGGCAACTTCATAGATCAATACGAGGGAGTAAGGCACCCAAGCAGTGTATCCCAGGACCGAGTGATGAGGCTTCTGGCTACTGGCGGCAATACGATATACATTAAGCTAAAGGATAACGAGACGTTTGACTCGCTTTATGCTGGGGCTGATATCTACGATAGCACTATGGTTGTTCGCCCGGACACCGTCATCGATACCGTCGTAGTTACCCCGGACAGCATAGTCATTGATACCGTTATAGCTCTGATTGATACGGTCTACTTCGTAGATACCGTTGCAACTAGTTATAAAGCCATAGCACCTGATCCCCGCCCCGTGCAGGGTTACGGGCAGTACTTTGTATGCGACTCCACGAGAAACCAGATAGATCGGTTTATCTTACTGGAACCAGATGTATTGTATAACTTGGGAGCGGCGATCCCGAGCGGCTACGAACTCTCCAAAACCCATGGTCCTACCGGGTTATTCACCTATTTGTGGAGAGATGAGTTCAGGTTTCTCTTCTGCCAGGTTCTCTCTTACTTTTCTGTCCAGCTTCTGGACGGGAACGACTTCCACCCCTTAATTCCCCGCACCGACAGCTCCAACATCTACTGGCAGGGCACTTTCGGGCGGGCAGAGGATGTGACGGTAGATGAGTTTGAGAATATCTTTGTGGTGGACAGCGAAAAAAATCAAGTGCATAAGTTCTCTCGAAATGGAGTGCGTATTCTCTCCTTCGGGAAAGAGGGCACAGGCGATGAGGAGTTCAAGAATCCCAAGGGGATCGCCTATGCCAATAAGATCGTGTATGTGGCTGACACCGGAAACCATCGTATCCTGCGGTTTGTTCTTTCCACTGATTTTCCTCATTGAATAAATACACCTTCCAAAAACATCCCAGTTAGCATCCAAGGAGTTTGTGGCTTTTCATCCAGTTTTTTTGTCTAATTTTGCCTGTTTTTTTATCTCTCTCCTTTGCTCCCCCTCTCCAATAAGTTGAAAGAGAGATAGGGGTGAGGTTTCTTTAAGAATAGTCAAACTAGACCAAGAACACCTTTAAGTTACTGCCATTTTTGATTGCCATTATGACAGTGATAGAGCCATTATTACACTTGTTGTGTCAAACTGACATGTTGAATACAATAAATCCAAATATCCAGATTTCTCTAAACGTTTGAAATACAACAGATTAGCTCAATTGTTCAAATTTGGCACGATTGTTGCGGAAGGAGTTTTATGAAGAATGAGAAAAACGAGGAGCCAATTGAGTTAACTTTAATTAAACCAATGAAAGGAGGGAGAAGTGATGGCTATTACCAGATGGAGACCTTTCAGGGATATTCTGAGCGTCCAGGATGAGATGAACAGGCTGTTTGAAGATTTCTTCGGTCACAGACCGGCGAGAGTTGAGTGGACTGAGGGGGTGTGGACGCCCAGCGTTGACGTCTCCGAGGACAAGGACAGTGTGATCATCAAAGCGGAGATGCCCGGAATGAACAAGGACGACGTCAAGATATCCATTCAGGACAATCTCCTAACTCTGAAAGGTGAGAAGAAGCAAGAGAAGGAGGAGAAGGATAAAAACTATCATCGGATAGAGCGAAGTTATGGTTCCTTCTGCCGCTCCTTCCAACTGCCCACCTCGGTTAAGACCGACACGATCGAAGCCAGCTACAAGAATGGTGTGCTGAGCATCACCCTGCCGAAGACCGAGGAGGTCAAGCCGAAGGAGATCCCGATCAGCATTGAGTAAAAGGATCCTGGGAGAGGAGAGATTCTCTCCTCCCTCTCTGATCTGAGAAAACGATGCCGGCTCTGTTCTTCTTCTGGATGGAACAGGCTTTGACGTAAGTAATGGATATGTAACGTAGGGACAGCCCTCGTGGCTGTCCTTACAGTCTTACAGAAAGACGGACAGGGACAAGCCCTGTCCCTACGCTAAAATTTACTATTATGGAAGGAAGTGATGAAAATGAGTAAAATTATCGGAATTGACTTGGGAACAACCAACTCGTGTGTGGCGGTGATGGAGGGGGGGGGGCCGGTGGTCATTCAAAATGCAGAAGGCGCCAGAACCACACCCTCGGTGGTGGCGTTCACCAAGACCGGCGAAAGATTGGTCGGTCAGGTGGCAAAAAGACAGGCTATTACCAATCCGGGCAACACAGTCTTTTCCATCAAGAGATTTGTGGGGCGCAAATACAAAGAGGTGGAATCCGAAATAAAGACTGTTCCCTTTAAGGTAGTGGAAGGACCCAACGGTGATGCCAGGGTGAAAATTCAGGATAAGGAATATTCACCTCCTGAGATCTCAGCCATGGTTTTGCAGAAGATGAAGCAGACCGCAGAGGACTACCTGGGTCACAAGGTGACCGAGGCGGTCATTACCGTGCCCGCCTATTTCAACGACAGCCAGAGACAAGCCACCAAAGATGCCGGAAGGATCGCCGGACTGGAGGTGAAAAGGATCATAAACGAGCCCACCGCCGCCTCTTTGGCTTACGGACTGGATAAGAAGAAAGATGAAAAGATTGCGGTTTTTGACTTAGGCGGTGGAACATTTGACATCTCCATACTGGAGTTAGGGGATGGGGTCTTTGAGGTGAAGTCCACCAACGGAGACACTCACCTGGGCGGAGATGATTTTGACAAGCGCGTAATCGACTGGATCGTGGCTGAGTTTAAAAAACAAGAAGGCATAGACCTTTCTAGAGATCCAATAGCTCTACAGAGGTTAAAGGAAGCCGCGGAGAAGGCAAAGTGTGAGCTTTCCAGCACCATGGAGACCAACATCAATCTTCCCTTCATAACTGCAGACGCTTCCGGTCCCAAACACCTCAATCTGACTCTGACCAGAGCCAAGTTAGAACAGTTGGTGGATGATTTAATCCAGAGGACCGTCGAGCCGTGCAAGAAGGCTCTCTCTGATGCTGGTTTATCCGTCTCCGACATTAATGAGGTGATCCTGGTGGGTGGAATGACCCGTATGCCCAAAGTTCAGGAGACGGTCCGTCAGCTTTTTGGCAAGGAGCCGCACAAAGGAGTAAATCCAGATGAGGTGGTGGCTGTGGGAGCCGCCATTCAGGGCGGAGTTTTAGCCGGTGACGTAAAGGATGTCCTGCTTCTGGACGTTACTCCCCTTTCACTAGGTATCGAGACCTTAGGTAACGTGTTCACCAGGCTGATCGAGAGAAACACTACCATACCCACCCGCAAAAGTGAGATCTTCACCACCGCTGAAAACAACCAGACCTCGGTGGAGGTCCACGTGCTTCAGGGCGAGCGACCCATGGCTGTGGATAACAAGACCATCGGCAGATTCCATCTGGATGGCATACCGCCAGCACCCCGGGGAATGCCACAAATTGAGGTGGGCTTTGACATCGATGCCAACGGTATTTTGAACGTGTCAGCCAAAGATAAGGCTACCGGAAAACAGCAGAGCATTAAGATCGAGGCATCCAGCGGACTGACCGAACAGGAAATTCAGAAAATGGTAAAGGATTCTGATCTCCATGCGACTGAGGATAAGAAGAAACGAGAGGAAGCGGATACAAAGAACCGGGCTGACCAGATGGTCTACGAGACCGAAAAAGGACTGCGTGAGTATGGAGACAAGCTGGATTCTGACACCAGAGCCAAAGTGGAAGCGGCTATGGCAAGAGTTAAAGAGGCTTTGAAGACCAGCAACATGGATGAGATAAGGTCATCCACCGAGGCGCTTACCACTGTGTGGCATGAAGCCGCCGGCAAGATGTATCAGCAGGCGCAGGCAGGGGCAGAGAAAACACAAAGAACCACAACTCAAACCGGACAACAAGAGGAAAAGAAGGGTGGCAAGGACGAGCCAGTGGATGCAGACTACGAGGTAGTCGGCTGATAACGATAAACATCATCTGAGTCTCAGATTATGACACTAATTGTCATTGCGGGGAGTCCATATGGACGACGAAGCAATCTTGCACGGTGCTGGTTCGGGGTGCCCTCACCCCGAACCCTGATTGGTGCGGGGTAGGGTACCCCGCACCAACAGCCAAAAAACTTGGGGGCGCGATGAATTCCCGCTCCTATGGTATATAAGGTGATTTTTCCGTAGGGGTCGCATTTATGCGACCCGTGACAGGTTCGATGAATTGTATAATCCACCAACACATAGGGCAGGGCATTTAGCCCTGCCACACAGTTGGAGAAAAAAGCTTGACAAGACGAAACAGATACGGTAGAATCCAAGAGCGAAGCTACAGAGAGCGATAGCTTACATAGGGTTGAAACTATGTATGAGTATACTAAAAGCATTCGCGAGTTTATAAACGAAACTAGAAGACAACATGTTCTTTTAAAGAATAAGGATTTATGGTCCCAGCTTTGCAGTTGCCTTGATGTTATTGAGGATTCTCAACTTGCTATAGATGCTTACTCTGCTGTAGAGCTTGGTAAAAGTGATGGGGCAAATTATTTAACGTTGTATGGGTTATTACAGGCTCTTTTCCTTCAGCAGGATGCAGCAATCAACCTTTGCGAATCTTTGAAAATTCCACAAACTATAGACAATTATCCAAGACTGAAAGAAATTAGGGAAATTAGAAATGATAGTATTGGACATCCGACAAAGAGAAATAGAAGAAAGGATAAGTCAACCTCTTATCACTTCATTTCGCGACCCTCATTATGCTCTAATAGCTTTACACTTCTTTCGTGCTATGGTGAAGGTAAAAATGAGTTTAGAGATATTACAATTTCTAATTTGATCGCAGACCAGAAAGATCACATTTATAGAATTCTTGAGCAAATTATCAATAAATTGGAATATGAGGAAAAAGCTCATAAGGAGAAGTTTAGAATGGAGAAATTGGTTTCAGTCTTCCCATCTCATTTGCATTATGATCTTAGCAAGCTACGAGAGGGTACAAGAAAAAACGAACGTGCGCCACAGGGTGAAATATCTGTTCCAATCATCAGACGGACACTTCTAAACTTTCAGCAGGCCCTTGCAAAGAGAGGCATTGAGTTGGATACCTACGATTCTATCAAGTATCTGTACGAAGTAATAGAATACCCGCTCCATGAATTAGAAGTTTTTTTTCAATGCGTGAACCGTGCAAAAGAGCTGAATATCGACGAAAAGGCTGCTTATATATTTGCTGATTTTGTGACAAGGAAAATTGAGGAGTTGATACAAATAGCTGAGGAGATTGATAAGGATTACTCTAGTTGATTAACTTATGAAGTAAGTAGCTATATGACTTTCATCTCGGGCAAACTAAATTTTCCCAGGCTGAAGCCTGCGGCTACAAAAGCCAATCAAATAGTAGATGAAAGCTTGCGTAGAAATACAATCTGAGCAGAGGTTCCGCAAGGAGTGATTGATATGCCTACTTATGAATATGAATGTGAGAAGTGCCATCACCTGTTTGAGCAGTTTCAAAAGATAACAGATGACCCGGTCAAGACTTGCCCTGTTTGCGGGGCTAAAGTCAAGAGGTTGATTTCAGGCGGCGGAGGACTTTTGTTCAAGGGAAATGGATTTTACATCACCGACCATCGCAGTGAGTCATACAAGAAAAAAGAAAGGGAGGAGAAGGGTCTTCCGGCTAAAAAAGATGAGAAAAAACCAAAGAAAGAAACAGCGGCAAAAAAGTAAAATAGTTGAAGTGAAAGTAACTTGGCACAATTAAGGCGGGAGACTTCTCTCGCCTTTTTGCGTTTTGGTGTTAACCTCACCCTCTGTGGTCCCCTTCAGGGTGAGCCTTTCATGGTGTCCCCTCTCCATTTCATGGAGAGGGGGACAAAATTGTCTGCAACCTCCGTGAATCAAAGTTGACAAAATCGATGGTGACGGTTATTTTGCCTTTGTTTGCTTTCTTGAGACTGGTGAAGGAGGAAAAGAAACTTCATGGCTCAGAAAGATTATTATGAAATCTTAGGGGTATCCGAAAAAGCCGGCGACGGGGAGATAAAAAAAGCGTACAGGCGTTTAGCCAAAAAGTACCATCCCGACGCTAATCCCAATAATAAAATGGCGGAGGAGAAGTTCAAAGAGATCTCCGAAGCTTACGACGTTCTTAGCAATTCTGAAAAAAGAAAACAGTATGACCAACTCAAGCAGATGGGACAAAGGGGATTTACCGGTTTTGAAGGCACAGAAGACATCTTCTCCAGAAGAAGAGGAAAAGGGAGAACCTTCACTTTCGAGGACCTGGGTGGATTTGGCGATATGGGTGATCTGTTCAGTTCCTTTTTTGATATGGGAGAAACTACCAGACGAAAAAGATGGGGGCCACAGAAGGGAGCAGATCTATACGCTGAGGTGGAGATTCCTTTCGATCAAGCTATCTCAGGTGGCAAAACCATGATTGAAGTTAAAAAAAAGGAGGTCTGTACCGTGTGTGGAGGCACAGGCGCCAAGCCCGGCACACCTCTTTCCACCTGTCCGGAATGTGGAGGATCAGGAATGATCTCCTTTGCTCAGGGTGCTTTTGCAGTAAGTCGTCCTTGTCCTCGATGTTTGGGTAGAGGAAAGATCATAAGCACACCCTGCCCGCAATGCGGAGGAAGAGGGCAGACTTTTACCAGAAAGAGAATTTTGATCAATATTCCTGCGGGCATAAATGATGGAGCTCAACTGAGACTGCGGGGACAGGGACAGCCGGGAAGTGGAGGAGGTCCTTCCGGAGACTTAATCGTTAAAATCAATGTAGGGCGGCATCGATTTTTTGAGCGAAAGGGGAAAGATATTTTTTGCAAAATCCCCATAAACATCGCACAGGCAACTCTGGGAAGCAAGATAAGAGTCAAAACCATGGATGGAAGAGTGGACCTTAAGATTCCGCCTGGAACCCAAAGTGGAACAAAATTCAGATTAAGAGGAAAAGGCGTAGAGGTAAATGGGTCCAGAGGAGATCAGTATGTGGAGCTCTTTGTGGAGATTCCCAAAAAGATGAACGAAAAACAAAAAAGGATTATGGAGGAGTTTGCTAAAGAGGGTGGGCTGAAACATTAGTCAAGTTTCAGTAAAAAATACGTAGACACAGATGAGATATAGGTGCATTCACCGGGTGATATTTTAAATTATCTGGAAAAATAAAGTGGAAAAATAAAGTAGCATGAGGTATCCTTTGGCTAATTAACATAAACTCGTCCTCAAGATTGGGGACAAAACCAAAGGAGGTTTCTCATGCCAAAGAGAAGGATACCACCATCTGAAAGAATAAGCAAGGAAATTATGGAGATCATCCAAAATCTGACTGAGCATAACAACCAAAAGCTCTTAGGCCAACTCATGCAACTAAGCATGCGCAAGCTTGTTCAGGAACTTCTAGAGAAAGAGGTTGGCGAATATTCGTATGAATGCATACGCATCTTGGCAGGGCCTATTATGAGCATGGAGAGGCAAGAAGGGGTTATCCGTAATGGCTATAAGCCAGCACATCTGAAGACGGCTGAAGATAGATTTGTTCTCCAGAAACCTCAGGTTGCCGACTCCCCTGAGACCTTCAGCTCTCAACTGTGGTCACATATCAAAGGCAGAACCGAGTAACTAGAAAGAATAGCTGTAGAGATGTATGCTCGGGGTTGTTCCACCAGGGATATAGAGGAGCTTTTAAAAGATAGAAATGGCCATATCCTTTTATCCAAGAGTGCCGTCAGCCAGCTTAATCAGAGGTTGTGGGAGGAATATGAGGCCTTTTGCGAGATGGACTTATCCCAACATGATGTGATCTATCTTTTTTCTGATGCGGTATATGAGTCCTTGAGACTTCATAAGAGTCGCAAGGAAGGTATCCTGGTGGTCTGGGGTATTCTATCCAATGGATCTAAGGTTCTCTTGAACATGAGGCTGGACAACAAGGAGTCCTATGAGGACTGGTTGGAAGTATTTCGTGATCTCAAGAAGCGAGGTTTGGGTGGGATCCCATCTCGGGTACCACAGATGGTGCACCTGGTCTCATACCCCGCCAAAGGCGGGGAGGAAATCTTCTTCAAAACCTTAAGACAACGCTGTCTGGTTCATAAGAAGAGGAATATCTTAAACAAGGTTCCCTCTGAGGTGGCCTCAGAAGTGAAGTTTCATCTAAATAGTGTTTACTTTGCTGTGGATGAAAAAAGCGCCTTAAGGGAAGCCCAGGCCTTCAGGGATAGATTTGCCAATCTTTATCCTTCAGCGGTTAAATCCTTTGAGGATGACCTTCAGGCTTGCTTAAATCATCTGAAGTGTCCACCCAGATGCGAAGCATTCATACGAACATCATAAGTTCATCACCTCCACTAATCTGGTAGAGCGCTCCTTCTTGGAGGAGAAACGCAGAAGCCCCGCCAAAGGCGGGGCTTCTTTGATGAGAAAAGTGGGTTGAAGCTTGTCTTTGCCACCTTGATACGAGCCTCTCAAAGGTGGAGGAGAGTTGCTATTAACTTTGATGAAGAGATTAAGCTAATGCAGTTACGACATAAATTAAATCAGTCCGAATTTGGATCCTGCGGACAAGATAGAGGAGAACAGACAACATCTATAAACCTGAGGATGCCTCAGTCAAATGATAAAATTTTCCAGAAAAAATAAGACTTGACCCCAGTTTCGGGCTCGATAGTTACTCGGACATTATAACCATAAAGTATATTCAGTTCAGCTACATGCCGGGAGATGTGAACAATGATTGGTTGGTGGATTTGGGGGATGTGCTTTATCTTATAAGTTACCTACACAAAGGAGGGCCAGAACCTCAGCCGGAGCTGTGTGTCGGCGAGGTGAACGGACAGGACCCGGTGGATTTAGGAGATCTACTTTATCGGTTTAATGGAAGTTTCGTGTTGGTAAAAAGGTTAGATTTAGTTGATAA
>CAZOJT010000016.1:0-57374 GCA_964580215.1 uncultured Ignavibacteria bacterium | reverse complement strand
CCCCCTTTAGCAAAGGGGGATTTAGGGGGATTTTTCAAGTTTCAAATGCGTATGCATTCATACGAATCCCCCCTTCCCCCCCCTTTCTAAAGGGGGGATGTAAACAATTATATGCTCCCCTTAATAAGTCAGGTTCTGGTCTGAAATCTTCTGCCACACACCGATGGAGGCTTTTACTTTCGTTAGTAACGAACGCTCTCCCTTTTTCACGGTGAATCCTTCATGACATGTCCGTTCAGTATGAATCCGTGATAACAAAGAAAAAGCCCTTAAAATATAGGCAGACGGAAAGAAGAAGCATAGAAAAAATCAAATGGCTTTGTCCCTGGCGAAACGTGCCCGACTCACCAGGCTATTTCGATCTTTTAACCAGATCCAGCATCTCTCTTACCGCCTTTTCGAATCCCACCAGGACAGCACGAGCAACAATGGCGTGACCGATAGAGAATTCATGGATACGCTGAATTTGAACCAGATTTACGATATTCCGGTAATTCAGTCCATGTCCCATGTTTATCCCCAGATTGAGACGATGTGCTAAGGTGACCATCTTCTCCAGTCTCTCCAGTTGAGCGATCTGGTCCGCTACGTTTTTGGCAGAAGCATAGCTGTCCGTGTTGATCTCCACGTAGTCGGTGCGCAGTTTGGCTGGGGTTTTAATGCTCTCCTCGTCCGGATTCACGAAAAGGCTGACTAAGATTCCATTCAATTGAAGCTTACCAATAACCTGATTTAACTGTTCGAAATTGCTCTCCACATCCAAACCGCCCTCGGTGGTTAACTCACCCTCCCTTTCCGGGACCAAGGTAACCATGTTCGGTTTGATCTGAAGGACTTTCTCAATCATCTCGTTGGTGGCCGCCATCTCCAGATTAAGAGAGGTCTTAACCACTTCCCTTAAGATCTTCAGGTCCCGATCCTGAATATGTCTTCTGTCTCCCCTGAGATGTATGGTAATTCCATCCGCTCCCGCCATTTCAGCCGCTATGGCTGCCGCCACTGGATCAGGTTCTGAAGCCAATCTGGCTTGCCTTAAGGTGGCTACATGATCTACATTTATGCTCAGCTTTGCCATATAACTCCTCCGTTAGGTTAAATCAACATTTCCCATAATTTAGATTACTTTTCTATACGCCCAAATGGGGGGCTACTATCTTGATTGGTAGCCGTCCCGCCTCGGGCGGGACGCATATTTATCGCACCCTGAAGGGTGCGGCTACCACTTCACTTGACAGTTTTGTAGGTCAAGCATGGCGTAGCCTGCTTGACAAATTCGTATGAATGCATACGCATCCTTATTTGTCAACCCCGCCTTTGGCGGGGTTGATCTACATAATTACATGACTCAAATGAGGTTTAGCCTGCGATTTGATCTTTCTAATCCAATCATGTGCATTCTTCAAGTTAAATCACTGGTTTCAATTTAAATTGAGCTGTCGGTCCAGCGAACGATCCTCCATAGATTGTCTTCCTCGGATTGTCTGAACAGAAACTCTGCAAATCCGGTGGCTTCCATGTGCTGATAATTGTAGTCACCATCTGTATCCCGGACGGAGAGATGAAAGGTCACATTTCGCTTTTTCCATATTTCCTCTCCCACCGCGGTGTCCGGGGCTTCTGATACTTTCCACGTATCCAGCCGGATATCATCGAATGCCCGAAAAAGACCTTTGGTGCGATATATGTCACCGCCCTTTCCATCCCGCGAAACCTCCACCGGTTCATATTTTAGTGTAACCTTGTCCTGATCGATATAGACAAAGACGAAATCAGGATCTAAGCAGTTCTCATAAACAATGCTGTCGCGATTCTCATAAGCATATTTAAAGTTATGCATCACACTATCCGGATCGACTTGGGATACAATAGGTTTGAGGGTGCTCGGTCCAATCACCGATGGAGAGAAGGGATTAAAGCAACCCTCGGCTAGAACACAAAAAGCTAAAACCATGAACAGAGGAGAAGTTCTTCTTAATACTTTTGATAAGCTCGACATAATACCATTTTCCTCACTGCTTGAATTGAGCTTTGAAATCAGCCCAATCATCTTTCCCCGCTTCGGCGGGAATGTCGCTCCAGAAATATATGCTCCACCAGCTAAAAGATGTTTGCCTCATATAAAAGGTGGCTGTCCCTTTTGCAAAGGTGGTTTCAGGTGGGGTAGCTTTCGAATCGGATATAAACAGCTCATAATTTCTGGAAAGGACTGCCAGCGTATCGCCCACCTCATCCGGTGGGTGGTTTGAGAGAAAGGACACCACATAATCGAAGGAATCCGGGTTCTGCCGAGATGTATTGAATATGCTGGTGGTGACGCTGATCTCCACAGACCTATCCCAGTTAGCAAAAAGCTCCGGAAGACCTTTATCGACCGCATCGATCGAATCCACCCGAGCGGAGAATGCAAATGAGTCACAAAGACACTGAATGAAATTGCCGATGATCTTCTCATTATAAGCGTGAAGCAAATTCTGAATCACTATCTCTGGGCTGGCTGGGGTTTCCCAGGTGCCCTCTCTGATCACAGGCTGCGGAGAATTCCTGGTTTTGAAAGGGTTTTTGCAACCGGATGTGCAAAAATATCCTAGCAAAAGAAAAGAAAAAACAAAAACACAAAAAAGACGAACTGACGAAATTCTTCTCATAAATACTTTCCCCGATCAAAAAACCCGATTCACCGATACAGAGACAAAATCCGAGCTCTCCTTGCAACTTAGTGTGCTCTTCTGTACCCGACGAGCCCCAGTCAGGCTTATATAGTTACGATCGTCAATAAAATATTTGCAAGACAAGGAGAGCATATTCCGATAGAATTTATCGGTTAATGTGCGCATCTTCTTCTCAGCTATCATAGAATGATCCCACGATCTTCTTTTCTGATAAGTGTATTCCGGAGAAAAAACCCAGCTTTTGGCAGGCATATATTTCATGGATAAACTAAAGGTGTGAGTCCTCCGTTCCCAACTCGGCTTCTGCACCCATTGATCTCTCCAGATGAGCTGGCCGTAATCCTCATATTTGTAGATATAACCAAATATAAAGCTCACCCGGGGAGTGAGAAGACAGTTTATGCTGGTGTTAGAGCTGGCACGGCGAAACAGCCTATTTTTTGTGCTCTCGATTGATTTCTCGTAATCATAATAGATATAATTAGCTTGAATATTATAATTTTGTTTAAAGTTCAAATTAGGATGAGGTCGCCAAATCAGAGTTGGAGAGATAACGTAGGTCTGATTATGGTTGTTATTGGCGGAGAGTCGATTGGAGATATAAATCTGGTTGAAATTTCGAAAACCACCCTCCAGGCGCAGACTAAATATGGGACTGAAGACGTGCAGATACTCCCCCCAGGCAAAAAGAGTCAGAATGTCCCGGTCATTGAACCAGGCAGAAACCTCCGGCGTATAGAATGATGTCACTCCGATGGAGGTGGTGAAATATAATGAATCTTTCTCGCTTATCTTGACCTGAAGATTTCCTCCCAACTCACCGTTCTTCATCTTTTGATCTTTTTGATCATCCGCATAATCCTCATCTGTTTCAAGATACTTGTAAAAGCTCCCTAAACTCAGCCTTTTGAAAAATTGTCGTTTAATCTTTAGAATAAAATTCTGGGAGTTAGAAAAATTATCTGTTAAGCCAGGCGAGTGAGACTCTTGCTCCCACGAGTACTTATATCCACTTGATACAAGATCAAAATCGAACTTTACTCTTATGTCAAAAGGCACCTGGGTGGAGGATCGGAGATTGATCACCCTCTGAGTCCTTCTTTGGGTGTTAATCTGAGAATCAGTCAGATCTCCCCAAAAGAATTTCTTCTTTGACCAAGCTTCCCGGTAGGAAAACTCCAGGCTATCCTCTTCAGAGAAGTTCTTAGCGAAAAAGATGCTGAAATCTCTTTCCAACAGAGGGATGTTGCTCAATTGAGAGCTGGTCTGGCTAAAAGAGATACGGGTGACCGATTCCGAAAGAAGATAAGGAGAATGGGAAATCTCCAGCCTATGATTGAATCCGGAATCTTTTCTTTTTCCCTCCTTCAATCTTCGATCGATGTCTTTCCCTCCTATGATTTGAACGAACCTTATACCGGAGATACTATATTCTGTGGTGATACCATACTCCGAGCTGGTCACTTTTCTTTTCTCCAGTGAATTTATGTTTTGAGAAAAAAGAGCGCCGATTTTCAATCTGCTGGTTAAAGTGTAATCCAGATTCAGATTGATTTTGCCATCTTCCTGCCATCGGTCCTGATTGGCTGAAAATACCGATCTTTTGATCAACATGGAATTTATGGCGCTGGAAAATCCCCAGGAAAGACCTGGATTAGTTTCACGTCCACAATCCAAACTGGTGTTCCAAATATATGTGCGATTATCCTGCGAAAAATCCAGCCTCAATTGCGCAGAGAAAGCGTCTTCCAATGAAAGAATAGATAATATTATGAGAAGCAGAAAAACTGGCTTTGTCATCTTGGAGAGAAAATAATGAATTTGGTTCTTTGCTGAAACACAGGTGCAGTCCAAAATTATATCAGCCTCACTAACTCATTACCTCACATTCCTTCCATACGTCTAAGCCACCAAAAAGAGACAAACATAGGTATTAATTCAAAATCTCTTTCATGGCAAAGGATAAGCGGGCAAATTCATCCAAGCTCAAGGTCTCTGCTCGCCTATAAGGGTCGATGCCAACCTTATTAAAAATAACCTCGATTTCCTTTTTAGGCAAATCCAAATTAGCCGTCAGAGAGTTTAATATCATTTTCCTTCTTTGTCCAAACGCTGATCGCACCACATTGAAGAACAATTTCTCATCTGACACGAAAACTCTCGGCTCGGTTAGAAAAACAATTTCAATCACTGATGACTCCACCTTAGGCGGAGGAAAAAAGGAGCGGGGTTTAAGATGAAAAACAATTTTCACATCAGAGTAGAGTTGAACCGCAATGGACAGAGGAGACCAATCCTTGTCTCCAGGAGAAGCGCAAATTCTTAAAGCCACATCTTTCTGAACCGTCAGCACACAAAAAGTAATGAGTTTCTTATTTTCCAAAAGAAGAGAGAGAAGCGGAGAAGTGATCTGATAGGGCAGATTTCCCACCACTTTGCAAAAGTTTCCGGGACCAATCAGATCCCTGAAATTTATCTTTAAAATGTCTTTATTTATTAGCTTTAGGTTTTTTTTATTACTAAACCTTTGTTTCAGATAAGAGCATAACCGCTTATCTATCTCCACCGCTAAAACTTTATCTACCTTTTCTAAAAGATACCCGGTCAAAGCTCCCTTGCCTGCTCCGATCTCCAGAACAATGTCCTCTTTTTTCAGATCCAGGCTTTCAACGATTCTTCGGGCGGCTCTATCATTGGTGAGGAAATTCTGGCTTAAGCTTTTTTTAGGTTTCACATTGCAAACCGTCTTTTACGTGGAAATTAATATCTACTTAAAATTATCAAGTGTCTGATTCTCAATTCTACACCCAACTCTTTTGAGATCTTTTCGCACTTTTTCAAATCCACCTCTGGCATGTCCAGCACGGTGATAACAGTTTTTGGTAAAAGTTTCTTACATTCTTTGGCAAAAGCGATCACCTGCCCAAAAGCGTTTTCTCCAAAACGAGGTTTGCACAATCGTTCATATTTTTCACCCTCGTCCACATTCAAACTTACGGAGGCCACATCTATCAAGCCCACCAACTCCGGCACTATGTTTCTTTTATGGATAAGATTTCCTTGACCGTTAGTGTTCAGCCTCACCTTTGCATTTTTGCTCTTGAGATATTTTGCCACATCTTTTAGCAAGTCCAAACGGATGGTTGGCTCGCCATACCCACAGAAAACCACCTCTCTAAATTTATCCAGATGGTTGATAGACTTTATCACCTCGTCATAGGTGGGCTCATGGTCGAGTCGCAAATTGTGACCCTTGACAAAATCAGTAAAGTTTCGCACACAAAACACGCAGTCGTTGGAACAGCGGTTGGTGATGTTCAGATATAGGGAATCACGAATGGGATAGGCTATCTTTGGCGGGAACGTCTCATTCAGATTGAAAAGACGGCAGGCGTTCAAAGAGGTAATCCGATCCACATCCTGAAAAGTTAAGGGAGAAAAAAGTTCTGTTAGCTTCTCCAGCACAAATTTGACGTAAGCAGGTTGATTTCTTTTTCCCCGATGGGGAATCGGTGAAAGATAGGGACAGTCAGTCTCCATCAGAATTGAATCTATGGGCAACCTCTTTGCCACCTGTGGGATTTTAGAATCGGGATAGGTCAAAATTCCGTTGAAGCCAAGATAGAAGCCCATGTCCTGTGCCATCTTGGCTTGTTCTGAATTTCCAGTGAAGGAATGAAGCGCTCCACCTACAGTATCAGCTTTAGTCTCTTTCAGAATAGTAAGTGCCTGATCCCAAGCCTCCCTTACATGCACCACTATAGGGAGCTTAAGTTCTTTGGCTAAGGTAATCTGTTTTTTGAATGCTCTGATCTGATCTTCCGGAGGGGAGAGATTTCTATAAAAATCCAAGCCGATCTCACCAATGGCTACCACCTTTTTGTGACCAGCCAGTTTTTCAATCTTTTTGAGAGACTGTTCTGTTAAATCTTTGGCATCATGAGGATGAAATCCCACTGCGGCATAAATCTGGTCATATTCTTCAGCCAACTGGACGGATTTCTGACTGGATTTCAGATCACACCCCACATTGATTATCTTCTCTACTCCATTAGAGAAGGCATAACTTATGACCTTGGATCTATCCCCATCAAATCGCTTGATATCTAAGTGCGCATGTGTGTCTATCACAGAAACCTCATTAAAAACGACAAAATAACGCCTTCACAAAACCTGAATTTTCATCTTCCTTTTTAGTTACTAAGAGGAGCAGGAAACAGTTTACATCTTATTATTGATTTTTTCTCCCCCACCTGTTTTGGACTTGACTCGAAATCCCCCTTTAGCAAAGGGGGATTTTTCAAGTTTCAAATCCCCCCCCCTTTTCTAAAGGGGGGATGTAAACAATTATATGCTCTCCTTAATAACTGAAAAGATGTGTAGGCCGAATCTCATTTGTCTATTTGGATCCATAGGAAGTCAAATGACCTCAAGGTCCTTTGGACACGATGTTGGCAAATGGATTGGTAGCCGTCCATCTGGGCGCACCCTGAAGGGTGCGGCTACCAATTAACATCGTAACCCTAACCGTCAGGTTGCGTTGACGATAGGTTCCCGAATTTATACAAACCTCTGTTTAGCTCACCTCCGAGCCACCTTTCACATCTTTATCCACGCAAACCAGGCTTAAAATCTTTCCGTCCTTGGCCGCCAGAAGCATCCCTCTTGATTCTATTCCTCTGATCTTTGCCGGCTTAAGATTGGTCACCATCACGATCCTTTTGCCAATCATCTCCTCAGGGGAGTATTGTTCTGCTATTCCTGCCACGATCTGTCTTTGTTCTGAGCCTATGTCTATTTTCAGCTTCAAAAGCTTATTCGCACCTTTTACCCTCTCAGCCTCTTTCACCTCCGCCACTCTCAAGTCTATTTTGGAAAACTCTTCAAAGGACATCTCTGATTCGGTCTTCTGTTCACCAGTAACCACCCTAGGTTTATCAGCCTTAACTTTTCTTTCCAATCTGGGGAAAAGGGACTCTGGTGTGCCCACCTTTGTCCCCGGCTTGAGCAAACCCCATTTCTTCGCCTTAGCCAAAGTCGGATTCAACTCTTCCCCGGACAGACCCAAGAGTTCTCTCATCCTTAAGCACCTTTGTGGAAGCACAGGATAGAAAAGTGCGCTGATGATTCTTAAAGTCTCACAGCCCACATATAAAACCGTTTCTAACCTCTCTTTTTTGTTATTCTTGGCCAGTGCCCAGGGAGCTTGATTCTCTATATACCTGTTAGTGCTTCTCACCAATTTCAAGATTTGATCAATCGCCCGATTAAGATTTATTTCCTGAATATACTGCCATACCATTTCTGCACATTCTGTGGCTTCTTTTTTGAGGTCATCATCTGGTTTCTCATAAAGCGATGGCTTGGGGATTTCACCCTGGCAATAGTTTCTTACCATCTTAAGAGTTCTGCTAACCAGATTTCCTAAATCATTGGCCAGATCGGCATTGTATTTCTCCACGAATCTTTCCACCTGAATATTTCCATCTTGGCCAAAGGGAAACTGGGTGAGAAGTAAATAACGTGCCCCATCAGAGTCATATTGCTCCACCAGATATTCTGGGTCAACTATATTCCCCAGGGTTTTGCTCATTTTCTGACCATCTACGGTGAAAAATCCGTGAAGGAATATCTCGTCCGGAGGATTCTCTCCTAAAGCCAAAAGAATTGACGGCCAGAAAATGGTGTGAAATTTCAAAATATCCTTACCTATTAGATGAACCACCTTCCCCTCTTTCCACCATTTCTTGAACTGTTCCGGGTCATCGCCATAACCCACGGCAGAAATATAGTTGGGAAGAGCGTCCACCCAAACGTATGCGTTTTGCTTGGGATCGAAGGGGAGCGGTATACCCCAACTTACCTTTTCCCGGGATATGGAGAAATCATCCAGCCCCTGTTTTAAAAGCCCAAGAGTTTCCTTTTTTCTCTCCTCTGGTGAAATCTTAAGCTTGTCCTCTCGTATCAACTGCTCTACCTGCCTTAGATAAGAGGAGAGCCGAAAGAAGTAGTTCTTTTCGGTGACCTTTCTCGGTTCCTGGAGGTGATCCGGACAAAGGCCATTGACTAGTTCCTTCTCAGTGATGAACTTCTCACACCCCACACAATAAAGTCCCGAATACTCTCCCGAATAGACGACCTTCTCGTTATCTCCGGTGGTAGCCCCGTGAAGGATGGAAAGAAGCTTTTCAACGGCCTTCTGGTGGCGAGCATCTGTGGTGCGGACAAAGTAGTCATAAGATATGTTCAAACTCTTCCAAGCTTTCTTAAAATATTCAACGTTTATGTCACATAACTCTTGAGGGGTCTTTCCCAGCTTCTTCGCCGTCTCCTCCACTTTGGAGCCATGTTCGTCCGTGCCGGTTAAAAAGAAGGTCTCCTCACCGCCCGCTCGATGAAAGCGCGCCAGAACGTCTGCGGCGATGGTGGTGTATGCTTGACCTATGTGCGGTTTATCGTTGACGTAATAGATGGGGGTGGTAACCATGAATCTTTGGGTCAATTTCTCCTCCTTGTCTCAAAATTAAACTTCTTGAGCCGGGAAAAATTTGAAATTTCCAGCGGGTGAGTTTTGATATCAAAGGAACTGAAGATTTCCTGAGCCTATGTCGCTATGCCACATCCAGGTAGTTTGGTTAGCGTTAAAGAATCGCTTAACCTGTGAGTTTGCCTGAGAATTGAGTTTTTTACTGTTCCGTCCGTCTGAACCGTCACCTGTTGGGACTCAATGCTCCTTTATCGCAGGCTAAAGCCTGCGGCTACCGTTTTAAATTCTCTGATAAGTCATGAGAAAACTTCCATACTTAACTTGCAATCAGCACTCAACTTAAAGACCAACACCTAATTTAATTGTTTAACGCCAAAATCCAGCACCTAACTTAAGTTAGGTGCTGGACAGCTTTTCGATTCCAGATATGGGGACCTTTTCAAGAGTTTGAATCTCCCTGATTTGTCACCTTGGAAAGATGTCTGGCTTTCTTCCTCTCTTTTTTCCTTAGCTGGCTTAAGGTGATTTTTTCCTCTTCACCGGCTTCGTGTTTCACTACTATGTATTCTTTGAAGATATTAATCTTCTCCACCACCCCTTCCCCTTTTTCAGTCTGGACTCTCTCTCCCACTTTAGGATATAAGGGCAGACTTTTCTCATACAGTTCCTTTTCATATCGAAGACAGCAGAGAAGTCTGCCGCAGTTTCCTGAGATTTTAGCCGGGTTCAAAGAGAGGTTTTGCTCACGGGCGATTTGAGTGGAGATGGGCTCAAACTCACGGATGAAGCTGGCACAGCAAAGAGGCAGTCCACACACTCCGAATCCACCAATTCTCCTTGCCTCATCCCTTACCCCGATCTGTCTCAACTCGATTCTGGTTTTATAGGTGGAGGCAAGCTCCTTTACCAACTCGCGGAAATCGACCCTTTTTTCTGCGGTAAAGAAGAAGGTGATTTTGTTATTGTCAAACTGAAGCTCGGAATCCACCAGTTTCATCTGAAGGTTTCTCTCCGAGATCATTCTCTCACATTCCTTTAAACATTCTTTCTCCTTCTTTTGGTTAGCCGCAAACTTTTCTAAATCCTCCTGGGTAGCTAAGCGCAATATCTTCTGTGGCTTTTTCTCCAGCTTCACCATCTCCCCAGGAATCTTCTTGGTCACCTTCCCCATATCCTCTCCCCTCTCCGCCTGAACCATGACATAATCGTTTGGTCTTATGCTTAAACAATCGGGATTGGAAAAATACTCTTTGCGTGATCCCTTAAATTCCACCAGATATATCTCAGCCACATTCTACTCCTTTGTTTCTCATCATTCGTCTAATCTACTTTCCAACCTTAGCCTTTTTCCCTCCATCAAAGCATTCTGGTGTAATGTCTCTAACATTTCTTTACACTATCATTGCGAGGGACAAAGTCCCGAAGCAATCTCAAAAGCGAGATTCCTCGCTTCGCTCAGAATGACAGAATAGTAAAGCTATTTATGAGACATTACACTAGTTTCTCTTTGCGACAACTCTTTTATCTTCAAACACAAACTCAAAAGACCCAGCTTCTGGTTTGCATTTCTGATCTGGCAGTCAAATCTGATCTGATCGGCAATTCGGAAAGTATGCTCAACTTTATTTTGACGCTCAAACTTTTCTGATAGTTTGACCACATCGGGCGCCATATCGGAGTTGATCAACCGGTCATATCCTTCCAAGACCATATATATGTCTCTGAAAATGGAGATCAAAAAATCGAACATCTCCAGAATCGAATTTCTATCCCACCTTTGCAGCACCTGATTCACCATCCGGATGATCTGGCTGGTTTTGCCCTCTGTAGCTACTCCCAAAAGATCAACGGCATCCTGGCGGAGATTTTCTTTCTCTCCGCGCAAAAAATCTAAAGCCTTCCCATAGCTTCCATCGGAGATATTGGCACAATATGAAGCTTTTTCTTTATCGGTGTGATGGGCCTCCGTAAGTTTTTCTTCAATTATCTTTGCGGGTATTTTCCCGAATCTTATCTGCTGACAACGAGAGACCACTGTGGGTAAAAGTTTATTCACATCGTTGCTGGTCAAGATCAAATTTGTATCCAGCGGTGGCTCCTCCAAAGTTTTCAAAAGCGAATTGGCAGAAGAGTGGTGCATCTTCTCTGCCTCGGCTATAATTATCACCTTTCTTTTCCCCTCAAAGGGCAACAAGGATGTCTCTTTTTGCATCGCCCGAATCTGCTCAACAGGTATATTGATATTTTTCTCAAATCTAACTATGGTATACAGTTCCTCCCTTTTGAGCTTTTTGTATCTTTCGATCTCTTTCTGGCTTTTCTCATCGGACTTAGCAGACGGAACCGGAAAAATCATCTTCACATCCGGATGTATCATCTTATCGATCTTCAGGCAGGAGGAACAAACATCACATGCCTCCGCACAGTTTTTCTCACAGTTGATCGCCTTGGCCAGCTCCAGAGCCATAGCCCATTTACCCGTTCCCTGGTCTCCGTAAAAAAGATAAGCGGAGGCTAAAAGATTTTTTCTTAAAGCTCCTGAAAGAATTTTTTTGGGGATCTTCTGGTCCAAAACTCTATTGAAAGACATTATTTAGGCTCCTCCAAGGGTCTTGAACTGTTTGGTTCATAGTTTACCACGAACCGTGATCGATTTACTCCATACAAACGGGTATCATCGTTTAGCCCTCTTTCTCCAACCACTCTAAATCAATCATTCGTCATTCGTCATCAATCATTCATCTTTTCCCAGCGAATCCGACTCAGCCTTGCAGACAAATATACAAAACCAGATGAAAAAAACCAATAAAAATAGCTTGAAGAATCTTTTCCTTTTAAAAAATATCAGACAATAAATTTTTCTCATGCTTTATAAAGAAAAACTAAACGCCTGTTTGCTCATGGTTCTCTTAAGGATGGGGGGAAATCGGAATCCAAGATGGCATCTTTTCTCTAATCCACCCTGGTAAATTTAAAGGGGCGGTCACGAAAATTCTATGAAGAAGCCGAAAATAAAGTCGATAACAAGATATATCAAAGTGGAAGAAAAGAGCGTCTTCTTTCACCAAAAAGACCAACCGCATTAAAAAGATGAACATTGTAAGAAGGTTATTCTTTTGGATTTTGATTTTGCTCCTGTTTCGGGGTATTGCCTTTTCTGAGGAGAATAGAATCGTTATCGTAAAAAGCAGCAACTCCCCCTCTTTTCAATCGGCAGCGGAAGGAGTGAAAAAAGAGATCAGAAAAGGAAATGTAGCCCCAGTCTTCATCGAATATGATCTTTCCGCCAGTTCTCTGGATGAGCAACAGATGGTCCAGAAGATAAGAGAGCTAAACCCGGATCTGATCGTCACCATTGGCTCAAAATCGACCGCTCTTTTCTCAAGAAGAATCAAAGACATTCCCATAGTCTTCTCAGCAGTATTAAATCCCGTCTCAAGTGGATTTGCCCAAAGCATGTGGTCGTCTGGAAAAAACCTGACCGGAGCATCCCTAGACATCCCGGTCAGGACACAGCTTGAGAAATTCAAGCTCATCGTTCCCGGATTGAAAAAGGTGGGTGTGATTTTCACCCATGACTCTAAACCCGTGGTGGCACAGGCTAAAAGGATATGTGAGGAGATCGGCTTAGAGCTGATGCCGGTGGCCATCACTTCGGAAAAAGAGATCCCAGAGGTGATAGAAAAACTGGAGCAGAAGATCGATGGTTTGTGGGCGGTGGCGGATACCGTCATCTTCACCCCACAGTCCACCCAATACCTGCTCCTCTATACCCTGCGCAATGGCATTCCCGTCATGGGACCATTTCCTTCTTTTGTCAAAGCGGGAGCGCTTTTCACCCTGGCTTGGAACGATAAGGACGTGGGGAGACAGGCTGGTGAATTAGCCTTAAAGGTTCTTGCTGGTGAGGAACCCGAACAGATACCTATCACTACTCCCAGAATGATCTTTTTGATTTTGAACTTGAGAACGGCTGACCAGATTGACTTAGAGATTCCTCCTCATATTGTCAGCGTAGCTAAAGAGGTTTACCAGTGAGCATAAGATTTCCCAAAATCCATTTAGGGCTGAAGACAAAATTCGTTCTCACCATCTCCTTTTTGATATTGGTCACTTCAGTTATCTTAAGCGTTTTCTTAATCGAAAGACAAAGTCTGCTCATCCAGAGGGAACTGGAAAAACGAGGGGAATCAATGGTCAGGAATCTAGCCCACAACAGCGAATACGGGGTGCTGGTGGAGAACAAATATCTTCTTTTCAATCTTATGGAAGGTCTTTATCAGGAGGAGGAGGTAGTCTACATCATCATTCAAGACAGAAAGGGAAATATCCTGGCAGAGTGGACTCGAACCGAAGAATCTCAACTTTTGCATGTTAGAAAACTATCAGTTGTGCAACAGGTCTTTAAAGAAGAAAAGTCTTTCAAAACATACTTTATTGCTGGGGGGGAGGAGTTTTTTAACTTCAGTTGTCCCATCAAAACTACCCGGGTAGAAAGGTCCAAAGAGGAGGTGGGGCTCCTATTAGAAGATAAGAAGGATTTGGTCACCAGAGAAGAAAAAATTGGAGTTGCTCAAATAGGAATGTCTCTCCAGAACATGCGCAAGGAAATTGCAGACATGAAAAGAATTATCGTCCTATTGACTTTGACAGTAGTGGCTTTTGGTGTTTTGCTCACCATCTTTCTGGTCAATATCTTCATAAGACCTGTAAAAAAACTGGTGCATGCTACAGAAAGGGTGGCTAGCGGAGACCTTTCCCATACGGTAGAAGTAACCACTAAAGACGAAATCGGAAAGTTGGCATCCTCATTCAACAGAATGACCACCTCTCTGAAGGAATCCAGAGAGAAGATAGAGGAATACAATCGTACCCTCGAAAATAAGGTCAAAGAGAGGACGGCTGAACTGGAGAAGACCACCAGGCTTCTACAGGTGGAGTATGATCGCTTGGAGGCTATAATAAACTCCCCCAACTTGGGGTTGGTGATCGAGGACAAAGATTGCAATATCAGGTTTATGAACAAGTCCTTAATTGAGATATTCGGAGATAAAATAGGAAAGAAATGTTACGAAGAATTCAAAGGTCGGAAAGAGAAATGTCCGGTCTGCCCCATTGATGAGATTTTAGTCAAGGGAAAAGAGACATTTACCTACTTGGATCAAGACACTCAAGGAAACTATTATGAACTCTCTGCCGCCCCGTTTCAGGATGAGAAGGGCGAAAGACACATCTTGGAAACCCTACGGGATATAACCGAGCAGAAGAAATTAGAGCTACAGGTGCAGGAATACACCCACAGTCTGGAAAAAACCAACCGGGAGCTGGAAAATGCCTTGAAGAGCCTTAAAGAGACCCAAGCTCAGCTAATTCAGGTGGAGAAGATGGCAGCAGTGGGACAACTTGCCGCCGGAGTGGCTCACGAGCTGAATAACCCCTTGGGTGGAATTTTAGGATACTCCCAGTTTGCCTTAGAGAAGATCGATCAAAAACCAATCCGCCAGTTTACCCAAGAAGATACAGAAAGCTTTTTGCAATACTTGAAGGACATAGAACGACAAACCAAAAGATGCCGTTCCATCATTCAGAGCCTGTTGAAATTCAGCCGCGCCTCACGCAAAGAGGAGTTTGAGCCAACAGATATAAACTCGGTTCTAAAAGAAACCTTCATGTTCACAAGACACCAGGTGGCAAAAAGTAAGGTCAGGCTGGTGGAGAAATTGGCGGAATCTTTGCCGCTGATTAACGGATATTCCGGCCAGTTGCAGCAGGTCTTCACCAATCTTATTTTGAATGCCGTGCAAGCCATGCCGGAGGGCGGCACATTGACCATTAACAGCAAAACAGGTGAAGATCTTAAGGCAGTGGAGATATCTTTCACCGATACCGGAGAAGGCATCCCGGAGGAAAATTTGAGCAAGATATTTGAACCCTTCTTCACCAGCAAGAAGGTGGGAGAAGGCACCGGACTGGGTCTTTCGGTAAGCTACGGTCTGATCAAAAATCATGGTGGAGAGATTGAAGTGAGGAGCAAAAAGGGTCAAGGAACTACCTTCACCGTAATCCTGCCGATTGTAAAGAAGGAGATTGCATCAGACTCTAAAGATGAAAGGGAGATAGCAATCAGCCGATAAAAGGAATAGAGTCATAGCATAAAGTTAATGTTTTCGCCCTTTTTTGAAAATATTGTCTAAGGCAAATCTATGAGAATCTTGGTGGCAGATGACGATCCTATTATTCGCAAACTCCTTCTTGAGGTTTTAACCAGCGATGCTCATCAGGTAACTGTAACGGAGAATGGGTTGGAAGCCTTAAAGGAAGCCCAAAAGCAACCATTTGAGCTTATCTTCCTGGACGTGCATATGCCCATAATGAATGGATTGGAAACTTTGATAAGCATTCGAAAGCTGTATCCAGAGATGGCGGTGGCGATGATGGACAGTTATCCGGATCAACTGGTAAGGCAAGCACAAAGAGAGGGAGCTTTAACCTGCATTCACAAACCTTTTGATTTAAAGGAAATAAGAAAGGTCATTGAAGAAGTTGGGAGTTTGATTCTCAAGGAGAAATAGATCGATGTTGACTCAAACCGAACCGGTCAAAATTTTAGTGGTGGATGATGAGGAGATCATGCTCAAGCTGGCTTGTGATGCCCTGCGAAGTCAGGGACATCTGGTGATCGGCGCGTCCAGAGCTATTGAGGCTTTGGATAAGCTGAAGCAGGACAGATTCGATTTTATCTTAACCGATATAAAGATGCCGGATATGGATGGGATGGAGCTGATTCAGGCCGCCCATCAGATAGATCCCTCCATGGGTGCCATCTTCATGACCGGATATGCCAGCCTGGATAGCGCCAAAAGGGCAATCCAGGAGGGAGCCTACGATTACATCCTCAAGCCTTTCGATCTTCAGGAGATAAGAAGTGCGGTGGCTCGGGCCATCCAGAAAAGAAGCCAGAGTCTGGAAGACGGTAGAAGGAAAGGACTCTCTCAACTTTTTGATCTGAACCAAATCTTGTATGCTGCTGACGATAAAAAGAGCTTGTTGAAGTTAGCCTTGGGATTCGCTTTGATGCAGAGCCGGCTGAAGAGCGGAATCCTTCTCCACTGGGAGCAAAAAGACCAAGAGCTTCAGATCTTTCGAGCCAAAGATCTAAAACAGAGTCTCTTTTTAGAAACGACCACAGAGATCAACGTAAGATTGATGGCAGAATGGGCCAAGCTGAAGGAGATTCTTCAGATCAAAAGCTTGAGGCAATATCCCTTATTCTCACAGCTTGAAGACCTGCTTGCGGATTCTTCTGTCTTAGATGGTTTTTTAGAACCGGATGGAGAGGCTATTCTGATTCCCTTAAGAAAAGCTGATACTGCATATGGAATCATAGTCTTGAAAAGAACTCACCAGGATCCAAAGCTTTCAGAAGAGGATTTAAAACTTTTGACCATCCTGGGAATTCAAACTGCCATCTCTTTGGCAAACTTGACCTTATTGATAGAAATGGAAAATTCATATGCGGAACTGCAAAATCTCCAAGAACAGATAATCGGATTGGAGAAGATGGCCACCCAGGGAAGAATATCTGCAGAGATCGGGCATGAACTGAATAATTATCTGACTGTGATCATGGGCAACTTTCAGATACTGGAAATGAAGATAAATAAAGGAGAATTACAATCCTTCAATAAGCAACTGGATACCATCTCCACCAATCTGGAGAGGATAAAAAGATTTGCAGAAGGACTTCTGGATTTCTCCACTTTGAAGACAGAGAAGACCAAATGTGATATCAATGATCTGATTGAAAAAACGGTTATTTTCATAAAACCCCAAAATGTTTTCAAAAATATATCTTTAGTCACTGAGCTGAAACCGAACCTTCCTCACCCGGTGGTGGACACGGGTCAGATACAGCAGGTGCTTTACAATCTTTTGAACAATGCAGCTGATGCCATGGGAAAGAGAAAAGGCGAGGGTGGTAACATAACCGTTGGAACTCACTACCATCCAGAAAAGAAGTTGGTGGAGATCTGGGTCAAAGATACAGGAAAGGGAATGCCGGAGAAAGAACTGAAGAATCTCTTCAATAGAGGCTTTACCACCAAGGAATCCGGTCACGGTATGGGACTATCTATATGCAGGAAGATAATTGATTCTCATGGCGGAACCATCCAGGTGGAGAGCGAATTAAACAAATGGACCATATTTAGAATAAAACTACCATCATGATAACGGTGGAGGAAATGAATCTTTTGAATCCATGTCAACATACCAATATATCGACTTTGACTTGGGAAGAGTGTTTTACTCTATTGCACGAAACTGTCAGAACTTGTCAGCTAAAGTTTTCAAGCCATTGGTCGATTAAGTATATAACTCAAATTTCTATCTAAAAATGGTTAAATCTGTGGGGTAGTTTTCTGAAGGGTGTTGTAGCGAATTTCAATTCTGTTAAATCATTAACTATACAGATCTTTCAAAAAGGAGGGTTGTAAATTGAATACCAGAACCAATCCCGTAAAGGAAATCTCATTTGTTGTAAAAGTGATTTTGGTAGCCAGCCTGTTTGTTCTGATGCTGGGTCAAATCACCTGGGCTGGAACCGCCGGAAAGATCGCCGGGGTGGTAAAAGATGCAGAAAGCGGAATCCCCTTGCCCGGCGCCAGCATAATGATTAAAAGCACCAGCATCGGAACCTCCACCGATGAAGATGGGGAATATTTCATCCTCAACGTGCCGGTAGGAACAAAAACTGTGGAAGCATCCCTGATAGGATATCAAACGGTCATGCAGACTCAGGTGACGGTGCTTCTGGATCTGACCACACCCCTTGATTTTGAACTGGTCTCCGCACCTATCCAGTTGAAAAAAGGTGTCACGGTGGTTGCAACCCGCCCGCTCATTCAAAAGGATTTGACCTCTTCCACTGATATCATAATCAGAGAACAGTTAGACTATCTTCCCAACGCGGTGGGAATACAGTCGGTGATCTCCAACATGGCTGGAACCGTGGTGGATGAATCCGGTTACCTGCACGTTCGGGGTGGACGTGAAGCCACGGTGAGCTATTTTTTAGATGACATCTATATTCAGGACCCGTTGGTAGGGCATGCGGGAACCAGGATATCACCTGATGCTTTAGAGGAGATTAATCTCACCACCGGAGGATTCACCGCCGAATACGGTGAGGCTCTCTCCGGTGTGGTCAGCGCCATCACCCGGGAAGGGGGATCCACCTTCTCAGGAAAAGTCAAGGCTTACGATGGACTGGTCCACCCCTACAACGTAGAGACCGGCGAATATGAAAAACTTGAAAGAAACAACAATCATTCGCTGGTCATCAACTTAGGCGGTCCTTTGACCTTTAGCAAAAGCGATAGAGCCACCTTCTTCTTCTCCGGAGAGAAGATCTGGAATGATGGCTATCTTCCTCATAATAAAAGAGATCTCACCACCGGAACAGGAAAGATAAGTTTGCGACCGGCAAACAACCTTAAGTTAGTTTTGAGTGGCAACTACTACACCAGAGAATTGTTAAGATGCGTCCATAGAGACGTCAACGGCATCTCTTATGACTTCAACCTGGATGGGTTAGGCAAGGTTCGCAACAAGTCTTATAGTTTCGGGGCGAAGTTAACCTATCCCACCTCCAAAAACACCTTCTACTCCATAAAGCTTAACCATTTTTATACGGACATCAAGCTGGCTCCAAACATCAAGGTGGGTGAAAAGAATCTTTTTGATCTATACTGGAACCAATGGCCCGGGTATGAGGAGGATTCCAGTGGGGTCTACATCGGCACCATTGATGACGAAAATTACAATCCAGCAGAGGAGTATGCTTACACAGGATTCACCGCCGCTCCAGATTACTATCCGGTCTACCACTATCGTAGAACCAAATACACCAGTTTGGGCTTCGATCTGATAAGCCAGGTGGACAAACATAATCAGATCAAAGTGGGAGGTGAGTATCGGAACAATAGATTGAAATGGGATGATAAGCAGTTTTTCAATGTCCGACCTTACGGGGAGAAATACGAGGTCAACCCCAATTATGCCGCCTTCTACCTGCAGGACAAAATCGAGCTTAAAGATATAATCGTGAACGCGGGGCTTAGGTTAGACTATCTGGATGCGGACATCGATTTTTGGAATGATCCGGTGACCAAGGAAAGGAGGGTTCATACCAAGGCGAAGACTCAACTCAGCCCTCGTCTGGGTATCTCCCATCCCATCTCTGACCGCACCGTGATTCACTTCAGCTACGGCTATTACTTCCAGGTTCCCCCATATCGATACATGTTCACCAATCTCCAGGCGGACTTAACCACCGGCTACCCACTGGTAGGAAATGCGGATATGGAGGCGGAGAAAAGCATTGCTTACGAATTGGGCATAAACCACGCTTTAACAGACGATATTACCATGAAGGTAACCACCTACTACAAGGATCTAACTAACCTTGCTTCCACCCGCGAGGTGGTTTATTCCGGAGGTTCCTATACTCAGTTTGTCAACGCTGACTATGGGACGGTGAAGGGAGTGGATGTGATTTTGACCAAAAGGCCCGACCACAAAAACCTCTCCGGCACCATCAACTACTCCTATATGATAGCCAAAGGAAATGCCTCCACCCCTTATGAGGGATATTATGACTACTTCACTGAAGGAACCAACGCCCCGGTCTGGCCGGTGCGGGAATATCCTTTAGCCTTTGACCAGCGGCACACCCTCACCATGAATCTGGATTACCGAGTTCCGCGGGACTGGCGAGGTAAGTTTGCGGGATTGACTCTCCCTGGAGCATGGGGCTTGAATGTGTTAACCAAGTATGGAAGCGGTATGCCTTACACCAAAACCGACTATCAGGGGAATCGTCTGGGAGCTTTAAATGAGGGAAGGATGCCAGCCACATATCGGGTGGACTTAAAGTTCAACAAGGATTTTTATCTATTTAAGGAAAAACAGACCCGTCTTTCCTTCTTCACCGAGGTGGTGAATCTTTTAGATCGAAGAAATATACTGCACGTTTACTCTAACACCGGAAAGCCGGATGACGATGGATATCACTATGAGTTGACTGTTGATCCGGATGGAGATGGACCCTTAACTGTTGAGGATGCGAATCGATATTATCGTCTCTTAGCCAAAGATCCGCAAAATTACGATGCTCCCCGAACCGTACGCTGGGGCATTGAGTTTATCTTTTAATAAAATAAATCAAGGAGGTAATTAGATGAATAAGAAAAAGATCGTGTTTTTGTTTCCCGTTTTGTTTTTCCTCCTCTGGGGGGCAGGAAACTCAAAGGAGCAAAAAAGCATGGAACCCCCAACTCCTATACAGGATCAGATCATTCATAACAAGGGGAATCTAGCCACAACAGTGCAAAATTGGGGGTGGATTGGAGGACAGAGCTATCTGGGAAAACCTTCAGGTGAGTGGCCTAAAGGCTCCGAACGACACTATCTGGCTGAGATCAAATACTGGATGGGGGCGGTAAAGCCCAATGGAGATACGGTGGTAGCTAACACTGATGATGATTTCATGCCCCTTTCATCCATCATAAATGGAGAGGAAAGCTATCGAATACATCTGTCCACTGATACCTCCTCCTATGATTATGATCCAACTGATACGGTGGGGTTGGAGATTGGCAAACCCGCATATGGATGGAGAGTATGGGACAGCAACTCCGAAGAATGGGTCTACAACCAGGTATGGACTCTCTCCTCCGGCATGGTGGAGGCGGGTCCTGTCTCCCTTCAGGAGAGCCAGTATCGTTTCTGCGATGCCAACATTGGCGTGCCAGTTTTGGACCTGGAGGTAACTCAGACCATCTACCAATGGAATTACAGCTACAATGAGAACTATCTATTTGTGGTCTTAGAGATCAAAAACGTCTCAGAGAACGATTACTCCAACTTCGCTTTCGGACTTTATTGCGACTTCGATGTTGGTGGGATAATTCCGGGCACATTTGAAAACGGAAGATTGGGTGATTTGGTGGCTTTTGACTCCTCCATGAACTTAGCCTGGACCTATGATGAGGACGGCTATGATCCCGGCTGGGGTCCTATGGTGAAATGTGGAGTGATGGGAACCAAATATATTGAGACTCCTGACAATATAGGAATGACCGCCTTCCGAACCGGGAGATGGGAGGATCTGCCGGATAATGATAAGGGAAAATACGAACTTATCAATAGCCAGCAGTTTGACCAAAGCCTCCCCCCTACTGATCAATACTATGTTCAATGCACCCGGGGGATAAACCTGTCTTCTGGTAAGACCGTCCGCGTGGTTTTCGCGTTAGTAGCCGGGTATGACGAAAAAGATCTCAAAAACAATGCCTCCATGGCTCAAGTGGTCTATGACAACCACTTTATCGGTCCCGAACCTCCCCAACCTGCCAGGCTGGTAGCTACTCCCGGTTACCAGAAGGTGAAACTCACCTGGGATAATAGCTCAGAGTCCTCAGTTGATCCATTAAGCGGAGAAGTGGATTTCAAAGGATACAAAGTCTACAGAAGCACCGACATGGGACAAACCTGGGGTGATCTGGTGAGGAATCCAGACGGAAGCATAGGTCCGGACTACGTGCCCATAGCCATATTCCAGAAAGAGAATCCCCACGATATTCTGCCGCATACCTATATTGATCGCAACCTGATCAACGGGATAGAATACTGGTATTCTGCGGTCTCCTTTGATGAGGGTGACACCAACATTCCTATCGAGGCTTTACAGACCGCATTTGGAAGACCGGGAGAGGATGTAAACTGTGTTTTTGCCTTTCCTCGAACCGATCCCGCAGGATATTTTCCAGCCAGTGCAACCGTCAAACACAATTACTATGGAAATGAGGAAGAAAGTGATGGCGCGGTTGTTCCAGTGGTGTTTGACCAAGGTGCCTTAACCGGTCATGATTACAAGGTTGTCTTCACCGAAGATCCCTTTGCCACTTACTGGCATGTGGTTGACATGACCACAAGTGATACTGTTTTGAAGGATCAAACCAATCAGTCAGGAGACACAAAAAGCTATCCAGTGGTGGATGGAATACAGGTGATCGTGACCAATGGTGATAGCGAGCCCAGTTATTATGGTCAGACGCAGTTCGGCACCTCCGGCAGCGCCACCCTGCACATGGAATGTTTTCTGGGAAGCATGGGAGAACTATTCGGTTATCCCGTAGGAGGGGACATGCACTTCCGCTGCACTTATGAGTTCAGATTCACCGAGCAAGGTTCACAGGCATACAGTTTCTTCGATGACGTCACCCCGGTTTGGGTTCCCTTCGAGGTATGGAACACCACTACAGAACAGCAGGTATTGGTGGAGGTGTATGATTGGGCACAGAATGGAGTATGGGACGTAGATCACAGGGATTATCTGGATATTGTCAACATTTCTTATGATGGACAGCCTCATCCCGATGCATTTCCTTACTATCATGCCTGGTTTTTCGCTTTTGCCCCCACCGACACCGAATATTCAGCAGGTGATGTCTATCAGATCAAAGGAGCAAGGCTGAACAACCCGGATGATGAATTTGTTTTCAACGCAGGAGGAATCGACGCTGGTGAGGCAAAAGATGAACTCTGGCAGATCAAAGTCGTGCCCAATCCATATATAGCTCATGCTCTGTGGGAGACCACAGAAGGAATAAGAAAGATCCAGTTTACTCATCTCCCGGATGAATGCAACATCCGAATCTACACCATGGCGGGTGATCTGGTGCAGGTGATCCAGCACAACAACGGCACCGGAACCGAAGGTTGGGACCTGCTGAACAAAAACCAGCAGGGAATCGTGCCAGGTGTCTATTTCTATCACGTGGAGTCGAAGTATGGAGAGAAATTAGGAAAATTCGCAGTGATAAAATAGGTCAACGGACTTGTCCTGACATTCGTCCCGAAGGACTCAGTCCGAGGGAAGGCTTGGCCTGAAGGATGAAACGGATGAGCTAAATTGAGGGAAGGTAACAGAACGGCATCCGGGTTATATTAAGAATCACAGACAATCGATATAGAGCGCGTAGCCAAGCCTTCATGGCTTGGGCAACACGATAGAAAAATAGCTCTGAAAAAGTCAGATGGGGAAGGGTTTGCTGGAGTGTCAAGCTTTAGCTTGACCAGAAATTTCATGAAGGACACCAAACTTTTACCTGGTTCACCTAATGGTCTTCAACTAAATAAGTTAACAGATTGAAGAGTCTATTCTGGTAAATAAAAGGGCAACGCCTTAATTGCTATGAGCATATCTTAATCGTGTCTAAGTGCGGACACGTCTAAATGTTTGGTTGATTACCATAAATCCCCCTTTATAAAAGGGGGATTGAGGGGGATTGCAAAAGATTGTTTCTCCCAACATTGCTAAAAATTTGTCACGTTAAAAAGTTGATAACCATAAGGTGAACACTCCAAATCCTTTTCTCCTTAAAATTTAAGAGACCTCAGAAAGAGCAAATCAGATGCAAACAATTCAGAGGCTTAACTGAAATGAATTCTATAAAGGAAGGAGCGAAAAAATGAAAATGAAGTTGGCTGGTCTGCTTGCCATTCTGTTCCTTTTGAGTCTGACAAGCTCGGCTTACTCCGGTGAGTTTTCAAGGGTGGGCACAATTGGAGCACAGTTTCTAAAAATCGGCGTGGGAGCAAGATACGTAGCTATGGGGGAGGCATCGGTTGCCTGCGTCAATGACGCCTATGCCATGTATTGGAATCCGGCTGCAATGACGGAAATATCCTCCTCCAATTTATCACTCACCAATGTGGATTGGATTTCGGATGTTCAACTCAATTACGCCAGCTTTGGCAAATCTTTGGATGAGTATAGCGCTTTTGGTGTCAGCCTCACCGCCTTAACCATGGGGAATATGGAGGTAACTACGGTGGAGGAGCCAGAAGGAACCGGAGAAACCTTTACTGCCTCCTCCTATGCGTTAGCTATAGGATATGCTCGAAAATTTACCGATAGATTTTCCGCCGGGATAAGCGGTAAATATATCTGGGAGAGGATCTCGGAGGAGAGCGCTTCCGGATTTGCCTTCGACTTTGGAACTTTATTTTATACCGGCTTCAAAAGCTTAAGGATGGGGATGAACATCTCCAACCTGGGTCCGGAGATGAAATTGGAGGGGCCGGAGCTGGATTCTTACCACAACCCCCAACCAGGAAATCCCAACTATGATAATGTCAAAGCCAAATTGGCCGTGGACCCTTATGACCTGCCACTCACCTTCAGATTTGGGATGGCTTATGATCTGGTCAACTCGCCGGAATCAAAATTCACCGTGGCAATGGAGGCAAAGCATCCCAACGATAATATCCAGCAGGCCAGCTTCGGCGGAGAATATCTGTGGAAGGAGACCTTCTCTTTGAGAGTTGGATACAAGTTCAATTACGAAGAGGAAGGATTGACCCTGGGAGGTGGGATGAAAGTAAAGGCGGGCAAGAACACCAAACTGGATATAAATTATGCCTGGGCGGATTTCTCTCGCCTCTCCAGCATTCACCGATTTTCTTTAGGATTTGAATTCTGATCACCACGTCTAATCAAAAAGAAGTAGTTTGTAGGTCGGATATGTCCCGCCAAAGGCGGGACTATCCGACCTTTTCATTGACTGAAACATCCAAATGGGGATTTCTGACCTACAAAAGCTTTTTGAGTCCAAAAAGCATTCCGGCGGGATAACAATATCCCGTTAGAACAGCGAATTCCTGGCAACGGATGAAGTTCGTAGGGGCGGGCACCTTTGTCCTCTAACTTTGTGCGGGGCTTGTAGCCCTTCCTTCGGACTGAGTTCTTTCCTTCGACACTGAGTCTTCCTTCTCCCGCCAAAGGCGGGATCATGACCGAAGGGCAGGACGAAGTGCGGGACGAAGTCAGTGGGAACCTTCAGGGACTGTTGAAAAAGCCATTTTATGAAGAAGTTTTTATGTAGGGACAGGGCTTGTCCCTGTCCTAACTCCAAGGAGGACAGCCATCCCGCCAATGGCGGGATCCCTACAATAATCTCTTCTCGCCGATTAAAGCGCATGAGACACTTTTTCAATAGTCCCTTCTGGATGAACCCCACATACGGGGTATAGACCTCTCGGTAGATGGCAAGACACGCACCTCTGCCAGATTTTTATTGATCTGAATTTGCAAAAACACAGTTTTGGCAATCCTTGCTGGCAAACCTCTTGGTTTTTGAAATCGTGGTGACGGAACTCTTTAATTAAGTGATCCCTCTATTTACAATAGAGGGTAAAGCAGGGACTAAACAAATGGGCTCTGCTGGATGATTTCCCCGGCCTTTTGTTCACCCAAATTCACCCACAGACGCATTTTGGCAGGGTCGAAAGTCAGTGAGTCCTCCGTCAAAGGCTCATCCGGCCTCAGTCCGGTGATGATCTCAACCAGCCGTTTTTCAGATCCGAATAAGGCTTGGAATTCTTCTTTATCGAACACGGCCTAGAGTGTGTGAAGAGCAGTTGGATCCTGAGCGAATGCGGAAAGTATCTCCTGCTTTGTCTGACTGCCGATATTGATCAACTTAGCCATAGCGAAGTCATTTCTCCCAGCTTCATCCACCAGGATGGCCAAAGTTCTGAGCAAAATTTTGTCCATCCTCCTGAAGCGACTTCGGGTCCTGCTGAATTCTTCCGGATCCAGAAAAATGGGCATAATGGTTTCAGCGCCCAGGCTGATGGCTTTCCCAAATGGAAGCAGGTCGCGCACTCCCCCGTCGTAGCAAACGTTTCCATCAATCATGGTTGATTCCATGACCACCGGAACGCTTGCCGAGGCTAACATAGCCCGGATAAACCGTTCCCGGGTCATGCCGTCATCTTTGGGCGAAACTATAACTTTTTGCCCGTTTTGGTAATTGCAGTATACCACGTAACAATGGGGAGCTTCAGGACCCCGTAACCAGTCGAACCATTCCGGACGAAATTGCCGATGGATCAGGTCATTTAAAGGATCGGATTCGTTTAAGCAATCCTGGCGACCGATCAACTCGAAGATATTATGTTTTTCCAGGATGTCGGATGTGGATACATTAGTGTACATGTGCACTAAAGTTTCCAGTGCTTGAGAACCCATGGGATCGGGTGCGGCCATCAGAGCCGCCATCGGAGAGATAAGAGCGCCAGTGGACGAGCCTCCGGTAATGGTAAACCAGCCGGTATTGCGGTACTCTTCGTATATGCGTTTTATCACCCCCACCGCAAATGCTCCTTTGGCGCCACCCCCTGAGATCACCAGTGCAGTTTTTTTTGCGTCTGACATGCTCTATTACCTCCTTTGTATATTAATTAAAATGATTGAGACTGACAGGAATTTGAAACAGCACGAACTCAAGCTATACTATTCCGTTTAACACAAGCTGTGTTGCTCGCCGGGTACTCATTTGCACGAAAAAGACGGATCGAATTTACGCGAAAGAACGATCTCAGACTTGCGTGCAGAGTGAGTATACATAGCTATTTCCTATAAATCAAGCAAAAAACTATATCTAAAAAACATAAAAGTTTTAGTGTGTGAGTTACCTGGCCTAGGGATTAACTCTTGTTAGGGTGGAAAATATTTGGGTTTAACAATTTCTTGATGTTTTGAGAGAAAGGTGTTCTAAATTATCTCTCCGCACACAAAAGAAAACTCCTTCAGAGATGCGCAACATCTATCCGCTCATTTAAAGGAAATTTTTGTGTTGACATAACATGCGATTATCTTAAATTAGCACAGTGTTTGTTCTCAATGTTATGAATGAAGCCTCTGAATATGAAGGAGAGCCTATCATGTCTGGAATGATTTTGCTGTTTTCTGCCATCGTCCTAAATGTCTGCGGCCATCTCTTTCTGAAAGCAGGGATGAACAAAATAGGTGCCATCTCGGTTGATCAGCTTCTGCTGAGCTTTTCCAAAATCTTCACCACCCCTTATGTGATTTTAGGACTCCTGTCATACGTCTCCAGCGTTGCCATGTATATGGTGGTTCTGTCCAGGGTGGACGTATCCTATGCCTATCCTTTGATGATGGGATTGGGTTACGTTTTGATAGTTCTGTTCTCCTGGCAGATCTTTGCGGAGCCTTTCTCAACTTTCAAGTGGATAGGAATTGTTTTGATATTGATGGGCGTATTCTTGTTGGGAAAATGAAGACTTTTTTATCAACACTCCTCTGGTGAAAAATTTTGATGCTCTCTTGGTTTTGGCTCAAAAAAACTCTTGCAAAGATACGTCTTTATATTAAATTTATAATGATACGAGATAATGAATTCACCCTTTTGCAATCATTAGAAACTGAAAGCGCGGCAAGGCAGGGCGATCTCAAACAGGAAGGAGAATGATTTATGGCTCGAAAGATTACCACCTTTGCAGATAAAGTCAAGAGTGAAAAAGAAGTGAACCATTGCCCCAAGTGTGGAGGAGTGATCGAACAAGTGCTTAGCGTCGTCTCGGTCAAATCAAGCTCAGGCAATTGGAAATTCAAGCAAAGACACGTGGGGGTGTGTAAGTGTAATCATGATGAAATCTATAAGTAGGTCGGGCTGTCGCAAGATGCGTATGCATTCATACGAACTGCCCGACAGTAAGAAATGTCGGGTAGCTCTCCCGCCAAAGGCGGGATCGCAACCCGACCTACAGTGGAAATTTGTAGGTCGACCATCCCGTAGGGTGGTCGACAAAAAAATAAAATATGTGTCAATCAACCCTTCTGGCATGGTTGACCTATATGCTTTGATTTCTCAGAAGGTATTATTGAGTTGAAAACGAAGACTTAATCTTTGTTCGTCACGGACGCCTCGTCCGTGACGGAGATATAGATAAATTATAGGTCGGGCTTCCGAAGGATGCCCGACAAAACTTATAATGTTGGGTATCCCGCCTTCGGCGGGAAACCCAACCTACAAATCCATCCGTTCACGGTGAATCTGTAACGGAGATGTTGATGGTAACACACGTTGGTTCGGGGTACCTTACCCCGAACCATTTATGGTGAGCTTGTGCTTCGACTTCGCCCTTCGGTCTGAGTTCAGGGTCGAAGACTCAGCACCCTGAATTTATCGAAGGGTCGAACCATAAGAGTTGCGGGGTGGGGGCACCCCGCGATAACAGCATGGGGAGGACTCGTTGCATCGGGACTTTGTAGTCCCGATGCTATAGCGTCAGGATAACAATATCCTGACGCAACACAGGGGGATGTTTTTGCTGGTAACGGACATGGTTCACCTCCTTGTTCTGGTCGAGAAAAAACTTCTATCGAGGATGATAACGTCCTCGATGAGCAGAATGAGTGTCTACTTTGTGAAAAAAGTACCAAATTTCCTTGCTTTTAAAAAACAAATTGCGTAGATTTGTAAGAAATTGTTTGTTATGGTGCTTTCGGAAACCGAACCTGTCTTTATTTTTTGAACCATCCGGGAGAGAGTTTTTATGCCAAGAATTGAAGTAGATGAAAAAAGGTGCAAAGCTTGCGAACTGTGTATTGTGGCGTGCCCCAAGGAGGTGATCGGGCTGGCAAATCATTTCAGTTCCACCGGATTCCATCCCGCTTGCATGGTCAAACCAGAGGCTTGCACGGGATGTATGCTCTGCGCTTTTGTCTGTCCTGACGTGGCAATTGAAGTATACAAATAGATTTGAGTCTTAAGTTTGGAGTTCTGAGTTTTGAGAAAAACTAAGAGGTCTTTGAAAAAATGCCAGAGTTCGGCCCGCCTCAGGCGGGCCCTACGCGGTTAGCTAAATGACTTAGTCCCGCGTAGGCGGGGCTCCCAGCCCCGCAAAAAACGAATTTTCAGAGCTCTCACTAAATTCTTTTGACTCAAGGTTCCAGACTGATTTCAAGGAGTTAATTCATGGGTGAAAAAAAATTAATGAAGGGAAATGAGGCTTTAGCCGAGGGAGCGGTCAGAGCTGGATGTCGCTTCTTTTCAGGCTATCCTATCACGCCTCAAAATGAGGTTCCTGAATATATGTCTTGGAGATTACCTGAGGTAGGGGGCACATTTATTCAGGCAGAAAGTGAGGTGGCGGCTATAAACATGTTATTTGGCGCCTCCGCCTGCGGAGCCAGAGTGATGACCTCATCTTCAGGTCCCGGCATAAGCTTAAAACAAGAGGGAATCTCCTATACCGCCAGCGCCGAGCTCCCCATATTTTATGCCAACGTGGTAAGAGGAGGTCCAGGCTTGGGCAACATCGCACCCTCCCAGGGAGATTACTTCCAGGCAACTCGTGGAGGGGGACATGGAGATTACCGGGTGTTTGTGATGGCTCCCAATTCCGTTTCTGAGATGGGTAATTTTCCAAAACTATGTTATGATGTTGCCGAGAAATACCGCTCAGTCACCATGATCTTAGCGGATGGGCTGTTGGGGCAGATGATGGAACCCATTGAATACAACTTCGAGCCGGTAGATCCCGCCAAACTCCCTCTCAAGGAGTGGGCTTTAGGCAAGCAGGATGGAAGACCACGCAGAGTGGTGAGATCATACGATCTAAGACCAGGTTACATGGAAAAACATGTGTGGAAACTTATGGAGAAATACAAAAAAATCGAGGAAAATGAGATAAGATATGAAGCTACCATGGTGGATGATGCAGACATACTTATTGTGGCTTATGGCACCTGTTCCCGAATTTCCAAAGCGGCTTTGTCTCTGGGAAGAAAAGAAAACCTAAAAATCGGGCTTTTCAGACCCATCACCCTCTGGCCTTTTCCCATGAAGGTCCTAAATGATCTGGCATCAAAGATAAAAAAGATACTGGTGGTGGAGATGAGTGCCGGACAGATGATTGAAGACGTCAAGTTAGCCATAGAAGGAAAGGCGCAGGTATTTTTTCATGGGAGACCTGCCGGCGCCATACCTACTGAGGTTGAGGTGCTAGATGTGATAAAGAAAATTTACGGGAAATGATCTTCATTGAACCTTTGAACTTTTGAACCTTTAAACTTTTGGGCCCTTGAACTTTTGAACCTTTAAACTTTTGGACTATTGAACTTTTGAACCTTTAAACTTAATTAGCTATGGAAAAGAAAGTTTTTGCACGAACCAAAGGATTAACCGACATTCCCATGCGCTACTGTCCGGGTTGTGGACATGGAGTAACCCATCGGTTAGTGGCTGAAGCTTTAGAGGAGCTTAACATCAGAGAAAGAACCATTGGCATCGCTCCGGTGGGATGTGCTGTTTTTGCGGACGAATATTTCAACTGCGATATGATTCAGCCCGCCCACGGTAGAGGCCCGGCGGTGGCAACCGGAATGAAAAGGGTTAGACCCGACTGTATCGTCTTCAGCTATCAGGGAGATGGCGATTTAGCTTCCATTGGAATGGCTGAGACCATCCATTGTGCGGCTCGATCCGAAAATGTAACCATCATCTTTGTAAACAACGCCATCTATGGAATGACCGGAGGACAGATGGCGCCCACCACCTTGCCGGGAATGAGATCCACCACCACCCCTTTCGGAAGAGACCCCAAGGTGGCAGGAAATCCCATACGGGTGTGTGAGCTTCTCTCAGCGCTGGATGGTCCAGCTTATTTAGAAAGGGTGGCAGTCAACACGCCAGGAAATGTGGTAAAGGCGAAGAAGGCAATCAAAAAGGCTTTCCAGGTGCAAGTGGATGGTCTGGGATTCTCTTTGGTAGAAATTCTGTCGCAATGCCCCACCGACTGGGCTATGACCCCGCTTCAATCCATCCAGAAAATAAAGGATGAGATGATCCCCTATTATCCGTTGGGAGTATTCAGGTCTCCAGACGAGATAAAAAAGTAGGGGCTAGGGACTTGGGGTTAGAAAAGGTTTTGCTGTGAACCGTGGACTGTGGACAGATACAGGATCAAGGGTCAAGAAAAACATATTGTTTTTTCGGCGGACAGTGGACTGCGGACGAATAAGCGGCGGACTGCGGACGGTGGTCGGCGGACAATAATACAGACGGAGGTTAAATGTATCAAGGTGTGATAATGTCTGGGTTTGGGGGACAGGGAGTAATTTCAGCCGGCATACTTTTGGCATATTCCGGAATGGTGGATAGCAAACATGTCACATTTTTCCCTGCATACGGCGCGGAGATGCGCGGCGGGACGGCTAACTGTTCTGTGGTGGTCTCCTCAGATGAAGTTGCCTCACCTGTGGTCTCCTCTCCCGATTCCCTTATTGTGATGAATGAGCCATCTCTGCTCAAATTTGAGCCTTCTTTAAAACCTCAGGGTCTGCTTCTGATCAACGAATCTCTGGTTTCCAGCCAGCCCAAAAGGACTGATGTAAATGCGATAATTATTGATGCCAATAAGATCGCAGAGGAGATCGGCACAGTCAAATGCGCCAATATGGTTATGTTAGGAGCTTTGATAAATCATACTCAGGCGGTCTCTTTGGAAAGTGTGATCAAGACCCTTCCCAAGGTATACCATCGCGCCAAAAAAGAGATGCTTGAGATAAATGTGGAGGCCCTGAAGAAGGGTTTAACTTTATAAAGTATGACATTTGTCAAATAAAGGCTCCAATAGGTTGGTAGGGGCTGCGAAAGATCTCATGGAGCAGAGTTGAATGCCCTACTCTCATCCCGCCATACGAGATTGAAGTCTTTCTACGTACTCTTTTTGTCCCTCACTTCACAAAAACTTTTTCCGGGTCGTCATCATCTATGAGCAGTCCGGGAGCAGTCCGGGACGGGACCGTCCTTGTAGAGATAATTAATCAAGAGCAACACATCCGTCAGATCAATCCATCCGTCGCAAGTGGCATCGCCAGCCTCATACGGGTAGGGTGCGAAGCCGCCAGTATATAAGTAGTTTATAAGAAAAATAACATCGGCTAAGTCAATCAAACTATCTCCGTTGGCATCTCCACTTATGAAAGGTATCTGCACTACCACTATCGATCCGTGATAGGGTCTGAAATTATGTTTTGTTGCGGTGACGTGCAAGCTCCCCTCAACCGTGGTTGAGCAGGAAAAGACAACCTCCCCTGAGGCATCTGTGTAGGCAGTCCGGTAAACCTCATTATTCATCAGACAAACCAAGACACTCTCTACTGGAGCGCCGCCAGAGGTGGCAACAAGGGGGAAAGTATGAGAGCCAATAAAAATGGTATCTGGATGGGAGATCTGGAGCGTCTCCGGAAAACCTGTCCAGATCTGCATGGTGGGATCGCCGAACCAGGTCCCCATCTCAAAGGTAATCTTGGTCTCATACAGACCTGATCCCCAGGGATAGCCCTCTCCACCAGTAAGATAGTATTTATCATACATCCAGAGTTTACCGAAGTTAAGCATCGTTCCCATACGGTACACGGGATTATAAATAGGATGCGTGGATCCCCCGCCGGGATAGCTGGGATCGAAGTCGGGCCAGATGGCATCATAAAAGCCTTTACACAACTCATCATTTGTCCCGCTCCAACTGACCCGGGTGTGCCCGAAGATTCCTGTGGCTCCTCCATTAGCTTTTCTCAAGAAAGCCTCGCAGAAGTAAACGTCAGAAGCCGGGGTTTCATATTCTGGTGCATCGGTTTCATTGTCGAAATGTCCCGTCTCACAGTTTATGCTGAACACAACGGGCAACTTGTCTCCGTTGTTAAGAGCATTGACATGCGATACCAGATATTCTGGATCGCCCCATCCATCTACGCCACCGTGATCACGATGATTCACCAGGAAAACCCCGTTATTGATGGCGTTAGAAATCTGGACGTGATTTCCATTCCAGGTTAAACCCGGAGGAAGTGGCTCACCATAATAGTAACAACATGGATCGCTTTCCGGTGTTTTGGTGTAACATCTTTCCACACTGTATGCTTGTGAGATCAAAAAGTCTCTTACCGTCTCGCTCGTTTGTATAAAGAATCTGTCTGCATAACCGTCATAATCACGATCCTGGAAAAAACCCGCCACCAGTCCATTATTGTAAAACGATGCCGGACTGGATACAGGATCTCTCTGATATTTGAGAATCTTAGCTATCACCACACCCGCCTCTGAAGCATTGTCTACCGAGATTCTTCCGGGAAATAGGTCGGGAAAGAAATCTGAGCCGTCTAAGGTTGTATAGTACAAATCCGTTCCGGTTTTTAGGTAATCATAGGGATGGATACTGCGATAAAACAATGGGATAAAATCAGCATCCCCGATGAGAAGGAGAAATGATGGCGGTGGCAACCAGGTGTCATAGGCATTTTGAATGTAGGCTCTGATTGAGCCGGTATCAGAGCCTGTTTGTGTAGTATTTCTCACCCAGGTAGGAATTCCAGACAGGTTTTTCCAGAAAGCTAAGGACTCTGCCCAGGCTTGAAAGTTTGGATGAGTGATGATCAAAAAATCACAGCCGGTATCACCCTTTCCACTCACTGTCGGAGGTGGACTTAAAACGGAATAATTTAAAAGAAGGTTCTGAAAAAGGTTCTCAAAATATGGGGATCTGTATCGAGGATCAATGAAGGTGCCATCTCCCCCGGCGAAACCTATTCTTACTTTTATCTCTGAGACCACCTTTAATTCCCCTCTGACGGGATTATACTGAACCGGAAAAAGAACAAGTGATGAAACTAGGCAACCACGGATGATTTTTGGCTCTTCCACGAAAGCTAACCTATCAGGATAGAACTTGTCCTTGCCATAGAATTCCGCATCTTTGACAAATTCCGGCTGGGGCGCATCCACTTTATCCACCGGTTGTTCCTGCACCGGACATACATTGTAGCCGGAAAGAACTTGGGAGGTGTATTGAACAACCTCTACCTCGGGGGTTACTCCCTGAGGCACTGCAATGAAGCGTGACCAGGTGGGAAGCTCAGCCCATCCGATGTTATAAGTGCGTCCCCCACCAGGGATGGACAAAGCCTGATAAATGTCCCCTTCCTTTGTAATTTCCCTGGCGTTCATGCCAGGAAAGTTGATCTGGAGAGTCAACTCATCTGCTGTGGATGACAGGATTGTGACTTCGGGATAGCTCTCGTCGCTCCCCGGCTGAAAAGAAATCCAGTCATTATCAGCAAGAGAGGTTATCGAAGTTAATAAACCAAAAAGAAAAACGAAACAAACCAGACCACCTTTTCTCATTCTCTGCTCCTTTCTGAAAAGGATAAAAGTAACAAGTCTTTCACGAAAGTTATCAATACTGTGGCACAATGATATAACACTCATAAAATAATATAGTCTAAAGACCTGTTTTTGCAAATAAAATTTTACACAAAAGAATTGGGTTAATGCTAAAAACAACAAAGCCCCCGATGGGGGCTCTGTCTGGTGAGAGAGAGAGAAAGAAATACTTAAGAATTTACTCAGTTTCTATGGATTCCGTGGAAAACTTCCAGGAACCGATTATTTTCTGAAACTCGGAATTGACCGGATAGTAAAATTCCCGTTCGCAGAAAAACTGCACCACATAGATGTTCCTCCCCTTCTTGAATAAAATAACATGTCCTGCCAGAAAATCCTTGATGATCACCGAACTTCCGTTGATTGGGTCTCTTACTCTTATGTCCTCACCGGTTTTCTTGTATGGTTGTTTGAGGGTGTAATCTCTGGCAGGGATGCTATCGATTACCACATCGTGGATCTCCAGATATTCCGAGTTGGAGATCATATCCAGTTTTATCATAAATTCATCTTTGTTCTGCAAAAGCTTTCCTTCCTTAAGAAGGCTTTCCTCCACCTGCTTCAAAGAAAGAGAAGTCGTATCAGCCAGGACCAGGATAGTGGGGATTGCCGTGGTATACCGGGAAGCACCGGGAATGTTGCTCGCCTTATAATTCTTTTGCGCCATGATCACCCGAACTAAAGATGGCTCCTTTTGGGCTTTCACTTTCCAGTTGTCCAGTCCGGTGATTTGAAAGCCGAATTCCGAATCGGTGTAAACGTTCTTTTCCACCTTTCCGGTCTTTTTCGCTTTGGCGTAAGAGCAAGTGGCGCCGAGAAACACAAAGAGAAACATCATAGTCCAAATCAAAAGCCTTTTCATGACGTCCTCCCTTCTTCCCAGGATTTAAGATATTTCTTTTGCCATCTTGTTTTTTAAGCAAACCACAAAAAAGATTTCATCATACCTTAAACTCCTGTTTAAGATTGCAAGCTATATTATTGTACCGATTCAGGAAGGAAAAAGTTGCAAAAACTTTTGATCTTTGAAGATTTTATCGGCAAATTCCGCATATTGATGTGTCATGTATGGCTTTTCAGAATCTCTGTCCCACCAGCCAGGCGCTCCATTGCTCTCTGCGCTCTTGGAAACAAATAAAGAGAAGCAGCTATTCCCAAGAGCGAACCCGTGGTAACCCGCATCAAGTTGGTACTCTCCTGTATATGCAGAACCTGCAAAAGGACATTCACCATGGCTGGCAGAATCAACAAGATGGCCAGTTTTGGGTTCAGAGGTCTTATCCTTTTTAAACTTACCCATAGACCAAAAATCAGCACAGAGGAATAGAAAGAGAGACAGCGGGAGCAGATTGCCACCTGATTTCCAAAAAGAAAGAAAGAGCGGGATGCTTCCTGGTGACAGAAAAAGCTATAAAACCCGTAGACGATTTTAGATAACCATTGCTGATCCAGATGCAAAAGTAGCGGTGCCTCCAGTGCACCAATCAAAAATACAAATAGATGGAAATTGACTATCCCCAGCCAGTGAAGGCGCACAAAATCGTATGTCCATCTGCCAAACTTCTCCGCGTGCCTGGCGAGAAACTGACCAAGCCGGGCAGAAAACTGCTCTGAGTCCAGACTAAGAAACTGCCGGTGGGGTAGCCGACTCTGGTTCGGGACGGTCTCCTTCCGCTTTTTGTCCTTCTCTAACCACTTTTCCATATAGATAATAGATAGCTAAACCTGCCCAGAACATGGTGAAAAATATCCCTACCGCCAGTGCCAGAACTCCGAAGGTGGCGATTATCTCCAGGGCTATGGTAAGCAAAACCACGATAATCAGGTTATTGATGTTTTTCTTGGTAAAATCAATGATTTCATTGAAACGAAAAACATCTTCAAAACTTCCGGTCTGGGCATACTTGACCGTGATATAGGGGAGTATGAAGAGCATAGCTATGAAGTATAGAGGTCCAAGGCAATACTTTACACAGGGGATAAAAGACAGGATAATCCCCGGTATGCTATAGATAATCACAATGATGAGATAAACCAAACCTCTGGTAAACTTATCTCCCAACTTATCCCATTCCGGAAGCGGAATCTCTTTCCCCTGACTTGAATTCTTAGCCAGCTCCAAAAGGTACCCGAAGATGAAGGGAATTCCGATCAGGACAACGGTAAGGAGATTGAATACCGCTCCCAGGAGAATCTTGACGACCCAGTTCTTGTCCTCGAACATGAAAGAAAATGCTTTGGTATAATTTATCATCCCACCCTCCTTGGTAAATAGGTTAATTAATTATCATTCATTATAGTTATCGAACATTACACCACTTTCTTCACCCTGCTTTCTCAGCCCACATCGATTTACAGGCAAGCCTTTAGGGCTTGGGTATCACTTATCAAAAAAGCGGGCGAAGGGAGTTGAACCCTCGACGTCAAGCTTGGGAAGCTTGCATTCTACCGCTGAATTACGCCCGCTTGGCTTATGTTTTCACTCGCTTTATGTCTTTGCTTCTCTCAATATTGACAAAAGATTAATTAACAAAACCTCCATTAGTTGTCAAGAACTATTTGTAAGAGCATACGACAATATCCCGACCAAATAGCTGTGTATCATTCAACCAAATTTTCCTGCTTGTCAAAAAATCTGCTCCATCCGTAATCCGTTTAATCCGTTCAATCCGTTGACCCGTTCAATCCGTTGATCTATTTCATCAACACCATCTTCTTTGTCTGGCTGAAATCCTCCGTCTCCAGCTTATAGAAGTAAACTCCACTGGCAACCTCATCTCCACTTTCATCTTTTCCGTCCCATATCACCTCATAGCTTCCCGGCTCCTTCGGCTCATTCACCAGAGTCCTCACCAACTGTCCCAGAACATTGTAGATTTTTAGGGTGGTTAGGATGGGACTGTGAACTGCAAACTGTGAACTGCCAACTGAAAACTGAATTCTGGTAACTGGATTAAACGGATTGGGATAGTTAGCCGACAAAGAAAATTTCGCAGGTAACTCTTCTTCTGCGACTTCTTCTTCCACATCCGTCCAGTTATAGTAATCGAAGTAAAGATCCCAAGCACCATCGTAAGGATTCCACCCATCATCTTTCAGAGATGGCACTCCCGCATAGACGATTCCCGGAAGACCACCAGAGGGAGCTGAAAAGGTCAGTTGACAGACCTCCCGACCGTCTGGAGACGAATACGGCCAGTGGTCATTTATTTTTTTATGGGGAGTGTGGAATTCATCGGGAGATGTGGAATACGCCCAAGTGTAACAGATATCGGGAGTCGACTTACGAATAATTGCGTGTTTAAGATAGCACAGGTCTACAATGGGAGTGACGGTTGACCGGTAGACCTTCAAATCGGGTGCCATCTCATGGTAAGTGGGTGAGTTGGCAATAATCTGGTCCTTGATCCAGTCAACTCCACTGTTGGTGCTGTAAGCAAATTTCAAATCGACGGTTTCAAGCTTGTCACCCGGCTCGGTGTGGTTATAAACCACCCATACTGTGGCGTTGTCGACCGGAGAGGTATGTAAGGCGGCGATTTTTGGAAAATCATCATGACGTGAAGTGGTATCCGTGGTGAGGAATTCAAAGTAAACCCACATTCCAGTTTCGTAAGTCGTACCTCTTAAAAAGCCGATATCGTCCTTTTCTGTCTTGTGGTAAGTTAGATATACATTCCCTCCCTGCCCATACGCAATATCGGGATGTTCTCCATCATAGCTTTGTATTTGGGGAGTGGACCAGGTTTCACCGTAATCAGTGGACATGGTGGAATAAAGATATGGGGTAGCGCCGGTGCGATCCCTTTGAAAGACAATCACTAGGGTGTCCCCTCTTCCCATATTGGTGCAGGCTGTAAAGTAGGAAATGGTATCTGCATCATATTTAACTAAACTAGCGTTTTCCACTGATCCGCTCTGGGTAAGACGAACCATCCAAATATCTCCATCTTGCTGGGAAGTCAAGACAGGGACATACAGCTTGTTGCCGACAGTTCCTGTCAAGACCACCGGGTAAGACCACTTGAAAGCTCCTTCGGATGCAGCAAACCAGTTTAGCTGAAACCAAGATTCTCCACCATCGGTGGATTTCAAAACTTGGACCATAGAATTGCTTGAATCCAGGTATGTGGTACACCTGACCGCATATATGTTACCACTGGTATCATAATCAGTGGATATTCCTCCGGAAACTGGTCCGGTGGCTATGGTCACGTCATTCCCCCAGAGCCAGGGTTTGTAGAGCCCTTGATCCCTTGCAAGCAGATCCATTTCCCCACGGTTCTGTGAGAAGCCATCCAGTGAGATGTTGTCTCTTTTAAGTTGCATCATTTCATCGTTATCAACAGCATAAATTGCGCCTGATAACAAAAAGCAGAAAAGCATTGCCAAAGACAAATATCTGACTTTGATTTTTTCCAAAGACATTTTATCCTCCTTCTTTGGTTTAAAACGTGGTTAAGGAAAAGCTATAAATGAAAAAAGTTGAAAAGTGAGACATCATTAGCAATATCTTCTTTAGTCACCTCCTTGTCTTAACCCTCCGTTCCCCTCTCCACATGTGTGGAGAGGGGGAGATGGGGAGTGAGATATATGGTAGGTCAAGCATGGCGTAGCCTGCTTGACACAAACTCTCATGTAATCTGGAGTGTCTGCCTTTAGGCAGACCGAATCCGATGAAAAAACATTGGTCAAGCTGAAGTCGTAGATCCCGCCTCGGCGGGGCTTGACACTCCAAATATTTATTACTCTCTTTTGGGGCAGGGTTTAAACCCCTGTCCCATCTCAGAGGTTATTTTCTTACCTTGAATTTGCCATCCAGCTTTTTCATCTTCTCCACAATTCCACCATATTCCAACTCGGAATAAGGAAGCATGGCGCATCCAGAGAAGCCCTGTCTTCTTATCTCCAATGCTTTTTGTGAAACCTGATCGCGCACCCAATCCCAGAAAGGTTGGTCGAAGGCATCAGCCGGCTCGGTCAATTTTCCATTCTTCACTGAGAATGCCTGAGCGGAGACTATGGGTGGTCCGTCGAAATAGGAGATAGATGAATTTGCCTTAACCGGCATCAAAGGACCGGTATGGCTTCCCCGCATAAATCCAGCTACATAATGTCCAATGGAGAACGGAGCTAAAACTTCCCCGGTGGCTGGAAATGCTCCCTGCACCCTGATCACGGCAATGGGATCATCCTTGCCCGTGTATTTCCCGGCAATGTTATGCAAACGAGTGGTGGAAACCGAAGCGGCGATTTCGCCGGTGTTGTTGGAATATATATGTTCTATGACGAACCTTTGATTATCCCGCAAAAGTGAAGCTATATCATATAAATCCTGCGGGGTGGAAAGCTCAATCACCCTATCCCCTTCGGTATTTGCCACGTCCATGATCACGAACTTGAATCCTTTGCTCAACTTGGGCGAAAGCAACAGTCCGGCACAATACATGGGGTCGGCGAAACCAAGGTAGAAGGGCAAGTTGTATGCCCCGGGGTCGGTCTTATCTGCGGCGAAAAAAACGAAACACTCATTTGGTCTTTCCTCAATCTCCATCTCTGCCACCGCCGGACCCATCCCCTTTACATTGCCTGAAAAAGCATCCTTTAAGAGATCCTGACCCGCTCCATAAAGACCCTGTTCTTTTGCCACCCTAGTCCCCTCCAGAAAAGCATCCCAGGCTAACTTATGAACGGTATCATTCAATACGCCCTTTTGATGAGTCATCAAAATAGCAATATCATCGCCGGTGCTGGAGACATAATAATCGATTAGGTGGCCCTTTTTGATTCCGTTTTCGTAGACGAAATTTGCCACCGAGTCCTTCAGTTTCTGACTGGGCTTGATGTGTCCACCTATGCTCCCCACATCTGCCTTGATCACACTTATTGTCAGCTTCATTCTTCCTCCTCTTTGTGGAATGATTTGTAGTACAATGTGAACCCAAGTCAAATTTAGCTAAAAAAGAACAGAAAGTCAAATATTTCCTTTCGTAAGTTTAGCCTGAGAAAATTATACTTAGTCTTTTGTTCATCCCGGACGCCTCGTCCGTGACGCAGATATAAATTATGGTAACGGACGAGGGCGTCCGTTACCAACAAAGAAAAAGTGTTTTGGGAGTGCGAAAGTTTGCCCTAAGAATCTCCCCACACGGGCACTCCAGTTTAAGTTCTTCAGCAAGCCCCCTTGGTTCACACCGGCGGACAAGGTTTCACGTTCCCCAAAAAATATCCCGGCTTCGGTTTTTCAAAGCCGGGACAAAAAGAACTTCGACCACAATTCGACCCAAAAGGAAAATCAGGTAGTATGAACAAATCTAGAATATGGCTTCTACGGCAAATATCACCACCACCGTAGCGTCAAAGACCCTTATATGAAACGGTACATTAGTGGCAATGGCATACAGGGAGAATTTTCCTTCCATGATAAGATCTCTGATTTCCTCAATGTTCATGTAGAGAAGAGGAACCTCCACGGTGCTGTCGGGAGGCAAAACCAACCCATCTAAGACCAAGGTTGCCAAACTTTCTACCTCCGTTATGGTATTCAAGGTGCCATCTTTATACACGTATAGCTGTCCGGTTGCCGAGGTATTCTCGTAATTGGTAATAGATCCGTGGAAAAGCAAACTGTGGATCTCATCAAGCTTATCCTGATTGTCCTTCCAATCCTGCTCTTCGGTCAAATCTATTGCCACACTGTTGAAATGGGTATCGGTGGACACAATTTCGTCCTCTATGTCATAGCTTAGCATCAGAGTAATCCCAAAGAGCCAACAGCCGCTCAAAAGCAAAGTCGCAAAAAGTGCCACCGACAGCAAAGTCCAGCTCTTTCTTTTCATTTTCATTAGGTCCTCCTCCTTGTTTTATTCGATGCCAAAATAGTAATTTAGGCCGCCGGAAAGCTCAAGATGAGGTCTTCCTCCGTCTCCCACCTTGATGGAATGATATTTGGCTCTGATCTCTAAGCTCAGAAGCTCGGTGGGGAAGAATTCAAATCCGGTCCCAAACGCCAACCCCACTCCACTTTCGTCCGAAACCTCCTCACGTTTGTAGGTATTGTAATTTATTCCGGCTAATCCATAAAATAACATCTTGCTAAAGCCGGACATCGAGCCAAAAACAATATCCGCACCGAATGAAGTAATATCTCCGCCTTCCCCCGGATATGATTTTCCCCGAACCTCCACATCTTCACCTCCATATTTGGCAAAAGAGAAATTGGGCTCGAGTCCCAAAAATGGGAGAAGCAGGATTCTTGCTTTTGCCCCAAAAAGAGCTCCGCTTTTGGCATCGTCCTGCGCTACGGGAATATTCAATCCGCCAAAACCACCTATGCTGAATTTACCAGCTAAAGCGACAGAAGATGCGCCTATAAGAAATAAGGCCATCACGCTGAGACAAACTATCTTTTTCATAACCTTTCCCTTTCCAAATGTTTGTTACTTTCTGCTAAGACAATAACCACTGAATCGAAATTTTGGAATGTTCGTTTACCTCCTTTCTTTGTCTTGTTCAAATCATCCCTGTTTGTTCGCAAAAATACTAACCCGTTGGTTTCTTGTCAAGCAAAAAATGGGTTCGATATTCTCATGGGGAGTAGTGAGTAGTCGCAGGCTTCAGCCTGCGGGGTGGAAAGAATGATGAAAATTTTCTCAAAAAGAGATACATACTGCGTTCAAACCACCCTCAAACTCAAGCTGGTAAAAACATAAAACATTAACGTAACTGATTTAGATGGGATCACCTTTCTATTACCTCGATTGCTAAATCAACTCCTTAAGGATAAGTTCCACTTCTCTGGTTTCCCCCCGACTTTCTATGTCTAATCTGACCTTGGTCCCTTCTTTCCGGTTCAGCAAATCTCTAATTTGCTGAAGTGAATAGTTGTTAACCGAAGAGTTGTTTATAGTTAAAATCTGATCGCTGGCTTTAATGTTTGCCTCATCCGCCGGAGAATCCTTGATTACACTATATACTTTTATCTTCCCCTCCTCTCCTATTAGAAAAAGTCCACTCATGTTATATCTGTCTGGAAGATCAAAGTTTTCATTCTTTTCTAAAATCATTTGATTGTTTGCATAATCAAAGATTACTTTGAATCTTTTAAGTAACCCGCCCCCGATGTTACCTGCGGTTTTGGTGGTAGCAAACGCACCCTGGTCTGCCAAAGAGAGGCCGGTAACCGGTGAGGGAATTGTGAAGTTGCCGATCTGTAAACTTTTAATTCTTCCTATCACCCCTTTGGTGGCTCCCCCCACTCCAAAACCTGCGGGAGCATCCACATATTTCGGGTATTTCTTTAATAATTCATGTTTCCGAACAAAAGGAGCATGCAAATCCAAGCTATTTCTGCTTCCGGTATCGATTCTGAAATCAGCCACCTGCTCTTCATTGATCTTGCCGCTCAACTGTGGTGTGCTCCTCTCGATCAAAATATCTATCTTTTCTCCCGGACCAGAATAGGTAAAACTATCCGGTTCCCAGATGGTGAGGTTTTGATGTACGTAATCGACCTCTACCACGAATCGGTTGAAGAAATCATAACCTAATATGCCGTCGATCTCTTTGCCGTCAAATCCGCCCACGAGACTCAACTGGATGGCAGCCATGTTTTGATTCAGAAAAGTCAAATTGCCAACCACAATGGAGTCAACCCTGAGAAATGAGGCATCAGAAGATCCTCCCACTCCTTTGGCCTCCACTCTGCCAACAGTCTGGATTCCTAACTCTTGGGCTTTGGATAAATCCAGGCAATTGGCTCCTGCTCCAGTGTCCAGCAAAAAGCTCAAAGGAGGAGAGTTGTTGATTTTTACCTTCAGATAGATATGATTGCTAGCCAGCTCAAATGGAATCTTTGTGTATCCGGCAGAGGTGGTGAATCCAAAGTCTTTGCCCTCCTCATGTGGTTTGACAAAGAGAGTGTCATTCAAAGAGGGATTCACCAGGATCTCTTCATATTCAATATAAATATCATACTGCGGCTTGCCTGTGGTTTGACGTAACTTGAAAGGGATCATAATCCCATCCACAGAACGATAATCGGTTAAGAAGACAAAAGCGGTTTCCTCATCTGCTGGCTCCTGATATTTATCTATCAGACAACTTGAACTGTTGATAAAAAGCTTCCTCGGCTCGCCGCCCTCGGGAGTGATTTCCACTATAAAGTATTTTTTTCCATCCTGTTCTTCTTCGCCGATAAGTTTCTTTTCTCCTTCACCCCTTTCAGGAAAAAGATAGGACAAAGCTTCAAAATAAAGCTCTTGCATGTGTTTCTGCCTTTCATATCCTACCAATTCCCTAACCTTTCCGTTCTGGTCTTTGAGCCAGAAATCTTTGCCATCGCAGACGATCAACTGTTTGAAGATAGAAAAATCAGCCTCTTGTCTCATTCGATCAGGCCCACTCCACCAAACCCTTAACGTTCCCTCCAGGCCTCCCACTTTTATTGTGGCTTCTGAAAAGAGAGTTTTAACCTTGAGCAGATTCTCTTTTCCTCCAAGAGCATCCATGTGTTTTTTGAAAATATCATTCAGGTTCTGAGAAAAGCAAGAATTTATCCAGACCACCAGCATCAATAACACCACTGTAAAACAGGCTGAAACTTTTCTCATTTTTTCTCCCTCCAAAGAACAGATTGTAAGTTTTGTTTTTTGACTTGGGACAAAGCTTTTGTCCACACGATCCGTGAATAAATATTTGGTTCTTCTCCCAATTAGTGGATGAAAATACGACCTAAATAAAAGTATAGACATCCTTTACTCCTTCTGGTATAATATTGTTGACAAAAAAGCCAGAAAGGAGGACAGGATGTCTGACATAAGTATAACACAATACTTCTTTCCAGGTCAAGTAAAAATTTCTGCCATAGGCAGATCCGCCCCTGGCGGAAAGGTACACCGTTAAACATAATTGGGAAACCCGGCACCGAATAAAAAACAATGTCCACCTACGGTAGGACGAAGAGATAGATGGAAAAAAACCTAAAAACCTTTAGCAAAGAAGAAAAATGTCTTGACAAGGTAGCCTTTCAGAGATAGGGTCGGGAATTCCCAGACGGGTCTCCGTCATCCCGCCCCGCAGTGTAGCTTTTTCAACAAGCCCTTAAGGCAGACACTCTAAGTTAACATGTATTATATAGAGGAAGAAAAAGCCATGTCAAAATTTCCTGTATGCCTTGAGGTGGGTCCTCAGGCGACAGGCGCTTTTGTTCCAGACTGCCCTGGCTCTTGGGTTTTTGGACGAACAAAGGAAAGGGCCTTACAGAAAGCGAGAATTGCTATAGTTGAATGGTTTGAGTGGCTGAAGAAACACGGAGAGAAAGCTCAAGATAAGAGGCATGACATAGAAATTGAAGTGGCTGAAATGATACAAATATCCTACAATCCTGCAAAAGCTGGTAAGCCTGAGCCATTGTTCTGGTCTGAAGTTTTACCTATTAAAAGAGATGACATTAAAAGAACCATTCAGCTAATGAAATATTCCCGTAACGATTTACTTGCTTTAGTGTCCAATCTAACTGGGAAACAGCTTGGCTTCAAACCAAATGACCAACCCCGCTCACTAAGAAATTGTCTCAGACACATAGCTTACGTGGAATGGTGGTATGTTAACCGCCTTAATATTGAGATGCCTGAAAAATTCCATAAAGACGTTTTTGGATTATTGAATCACATCAGAGAGTTGGTGGTTGGGGCTTTAGAGAAGCTTCCCAGAGAGACGATGAGAGGAATCCATCAGCCAGCGAAATATAAAAGCCCGACTTGTGATTTATGGACAGCAAGAAAAGTGTTGCGGAGACTGGTGGATCATGAGAGATTACACACGAAATATATTCAAAGGCTGCTGAAAATGTATCCCGCAACGTAGTTAGTAGGTTAGGAGCTCAGGGCTCCTGACGTACGAAACTGGTATTTCTGACCTTACTGACCTTACTGGTGGTTGTTTTTAAATTTTTTCCAGCCATTCGGCGGTGCTCCAGAGAGATTATTCTTCTCCCACAAGGGGAGTTTATGTGCATACAGCATATATTCATCCCCCATAAATAGGGAAGCTGTCATTTTCACCATTGAAGACTTTTTCGTCAAACAGGCTATCCTACGGATCCAACTGGACGCCATGCTTGACCTACGAGTTGGTTGATCATGAGAGATTGCACACCCGATACATACAGAAGGTACTGAAAATGTATCCCGCAACGTAGACGATATAATATGAAATTCCCTGTGATATGGCATAATGGCAACGGGATCAGCCGCGTGCAGAGCGCGTCGGCTGCAACCCGGTGTTAGCCCCCGCTCTTTTTCTTCTTATAAATCCTGTAATAGTACGCGCTATCTTCAACGCTAAAGAAAAAGGTCATAATGTCTTCAACTACATTCAAGGCTCTATGAATGTCCAGCTTGTCTGGTTCTTCAAGCTCGTGAGTCGCCTTATTTCCCATAAAGCGGAACTCCTGAAGCGTATTTATGACTTCTGCGCTGAAGTGTTTTTTCAACGCTTCTATTTTTGATTGAATGCTTGCGGAGTATTCGTTTGGAGGCAACTTTTTGACTACGATAGCCTCAATCAGTGTTCGTAGACCTATTGCGGCCAACAGATATAGCTCATTGTCATAGGCGTCATTAGTTTGTACGTAAATCTTGCTTATACCTTCAGGTAGTAGTATGCCGAAATATTTCCGCTCTCGCTTCTCAAGTTCTCGGGTCGGGTAAATATGTTCGACCACCTTGCCGCTTGTATCAAACTCAAAAGGATGCTCGTAGAGACGAAAGGATAAGGAATCACAGCCAGAGCATTTTAGTATTTGTCCATGGAATAATTTGTCTGCGTCCCAAAAGAAATCATGATGAGATTGTTGATGCTCCGCAACAATTTCGTGCCAAGTGGCATTCTTGCAAGTGTTACAGTAAAACCGCGTCTTATCCATTAGATGTTGCTTCAAAAGCACACAGTAGTGTGCAGTTAGTAGGTCAGGAGCCCTGTGCTCCTGACATTCAATATTATTCTCCAAATTTTCGTTTAATCTCAGTAGTGTCTCTCAATCCCCAGTCGCGAGAATAAAAACCCTCTGCATGATATTTGTGAATGAACGAGTGTGTCCAGTCGAATGGTGAATTAACATATCCATGTTTAACCGGATTAAAATGGACATAATCGATATGTCGATTTAGGTCTTCCTGATCTCGGATGATATGATCCCAAAAGCGGTTTTGCCACACTCTTCCGCAAAAGAAATTCATTCGCTTTCGCCAGAGGACACCAAAGCTCATTTTGATTCGTTGAAGAATGTTTGAAATGTCATGTTGTTTAGGGTCAATCACGATATGGAAATGGTCAGGCAGGATAACCCACGCCATTATATCAAAAGTTGCTTTATTTTTGACCGTACTGAATCCAGCCCACAGCAAATCGATGTTATCGACCAATACGGGCTTTCGCTCATATGTTACGTTGGTGATGAAATAGATATTACCCTCACGATGGTAACGGCGCAAAATGGACATGTTACACTAACAACAATAATAAATGGTAGGTCAGGACCTCTTTGCTCCTGACACTTGAATTATGTTGTCAGGAGCCTGCGGCTCCTGAACTACGACTTCCTCTCCCGCCAAGGCGGGATCAATGTTTTTAACCGTCTTCCAATCAAGCCCCACATGAAAAGCAACCTCTTTAACCGTCATTATCTTACACAACTCGTAGATATAGCGGGCAAGTCGTTTAGTCACACGGGCATAGGGCTCAACAAACTCCTGTTTCTCCACTCGCACCTTTTTGCAGATGGGACAATAAACCTTTCGATAAAACAAGTTAAGCCAAACTACGGTGGCAGCCAGATTTAAATCTCTAACCAGCCGTTTTGTCATATCGTGGGAAACGAGGGTTTTACTTCCACATTTACTACAGCGAGGAGTGAAGCGAAGATTAGGTCTCATAGAGATAATGACCCGATCCGAACTTGGATCCTGCGGACTCGAATCTGGGGAAAACAACTGTTCCATAATTTTTACTTGACCTGGAAAGAAGTATTGTGTTATACTTATCCTAGACATCCTGTCCTCCTTTTTGGCTTTTTTGTCAACAATATTATACCAGAAGGAGTAAAGGATGTCTATACTTTTATTTAGACCATATTTTCATCCACTAATTGGGAGAAGAACCAAAAATTTTATGCTTTTTCATCAGCTTCATATTTAAAACGCTGAAAATTCATAATTAAAAGAATATGAAATATCTAGGCACATTTTTCATGTAACTTTGATACGAATCACCATATCTATCCAAGCAAGCTTGTTCTTCCGCCAGAGTTCTATAGCGACCAAATAATGAAGATAGAATTTGTATAAATAGTGCAAGCCAAGAGCCTATAGAAATACAAATCCCGAAACCTAAAATAAATAACATTAGAACCTGTGGATGGCGTGATATTCTGTAAATTCCTTGTGTAACCAAATTATCAGGAGGTGTATTTTTGAAATTGAAAAGAGCAATAATGAAACCAGTTAAGCCAACGACAAATAAAATAATCCCGGGAATGAGTATATTTGATCCTATTTTTAATGGAGTAAAGATTATTAGAACAAAATAAATAAGAACTAATAATCTTCCTACAAAATAAAATGCTCGTTGCTTTTTACTCCAACTTGACCTGTCATATTCATAAAGCCGTGCTACCACATACTTGGGAAAGGTGAGAAGCAATATACCCATTATCAAATAGAGCAAAGCTAATAGAAGCCACCCATTAAGCCATCCAATTTCAAATGTGGGAACTAATTCCATTTCTAATTCCTTATTTCTTCTTCTTTAATATGATTGCGTTGTGTCAGGACTTAGTCCTGACACACATCGTTTCTTAGGCGTCAGGAGTGAGCGCCTGACGCAACCCTTAATTTCCCCAATTCGATAATTGATTATGTATCTGACTGGGAATTCACTTGCCTCAAAATCTTTTATCCACTTCTCATATTTCTGAATGTTTTCTTTTATAGTTATCCTTCTTAGTTTGAACTCGTGCTCATCAACATCACTTTTAAATCTAAAAACGTCATCAGTAAACTCCCAGTAATTTGAACTAAAGATAATTGGTTCGCAAACGTTAACTCTTTCATCTCGTGGAGTTGGATCGAAAATTGGCCAAAAAAGAAAATAGCACTTTGGGGGAAAGACTTTATTATCGCAATACAGCAAACTGGCTTTGAATATGATGAGCCGAAAATTCCGTAATTCCAACTCAGCGCCTTTCTTTAGATACTCATCCAGTAGAGATTCAGCTTTCGCTTCTTGTTGTGTACGAGACTTTCTTAAATCAATACCCTCGTAAAGCTCATTGATTACTTCAACAATTTTATGGATGCCATCTAACGAAAAATATCCGAACAGTTTATTTCTTTCAGGATGCGCCATGTCATTACGTAGCTGTCGTATGGATTGAATTGCTGTTTCGTCATCTTCAAAAAGGCCTTGTGTGCTAGCCCAATGAATCAGTTTACGCAAATTTGAGTTTTTTCCAGTAGATCTCTTGCCACAAATCTCTTCGTAGCGAATCTTTAATGCCAATTCAAAGATGAAAAGTGTTCTTTCGAAAGCGACATCAAGAAATTCATATTCGAAGTAGCTATGAAGAATGAGTTTTCTTACAACGTCAAAGCATTTTACTACTGCTTTTGGTACCTGATGAGCAAACCCGAAAGTACATGCCATAGTCTGAAGGGATTCAAATGAACTCTTTGACCATCCTTCCCAACGAGCGTCTTTCGCCAATGTGTTAACAGCTTGATCCATTCTTTATTTTATGTCAGGACTTAGTCCTGATGAATTTTGATTTCAATGCGTTAGTCACCAGGATTCCCCGTACGGGGAAGAGTAAGCTCCTGGCGCAACCTTTAAAGCCCGATTTCTGATAAATCCACTCGGTTCGCATTAGTCATTATAACCATTTGTACAACCCTGTCAACCACTTTTTCAATCACATTTTCTGTTGGTAATGTATGAGTTGGACAATTGGCTTTTGGAGCCCAGAGGGGCAGGCAGACGCCCCCGTCCAGGCGTCCGTGCATGGCTGGCAGGCTTCACCCGCCGTTCATCTCGAAATCGAAACCAGAACCTAACTTAAGTTAGGTTCTGGTTATCGTGAGACTAAACCACACGAGAGTAAAAGAAAGGGCAGCCGTCTTTCGTTTTCGCTGCGATCATGGATGGTTTGGGACGAGAACAAAACTGTTGGCTTTGCCCGGATACAGAGAGAGTAATCGTGGATAATTCAGGTATGATCAAAATAAAAATAAAAAAAGCGACCCGCCGTTGGCGGGACGCCTTTTAATCCTCTTATCGGACTCTCTTTCTTACCAGGGATCACCGGGATTGGGAACCGGTCCAAATTTATACAGGTAGTTGATCAGATAAAGTACATCCTCAATATCTATAGTGCTATCCGGTTCAGTTATTTCTGCTGAGATAGGATGAGGCGGAGCAAGACCACCCTTATATATGTAGTTGATCAGATAAAGCACATCCTCAAGATCTCTTCGTTCCCCATCAAAGGTAACATCTCCGGGCCAGTATGGCAAGACAGGGAACTCTCCAGCCACATACTGAGGGTGATAGCCCTGAGGCTCGGTGGTGGTAAAGATTAAATGATTAATCGGAAGGATGAAGGTGGAATCAATCTGCACAATCCCGGTCATGTCAGTCAAGGTGAAGCACAGGGTGGTGAAAAGCCCTTGAGTTGGAGGAATGGGAGGATCATGCACCGGAATCAAACCGACCAGCACTTTCTTAACCACAGTATCCACATTAGCCACTCTAACAGAATCCCCTAATATGGTTTCTATGAATGTGACTGAATCAAAATCAACAGGTCCGGACCAAGTAAGTGGGAGGGTGATCGCTCCAACTGAATCATCGTTGGCCACACGTATGTGGGCATAGAACAAACCCGGACCACCGGGGAGAGGATAATAGGCATATTCAGGATAAAATGAGACCGAATCCGGTATTCCCGGATCATTGGGGTCTTGCTCACACACCAGATGGAACTCTCCTCTCCGGTATTGGGGGGTGTAGGTGACTGAATCCTCACGGGTGAACAAAAGATGCTCCTCCGGAAGGGGAGAGTCAGCCACTGTGTCAATAATCAAATCGCCCGTATCACTGGTGGAAAAATAGAACTTTACCAGCATGCCTCGCCCATCGGGTATAGGCTGTTGTATCCCCACCTGGGCTGTGACCAGGACCTTTTTGTTCATATTGTCAATGGTCACATCCTTATCCCACACGTAATTAAGTCTGCTTCCGAAGAAACTGGCCGAATCCAAATCAACGGGTCCGGTCCAAGTTAGCGGAACCTGCAGGCCGATGATGTAGGTATCATTTCTGAAATATAATGGGATCACAGCCTGTCCAGCTTCAGGTGGACAAGGGACTAAAAGCTCTCTTGACCTGAACAGCACAGAGTCAGGCCCGTAGGGGTCATTGGGATCCTGATCCGCAAAACTTAAGCCTGTCAGAAGAATCGGAGATACCAAAACCGCCAGAACTAAAATCAAAATACCTTGCTTCATCTTTTCCTCCTTACTTTAGATACGATAAATAAATTTGGGGCACACAAAAAGCTTTTCTCCAATTTTTAATTGTGGAGAAATCCACTCTCTTGCAAAATAAGACTCTATGTATAATATAAGCAAACCACAGACATAGTCAAGAAAAATTTCTCCTTTTTTTAGCCCCCGGCAAAATTATATCCACTCATAAGGAGGTTAGAATTCTGGCTATGGGTCTTGACAAACTCATCCAAGATCACCAGGGACAAGGCCTTAGGGTGTGTTGAAAAAGCCATTTTGTGGAGAATTTTTTATGTCCGCAGGATCCATAGGATAGGGACAGGGCTTGTCCTTCAGGATGAATCCCTGTCCTAACTTTAAGGAAGACAGCCATCCCCCCGCCAAAGGCAGGGCGGGATCCCTACGATAATCTTCTCACTAATTAAAGCGTGTGAGACACTTTTCAACAGTCCCTGAAGGCTCGTTTATGCTCCGGCTGGATGTTATCCCAAACGAGCATGCGCTCCCGTCTGGGGGTCTCCGTCGTCCAGCCAGACGGGAAGACGGATGATAATCCGTCCAAGAGCAAGTGAAACGAAGTCTTGTAGGTTAACCATCCTAAAGAACTCGCCTTGAAGAGTCATCCCAAAGGGTAGTTGACAACCCTATTTGTCGAGCAGTCCTTTGGTTCGGCTTTGCTCACCACCCTGAGCTTGTCGAAGGGCGGACATGCTCGACCTACAAAACTCCAGTTAGAGACGAGAAACCGAAGTTCCGAACAGCAGTTCGATCAGCCTGAAATCATTTTTTTAATCCTCCAACTCAAGTTTGACAGTTTGAGAAAAATTGTTATTGGCTTTTCCTGTGGATCCTGTGGACAATGACTTACGAAGACAAAAAGAACTCGTGGCATTACATCTTGTACCCCTTAAAACCAAAAATACACTATTTACCAGCCTTCACAAAAGCCCAACACCCTTTTTTAGGTCTCATCTGTCAAGGTCGAATCCAATGAGTCTGGATGCATCGGCATCGGGGAATCCCAATGTCCTTTAGTTTTGGAAATTCCCATTCCCGAAGCATCAAACGGGTGAACCCGGCCTACGAGGTGAAACCCGTCATTATCTCGTACGGTAGACATCCCTGCCTGCCAGATTCCCGTTGTTTTTTTCAGATCCCGATAAAACTTCTTGCCATTAAATGGAACATTTTGTATAATCCAAACATCATGAAACTAATGTATGAAGGTTTGCACTCCGATAAAACACAGAGATCTAAAAAAGAGGAGGGGACATGACTTACGAGATAAAAAAAATTGACATCTGGTCTGTAGTGAAGATCGCATTCGTGCTGGGTGGGATCTTTGGCTTGATTGCTGGAGTTCTCTATGCTTTTACGCTTGCCATGATAGGTGGACTCTTAAGCCAGATGGGCGGCGAACTTGAGGCTATACGAGGCTTGACCGGAGCTGTGGGTATCGTCACAATATTCCTTATGGTACTTTTTTATGCTGTAGGTGGTGCGGTGATTACCGCTATCTTCACCTGGATTTACAATCTGTTGGCCAGAGGAATGGGAGGAATTAGATTTTACCTGGAACAGGAAAAAGCTAAAGTTGTGATACAGCCGTTGCAGAGGACCGAAGCTGAATCAGAGGGGTTGTTAGGAAAGCAGAAGTATGAGTGAGGTAAGAGTGCGGATGGCTCCCAGTCCATCCGGTTTCCTTCATGTAGGCACTGCCCGCACCACCATCTACAACTGGCTTTTTGCCCGGCATCATAAAGGAAAATTCATCTTAAGAATCGAGGATACGGATGTGTCCCGTTCCAGCCAAGAGATGGTGGATGCTATTTTAGAGAGCCTGAAATGGCTGGGGTTGGACTGGGATGAGGGACCATACTATCAGTCCCAGAGAGCAGAAATATACCAGGGTTATGCTCAGAAGCTTTTGAAAACCGAGAAAGCCTACTTCTGTTTTTGTACTCCTCAAGAATTAGAGAAAAAGAGAAAACAAGCCATCGCCTCCAAGGGCGCCTGGAAATATGACCGAACCTGTCTGAAACTTTCGGATGCCGAAAAGGAGGAGAAAATAAAAAAGGGAGAGCCCAGGGCAATAAGACTTCTGGTGCCTGAGGGCGAGACTGTCTTCTCTGATCTGGTATACGGAGAGCTTAAGAAAGAGAACAAAGAGTTAGATGACTTAATCATCCTCAGATCAGACGGGACTGCGACTTATAACTTCACCTGCGTGGTGGATGATGTAGATATGAAAATCTCTCACGTCATCAGAGGAAACGACCACATAGCCAACACCTTCAAACAGACTCTCATTTATAAAGCTCTGGACCTAACTCCTCCTCACTTTGCCCATATTCCTCTTATCTTAGGAAAGGACAGAGCCAAAATCTCAAAAAGGCACGGGGCGGTTTCTGTGATGGAATATAAGGAGCAAGGCTTTTTGCGCGAGGCTTTTGTGAATTTCTCAGCCCTTCTGGGTTGGTCGCCAAAAGACAACAGGGAAATCCTTTCCATAGATGAGATGATAGAGCTGTTTACCCTGGAAGGGGTGAATCCGTCGAATCCGATCTTCGATAAAGAGAAGCTGGAATGGATGAATGGGGAATACATCCGCGCCAGCGACAATGAGAAGCTTTTAGAATTGGTCATCCCTTTTTTGATCAGGGAAAAGTTGATAAGTCAAGAAATGATGACGGAGAAAAGGGAAAGGCTTTTGAAATTTGTTTCCTTACTCAAAGAAAGATGCAAGACTTTAAAAGAGTTTGCCGAGAAAGGCAAATACTTTTTTGCGTTCGACTATCAATACGAGGAAAAGGCAACAAAAAAACATTTCAGCTCACCTGAAGCCGCAGACAGGTTGCGTGCGTATGTTGATCGTCTTTCTGGTTTGGACAGCTTCGAGAAAGCTCAAATAGAACAAGCACTCCGTAGCTTAGCCGACGAAATGGGAATAAAACCATCTGTCTTGATTCACCCGGTTCGTTTGGCAGCAACCGGAACCTCAGCCGGACCGCCGCTTTTCGATCTGTTGGAGCTTCTGGGTAAAGAGGAAGTGGTGAAAAGAATCCAAAAAGCAGTCGAGTTTATTCGGACGAAATTCAGTTAGAAAAGGTGGCTAAAAAAGCTAAGTTGGGAAAGGTTTTGCTGGAGTGTCAAGCCCCGCCAAGGCGGGATCCACGACTTTAGCTTGACCTGAAACCTCCTCAAAGGCAAAGGATTTTCAGTCGGTTCACCTAAAGGTGAACACTCCAAATTCCGCTCCTAGACGGATTGTCCTATGGATCCTTCGGATTATCATCCGTCTTCCCTGCGGCTGGATGATAACATCCAGCCGGAGCAATGGGGGTCCGAGAGCCACAAAATTCCTGTTATCAACTAACATGCTTTAACTCCCAAATCACAAAGAATTGCCTCCCGCTTTTCAGAATACCTACCTTAACAAGAGACTCATCGTTCTCCCAAACATAACCCCAGTCTTCGATATTGGCAATCGGGGGACCTATGTTATGATAGCAAGTCTTAATGAATTCATTCAGAAGAAGTTGTGCTGAAGTTGGCAGATTCGATCGAGAACTTTTGCGTGATCTGATTGTGAAGACGACCTTATGAAGGAAATGATTCCAAAGGTATATATCTGCCACGGTGTGGCACTGATAGGGCCCGGAATCAATCGTGACCATGTTAAATGTTTCCCGAAAGCAGGCGATACTGCAGTTCCCGGTTCTGTAGACTGAGTCTTTCTTCTTGGCCACTATAGTTATCCTACTTATGATGCCAACTCTTTTGAAGTTAGCTGCCTTCAATCTGTCAAAATCTACCTTAGCCCCCAGCAAGAATATAATCGTTTACTCTCAGATCGAGTTGTAGCACCTAATCACCTCTCCGGTTTGTGCCCGCCAGGTCCCCTGACCCGGCGGGTAGCTTTTGTGCGTTGTTGACACGAAATATATCTATAGGACAAAATCCCGATGTAATAACGAAATTATCTCTCCCTCTTCTGCTGCGCCTTCTCGATCTTGGCCCATGTATCATGTAACGATACCGTCCGATTGAAAACGAGTTTTTTATCCGACGAATCAGGATCAACACAGAAATAGCCCAGCCTTAAGAACTGATAGCGATCTCCTGGTTTTGCATTTGCCAGGCTTGGCTCAACTTTGCACGCGCTCAATGTCTCCAACGAGTTCGGATTCAAATTAACTTTAAAGTCGGAACCCTCCTCCACATCATCTGGATTTGCTTTTAAGAAAAGATGACCATACAAACGGACTTCGGCTTCGAGAGCGTGATCAGCAGAAACCCAGTGCAGAGTCCCTTTAACCTTACGTGCGGCTTTTGCTCCGCCACTTTTAGTCTCAGGATCATAACTACAGTGCAGTTCCATCACCTCGCCAGTCTTTTTATCCTTGACTACCCGTTCACATTTAATGATGTAAGCATGTTTTAGACGCACCTCCCGACCAGGAGCTAAACGGAAGAACTTTTTTGGTGGTTCCTCACGAAAATCCTCTTGTTCGATGTGTAGCACGCGTGAAAAAGGAACCTTCCGTGTCCCCATAGAAGGATCCTCCGGATTGTTGATTGCCTCTAACTCTTCTGTCTGGTCTTCCGGATAGTTGTCAATGACCACCCGAAGCGGGCGCAACACAGCCATCACACGCGGGGCTCGCTTGTTCAAATCTTCACGCAGGCAGTGCTCGAGCAATGCGATATCAACGGTACTATCCCGCTTAGCCACTCCGATACGTTCACAAAAAGTTCGGATTGACTCCGGTGTGTAACCACGTCTCCGCAAACCCGATATTGTGGGCATCCGTGGATCATCCCAACCAGTGACATGCTCCTCTTTTACCAATTCCAGAAGCTTTCGCTTACTCATCACGGTGTAGCTGAGATTGAGGCGGGCAAACTCGATCTGCTGAGGATGATGGATACCCAACTGGTTTAGATACCAGTCGTATAGCGGGCGATGGTCTTCAAATTCGAGCGTGCAGATTGAATGTGTAATCCCTTCAATGGAATCCGATTGGCCATGGGTAAAGTCGTACGTCGGATAGATGCACCACTTGTTACCCGTCCTGTGATGTTCGGCGTGTAGAATGCGGTACATTACCGGATCGCGCATGTTCAAATTTCCAGATGCCATATCGATTTTTGCGCGAAGCACACGGGAACCGTCCTCGAATTCACCAGCCCGCATACGTTCGAACAGATCCAGGTTCTCTTCGACAGAACGATTTCGATAAGGACTTTCCCGGCCCGGCTCAGTCAAGGTGCCTCGGGTCTCTCGGATTTCATCTGCACTCAGGTCGCAAACGTAAGCCTCACCTTTTTTAATTAACTGCACGGCGTATTCGTAGAGTTGTTCAAAGTAATCAGATGCGTAGAATAAACGATCACCCCAATCGACTCCAAGCCATCGAATGTCTTCTTTGATCGATTCCACATATTCGACTTCCTCTTTGCTTGGATTGGTATCATCAAAGCGCAAATTGAAAAGACCTCCGTATTGGACGGCAATACCATAATTGAGGCAGATGGATTTGGCATGTCCGATGTGTAGATAGCCGTTTGGCTCTGGCGGAAATCGAGTATGCACGCGCCCTTCGTATTTGTTTGTCCTCAGGTCTTCCTCGATAATGTTTCGGATAAAATCGGAGGGGGGTACAGAATCGTTCTTGCTCATGCTCGCACTTCCTTTCTCGTTTTTCTTTTTGTTGTTGCTTGCCCCGAACCATTTTTGTTCGGGGCCTGGCTCGGTGTTCGGCGATCTCATACTTCTTTTACCTCGATTTTGAATGAAATGGTGATGAATTTTCGCACATTTGCAAAAACACAACATACCTCTTTATGCTTGTCGACGCCAGAATAAAAAATTTAACTCTGGGAAACGGAAGGTAGAAGGTATCCCTCTGTTGGTTTATGGTAGGGAAGGGAAAAAGGTGGTAGAGGATTGGTGGAAAAGATGGAGGCCTGAGAATGAGGGCAGAGGAGTCCCGCCTTTGGCGGGATGAGATAAAGAAACAATGGACATCTCCCCCTCGGAGGAGTTTAATCTAATGGAGAAAGAACAAACTCCGGAGGAGGGAAAGATGTCTACGCTTAAATATTACACCATTATGAGAAAAAGTAAAGACCCCAGATGGATCAGGCATGAGATGGTCGGATATGCTAAGGATAAAGGAGTTAAACCTGCGGCGAGGGTTTTTGGCGCCACCCCTAAAACAGTGCGCAAGTGGTTGAAAAGGTGGCAGCCAGGCTCATTGAGGGGTCTGGAGAATAGAAGAAAGGTGCCCAAAAACAGACCATCTAGAATAGACCCAAAACAAAGAAAGTTAGCCGTCCAGCTAAAAGAAAAGCTTAAACCATGGGGTGCCCAAAGGATCAAACGAGACTTTAGCCTTACCATCTCTGATAAAGCTATCCGCAAGATTTGGAAACAAGAAGGACTGCTTAAAAGGAAACGGCGCAAGCACAAAACCAAAAACGACTTAAGAGAGATTCGGTTTAATGGAAGTTTCGTGTTGGTAAAAAGGTTAGATTTAGTTGATAATAT
>CAZOJT010000015.1:0-63476 GCA_964580215.1 uncultured Ignavibacteria bacterium | reverse complement strand
AAGCAATTTATGGTCACTTTCCTTTCCTTAACTAAAAGAGTTCGGCAACAGCCCCACAATTTACACAATGACCATACATCAAAAGCTTGCCTACCTCTTTTAGCTTCACCCTCTTAATTTTCAGCTCCCTTTTTACTTCTTCCAAAAACCGCATAGTTCTTCGATCATAATAGCGTTCACCGCACGCTCTACAAACCAAAACCTTTACTGGGGCATAAACGATATTGTTATTATAATAAAGCTCTTCCTTGACCTCTTTGATTTTGATGTCCTCTCCGTGGCAAATCACACATTTCATGTTTTTCTCCTCTTAAAGTCAACCCATAATTGCGGGTTTGGCTGGTAGACAGTAACAATAATAACCAATTCTTCATGGTGATTATACGCACAAAGGATGTGCCACGGTCGATCTTTTTTCGTTCTGCCGAAGATCAAAACGCTGGGATAAGGCGTGTCATTAGGATGTTCCTCAATGACTTCACTTACGCAGATCGCTTGATATACTTCCTCGTCTTCTATTCGACCAGATTCTTCGCTTATCATCTCAAATCTGGCATGTCGACTATACCAAACGGTATTAGATTCAAAGCATCTTCTAATCCTTTCCAACCAAATCATAAGTTTATTATCTGAAGCGAGCTAACCTATTAGTAGTCACAAAAGTAAACTCTCATCTCCACACAAGGGGATTTTGACTATGCTGAAGTGTATTCTTCTACTTCCTTCCCTATGGCGGCTTGAGCCGCGGCTAAGCGAGCGATAGGAACCCGGTAGGGCGAACAACTGACGTAATCTAATCCCGCCTTGTGGCAGAAAACCACCGAATCCGGATCACCGCCATGTTCACCACAGATGCCCACCTTTAAATCCTTACGTGTCAGACGACCTTTCTTCACTCCCATCTCCACCAATTGCCCCACTCCACTCTGGTCCAAACTCACAAAAGGATCCTGATCCAGGATGCCGTGATCGGTGTAATACTGTAAGAACTTTCCCGCATCATCCCGGGAGAAGCCGTAGGTCATCTGAGTGAGATCGTTGGTGCCGAAAGAGAAGAATTCAGCTTCTGAAGCTATTTCATCCGCGGTGAGACAGGCTCTGGGTATCTCTATCATGGTTCCAACCAGATATTTGATTTTGACCCTATACTTCCTCTGTGTCTCCTCTGCTACCCGCACCACCACCTCCTTTTGATTTCGGAATTCATTTATATGACCCACCAGAGGGATCATCACCTCGGGAAAGACTTTCTTTTTGTGTTTAGTCAGCTCACATGCGGCTTCAAAAATTGCGCGGGCTTGCATCTCGGTGATTTCCGGAAACACAATCCCCAGCCTGCAGCCCCGATGTCCCAGCATGGGGTTCGTCTCATGCAGTTCCTCCACCCGATTTAGAATCCTTTCCTTTTCCTCAATTTCAGCCGGATCTGCCTCTTTTGTTTTCAGTTTAGCGATCTGGTCTGTCAGTTCCTCTCGATCGGGCAAGAATTCATGCAGAGGGGGATCAAGGGTGCGAATGGTAACGGGCAGTCCCTGCATCACCTGGAAGATGCCTTTAAAATCGCTTTTCTGAAAGGGGAGGAGTCGGTCCAAGGCGGCTTGCCGTTCGGTGGAGTTTTTTGCTAAAATCATCTCCTGAACTATGGGAAGCCTCTCTTCAGCAAAAAACATATGTTCGGTGCGGCACAGCCCGATGCCTTCGGCTCCGAACTTAATTGCCTGGGCCGCGTCTTTGGGAGTGTCAGCGTTGGTGCGCACTTTCAGTTTTCTGATCTGGTCTGCCCACTTCATGAACTGGCCGAACTCGCCGGTCAACTCCGGCTCGATGGTGGGCACCGTCCCCACCATCACCTCGCCAGTGGCGCCGTTCAATGTGATTATATCCCTTTCCCTGACTATGAGTCCATTCACCATGAACTGCTTTCTCTGCTCATTGATTTTGATGGACTCACATCCTACCACACAACATTTTCCCATGCCTCGAGCCACCACCGCGGCGTGGCTGGTCATACCGCCCCGTGCTGTCAAAATCCCTTCCGCCACTGCCATTCCCTGTATATCATCCGGGTTGGTCTCATGTCGAACCAAAATCGCCTTCTCCTTTTCCTGGCTCCACCGAACCGCCTCCTCCGTACTGAAAACCACCTTTCCTACTGCTGCTCCCGGAGAGGCAGCTAAACCTCTGGCAATCACCCTGACGTTTGCATCAGGGTCTATCCGGCGATGCAAAAGCTGATTCAGTTGGACGGGCTCTATCCGATTTAGTGCATCCTCTTTTTTAATCAGCTTTTCTTTCATCATGTCCACCGCAATTTTCACCGCCGCAGGTGCCGTCCTCTTGCCGGTGCGGGTCTGAAGCAGGTATAATTTCCCCTGCTGAACAGTAAACTCAAAATCCTGCATATCTTTGTAGTGCTTCTCCAGTTTGGAGGTGATGGATCTTAATTTTTTGTATACCTCGGGCATTTCCTGCTCCAGCTCGGAGATGGGCTTGGGTGTCCTGATTCCCGCCACCACATCCTCCCCCTGGGCATTGATCAGATATTCCCCATAGAATTCGTTCTCGCCGGTTGAAGGATTGCGGGTAAAGCCCACCCCGGTGGCGCAATCCTCCCCCATATTGCCAAAGACCATTGCCTGCACATTCACTGCTGTGCCCAGATCACCAGGAATTTTATGTAATCTTCTGTAAGCTATGGCACGCGGATTGTTCCAGGATTTGAATACCGCCTCCATGGTCATCCGCAGTTGTTCGTATGGATCGGAGGGGAAAGTTTCCCTGGTTTTCTGTTTGGTCTTTGCCTTAAATTCCTTCACCAATTCCTTCAGATCTTCCACCAGAAGGGAGGTATCCTGTTTTATTCGTTTGGCATCCTTCTTTCTTCGAAGTATCCCCTCGAACTCGTCCTTGTCGATTCCCAGAACCACATTTCCGAACATCTGCACGAATCGCCTGTAGCTATCGTAGACGAATCTTTCATTTCCGGTTTTCTTGATCAATCCCTCAGCAGTCTCATCATTCAATCCCAGATTCAATACCGTATCCATCATTCCGGGCATGGAAAACTTTGCTCCCGATCTTACTGAAACCAAAAGTGGATTCGATGGATCGCCAAACTTTGAGCCCATAGACTTCTCCACCCGAGCCAGATATTCTTTAATTTTCTTCTCCAGTCCTTTGGGAAGCCTCATGTCATTTTTATAGAATAAGCGGCAGGTTTCAGTGGAGATGGTGAATCCCGCAGGCACAGGAGCGCCGGTGTTGGTCATCTCCGCCAACCCTGCTCCCTTACCCCCCAGAATGTCCTTCATTTTGCCGTTCCCATCGGCTCTCCTGTCCCCAAAATAATAAAGGTACCTTTCCCCTTTTTTAGATATTTCCTTGTCTTTTTTGGGCTTAGCTTTTTGGGTCAAGCTTTTCTTCGTCTTTTTTGCGGCAATCTGTTTTGCTTTCTTAGTTTTTTTAGCCTTTTTTGACACCTTTTTCATATGTTACCTCCGTTTGAGCTTTAGAATTCTTATATAATACGAGGTTTTCAACAAAAAGCAAGGAATTTTTTGGGCTGGTATGGAGATACCAAATACAAATCAGACACTTCCCAACGGCGGGTTGGATGATAAGGTCTACAGGTAGCAGAAAATCCCTCACAGCAGATTAAGCAGATAAAAATCATCGGTATCAGCTTAATCTGTTTAATCAGCTGTGAGGCAATCTCCTGCTCTTCATGGAGGCGTTATCCTTAACGGGAGCGTCCGCTCGCGTCTGGGAAAGTCCCTCTTGGGTGTCCAATATGTATCCGGCCATTACAATTTTTTCTGGTATGGAGAGAAAAATATCATGGTATCCTCCCTTGCATAACCGAGGTAGTCAAATTATACGGAATAAAAGAAAGAAGCTAAGGCCTTGTATGGAAGAGGAATTTCCCAAGAAATTGCCCTTATTGCTTCTTGCATTTTTAATGGAACGATAGTATATTCTGTGCTCGCCAGGTCCCCTGACCTGGCGAGAGCTACCTGTCGGGTCGGGGACCCGACAGGCACAGGGAGGCGAAGAAGGAAAAATGTTCCATTCTTTATGCAAAATTCAATAAGAGGGGGGCTATGGATATTCGATTAGTAGGCGAAGGTTTCAGCCTGCGGGTGCAGGGACGAAAAAATGGGAAACCCTCTTCGCATTTTCCGTTGACAAGCTTTTATTTTGTGTTAATTTGCTATCATTTGGAGATATCAGCCATGTGGATCATAGATTCCAAAATAAAGCATTTGATACACTTAGCGCTATCAGAGGACATCGGCAAAAGGGATTTGACCTCAGAGGCGGTGGTGGAAAACAAACTTTCCGGTAGAGCCATCATCTTAGCTAAACAAGAAGGAATCCTGGCTGGATTGCCGGTGGCAAAGAAAGTTTTTCAGATGGTGAATCCGGCAATCGTCTTCAACCTGTTGAAACAAGATGGAGAGAGGATCAAAAAGGGAGAGAAGGTGGTTTTAGTTCAGGGCAAGGTGAAAAGCATTCTTTCGGCGGAAAGGACAGCGTTGAATTTTTTGCAAAGGCTTTCCGGGATTGCCACCTTCACCGCAAAATATGTGGAGAAGATAAAAGGAACCAAGGCAAAAATTCTTGACACCAGAAAGACCACACCCGGCTTGAGGGTTTTAGAGAAGTATGCAGTGAAGGCAGGAGGTGGCGAAAATCATCGGATGGGGCTTTTTGACATGATTCTGATAAAGGAAAATCACATAAAAGCGGCGGGAGGAATCTCGGATGCGATTAAAAATGCAAGATCAAAATATCGAACGAAAAAAATTGAGGTGGAGGTCGGAAATTTAAGTGAGGTAAAGGAAGCAATTGGATCGGAGTCCGCAGGATCCTTAGGACCGGATTGGATGATGCTGGATAATATGAAAATCCAGCAGATGAAAAAAGCTGTGAGGATGATCCGCTCCATCAGTCCGAATATTAAAATCGAAGCATCGGGTGGAATCAACTTAAAAAATGTAAGGAAGATCGCACTAACCGGTGTGGACTTTATTTCTGTGGGAGCTTTGACTCATTCCGCCCCAGCATTGGATCTGAGTCTGATTTTGATTGAGCCATGATTTGAATATAGGGGTGGGGCTTTAGGGAATGTTAAAAAAGTCATTTTGTGGAGGAGTAGAGAAGTTTTGTGTAGGGACAGGGCTTGTCCCTGTCCCAAACCTAAGGAGGACAGCCACAAGGGCTGTCCCTACGACAATACTGATCGAACCTTAACCGGATATTCAAAGGGAACGCCACATTTCCTGACTTAGCCTATAGGGGCGGGAATTCATCCCGCCCAAAGTATAGCCTTTTTAATAAACCATTTAACTCTACCGACTTGATTAAACGCAGGATGGATATTACATGATAAGAAGTTTGAAAATAGCTGAGGAAGAATTGGTTGTACTCCTTAAGCAAAACCAACAGATTTTTATGAGCACCAGGGAGATCTCAGATAGACTGGGGGTTCATCCATACGTGGTGTATCAGGCGATCAAAGAATTGAGAAGGTGGGATTTTAAGATCTCCTCCGAGAAGGGAAAAGGTTATAGATTGTTAGAGACTCCGGACTTGCTTCTGCCCGGTGAAATAAAGAGTAGGTTGAAGACAAAAATTCTGGGAAAGAATATCCTTGCCTACCGCACTTTGGGATCCACCAACCAGTTGGGATTTCGTCTGGCAGAAAGTGGATTGGGTGAGGGGACCTTGATCGTGGCAGATGAACAGACTCAAGGTAGGGGAAGGATGGGGAGAAGCTGGTATTCTCCACCCAAATTGGGTTTATGGATAAGCTTGATTCTGCGCCCGGAAATACCCCCCTTCAAAGCTCCAGGTCTTTCCACCTGTGCTGGTCTGGCCTTAGCCCAGACAATCGGTGACCTCACCGGAATGGATGCCAAGATAAAATGGCCCAACGATTGTCTTTTAAATGGTCGAAAAGTGGGGGGAATCCTTTTGGAACTTTCTGCAGAGTTGGACAGGATAAATTTCGTGATAGTGGGAATAGGAGTAAACGTCAACCACCTTTCCAGCGATTTTCCAAAAAAACTTTCCTCGGTTGCCACCTCAATAAGAATGGAGTGGGGAAAGGAAATTTCAAGAATAAAGCTTTTGACCTCCTTTGTTAAAAGGTTCGAAACCATTTACCTGGATTTCAAAAAGAATGGATTAGCTCCACAGCTTCAGTTGATAAAAAAGTTCTCCTCACTTCTGGGCAAAAAAGTGATGGTGAAATTCGGAAAAGAAAAAATAGAAGGTGTAGCCCAGGATATTGACGATAATGGCTCTTTGATAATAAGGACCAAAAAGGGGGAGCGCGTGGTAAGGGCAGGTGAGGTGATGGTGGTTTGATCTTTTGATAATCTTACCCTGACCCTCTCTTTAAAAAGGAGAGGGGGGACAGGTGAAAGTTAAAGTTAATCCTTCACTCAAGCCATGTCATATCAAAGCAATTCTTCAGATAAAATTCCCCCGCTTATTGCAATCTTAGCTTTATTTCTTATTGTCTTTGGATTTTCCTTGTTTGCGTGTTTCGAGGAGGCGCAAAAGCTTTTTCTGCGCTTAAGCCCCGATGGGGCTTTTGTTCCTATGACTGTGTTGGTTTTAAGGAATTCGTTTTTCTCTTTTGGGCTTGTTGGAGTTTGCCTCATACTTTTCCTGCTTTGGCGCAGAAACTTCTTGAAGAATGCTTTAACAAAACTTGAAAGCATAAAAGAATCACATTTTCTCCTTTTGTTTTTGGGGTTGGCGTTTGTTCTCAGGATATTATGGATCATCCTTGTTCCCACCCAGCTATATGCAGACTGGAAATGGTATGATGATGTGGCTTACCATATGTCCCAGGTATGGAGATACGAGGAAAACGGATTACCCACCGCATACTGGCCCATCGGATACCCTCTTTTTGTAGCCATAATTTACAAAGTCTTCGGTCACCACTATTTCGTGGTGGAGTTTATAAATGTGCTCTTAAGCATAGGTATCTGCATATTCACTTATTTCATTGCGAAAAGATTGGTCAGCCCTGTCTCCGCTCGTTTGACACTGGTAATTCTTGCCCTGTTCCCCAGTCAGATCTTTTTTGTCAATGTTTTAGCTTCTGAAATCATTTTTACCCTCCTGCTTGTTTTAGTTATCTATCTTCTGTTGAAACGAGAAAATCACTCTTCGGTTTATCTTCCGTTGATTGCTGGTATTCTTTTGGGGCTTATGACTCTGGTGAGAGCAATGGCATTGCTTTTACCTCTTCTGATCGTTTTCTTTTATTTCAAATCGAAGTGGCGACGGGGTTTGATCTTAAGAGATGCGATTTTAACCATCTTAGTCGCATTCCTGACACTGTTCCCCTGGATGCTGAGAAACAAAAGAACCTTGGGAGTTTTCACCGTTTCTACCAGCGGAGGGATAAATCTGTATATTGGAAACAGCCCCATCTCCAGTGGAAACTGGGTGTGGCAGAAAGAAAATCCCTTTAAGGACCTTTCTGCTCCAAATGAAGTGGAAAATGACAAATTGGGTTATAAGTTAGCAATGGAATTCATCATGAATGACCCATCAGGATTTTTCTGGAGAGGAATAAAGAAGGAGATATATCTTTTTGTCACCGACTTCGCCGCCTTTGCCAAGGAGTTGGACTTGGCGGGACAATCCAAAAGGGTTGACAAGTTCGTCATCTTCAGTATCATTGGACATGTGTATTATCTTATAATTTTGATTTTTTCAGCAGGAGGACTTTTTTTATCCCTGAAGGGTAGAAGAGAAAAAAACCGGGATTTTATCTTTTGTGGGGAATGCTTATTTACTGGGTGGGGATTCACTTCATCTTCTTCGGCATTGATCGGTTCCATTTTCCATTAGTTCCCATCCTTTCGATTTTCGCCTCCGGGTTTTTGGTGTCTCAACTCAAGTCTCCTTTAGAAAAGTGCCGGAAGGATAGGTAAGGTAAGAAGATACCTTATGGATGAGGTCATTTATCCATCGTTTTTGTCTACCACAGGACTCGGGACCGAATGTGAAGGAAAGCTCATGAGCAAAATTATTATGGAAACAAGTACTTGAAAGGGATTTTAGCTATGCTTTTAGCCATTGATATTGGAAATACCCATACCGTGCTGGGAATGTTCCATGAAGAGAAATTAACCGAGCATTTTCGGGTAACATCCAATCATGCACTAACCGAGGATGAATGTGGAGTTTTGATAAAACAACTTTTCCCGAATTACAGAAAGATTGAGGATGTGATCATCTGTTCGGTGGTTCCTCCACTTACTCCTATTTATCAGGAGATGAGCAAAAAATTTCTAAAGGTTGATCCTATTCTGGTTGCCTGGAATCTTCCATTAGGTATTAAGATTTTGTGTGACGACCCATCCCAGGTGGGGGCTGATCGGATTGCCAATGCGGTGGCGGCTTATCAGATTTACGGTGGACCCATCATCATAGTGGACCTGGGAACGGCAACCACCTTCGACGTGATCTCAGAGGGAGGGGAATACTTAGGAGGAGCCATCGCCCCCGGGATAGAGACCTCCTCTCAGAATCTCTTCCAGAGAGCCGCTCAACTCTTTAAAGTCAGCTTAGAAACGCCCCACAGATCTATCGGGAAAAATACCGAGGAGAGCTTAAGGTCTGGTATCATCTTCGGATCTGTGGGACAGATAGATGAAATAGTAAACAGAATAAAAGAAGAGTTGAAAAATGAATACAAAACAAAGAAGAAACCAAAGGTGATTGCCACTGGTGGACTGGCAGATCTGATCGCCAGGGAATCAAAAACGATCCAGAAGATCGAGCCTACCCTCACCCTGGAGGGGTTAAGAAGAATATATCTCCTGGTGAAAAGATCAAAAAAATAGTTGACAAGAATAAATTGAATCCTTATATTCGCAGGTCGTTGCCTAATAGTTTATCTGGGATGGTGTCGTGTTAGTACAGATTAGCAAAAAGGGCGAAAAATTTTTGCAAACTCTTTAGCACTCTCCAGCGTAGAGTGCTAACATGGCTTTTGAACGATAACTATTAGTTTTGTTCAACTTTCAAAAAGGAGGTTGTGTTATGAATGTTAGGCCTTTGGCAGACAGGGTATTAATTAAACCGTTAGAGCCGGGGGAAGAAAAAAAAGGAGGGATAATAATTCCGGATACGGCTAAAGAGAAACCCCAGCAGGGAGAGGTGATGGAGGTGGGACCAGGAAGGGTAACTGATGACGGAAAAAAGATCCCTATGGGTGTAAAAAAAGGGGACAAAGTTCTCTACGGGAAATATTCCGGATCCGAGGTTACCATCGATGATGTAGAGTATAAAATAATGAAGGAAGATGAGATTTTAGCCATCCTCGGATAGTCGGGATTAAAAACCAGATAACTTAAAAAGACAAACTTGAAAAGATGGGAGGTCGGTAAATATGCCGAAAATAATAGAATTCGATACTCAGGCACGAGAGAAGTTAAAAAGGGGGATTGATAAACTGGCGGATGCGGTAAAGGTTACCCTGGGACCCAAAGGTAGAAACGTAGCACTGGACAAGAAGTGGGGTGCTCCTACCATCACCAAGGATGGTGTAACAGTTGCCAAGGAAATTGAGCTGGAGGATCCCTTCGAGAACATGGGAGCCCAGATGGTTAAGGAGGTTGCTTCCAAGACCTCGGATGTGGCAGGAGACGGTACCACCACCGCCACCGTTCTGGCTCAGGCGATCTTCAGGGAAGGATTGAAAAACGTTACCGCCGGGGCTAATCCCATGGCGTTGAAAAGGGGAATAGAAAAGGCGGTAGAGACGGTGGTGGAGGAAATAAAGAAAATCTCCAAGCCGGTCCCGGGTAAAACAGAAATCTCGCAAGTCGGAGCCATCTCCGCCAACAATGACAAGTCCATCGGAGACCTAATCGCCGATGCCATGGATAAGGTGGGCAAGGATGGAGTGATAACCGTTGAGGAAGCTAAGACCACCAAAACCGAATTAGAGGTGGTAGAAGGGATGCAATTCGATCGAGGCTACCTTTCTCCGTATTTCATCACCAATCCGGATACCATGGAGGCGCTTTTAGAAGATCCTTTGATCCTGATCCATGATAAGAAGATATCGGTGATGAAGGATCTTTTGCCCATCTTAGAAAAGATCGCTCAGATGGGTAAGCCCTTTTTGGTCATCGCCGAGGAGGTGGAAGGAGAGGCATTAGCCACCCTGGTGGTAAATAAATTAAGAGGGACTCTTAAGGTGTGTGCGGTCAAGGCTCCGGGCTTCGGAGATAGAAGACAAGCCATGCTGGAGGATATTGCAGTTCTAACCGGCGGAAAGGTGATCTCCGAGGAGGTGGGATTCAAATTGGAGAACGCCGTGGTCTCTGATCTGGGGAAAGCTAAAAGAGTGACTATTGATAAAGAGAATACCACCATTGTGGAAGGTGGCGGAAAGACAGAGGACATCAAAGGAAGGGTGAATCAGATCAAAAAGCAAATAGACGAAACCACCTCCGATTATGACCATGAGAAACTGCAAGAGAGGTTAGCCAAATTAGCCGGAGGAGTGGCGGTCATCAATGTGGGTGCCACAACCGAGACGGAGATGAAGGAGAAAAAAGCCAGGGTGGAGGATGCCTTGCATGCCACCCGCGCGGCTGTGGAGGAAGGGATAGTCCCTGGAGGGGGGGTGGCCTTCTTAAGAGCCATCCCAGCTTTGGATAAGTTAAAACTGAATGGGGATGAAATGATAGGTGTCTCCATCATAAAGAAAGCTTTGGAGGAGCCTATCCGCTTAATCGTCGAGAATGCAGGAAAGGAAGGATCGGTTGTGGTTAATCGGGTCAAGGAAAAGACCGGAGCTTTCGGATTTAATGCCGAGACCGAACAATACGAGGATCTGATGGTTTCCGGAGTGATAGACCCCACCAAGGTAACCAGAATCGCCTTGGAGAACGCTGCCTCTATCGCCTCGCTTTTGGTTACCACTGAGTGCTTGGTGGCAGATAAACCGGAGGAGAAAAAACCAGCCGCACCTATGCCTCCCGGCGGCGGATACGGTGACATGTACTAATCTGTGTTTTTCAGCGAGTGAAAAAGGCTTCCCCCGCCGTTGGCGGAGGAAGCTTTTTTTGTACCCAAAAGGTAGGTCGGGCTGCAAAGCTGCCCGACACAAAACTGGAGAATTGGTGGGGTAAGACCAGAACCTAACTTATGGTTATCAACTAATTATGGTGACAATCAGACATGACGTAATAGTCATGTAGGTCAACCCCGCCAAAGGCGGGGTTGACAAATAAGGATGCGTATGCATTCATACGAATTTGTCAAGCAGGCTACGCCATGCTTGACCTACCGAGACTGTGTCAGTTGATAGCTTTGTAACCTATGCTACTTGATAATACACTTTAGCTTGATCCACAGTTCGTCTCGGTCAGACGAACCCACCCGGACGGGCGCTCGCCCGTCTGGGCGCAGGGTGCCCGACAAAATATATTTAATCTTTTCCGTGTCGGGTAGCTCCCCTACGGGTCGCAACCCGGCCTACAAACTCTCTATTTGTCTGGTATCCCCATTTGGGGAAACCTTACCTACCTGCTTAGCCTGCCTATTGTGCACTTCCTTTTTTTGTAGCCAACAAGTTACCGTTCAGATCCCGAAACTCTCCCCGCAACGGCAGATATACTTCAAACCGCAAATCCTCTCCGTTCCAGAACAACACCGCTCCGTCCAATTTGTCCGCACTAACCTCCTTCGCTACTCTCTCCTTAATGGACTCCCGTGTCTCTCGGTTGTAAAGCACGTAGGGAGGATCATTTCCTCCATCACTGGTAAGTTTGCCGGTGCAGTGAATGTCTCCAACCACATCTAATTCGTAGTTGGGACTGGTCGTCCCGATGCCCACGTTGCCATTAGATTCTATAACCAGAGCATTTGTCCAGGAAATGGGATTTGAGCCAGACTCAGCCACTCTAAACCACACCTCTCCATCAGGTCTGATCTCCTGCAAAAAGGCGCCAGAAGTTATATCGAATCTTTGCCAAGCGCCTGTGAAATAAGCGTTTTTAGCTAAACTGGAATATTTCGATGTGGCAGTATGCAATCCGATCTCCGAGCCGGATGTGCCGGCGGCATCCACTAAGACACCAAAATTGTCCGTGGCGGCCTGAATGTGAACTTTGGTTTCACCGCTCGGACTAGTTGTCCCCAATCCAAGCCTGCCAGTTGAAAAATCGCCATAAACCAACGGAGGATCCGCGGAGCTGTTGGTAAGATAGAGTTTATTGAAGCCTTTTTCATTATATCCAGCCTGATAGCCGATAAAAACATTCCCACTTCCAGTGTCATTAAAACCCGCGTTGCATCCTAAGAACGTATTGTTAACTCCTTTGCCGTTAAAGTAACCTGCACCTGATCCCAAATAGGTGTTGAAACTGCCTGTTGTACTAAGAACACCCGCACAAGAGCCAGCGAAAACGTTGTCCGAGCCTGTGGAAAGCAAGCCCGCCTGTCTCCCAACGGATGTGTTGTTCCCGCCTGTAGTATTGCTATTTCCGGCTCCCGCACCCAGGAACGTGTTCCCGCCTCCAGAGGTATTTGAGTGGCCCGCCGCCTCTCCCAGAAAAGTATTTTTATCTCCCGTGTTACTCGTCCCAGCATAAATGCCCACAAAGGTATTCCCATTACCCGGAGCAGAAAGAGCTTGATTTCCTTCTATCTTGTAGAAGTCGCTGGTATTTATATCTCCACTAACATCCATTTTTGCGGAAGGACTCGTGGTACCGACACCGACGGAATCAGCCCCAGTTTCCAATCTCACTACTTTCCCCTCATCGACCCAACCGCCACCGCCGCCGGAACCTGCCACTACAGCACTGTCTGCCACCAAAGCTCGATAAGCATAACCCACGCTGGTGAATCGCACCCGCGGCATGGTCTCATCACCCACCTTGACCTCCAGCCAATAATCAGCATCAAAGGGCAAATCCAGAGAACTCACACTGCCCAAAATGACATTGAACAATCCGTGCGTTACCTCCACACCCGAATGATATTCCCACCAAAGGGAATCGGTGCCCGAATCAGAACCGTAAATCTTGAAGCCCAGATTATAGGTTCCATCTTCTACCGGAGAGGTACCATCCGACTCGGTCAACATCCCCTGGTAGTTGATCAGCTTGGGGATGCCCGCCCCGAAGCTAATGGCGATGATCAGAATCGTGCACAAGGCACAGATACTCGCTATTCGTTTCATTCTGTCCTCCTTTGTTAGCCTCTGGTTAGTCACTTGTTCAACGGCATCGAACAGCTGCCTGACTGGCAGCGGCGTTTATCTGCGATCTCCTCCTTCATGGCCTGTTGATCCTTTCGGGTCTCTGATTTCGATGTAGTTCAATCCCGCAGTCTTCGGCATTCCATACGCCTCGGGATTAACATACTTCCCCTGGTCGGCCGGGGATTTCTCTTCCTCGACCGAGATCGGATTTTGCTCAGCATACGGATCGTGACGTATGCCGGTCACCTGCCAGGAGACTTCCATTCCCGGCTGACCGCCTGCTATCTTGAAACGATTGTTGCTGATCTTTGTGGCTATATAAACAGGTGCGAACGCGCCAATACATGTGAGTTGATAGCGGAAGTTCCGGTTCAACGTCTCAAACCACTCAGGCAATTCCACCCACGTTTCTCCGCTGCCATCGAGCAGGACGACACCGTCGTAGACATTCTTCATCTCAGAGCTTCCAACATAGGCATGGTGAAGACATTTGCCCTCAGGCTCCGATGGATGATCGATCTTGAACGAGTTCTTGCCGCCAGTTAGGTTTCCGATGATATGCACGTCGCCTACAAAGTATCCTGCATAGCCGTTACTGCACTGGCCCACCACGCCAAGGCCTTCGTCGGCCCACCCTTGTACGCCAACCCCGCCGCCTAGGCCGCTGGTCTCGCAGCGACCATATACGCCCACACCATCCTCAAAGCCGATACCCTTGACACCATACCAACCGGCGCCAATGACGCCGGTGCCGCTATTGTAGTTCTCTCCATACACGCCGTAACCGGCCAAATCGTTGCCTTCGGCGTACAGCGCGGAACTATCGAAAGCGGTACACTGGATGTGCAGCCGGGCATGAGGGGTTGTGGTTCCCATGCCCAGATACCCGGTGCTGTCCTGAATGGTCAGTTTGTCGCCGCCCTGGTAGAACCGAAGGTCACCAGTCACAGCATGTTTATATAATGCCCAAACTTCCGGGGGAGAGTCACCGATATTCTTGAAGTTGACTTCGGGACTGCCTGAACTACCTTCAATTAAGATTCTTGGATTGTCCCCAACCATATGCAAATTACGACTGGGATTGGTTGTTCCGATGCCCACATAGCCGTTGTCTTTGATAACCATTCTATCCCCAACAGACTCTTGATGGAAACTCAAACAGGCATCGGTAGGATGGTAAAACATTCTCCATTTGTTTGAGTTGGCAACGTTGAAAATCACACCCGGTGCATATCCTCCTGGTGACTCAATGGTCAGATAGGTGGGGTCAGAACCTTTTATATGCAACTTACTCACTGGACTTGCGGTTCCGATCCCCACATTATCGGAGGCTGTGGCCAATCTGACGACCGAGCCATCGTCAGTCCAACCTCCTCCTGTCGGTGCGGACACGGCCACCGTTGCCGTATCTGCGATCTTGGCCCGGTAAGCGTAACCCACACTCGTAAATCTCAAACGGGCGGGCATGTGTTCTCCCTCCACGGTGATGTCCAGCCAATAATCTTGACTGAAATCCAGATTTATGGGGTTCTCACTGCCCAGAATCACATTGAATAGACCGTTGATGACTGGAACGTCATACTGAGTTTCGTCCCATTTGATGTTTCCTCCGGTCGGACCCGGGTCGTCATAGATTATGAAGGTGATGTCGACGGTATCGGTCAAAGGACTGCCGGAGTTATCCGTCAGCATCCCCTGGTAGTTGATCAGATGAGGGATCGCACAGTGAATAGGGGTTCCACAAAAAAGCAATACAAATGTGACGACTGACCCCATTACCAAAAAAGTCAAAAGCTTTTTCATCTTTTACTCCAACTTCCTTTAAAGGGTTAAAGATTTCAGTTTATTGGAGTGTTTGTCTTTAGGCGGACCTTTGGTCCCGCCAAAGGCGGGATACTCCAGAGTCTTCTGGTCAAGCTAAAGGGGCTGTTGAAAAACCCTTTCGGCAGGGCTAAATGCCCTGCCCTATGGATGATAAGTAATTGTCTCCCATAGGGGCGGGAATTTATCCCGCCCCCAAATGTGGCCTTTTCAACAAGCCCTAAAGCTTGACACTCCACTCAGCTCTACTTCAAGAGGGTCATCTTCTTACACTTCACGAAATCTCCAGCTTCGATCCGATAAAAGTAGACTCCGGAACTGCCCTCATTCCCGTTATCATCCTTGCCATCCCAGTGGATCGTCTTGTAACCTGGTTCCTGTGGTTCATCCACCAGGCTCCTCACTTTTTGTCCCAGGATGTTATAAATGTGAATCTTGACCTCAGAGGCTTTAGGCAAGGCATATTCGATGACAGTCGTGGGATTAAATGGATTGGGATAGTTCTGGCGCAAATCAAATTCCTTGGGAAGCTGAACATAATCCACCTCCTCCCACTCCACTGGAGTCATTTGAACCACCCAGGGGTTCCAAAAACCAGTATACAAAATCGTGTCTCCGACGCTTTGAACTCCAGTGATGGATTGACCCAGAGATGAGGACAGCTTGTAATTGGCAGTTTCCAACCACATAGCTCCCCCTCCATCCAGAACGTGACGCCCCATCTGCACAGCTGAAACCTGACTTGTCCCGAGCAAAATCGAGAGACCCGAATTTAAGCTAAAAACAAAGCCTAAAATCAAACCCAGGATCAGAAAAGCTTTAACCATCTTTCTCATCTTTTACCTCTTTTCTTTTGAAAATATGGCCCGTTTATTAGGACGAACAGAGCTTATCCCAGCGAAGCCAAGATCTTGTCCGAGGCGTCTGTTACCAACAAGGGTCAACGGATGAAGCGGATTAAACGGAAACATGAAATCACCTCATATCATCAGTTCCATCTGTTTAATCCGTTGACCCGTTTTGTCCGTTGTCCCCTCCCCGGTTCACCTAAAGGTGAACACTCCAAATTCCCCTTCCAAGTTGTCTGGGCGTTTGATCCTTCGGGCAGAGCCTTCAGGACAAGTCCGTTGACTAAAATGGCTCTTCTTTTTTTATTTCTTCTCTGATTATTTTATAAAAATTCTTTGCTTCCTCTTTTCTTATGTTCCGCAACGGAATTTCCAACACCTCCACTTCCAAGATTCTGTGGGCGAAGTTTATGGTTATAATCTGTCCTGGTTTGATCTCTTTGCCGGGTTTAGCCACTTTTCCATCCAATAAAACCACCCCCCCTTCACACGCTTTTTTCGCCTGGGTGCGTCTTTTTATCAGCCTGGTATCAGAAAGGAAACTATCCAAACGCATAAGGTGGTTGCTTCTTGCGGTGGACTGCCGACCGTGGACGTCTTACAATCTTATCTCCACATAGGTATCCTGACGCATCCTCTCCACCCATTTGGCCACCAGTTCATTGGTCTTTTTTCGGCGAACCATATCCTTTACAGCGTCCCAGTCATCTTCCAAAGTTAGCTTTCTTTGTTCCCTTTTATCCAGCACCTTGAGAATATGAACGCCGAACTGGCTTTCAAGAGGCGGGCTGACATTGCCGATCTGCAAATCTTTTACCCCTTCCCTAAATTCCGGGCTCATCTGAGCTACGGGATACCAACCCAACTCCCCGCCCAACTTCTTTGACTCCTCATCTGTGGAGAACTTTTTTGCCAACTCCCCAAAATCTGCCCCCCCCAGCAGTTGGTGATAAAGAGTATCTGCCAGATCTTTTGATCTTGACGAATCTTTTCCGGATGGACGAATCAGGAAAAGTATGTGTCGGGCATGCACCAAATCATCTTTTTTTTCTTCCACCTTTATGATATGATAGCCGAATTCGGTCTCCACAACCTGGCTGATCTCTTCCGGCTTTAAGGCAAAAGCCACCTCCTCGAATTTCGGAATCATATCTCCCTTTTTGAAAAATCCCAGATCGCCCCCCTGTTTACCGGTGGGATCGTCTGAATAGGAAGATGCCAGTTGGGCGAAGTCCTGCCCCTTCTTAGCCCGTTCTTGTACCATCTCCGCTTTTCTTTTCAAAGAATCCAAGGTTTCCTGAGAAGGTTTTATCTCCAGAAGGATGTGGCTTAGCTTTACCGCTTCCGGTTGATCCGGTATGCTGTCTTTGTATATCTCGTAAAAATCTTTAACCTCTTTGGTCGACACCGATACCTTTGAAAGCTTGGAGGCTACCAGCCGATCAGTCATCATCTGGTTTCTTATCTGTTCTCTGTATTTTTTCTTAAGCTCACTTTCGGTCAACCCTTCCGCTTTAAGTTGAGCTTCAAGCGCTTCTTCGGTAAACTCAGATTTTACTTTTTTCAATTGATCCTTCACCGCCTCCTCCACCTCTCTGGAGGTTACCTCAATGGTGGTATCTTTCTGCGCCGCAATCAAAAGCAACTTGTTGTTGATCGTCTGTTCCAAAAGCTCTCTTTCAAGCTGTCTTTTTTGGCCTTCGCTTTTCAGCTCAATCCCCATCTGGTTGACATATAATTCCATCTGCATCTTAAGCTCGGACTCCAAGATAATCTGGTTACCCACCACTGCCACAATCCGATCCAAAACCTCCTGGGCAGATGAAAAGTCTGGGAAGAGACAAAAAACCCAGACCAGGAAAATGGCAATTCTTCTCGAAAAAATCAATTTATGAGTTTTCATTTTCATAAAGTCTAAATAACTAATTTCTTGTTTCTTTGAATTACTTATTAAAACAATCAATTACCGTTTTTAAGTCAAGCATCATAATTCCTTTATTCTCTTCTCTTATTAAACAACCTTCCTCCGGTTCTTCCATCAATGCTTCAATAACATATTTCAAAACCTTTGATTGAGAGTAATTATCAACTATCTTCTCCATCGTATCTATAAAACCAGTATTTGATTCACCTTCCAGATATTCAAGAAGCTTCATATTTGACTCTTCCGCATTATCTAAAATCTGTTCTGTGACTTTAAGCAGGGGAATGTCTCCTTGTAACATTATTTGCCAAACTACTACCCCTAAATAAAGTAGTAATTGCCGTTCATCTTGATTTAAAATATCATCATCTACTGCCATAAGATAAGCCAGGATCAATGGTTGTTCTTTGCTCATAAGATTAATCATTTTCTGCGCCTCTTGAGGAGACATCCCTCCCATTTTTTCCCAAGTCTTTTCAACAATATCTGAAGATATCGGTTTCATTGGAATCACCTGATTTATGATTCTTCAGAAATTCGCGTATTCCTTACCACAATTTTAATATACCATCTAAATTTAAGATAACGGTTCCGGCATAGACGAAGTTGCGAAGCAATTTGGGCTTTAGCCATTTGCGATGTTAGCAGAAGTGTCTTAAAATTCTATTTTACAATAATATATTCTGCAAAAGACCGTGATTCAGGAACAGGCAAGTTATCCTCTAGAAGTCCACGCATATGCATTTCAATGGCTTCATGCATATTCCGTTCCACCTCTTCACGGGTAACACCTGTAGCCACACAGCCCGGCAAGTCTGGCGAATACGCTGAATAATTACCATTTGCCTTTTCTACGACAACAAGAAAACGATACATCCTACTTGTTAGTTCTTTAAAGTGGAGAAGGACCAATTCTTAGAACCTGATAGATTTTATTCAATTTCTTAAAAAAGAAAATGGTTCACCGTAAATGGCTCACCATGAATGGGAAATCTATTTTTAAGAATTGAAACCGGTTACCTGATTTTATCTATCGTAACATCGGATGCCCAGCCAAAGGTCTCGATTTCTACCTTCTCCAGCAAACCCTCCAGGATGTTCTCTATCTCCCTTTGCTTGTATGGAGGGTGAAGGAGTTTATGATCTCCTGCTCAGCCCATTCGAATTCCTTGGGGCTTCCCCTCTGCCTTCTATCGGCTACCCATATGATCTCATATCCGTAAAAGGTAAGGAGAGGGGAAAAAATCTCTCCTCCTTTGAGCCTTATGCCAAATGGCTTAACCTTTTTCTGCGGGTGTTTCCTCTTTTTCCTCCACCGTGGACTCTATCACCTCATCGTAGATTTCGATTTTGTATCGAGCTTTAGCATTTTCCACCCAATTCCTATAGATGGTGTTGTCTTTCTCCCGGCGTGCCATGGAAATTACCTTATCTTTTACCTCCTCCAGAGGCTGGAGTTTCCCCTCGGTCTTATCTTCCAATTTTATTACCGCATACCCTTCGCCGAATTGCCGATCCCTTATCTTAGCGGGTCCACCAAGGCTCCCCTTCTTCATTTCCACAGCGGCGTCAAAAAGCTCCGGATAACGGCTGCGGGTGAAACTTCCTAAATCTCCGCCTGAGTTTTTGGCGTAGGTTCTGATGGTCTTCTCCGTGGCTAAGGTGGCGAAGTCAGCTCCCTTCTTCAGTTGTTTGAGAATGTTCTCTGCCTCCTCCTTATCTTTAACCAAGATTTCCCTAAGTTTAACCTGGGGCTGAATGGAGAATCTGTCCTTATGTCTATCGTAGTAACTTTTGATCTCGTCATCCGATATCTCTACTCCTTTTAGGATAACCTCGCTTTTCATCCTTTTAGCCATCTCCTTTTCTTTCACACCCGTCCACTCGTCTTTGAAATCCTGGCTATCTTCTAAGTTCTTCTCTCTTGCCACATCCAGAATGAGCTCCGGAACCAGGCTTTGAAAAGCGTACTCTTTGATCTTTTCCCGATCAGATAACCGGGGGCGATAACGTTGAGGAATCTCATTGAATTGCTGGGCAAACTCCTCCACCTTGACTTCTCCATCCTTATAGGTAAAAAGCGTCATCTCTTTTTCTTCCGGTGTAAATTTGTTTAGATCCAAAAGATCACCCATTACCCTCAAGCCCAGGGTGTCCGGCGGCAGCTCTTCCTTCTTCGATATCAGAAGATCCAAAACCTCCTCATTTATCTTGAACCCAACTTTCTTTCTCAGTTCCTGGAAATATTCTTTCACCCTGTTTTCTCTTTTTTCTTTCTCCAGCGTAGATTGGATCACCCCTTTTGCCTCCTCATAAGGGGGCTGTTCCATTTTTCTTCGTTCAATCAACTTGATAATGTGCCATCCAAAGGTGGTCTTGACCGGTCTGGAGATTTCCCCCTCTTTCATCTTAAAAGCCACCTGTTGAAACTCAGGCACCATCTTTCCCCAGCTGAAGAATCCTAAATCTCCGGCGTTATCCTTGGCAGAAGGATCGATGCTTCTCTCCTTCGCCAACTGGGCAAAATCCGCCCCCTCTTTTAACGTCTGATAGATGCTATCAGCCTGCTCTTTGGTTTCCATCAGGATATGCCAGGTATGCACCTCCTCCTGCATCATCCGATATTCCTGTTTCATCTCCGATTCAGTGACTTTAACCTTATCCGCGATCTCCTTTATATACAGCACCCTCGAAAGTAAGCGCTCTTTCTGTTTCGCAAAATTGGTGTCGGCTTCCACCTGAGTATCAATGCCCTCCTTATATGCCTCCATGATCACCACCTGATCAGCGATCAACTTGTTCACTAATTCCCTTTTTCGCTGAAGTTCAGACATACCCTGGATCATCAGCCGGGATGCCGCTCTCCATTCATTTTCCAGATCCTCCACCGTGATTTTCCGATCCCCCACCTTGGCTACAATTTTTCCCTCCTCCTTCTTGGTAGCACACCCCCAGAATAAAGCTAAAACCAATACCCCCGCAAGCAAAAACAAAATTGCCTTCTTCACGTCACTCCTCCTTGGGTTAAAAGGAAACATTTCAGTTTATAAAATTAGCATTTTTCACATCCACATATTTACTAATATAAGATACCCTCACAAGCTTAGCAAGAGATTTTTAACAAACAGGGATTTTTTCTCACTCTCCCCTTTTAGATGGACGAAAAGCTTAAGTGTTTTATCCACTACAAATTCCAAAGGCAGGCTGATTTTCTGCCTGAAATTCTCCAACTCTTTTTTTCCAATCTTCTTATCCTCAGAGAACTGAAGCAAAAGAACATCCTTTTTCAAAGAGAGCCTAAAAATTCCCAGATGGGAGGCTATGATCTTGGCACAGGTGAAATTTAAAAGATCTTCCACCTCCTGGGGTGGATTTCCGAATCGATCAACCATTTCAGCCTCCACCTCTTTTACCTCTTCTGGTGATTTAGCTTCCGAAAGTTTCTTGTAGATTTCCACCCTCTGCTGGCTATCAGAGACATAGTTTTTTGGAATATAGATATCCAGATCAAATTCCATCTTCACCTCTGGAAGCCTTTCTATCTTCTCTCCTTTGAGTTCCCTTACCGCCTCATCCAAAAGCCGACAGTAAAGGTCAAAGCCCACCTCCTGGATGAACCCATGTTGTTGTGCTCCCAGGAGGTTTCCCGCTCCCCTGATCTCCAAATCTCTTAATGCCAGATGGAAGCCGGAACCAAGCTGGGTGAACTGCTCTAATGCTTTGAGTCTTTTTCGTGCGGTTTGGGTTAACAATTTCACTTTCGGTATCAAAAGATAGGCATACGCTCTCAGGTTGGATCTTCCTACCCTTCCTCTGAGTTGATAGAGCTGAGCCAGTCCAAACCGATCTGATCGGTCTGTTATGATGGTGTTTACACTGGGAATATCTATCCCTGACTCGATGATGGAGGTGACCAGAAGAAGGTCATATCGATGATCCAAAAAATCCAGCATCACCTTTTCTAAAAGGTTCTCCTCCATCTGACCGTGAGCGATGGCAATTCTGATCTGAGGAACCAAATCCTGTAAGAATCTATACATGGCTTCTATGGTCTGCACCCGATTGTGGACAAAATATACCTGCCCTCCCCGGTCCACCTCCCTGAGGATAGCATCGGCGATAAGTTTTTTGTCAAACCCTACGATCTCGGTATGGATGGGAAGCCGATCCTTGGGAGGGGTGTTGATGATGGACATGTCTCTGGCACCCAAAAGGGAGAGCTGGAGGGTGCGGGGGATGGGGGTGGCAGTCAAGGTGATAACGTCAACCAGCCGGCGCAGTTTTTTTATCTTCTCCTTATGCGTTACCCCAAACCTCTGCTCTTCATCAACGATCAAAAGTCCTAAGTCCTTAAACTGGATATCTTTCTGGATGAGGCGATGGGTGCCGATGACCACATCCACCCTCCCCTCTTTCAAACCCCGCACAATCTCCTTTTGTTCTTTCCTGCTTTTAAATCGGGAAAGCATTTCCACGTTTACCGGAAAGCTTTTTAGTCTTTCGCAAAAGGTGACAAAGTGCTGTTGAGCTAAGATGGTGGTGGGGACCAAAACCGCCACCTGCTTTCCGTCCATCACCGCCTTGAATGCCGCTCTTACCGCCACCTCGGTCTTGCCATATCCCACATCTCCACAGATCAGACGATCGGCAGGAGTGCTCTGCTCCATATCCTTTTTTACAGCATCGATTGAGGTAAGCTGATCAGGAGTCTCCTCATATATAAAAGATGCTTCCAGCTCCTTTTGCCAGATGGTATCAGGTGAGAAGGCAAAACCGGGTTTGGCTTTTCTTTCTGCATAAAGCTGAATCAACTCCTGCGCCATATCCTGAATGGCTTTTTTAGTCCTCTTTTTCAGCCTCTCCCATGAGGTTCCGCCTAACTTGGATAAGGTGGGCGCGCCTTCCTTCCCTATAAATTTATTCACCCGGTTAAACTCCTCAATAGGAACATATAACTTGTCATCTCCCAGATAGACAAGCTTCAGGCACTCTCTTTTTCTTTTATCTACCTTTAGGGTCTCGAGTCCGGCATATCTGCCGATCCCATGATCGATGTGAACCACAAAATCCCCCAAAGACAGGGCAGAATAGGAGGATAGGGCGATCCCTTCATTGGATCGCCTCTTACGTCGACGCCAGAAATATCGGGAAAATATTTGATGATCGGTTAGAGCCACCAAACCTATCTGGGGGAAGCTAAAGCCTCCGGAAAGATTTTTGACCTGCCAAGCTATCCCATCCGCCCACCTGTCTAAAAGCTCCACTAATCGGTCTTTCTGGCCCACATTATCACAAAAGATGAAAACCTTCTGTTTTTCAGACCGGTAATCTAAAATCGACCTTTTGAGCAAATCCACGTTTCCCCCGAATACCTCCGGCTCTTTCATTCCCAGATTAAAAGCATCTTTTTTTTCTCCCAGGGAAAGGTGACTGATGGCTTTAAATTGATTCATCTTCTCAAAAAAGCTTTCTGGTTTACCCCACAGGTCAAAAGGCTTCGGAACAGCCTCTCCTTTGTCCTGGGCCTCACCGAAGAGTCTTTCGGTCTCCTCATAGATCTTCTCCATCTCGCCTTCAATTATGGAAGGCTCATCCAGAAATATGATGGATTCTGGGTGGAGGTAATCCAAAATCTGAGCTTGAGGGAGACCGAACAGGCTGGCCAGCCACTCCAGTCCGGGCACCTCTTCATGGAACTGCATTTTCTCTCTTAAGCTCTCTGCTTGATCCGATCTCAATTTTGAAAGAGACTCCTCCAGCTGGCTGTCGCTGATCAAAACCTCCCTTTTGGGCAGAATCAGAGCGGAGTCGATCTTCTGAATAGATCTCTGATCTAAGACGGCAAATGTGCGGACCGATTCGATTCTGTCTCCAAAGAACTCAATTCTTATCGGATCGGAGGAGGAATAAGGGAAAACATCCAGTATCCCTCCCCTTATGCTGAAAGTCCCAATTTCCTCCACCTGAGGAAACCGTTTAAATCCTATATCGCAAAGTTTTTGGGAAAGATGCTCGATGTCAGCATTTTCTCCCACTTTGAGTCTAATAGTCTTTTCCTTTAATTCCTTGGGGGAGATGGTTTTCTCCATGCATGCCCGGATGGTGGTAACCACCACCGGATTTTTTCCCATGACCAGATCATACAAGCTCTCCAATCGTCTTCCAATGACTTCGCTATGAGGGATTTTCAACTCATAGGGGAGAATCTCCCAACTGGGAAAAAGCCTTACCTTCTCCTCTCCCAGAAAACAGATCAGATCCTCATATATCTTCCAGCTCTCCTCAGGACTAGAGGTTATAACAAGAAAGGGAAAGTCAAGTTCTTTTTTAAGATATGCTAAAAGCAAAGCTTTTCCCGAACCCACCAGACCCGAGACTGGGACCCTTTTCCTGTCGGAAGCTAAGAGGTTTTTGATCTTTTGAAAACTTCCAGAAGTTCCTGCTGATTTCAAAATATCAGCTAAAGCCATATCACTTTCTCTTTAAGAATTGTTTAACGTAGAAGTAGAACTTCAGGGACTGTTGAAAAACCCTATTGGCAGGGCTAAATGCCCTGCCCTATGGGTGATAGGTTATTGTCGCTCATAGAGGCGGGAATTTATCCCGCCTCAAAGCTTAGCTTTTTCAACAAACCCTTTAGGTTCGCCACTGCATTCTCTTAAAAAGGAGAAAGAAACTCATTTCCCGATACAGAATTCAGAAAAGATCTTGTTCAAAATGTCGTCGGTTACTGTTTTTCCAATCACCTCACCGATTGCATCCAACGAAGCTTTCACATCCAGCGCCACAAACTCCGGACTCATCTTTTTCTTTAAGCTGGCCTTAGCCAAAGTCAAACTTTTTTTTGCTCTAATCAGAGCATCTTTATGTCTTAAACTGGAAAGGAGCACACCCTGAGTTTGGTCTTTTTGCAAAACCAGAGCACTTGACACGATCTTCTCTTTCAGTCTCTCCAGCCCATCTCCCTTTAAAGCTGATACTTTGACAACAGTTCGACTCCGTTTATCCTGAACGAAGTTGAAGGGCTCACCCTCTTCGATCGATTCCTCTTTAAGTCTTTGCTCGTTCTTCCTGATCAGATCCGGTGAAGTTATATCAATTTTGTTAAATACGATCAGATATTTTCTTTTTTCAACCTGTTTTTTTAGATCCAGGTCCTCTTCGTCAATTTCTGAAGAAGTATCAATAACCAGAAGAAGCAGGTCTGCTTCACTTATCTCGATCTTTGTCCTTCTGATACCCTCCAGTTCGATCCTATCTTTGGAGATACGATAGCCAGCAGTATCCACCAATCTCACCGGAACTCCCTTGAAATTGACAAACTCTGAGATGACATCCCGCGTGGTTCCGGGGATGGGAGTTACGATAGCACGATCCTCCTTTAAAAGAGCATTAAGCAGGCTGGACTTGCCCACATTGGTTTTGCCAATGATGACTAGGTTCAGCCCTTCCTTGAGGATTTTTCCCTCATCATAAGTGGAAAGCAATTCTCTAATATCTTTTTCAATTTCTTCAATCTCCTGAAGAACTTTGTTTCTATCCAGAGTCTCAATATCCTCTTCGGAAAAATCTATCTCCACCTCCAGTCGGGCTAAAATGTCGATCAGCCTGTCTCGATACGAGTTGATCTTTTCAGAGAGATCACCTTTCAGATGCTTTAGCGCCAGTTTGAGTCCCAGATCGGTCTTAGCCCGGATCACCTCTGCCACTGCCTCTGCCTGGGAAAGATCGATCTTCCCATTGATGAAAGCTCGCAAGGTGAATTCCCCCGGTTCTGCCAGACGGGCTCCACATTTTAATGCCTGCTGGAGAACTTTGGTTAAGACCAGTTGCCCGCCGTGACAACTGATCTCCACTAAATCTTCTGCCGTGTAGCTTTTGGGAGCAAGGAACTTGGTGAGAAGAACTTGATCGATGACCTCTCCGGTCTGGGAGTCAATTATCTCCCCGTAATTGACCCGATGAGAAGGAAGCTGGTTGAGTGGTTTTTCACTCCTGAAGATTTTTTCGGCGATCTTAATTGAATCCTTGCCGGAGATGCGAACGATCCCTATGCCTCCCTCACCCAGGGGTGTGGAGATAGCGGCAATGGTATCCTCAAGCATTGAAGCGCTGGTTTTCTTTCCTTTCGACATGCAAGAAATATACGTATTTTCATCTGTTATGTAAAGAGGTGGCGGGAAAACTATAGCGGACGAATTAAATAAATTGACATAATTCGTATGAATGTGTGTATGCACTCATACGAGCATACGCACATCTAAGCTACCTATCCTTGCTTTTTATGCGGGATCTTTTCCGCCTTTGGCGGGATGCCCTAAGATACTAATCCAGGTTATGCTTAGGATCGTGTGCACTATTCTATCTCACGGGCTTGTCCGCCAGTGGCGGATCTGTCTAGGACAGAAAAGCCCAAGGGGGTGTACAGTGTCTTTCCCAAACCCCCTTTCCTCTAATTTATCTTTTTCTCCATCAGAGAGCAATCGTATTCTCATTCATAATATACAAGGGGGTGAGGTCTTCTGAATCTTTACTTAATTAAATCCTTAAGGCTCTCTTTCTTATGAAGAATTCCAGCAACTAAAGTGGAGAAGCACCAAATAGAAAAACAAGTCCAACTTTGGATCGAAATCTCTTGACGAGTGAAAATGTTTTTGTATCTTGGGATTTGAGAAGCTTATGAAGAAAAATCTATCCATCCAGATAGTTGTTTTGATAATGCTTTTGACTTGCGCCTGTGGCAGGGATGAATCCAACGCTCCCGCTCTTCCTGTGGATGTCCCCGATCAGATCATAGAGAATTCCACCATCACCTTCAGCCAGGAGGGGATAAGATCGGCGACGATTTTCGCTGAATATGTGGCAGTGTATGAGAGGCTGGATTTGAAAAAAGCCAAAAAAGTGCACATCGATTTTTATGATAAGGAGGGAAGCCACACTTCCGTTCTGGTGGCAGACAGCGGGGTGATTCAAGAGAGAAAACAAAAAATTGAAGCCTTGGGAAACGTGGTGGTGATCTCCGATGAGGGAATAAAGCTTGAGACCCAGAGCCTGAAATGGGATCCAGAAAGTGCCAAAATCGTCACCGACGATTTCGTCACCATCACCAAAGACAGAGACGTGATCACCGGATATGGATTGGAGGCAGACCAGGAGCTTAAACATTTCGTGATCAAAAAAAAGGTGAGAGGGGAGATAAAAGAGTTACCTCAAGAGGATTTAAAGGATAGCTTGTGATTGACGAAGATAACTATTTGTTAGGTTCACAGAGAACTGGAAGGGTGATCTTTCGTAAAAGATCATAAAAGAAGTAGATGAATGACCATTCGCTAACCTTAAGGTCGGAGAGTCTGGTAAAGATTTACAAAAAGAGGAAGGTGGTGAATGACGTCTCCATTCAGGTGAACCAGGGAGAGATAGTGGGGCTTTTGGGTCCCAATGGGGCGGGGAAGACCACCACCTTCTATATGATCATAGGCTTCATCAAGCCGGAGGGGGGCAAAATTCTGTTAGATCATGAGGATATAACTGACTTTCCCATGTATGAAAGAGCTCGTCGGGGAATCGGATACCTCTCTCAGGAACCTTCCATCTTTCGTAAATTAAGTGTGGAACAAAATATTATGGCTATTCTGCAGATGCAGAAGATTCCCAAAAGGGAAAAAGATGAAAGGTTGGAGTTCCTTTTAAAGGAGTTGGACATATCTCATCTGGCAAAAAATAAAGCTTACACCCTTTCCGGAGGTGAAAGGAGGCGGGTAGAGATAACCCGGGCGCTGGCAACTCAGCCCAAATTCATGCTTTTAGATGAACCGTTCTCCGGAATCGATCCCATAGCGGTAGAAGATATTCAGAAGATTATCTCCCGTTTGAAGGAGAAAAACTTAGGGATACTGATCACCGATCACAATGTGCGGGAGACTCTCTCCATCACCGATCGGGCTTACATAATGTGCGATGGAGAGATCTTAAAATCTGGAACAGCCGAGTTTCTGGCATCTGACCCGGAGGCGAGGAAAATCTACTTAGGGGAGAAGTTCAAGTTAAACTAATTAGCTCCCGATATATTAAAAAAAGGCGTTGATAAATAGCAATTTGGGTTTATATTAATAATGTGAGCCTGATTTAGGGGATATAAATTAAGGAGATAAAACTTAAAGATTGGCTCATATGTTTTAAGGTAAGCTAACCTAAGTTCAGATGAGGCGATTATGAAGCTGAACATGCATATGAAGCTACAGCAGACTTTGGCTCCGCAGCTCATTCAGTCGCTGAAGCTTCTGCAGATGCCCATCCTGAAGTTGGAACAACTGATAAGACATGAGCTTTCCACCAATCCCCTTCTGGAAGAGACGGAATCCACAGAGGAACAGGACGAGGTTTTGAGCACCTCTGTGGATGAGGGGGAGGATCAGTCTGACCCTCAACTGGATAAGATCAACTGGGAAGATTACTTAAGAGACGAAGGGGATTTCCACCCCAGACAGGAAAAGGAGGCAGAGAAGGAGAGGCTTCATGAAACTCCGGCATCGGAAAAGAATCTGTACGAACACTTACTGGACCAGCTTCACTTGAGCCGGTTAAGCAAAGAGGAGAATGTGATCGGAGAGTATATCATTGGGAACATAGACGAAAACGGTTATCTGACCTGCTCGGTGGAGGAAATGGCAAGTTCTCTGGATACCTCGCCAGAGCAGGTTTCAAAGATACTCTCCATCATTCAGACCTTCGATCCCACCGGGGTGGGAGCTAAAGACTTAAGAGAGTCTCTTATGATTCAGCTTAAGGTGAAAGGATTTGAGGAGAGCTTGGCTTACCGTATCGTCAAAGATCATTTAAGCGATCTAGAGAAAAAAAGCTTCACCCAATTATCCAAAACTTTAGGGGTCAGCTTTGAGGAAATTCAAGCCGCCATGGATTTCATAAAGATGTTGAATCCCAGACCGGCCATGGGCAGATTCGCCCCTTCGGCAACCCCGGTGGTACCTGATTTGGTCGTGGAGAAGATCGGGAATGAATTTGTGGTGTTCCATAATGATAAAAACGTCCCCCGATTGAGGATCAATTCTACCTACCGGGAACTTCTGAAGAAGGGGTCCCTCCAATCCGGAGAAACCAAAACCTACCTGGTGGGGAAACTGGAGAAGGCTCGCTGGCTTCTGAATGCCATAAATCAAAGACGTTCCACCATGATCAAGGTGATGGAGAAGATCGTGGAGGAGCAGAAAGAATTCTTTGAACACGGTCCCTCTCACCTAAAACCCCTCACCATGGAGGCAATCGCGGAGAGAGTTGATATGAACGTAGCCACCATCTCCCGGGTAGCTAATAGCAAATATGCTCAGACTCCGCAAGGGATATTTGAGCTCAAATACTTCTTCAATACCGGGGTACCACAGGAAAATGGAGAGGAGCTTTCCAAAAGGCACGTGAAACAACTTATTTTCGATTTGATCAAAAAGGAGGATCCCGCCTCTCCTTTGTCTGATCAGCAGATTTTTGCACATCTTAAGAAAGAGGGAATAAACATCGCCCGCAGGACGGTCAGCAAATACAGAGAGGAGCTGAAGATCATGTCGGCACGCTTCCGCAAGAGGATAGTCAAAACGGAGGCGGACGATTCTGCCAAAGAGGCGGTGAGTGCCCCGTCAACCGATTCAACTTGAATCTTTTTCTCTCTTGATTTGGTGAAACCTTTTTGGGGAAATGAAAGATTCTTTTAAAACCCGATCTCGATCATTTCCGCTCATTTTTTTAATAGGTTTAAAAAGATGAAATGTGGTTTTCTTCTCGACCCGATGCGATCATTCTCTACGATTTTCAAATCTTTTAGAAAAAGAAACCCAAACAAGAGGCAAGAGCCGCAAAATTTTTTTTGAGCAAACACCAGGATGGTTGGTTTTTTAAACCAGCAGGCTTTTTTTCAGTATAAACAAACTGAAAGGAGCACCCCATGCAGATCAGAACCACCGCTCGTCATTTTGATTTAACTGACGATCTGAAAAACTTTGCAGAAAAGCAAATCGGGAAGTTGGAAAAATATTTCAATCACATCATTGATTCCCACTTGATCCTGGAGATGGAAAAATCGAGAATGAGTGCGGAGTTAAAGGTGAAAGTCTATGGCACCATTCTGACCAGCAAACATAGATCATTTGACATGTATGATTCTGTGGAAAAGGTGATAGATAAGATGGAGGGTCAGCTCAAAAGATATAAGGGGAAGCTTACAGATAAGAAAGCCAAAAAAGCCAAAAAAACCTCGCCTTTGGAGAGAAAAACTGAAGGTTCCTCTGAAAGCGAAGAACTCGAGGAGATATGAGGGTAACTGAATAAGATAAAAAACTCATCCGGCTGAAAAGCTGGGTTAACTTTTGCAAAAAAGGAAAGGAGTGTTTTTTTCTTGGAGATCATCACGGTAGAAAAAATGTACGGGGAGAGAAAGGACGTTTTGGAACTTACTTTGTTGACCAATGAAAACGGACTGAAGAGAGAAATCCCCACCAACGAGATTCATCGTCCGGGCTTAGCCCTGGCTGGATTTGTGGAGAGGTTTGCCAACCAGCGCACTCAAGTCCTGGGGGAGACGGAGATGTCCTTCTTATCTGACAGAGATGAATTAGGACGAAAAAGGGCGGTGGAGAACATCTTCAGGTTCGATCTACCCTGTGTGATAATCACCAAGGGACTCACCCCTGCTTCGGAGCTTTTGGAGATTGCCGACCAGAAAGGTGTGCCGATTTTCTCCACCCGACTTTCTACGGTTGAATTCATCAATCGCCTGAGCGTATATCTGGATAACCTGTTCGCGCCCCACACCACCGTTCACGGAACATTAGTGTGTGTTTACGGTGTAGGACTTCTGTATGTGGGGAAAAGCGGTGTGGGAAAAAGTGAATGTGCTTTGGATCTGGTGGAAAGAGGGCATCGCATGGTGGCAGATGATGTGGTGAAGATCATCCGAAAGGCGCCTCAGATTCTGGTGGGAACTGGAAGTGAACTCCTCCGACACCACATGGAGGTGCGAGGCATTGGAATCATAGACATAGAGAAGCTGTTCGGCATCCGTGCCATCCGGATGCAGAAAAGGATAGAGGTGCAGGTCAATTTAGTGCACTGGGATGACCAGATCGAGTTCGAAAGGTTGGGCATAGAGAGCAAATATACCACCATCCTGGGAGTGGAGATCCCGGTGGTGATAATACCGGTCTCTCCGGGAAAGGACATCACTGTCATCTCCGAAGTGATCGCCATGAATCAAATGCTGAAGATCTATGGACACGACAGCGCTAAAGAATTTTCCAAAAGGCACGCTGAGGAGATTTACCGGAGAAGGGCGGTGGGCGACTTTCTGGAAAGTGACTTTGAGTAGCCTTTTAGTGAGGGGAGGTTGATTCATCCCTCCCTCATCCCGGCTAATCGATTATAAATCGAAGGCAGAGGCAAAAGATAAGTTTTTATGATCGGCTGTGTAATCTTAACTCATGGAGATCTCTGTTTCGGGTTGAAAGATACCCTGGAGGGAATAATGGGAAAACAGGAAGGGCTTTCGGTCATATCCAATGCCGGACTGGGGAAAGAGGAGTTGATTTCGGCTTTGCAGAAGAAGGTAGATCAAGAAACCTCCGGGGATGGAGTGGTCATCTTCGTAGACATGTTCGGAACAAGCTGCTGGCAGACAGCCAAGAAGGTGGCAGCAACAGCTTCCGGGAGCAGACCAGAAATTGCCGTGATCACCGGAGTGAATTTGCCCATGCTGGCCAAATTCTTCACCCGGAGAGCATCCCTCCCCTTAAGCCAGTTGGTACCTCTGGTCAAACAGGAGGGGGAGAAAGGGATAAGAACTGAAAGTTAATGCCGATCTTATTATATAGAGTGGACGAAAGATTGATCCATGGACAGGTGGTGGTGGGCTGGGGCAACAGCTTGAAATTTGACCGGATTGTGCTGATCAATGATCAGGTGGCACAAAATCCATGGGAAAGAGACCTATATTTGGCTTGTGTTCCCCCGGAGATGAAAGCCATCATCCTCCCGGTGGATGATGGTGCGGCAAAAATTCTGCAAAACGGATTTGAAGGGGAGAGAGCTGTTATTTTAGTGGATTCCCCGTTTGATATTTTAAGAATGGTGGAAAAAGGGGTAAAGATCGATTCAGTTAATGTGGGTGGGGTTCATTCCAAAAGAAATCGGGTGAAAATCTTGCCCTACCTGTGTTTATCCCCAGAGGAGATCTTTGCCTTCAAAAGAATAATCTCAGCCGGCATCAAGTGTGAATGCCGAGACGTGCCCCTGGCAGAAGAACATGACCTCTCCTTACTCTTTGACAAATTGAGGCCGTAAGCTTTGGACTTTGACTCGACATTTATGTCAAACGGCATAATTTATGACAATCACTGAAAAGGTGCGAGATAATTCTCTTGGATCGGGCGGGGGTTCAACCCCCGCCCGATCAGGCCAGATTAACCTTTATGGTTTGTTCGTATTAAGGGTTTGTTGATGAAGTTACATTTTGGGGCAGGATAAATTCCTGCCCCTATGGGAGACAATTACTTATCGTCCATAGGGCAGGGCATTTAGCCCTGCCAAAAGGGTTTTTCAACAGTCTCTTAATGTGCGTATCCACTCATACGAGTTTGAGATTCTTCCCCCGCCAAAGGCGGGGGAAGAATGACATTTCTCGACACGCTCATCCGTATAGGAGCAACCAATAATACATTTTGTTCAGACTCAAATTAAAAAACTTACTAAAACTTTGTTAATGAGGCACTAATAAAGAATCAAAATGAGAGGTAAAAGCACAGAGTTCAGAGTGGGTATGGTGGTGCTTTTAGCCTGCGTCATCCTCGTTTTTGGACTTATCTGGGTTAAGGGAATCAGGTTCGATCAGAACCGATATAGATACTCGGTCATCTTTCCCAATGTGGGCTCATTGGAGGTAGGGGACCCGGTATCAGTGTCCGGTGTGCCCAAGGGAAAGGTGGAGAAGATAAAACTATATCAGGGGGACGTTCTGGTCACCTTCAATCTGACCACGGATGTGATTCTGAAAAAGGATGCCGGGTTCACTGTAATGAACGTGGGCTTGATGGGGGAAAGATTCATCGCCGTTAAGACCGGTTACTCAGATACTCTTTTGGATCTTTCCCAACCTATCCGGGGATATTACGACACCGGCATTCCGGAGGTGATGGGCAAAATGGGCGAGATGATCAACGAGATCAGAAGTCTGACAGGACATCTGGAGGCGGTGGTGGGAACTCAATCCTCTCAGGATGCGCTGATTCAGACCATCGAGAATCTAAGAGAGATCACTCAGAAGATGAACACCCTTTTGGATCGAAATGAAAAGAAATTCGATCAGACGCTTGAAGATCTGTCCTTTGCCTCCGCAGAGCTTAAAAAGATGGTGACAGAAAATAAAGATAAGCTCCAGAGCACTGTGGATAATTTTAGCTCCGCCTCGGAAAAGCTGGACAACATAACCACAACTTTAGACTCTCTCTCCATCTCCCTCAAAAGTCTAAGCTCCAAAATAGAAAGCGGAGAAGGAACTTTAGGACAGCTTCTCAATGATACTACCTTGTATGAGCAGATTAAGAAAACCACCCAAGATGTCGATTCATTAATATTGGATATAAAGAGACATCCCAAGAAATACCTGAAGATCAGCATCTTTTAACATGGATTTGTTGGCTTTTCAGAACGTGGATAGAATTGGGGGAACAACAACGGGCAGGTTTGTTCAGGAATGATAATTTATCAAGAAAACAAATAATTATTAAGGAGAGCATATAATTGTTTACATCCCCCCTTTAGAAAAAAAGGGGGGGGGATTTGAAACTTGAAAAATCCCCCTAAATCCCCCTTTGCTAAAGGGGGATTCCGAGTCAAACCCAAAACAGGTGGGAGAGAAAAAAATCAATGCGAAGCTCGTATGAGTGCATACGCACATTCATACGAATAATAAGATGTAAACTGTTTCCTGCTCCTCTTAGTAATTCTTTGAAAGGGTAAATTTCAGGGTCGCTTAGCTGGGGTGTTTTTAAATGTAGGGACAGGGCTTGTCCCTGTCTTAACTCTAAGGAGGACAGCCACAAGGGCTGTCCCTACGACAATTTCTTATAATAGACTTTTTTGGATCCACCTAAAGGTGGACACTCCACATTTCTTGTCCTCCTTTCGAAATTAAAAGGGGCAACGTTATCCATGGGGAGCTTTTATGAAAAAGATCAAATTCGCTTTCGCCATTCATAATCATCAGCCCATTGGCAATTTTGAGCATGTGTTTGAGCATGCTTTCACCCACAGTTATTTTCCCTTCCTGGAGATTTTGGAGAGACACCCTCGCTTCAAGATAAGCTTGCATTTCTCCGGAATTCTGCTTGAATGGATAAAAAAGCATCATCCGAAAACTCTGGACAAGTTAAGGTCTATGGTAGAAAAAGGTCAGGTGGAGATGCTCACCGGAGGATATTATGAGCCTATACTTGCGGTTATCCCGGATAGTGACAAGATCGGGCAAATTAAGAAACTTACCGAATTTCTAAAGGAAGAATTTGATACCCAACCGGTGGGAATGTGGTTGGCAGAAAGGATATGGGAACCTCATCTTCCCAAACCGCTATCTGAAGCAGGGGTGAAATATACCATTGTGGACGATTCACATTTCAAATATTCCGGACTCTCAGATGAAGAACTTTTAGGTTATTATCTTACCGAGGAGGAGGGACATCTTCTGGCTCTGTTCTCCTCCTCCAAATTTCTGCGCTACTCCATCCCCTTTAAAGAACCGGAGGAGACTGTTAAATACTTTAAAAAGGTTGCCTCTGAGGAGGGACGAAATCTCATCGTGTATGGAGATGATGGGGAGAAGTTCGGCGTTTGGCCCAAGACGTATGAGCATTGTTTCAAGGATCGATGGATTGAAAGATTTTTTGACCAAATTGAGCGTAATGCAGATTGGATCGAGATGATTCATCTGAAAGACGCCTTAAATCAGCTTCCCCCAAAAGGGAGGGTTTATCTTCCCACCGCCTCCTATCATGAGATGATGCAGTGGGCTTTGCCTCCAAATGCTTTCAGCGAATATGAGGAATTTGAACATCTCTTGAAAGAACAGAATCTTTATGAGCGATTTGGCATATTTGTAAGGGGCGGTTTCTGGCGAAACTTCTTGGCTAAGTATCCCGAGGCGAATAACATGCATAAGAAAATGCTTAACCTGAGCCACAAGATCAGCCAAATCGAAAATCAGAAACGGAAAAGCAAAACCAAATTAAATAAAGCAAAAGATTTCTCATGGAAGGGGCAGTGTAATTGTCCTTACTGGCATGGGGTGTTTGGTGGTTTGTATCTCCCTCATCTCCGTTCCGCGATCTACGAAAATCTTATCCAAGCAGAGAAGCTTACAGATGAGTTGGTGCATCGTGATAAAAATTGGGTGGACCACCAGGTTTTCGATTTTGATAAGGACGGCAGAGATGAACTTTTAGTGCATACTCCCATTTTCGGTCTGTATTTCTCCCTCTTTTCTGGAGGGAGTTTGTTCGAGCTGGATTTTAAGCCAAAAAGTATAAATCTTTTGGACACCTTGACCAGAAGAGAGGAAGGTTATCACAAAAAGCTTTTGGACTCGCAAGAAAAACAGAAAGGTGGGAAGGAAGAGCAGGTTGCCAGCATCCACGATCTGGTCTTAACCAAGGAGGAGGGACTGGAGAACTTTTTAACCTATGATTGGTATCGACGTGGCTCTCTGATCGATCATTTTCTGGGGGAGCAGACAAAGGTGGAGGATTTCTCCGCATGTCAATATCCAGAGCAGGGAGATTTTGTAAACCAGCCATATCTTTATAAGATGCAACGTGGAGAAAAAGGTTTTGATCTCACCTTATACCGGGATGGATTCGTGTGGGTGAGGGACAAAAGAGCACCGCTTACCGTGGCAAAAAAGATCTCCCTTGCACCACGAGGCTCCGATTTGAACATCTCATATCTTTTGGTGAATAATTCTCCGGCAAGATTGAACTTATGGTTCGGGATTGAATTTGGCTTCGCCATCCCAGGGCACGAAGACGAAAGAAGGTTTTGTTACATAAGAGATGGTGAGATCAAAGCCAAGGAGTTAGCTATGATAGGCAATGCGCAAAGGTGCCAGGAGTTCGGGATCAAAGATCATCATCTTAAGTTGGACATAAACTTCAAGCTCGACCGTCAATCCCAACTGTGGCGTTTTCCCATCTACACCGTCTCATTATCCGAGGAAGGATTCGAAAGGGTCCAGCAGAGTTTAGTCTTATTCCCTAACTGGAAGCTATCCCTGGAGCCTCAAGAGAGGTGGGAAGTGAAAATCCTCAATAGCTTCAATCCGTTGAAGTAAAAAGTCTGCATAGAAAGGAGAGTCCGAGCTTGCCCTGAACCATACGGTTCAGAGCTTGCCTCGGACAAGGATCGTCTTTACGTGAAATACCAAAATTCCAGAACCTAACTTAAGTTAGGTTCTGGCTAAACCCCGCGCCATACCACAATATTGATCGCCAGTTGGCCAGCAAAAGTATCACCTGTTGGTCAGGGGTACCCTTACCCCTGACCTTAATTCGCATCGGGGTAAGGTACCCTGATGCAACGGACGAAACAAGAATAGCTCTTTTAACTCCTTCTTTCCCTTTTTCTGCTTGCAAAAATCCCGGTTTGGATTATATTAATCAATAGAGAAGATTGTTTCAGGTATATGCGTGAGGATGTAATTTTCCGCTTTATCCGTTCAATCTCAGTTGAGTCAAATGACCGTTGACCCAGCCTGATAAAGTGGTTAACTACCGCCTCATTTCTCGCATTCCAGGGTTTAGATTTAGTTGTATCAACTTCAAGCTGTGAAAAACGAAAGCTTTTGAATCTTTCTGGAGGTAATATGAAAAGGACAACTGTCAAAGTTTTCACTGTATTGGGTTTAGTTTTTGCCATGGCCGTTTGGGGAAAAGCACACAATTCGATTGAATTAAATCAGATGGTGGATTTACAGACAAAGATTGAGGCGTATCAGAAGATAAAATCTCTCCCCATTGAGCTTACTCCGGAGGAGATGACCCGTACCGACGAGATCGGCATCACGCACCAGAAGACCGATCCCCCCACAGGTCCGGCAAGAAACCCAGCCGAATGGGAGCCCATGACGGGGGCTATAATCCGATGGCCCCTGGGAATTCCGGTCTCCCTGATTGTGGAGATGTCGGAGGATATCGAGGTTTATACCATTGTGGCAAATTCCTCCCAGCAGGCTTCTGCGACTACCACCTATCAAAGTGGTGGGGTAAATATGGACAATGCCAAATTCATAATTGCTCCCACCAATAGCATGTGGACCAGGGATTATGGACCTTGGTTTATCTTCGACGGAGGGGGAGATTATGGAATAGTGGATCACATTTATAATCGCCCCCGCCCAGATGATGACGTGATTCCTGTGGTTATCGGCAACGAGTGGAGCGTCCCGGTCTACGGAATGCCCCTGACTCACACCGGTGGAAATCACATGTCTGATGGATTGGGGGTTTCCATGTCCACCCGACTGGTTTATAACGAAAATCCGGACAAGACAGAAGCAGAGGTGGACTCCATCATGAATGACTATCTGGGGAATGATTATACCGTTTTAGATTATATAGAATCCGGAGGAATTCATCACATTGATTGCTGGGCGAAGTTTTTGAACCCCACCACCATTTTAGTGAAAGACGTTTCTCCTGGACACCCCAGCTATGATCTTCTAAATGCCAGGGCTGATTATTTGGCAACTCAGATAAGCGCCTGGGGAAGACCTTATACCATTGTGAGGGTCTATTGTCCTTATGGGACCGCTTACACCAATTCGATTATTTTAAATAATAAAGTATTTGTCCCTGTCTTTAATGATCCCTGGGATACTGTAGCCATCAGAGTATATCAGGAAGCCATGCCCGGCTATGAAGTTTTAGGATTTTACGGCTCCTGGTATGATAACGATGCTATCCACTGCCGCATAATGGGGGTGACCGACCGTTACATGCTTTTTGTCGACCATATCCCACTTTTTGACACGGATGACTATTCTCACGATTATCTGGTTTCGGCGAAGATAAAAGATCACAGCGGGACAGGTTTGATCTCTGATTCTCTTTTGGTTTATTACAGTATCAATTCCTCTCCGTTTGATACCGTCCACCTGCAATCCACCTCCAAAGCGGATTCTTTTTATGCTTACATACCGGCTCAGCCACCGGCCACCCAGATCTCATACTATATAAAGGCGGCGGACAACTCCGGGAGAGTGGTAACCCATCCCCCTATTGGAGCTCCGGATGCTCACGTTTTTAACATTACCGGAGAGAATGTTCCACCCCAGATCGTCTCCCCAGATTCCTTTGTGTGTGCCACCTATGAGAGCTTGTGTTATTATCCGGAGATTTACGATCCGGACGATTCAGTTCATCAGATCACCTATTTTGATATTCCCTTCTGGTGTGTGGTGCAAAATGATACACTTTGGGGAGAGGTGCCGGATACACCTTTAGTTGATAGCTTTACCGTGATTGTGGAGGATCTGTTTCATGCCGATACCCAGACGGTGATCGTGTGCACTTATATCTGCGGTGATGCCAATCGTGACCAACTGATCGATCTGGGAGATGTGCTGTATCTGGTAAACTATCTTTACAAAAGCGGACCTGAACCCCTGCCCACAGAAGCGGGAGATTGCAACCGAGACGAAAACGTGGATTTAGGCGATATTTTATATTTGATAAATTACCTTTATAAGGGTGGTCCACCACCCTGCGAAATGTAGGGCAGGACTGAGGTTTTCGCTATCTGTTGGTGTTCCATGGCTGGCAGGCTTCACCAACAGAAAGATTTCATGAATTTTCAAACTACTGGTTAATTATCAGCAAGCGAAAAAAACAACTTGCCATGCTGAGCGAAGCATCTCTTGCCTTTTGTTTGAGATTCTTCCCCTCCCAGAGTCGGGAGAAGACCAATAGCCAGTAAGTGAAAAAAATCCAACTTGTCATGCTGAACGAAGTGAAGTATCTCTAACGTAGTGAAGCATCTTTTGCTTTAGATTCTTTCCCCCGCCTCTGGCGGGACTCAGAATGACTGGGACACTCGCTCCTGTTGGTATTTTTCACTAACGGAAAAGATTTCACAAATCCACTGATAATCTCGAAACATAGAAAGTATCAGGTCTTTTTGATCTGACGCTTTACTGTCTTATCAAGCATAAACCTCACTGCGTGTAACCCATCAAAATCAAAAAATTTTTTACCTATTGCTTTTTGATTTATTAAGCCTGCTTTTGGGTGGATGTTATCCCAGACGTGTCTCCGTCATACACCCCCGCCTTTGGGGTGAACCATACGGCTCACCCCTGCGGATCACGGGAAGCAGATAAATATAACCTCAAAGCCTGGGATGAATTTTGGATTCATCCTGAAGGAAAAATTATCCACACCCCATCAGTAGACGCAAAAAAACTTTTTCATTTTAATTGTTGCTTTTTAATTTTGAATTATTATTTTTTTTAGACTTAAAATAAAGCTGTTCATCCTCTTGAGGAAAGGAGAGAAGAGATGATTATTATTCCTAGAAAGATCTTTTTAACAAAAGGGGTGGGCAAGCACAAAGAACAGCTTGCCAGCTTTGAGTTGGCTTTGAGAAATGCAAAGATCGCCAATTTCAATTTGGTTCGGGTCTCCAGCATCTTTCCCCCGGGATGTAAAATGCTCCCCAGAAACAAAGGACTCAAATATCTGAGGGATGGACAGGTGGTATTCACGGTAATGAGCTCCAATTCTACCAACGAGCCCAACCGTTTAGTATCTGCCTCGGTGGGGATAGCCATTCCCAATGATAAAACAAAATACGGTTATTTGGCTGAGCATAAAGCTTTTGGGCAGACAGTGAAAAAGGCGGGAGACTATGCTGAGGATTTAGCCGCCACCATGCTTGCTACCACCTTAGGGATCGACTTTGATGTGGACAAAAGCTGGGACGAGAGAAAGGAGATATGGAAGATCTCCGGTGAGATAGTGCGAACCACCAACGTCACTCAATCTGCGAAAGGGGATAAAAACGGACTCTGGACTTCGGTGGTAGCCGCCGCCATTTTTGTACCCGAATAAAGAAATGTAGATCTTCTCCAAAAGACTTGCGAATGTATCCGCAGGATCCATAGGGTAAGAGATTTGAATCAATTTACTTTTTGTTCCTATAACTTTCTTGGACTTTCTTCTGAGTTTGCCGAATTTGAAAAATCGGAATTTGTGATCCTTCCGGTTCCCTACGAGCAGACCACTACCTATCAAAAGGGAACCAAACATGCTCCCCAGGCTATCATCGCCGCCTCCCAGGAGGTGGAGACCTTCGATGAGGAATTAAAATTCGAAGCTTGTAAAGCTGGCATCTGCACCCTTAATCAGATGGAGATAACCACTTCGGGTCCACAAAAAATGCTTGAGAAGGTCCATCAAGCCACAAAGGAGTTGATAAACCAAGGGAAAAAGGTGGTGATAATTGGAGGAGAACATACCATCAGCATAGGAGCGGTCAAGGCTTTCTGTGAGAAATATCCCCATCTTTCCGTTCTGCAGATGGATGCCCATGCTGACTTAAGAGACAGCTATCAAGAGAACAAATTCAGCCATGCTTGTGTGATGCGAAGAATCGGAGAGCTATCGCAGTTCGTCGGGGTGGGGATAAGAAATTTGAGCGAGGAGGAACATGAATTTATTCAGCAAAACAAAACCGATGTTTTCTTTGCTCAAGACATGAGAGGCAATAACCGATGGAAAGAAAAAGTACTGGGCAAACTCGGCTCGGACGTTTATCTGACTTTTGATCTGGATTTCTTTGACCCCTCCATCATGCCTGCGGTGGGAACTCCGGAGCCGGGAGGACTTCTCTGGTATGAGACCCTGGATTTTTTAAAAGAGTTGGTTTATAAGAAAAATCTGGTGGGTTTCGATGTGGTGGAGCTTTGTCCCATACCCGGTCTTGTGGCACCCGATTTTTTGGCGGCAAGGCTGATTTACAAAATCATAGGTTACATAGTTAACAAGAAACGAAGAATTTAAGGATGGCAAAGGTTGAACGTTAAAAAGCAAAATGCAAAACCATATGGAAAAACGCGAAGTCTATATTGGAATGAATAGCTACTAATTTTTGCTCGAATTGCTTGTTTTAATTTGTTGTTTTTGTTATATTTCTGTTTGTTGGTGGCAAACATTAAAAAAGCCAAGAAGATGACAACAGCGAGAGTCCTGAGTCCAGCACAGACAGGGGTAGATCGGATGTGCGTAGTTGCAGAGCACCATAACCCTAGAAAAAATCCAGAAGGAGGTGTAAAGATGGATGAACAGTACAAAAAAGTCGTAAGGGATCCCCTGTATTCATACATAGGTTTAACTGAGGATCAACTCAAGATCATTCAGTTGCCAGTGTTTCAAAGGTTGCGGAGGATCAGCCAGCTTTCTTTTGCGGAGTTTGTATATCCTAACGCTACACATACAAGGTTTAGTCATTCTCTGGGCGTAATGGAGCTTGCAAGGAGATCAGTACAATATTTAAAAACTATTAAGGCTGGTATAGATGAATCGTATTTGGAAGCACTCGTATGGGCTGGACTTCTACATGATATAGGGCACTTCCCTTTCTCGCATGTATTCGAACCCTCTGCAACTGAGTTCATCGAGAAAGAAGAAAAAACGTGGCACGATTTTCATGTAAGATGGGGTAAAAGAATTATTAACCACCCCGGGTTTGGAATAACGGACATTATACCAGAAGAGATAAGAAAGAAGGTGTTAAGTTTAATTGACGAAAATGATATTAGTAGCCCTAAAATATTAAGAGATTCTATGACTTCATTTTTCAGTGTCGATAGGCTAGACTACCTTAGAAGAGACGCCCATCATGCAGGCACACCAGAATATGCGATCATAGATACTGACCGCATTATCTCTTCTCACATTCCCTTTTCGGATGAAGTTGTTTCAGTTCATAAGAGAAAAACTTTATATGCCTTAGAAGGTGCCATTCTCTCGTATTTTTATATGTATAGAGCGATCTATTATCATCATAGTGTAAGAGCCGCTTATCTTCTCTTTCAAGACATCCTTTGGGATGCCTTTGAAACGTATGAAACTTTTGAGGGAATGAATTGGGAAGATCCTGATTCTTGGATAAACTTTGATGAACACAGATGTATAGCGATGCTGGCAAGAAATGGAAGTCTTTCAGAAAAACTGACCCTTCTTTTAACAAGAGAGTTGCCTAAGATGATAAAAGATACAGAACTAAGTGATCCAAATATTCTTAGGGTCTATCGGCTCTGTCAAGAGGGGAGTTATAAGAAAAAGATCGAATGTGAACGCAAATTATTGCAGGAGTTGCAAGCTAAATGGCAATCTTTAAAGATGCTGTTTTTAGATTCGCCCATTTTGGTTCCTTATCCACCAACTCCATTTGCTGTCGATTATCCTTATATCTGGAATGGTAATACTCACACGAAGCCAATCCCCTTTCATAAAGAGGCGCCCTATGTAAAATATTTAGCGGAAGCGAGTGAAAAGGCAAGAGTCTATGTGAATCAGGTTTGGAAAAGTCAAGAGGAGAAAGAAAAATTCATTGAAGATTTGAATATTGAGATTCAACGATTAAACAAAAAGAGGTAAAAAATGAAATGGCCAATTGATATCGCCGTATGGGTGATGGTAAATCTTGAGAAAAGAGACTTTGACGAGATTCACGAAGTTCTCTTACATATCGCCAAGAAACTCCAGCTGAATGCTGTGGACTGCGAGCAAATATCTATGGCAATACGAATAGTGAAGAGTCATCCCGTCTTTTTAGAGGATGAGAGTATCGAGGCCGCAAAAGAAACACTCTTAAAAAGTGATGAAGGTCGAGAAATTTATAGTGTAATTGAAGAAATAAAGGGGAGTAACATGCAAGCTAGTGTCATGTAACTGAAGTATCTATACACTTGTCAATGCGAGCCCGAAGGGCGTGGCAATCTCGCCCTTTGTGGAATGACTTATGAAATTGCTTCGTTTCACTCGCAATGACATTGTAAACTTATCTACGTTACAAGACACTAGGTAATTGATGAAGCAATTTGAGCACCTCGACTGTCACTATATAGAAGGGTCGAGCCTTCCCGCAGTTACCCGAATTTGCTGGATGTTGGTCTTCCTGACCAACATCCACAGGTTTCTCTGTTGGTGAAGAACACCAACAGAAAGCCAGTTTTTTATTTTGTTTGTGTTTTTTAGTTTTATATTCTGCACTTTTAATTTTGAACTTTTAATTTAGCGAAGCGCATGTATTGGTGGCAGAAATTTTTTGATGAACACTATCTGAAAGTTTATGAAGAGCTGGAGAGGAAAACCTCCAGAGAGGTGGAGTCCATCCTCAAGATGATGGATATTAAACCTAAAGCCAAGATTCTGGATCTGTGCTGTGGCTACGGTAGACATGCCATTGAGTTGGCGCAAAGAGGTTTTGTCGTCACCGGTTATGATCTTTCCGATTTCTTTCTTGAGAAAGCAAAAAAGGATTCTGCCGCCTTAGGGTTAAAGATAGAATTCAAAAAAGGTGACATGAGAAAGCTCCCCTTTAAGGATCAATTTGATGCGGCGGTAAACATCTTCACCTCCTTCGGGTTTTTTGATAAGGAAAAGGATGATCTGAAGGTTCTTAAAGGAGTGTGTAAATCCTTAAAAGAAAGGGGACTTTTCCTCCTTGACCTTATAAACCGGGAACAGCAGATCAGGAATTTCCAAAGGAGAAGATGGCGTCCGGAAAAGGATTTTATAATGCTGGAGGATAATTTTTTTGATCTGTTCACCAGCCGCTTGGAGACCACCCGCACTCTTCTTTTTCAGAACGGGAAAAGAAGAGAATACTCCATCTCACTGAGATTGTATTCGTTCGCCGAAATACTGAATCTTTTGAAAAGAGCCGGGTTCGTTTTAGAATCAGTTTATGGTGATTTCGATTTCATCGAATATAGTTTGGATTCGCCTCGCATGATTTTAATCTCCCGGAAGAGCTAAACACTTCTGTTTTCTGTGTTTAATCTTGCGCAGCTTTTCCAATGGCTATCTCATTATTCTTGATATTTCTGCAATGGTCTCAAGATCCCCCGCAAAATGCGGGGGAGAATTGCCGATGCATCATAGATTCTTCGCTTGTGCTCAGAATGACAGATGAGGAACCGTTTATGGTAAGGCATTTTGTCATTCTGAAGGAGCGTAGCGACTGAAGAATCTATAGGTTCTTCACCCCGATACATTGGGACTTAGAATGACGGGAAGAATCATAGTTGCCCAATTTATTGGGCATCTTTTAGCTTGATCACCCCGCCGTTGGCGGGGGATTTTCAATAAACCGCTCAACTACACTACATATATGGTTTCTCCCATTGGTAACGGACGCCTCGTTCGTTCACGGTGAATCCGTTACCATATGGTTAGCATCACGGATGGGGCTTCGGTGATGAATAAGATTTTGTTTCAAAGTCATTCAAGCAGGGAATTCTCTCTTCTATCCGCAGGAACCATAGGAGGTGTTCCTTTTTGTCTCCTCATAATTGGAGCCGATCTCCGCACCGATCAGAACTATGAAAGCAGAATAATAAATCCAGAAAAACATCACCACCAAGGTTCCAAATGACCCGTAGATTTTCTGGAAATTGGCGTAGTTTTTGATATATATGTCGAAAAGAAATTTAGCCACCTCCCACAAACTGCTGGCGCAGATAGCTCCGATCAAAGCCGCCTTGGTGTCGATTTTCCGGTAAGGGATGATTTTATAAATTAAAAAGAACATCACAAAACCCAAAATCAGCGGCAGGAGAATGGCAAACAGTTGACTTATAAAAGCCGCCTCGCTCACCTTTAACCCGATTAAGGGCACTTTTAAGTTTTTTGCCACGGTATAGAAGGCGGTAAAGGCAAGAGATGATAACATGATCAGGACCGAAATCGGCACCAAAAGCAAAGAGAGGAACTTGCTGTGCCAGTAGGCTCTCCCTTTTTTCACTTTCCAGACCACGTTCATGGAACCCTCCACCACAGAGAATATTCGCGAAGCCGCCCAGATCAAACCTGCCAGACCGATTAACCCGAAGACCATCTTTCGTTGAATAAGATCGGATAAGATCTTAAAAACCGCCATAGTGGAAGTGGGAAAGGTTTTCAACAGCAGGCTGGTCACAGCCTCAAAAGCCTGGGTGGATGAATGTAGGATGAACCCTGAAACTGACATGAAAAGCAAAAAAATGGGTATCACGGAGAGGATAGCATAAAAGGATATGGCCGCCGCCATCAGAGAACAATTATCCTTATAAAAAGTATGCAGAAAAGTCTCTTTCACCCAGGTTTTGAAGAAAGTGACCTTTCTTCGCAAGATAGAATAGAAAGGGGAGGAGGTAACTCTGGCTATTCGGGATAAAAGTGACATGTTCTATGACTTGCGCTTTCTTTTATGGTTTGCTCCCTCAAGTATGACGCCAAAACCAAAGAGTTCCTCACGCAGTTTGGAAACATTTTCCAACAAAATGGTTTTCATTCCAACTTTTTCAGCACCATCGGTGTTTCTTTTCTTGTCATCTATAAACAAACATTCTTCAGGCTCAGAGCCAAGCTTTGTCAATGCCAGTTTGTAAATTCGGGGATCTGGCTTCCTCAATCCAACATCGCAGGAGAATATGATTTGGTCAAAATAGTTAAAGAAATCAAATTCTTTTGTCATGAACTGGGACCACTCTCTGGAGTGATTGGACAAAATTGCCAACTGGTATTGGCTTTTCAGTAGCGGGACTATTTTCACATTCTCCCCAATTGGACGAAGTTCGCTGCGAACCCTTTCTTTTAGTTCTTTTTTGTCCACCTTCACCTTTGAAGCTTTCAAGAAATGTTCCCAATACTCATCCTCTGAGATCTTACCCAGGGTTAGAAGAGTCCAATGCTGGTTAGGATAAAGATATGAATGCAACTCATCTTCAGGGATGGAAAACCTCACCGATAGATCTTTCGCTATCATTTTTAAAGGCACGTCGGTCACCAGGACCCTACCGACGTCAAAGATTATGCTTTTGATCATATTTGCCAACTGTTTCGTGTGCTTCTTCAGACCGTCTTAACACTGGTGTAGGGGTGGAGCTTTAGCTCCACCCTCTTTCTGGGCGAACCTGTCCACAGGATCCATAGGAAAGGTTCGCCCCTACAGATTTCAAGGTTCTTTATCGCCTTTTCCTCCCAGAAGGATACCGATGGGCTGTAAAGTTTCCACGTGGTCGCATATCACCTTGACAGATGCAGTGATGGGGATGGCTAAGATTATGCCAATGGCACCCCATAACCAGGTCCAGAACATCACCGAAATCAAGACCGCCAAAGGACTCAAATTCAATTTATCTCCCATCAACTTGGGAGTGATTATGTTCCCTTCCAGATTTTGAAAGACCAAAAACAAAACAAGCACCCAGATCACCGGCATCACCGCTTTGAACTGCACCCCCGCCACTATCAATGGAGGAACGGCACCGATGATGGGTCCCACAAAGGGGATTAAATTCAATACCCCGGCTAAGGGACCCAAGATATAAGCATAGTTAACACCTATGATCAGAAGTCCCAGGGTGAAAATTATTGCCAGGGCAAAGGAGGTGCCAAACTTGACCAGAAGAAAACCTTGAATCTGCTGGCTTATCTCCTCTAAAATCTCTGTCCCGGTCCGCTCCTTCGATCTGCTAAAGGCTCGAATCAGCTTCTTTTTTAGCATGTCCTGATCATTAAGAATAAAGAAGGTCAAAAACGAAACCAGAAGAAGGCTGAACAGAAAAGAGATGGTGGAGCTTATTCCCCGGAACAGATACTTGGTCACACCTGAAAAATCCTGCAGTTGAAAACTTCTTAGATCCAGGTCTTCTGCTTGTGGGAAAAACTCTTTGTATTCGTTTAAAAGCTTGGCGGTAAACTCTACGATGGCATTCCAGTATAAAGGAAGATCTTGAATCAAGCTGTTTGCCTGAACGAAGAGGAAATACCCGATTACCGCTATGATAAAAAAGCTTACTACCAAAATTAAAATGACAGCTATTGCATGAGGGATTTTGATTTTTTTCAAAAGAGAGACGGCTGGACTTAAAATATAGGCAAGCGAAACAGCGATTATAACCGGAATGACAATGGGGCTGGCGAAATATAAGAAAGCCGTAGCCGCTGCCACAGCCACAAAGGGAAGAGCAATGTTTTGCAATGGAAGGTATTGTTTGGATTCGTACATAAAAGGCGTTTAAAGTTTAAGGTTCAAAGTTCAAGGTTAAAAATATCTTCTTCCTCCAACTGATTTGGGGATGATTTTAATGTTTCAGCCATTTCAAAAGCTTAGATAGAGATAGGGTATTGATCACATCCTCTGGCTCAATCCAGCCTCTTTTTGCGGTGGCTATGCCAAAGCTGATCCAGTCCAGATGCTTGTCCCGGTGTGCATCGGTGGAGATGGCGATTTTGATCCCTTTCTCTTTTGCCTTGCGACAATTCAGGTCAGACAGATCCAATCTCTCCGGATAAGCATTGAGCTCCAAAGCCTTCCCACAAGCTTTACAAGCGTCCATGAGCTTGTCCATATCGACCTGATAAGGCTCCCGCTTTCCAATGAGCCTTCCGGTAGGATGAGCGATTATGTCTACATTGGCATTCTCAATCGCTTTTATGATCCTTTTTGTCATCTCCTCCTTGGACTGACTGAACTTGGTATGAACTGCTGCCACCACTATATCCAGATCCTTTAAGATGTCATCCTCTAAATCAAGCTGACCATTGGACCTGATGTCCACCTCGATTCCCTTGAGTATTTTAAAATTCTTGCCACCCTTTTTTTGTGCCATTCTTTTATTAAGTTTATCTATCTGTTCCATCTGTTGGGATACTCTCTCAGGAGTAAGTCCATTTGTAATACCCACGGTGGGAGAATGATCACAAATTGCAATGTACTGATACCCTCTTTTCTGTGCCGCCTTAGCCATCTCCTCAATAGAATTATTTCCATCGGTCCAATTGGTATGGACATGAAGGTCGCCTTTCGGGTCTTTCAATTCAACTAAATTAGGAAGCCGATTTTCTAAGGCGGCTTCTATCTCCCCCTGATCCTCTCTCAGCTCTGGCGGAATGTAAGGAAGACCGACCGCTTTGAAAACCTCCTCCTCTGTTTTACCAGCAATGCTTTTCTCTCCTCGGAATACTCCATATTCGTTTACTTTTAACTTTTTGTCTACTCCCAAAGATCTAATCCTGATATTATGAGCTTTGGAGCCGGTGAAATAATGCTGAGCCGCGCCAAAGCTTTCCGGCTTAACCACCCTTAAATCAACCTGAAAGCCATCCTTGGTTGTGATACTGGATTTGGTGTTCCCCTTTGCCACCACCTTTGCGGTCTGGGGAAGATTAACAAAGGCATCCATCACCTTTTTGGACTTATCAGAGGCGACCAGAATATCAGCGTCAGCTATGGTCTCTCTCATCCGTCTCAAAGAGCCTGCCAGAGTGATCTGTTTTATCTCTTTTACCTTTTTCAACTCCTCCAGAATACTCTGTGCCCGGGGATAGATGAAGGCCAAAGGAAATCTCTCCTTATATTTTTGCACCTGCTGTATTCCTTGGAGGATGTTTTGTTCCACCTTTTCACCCAGACCCGAAAGCTCTCTTAGCTTTCCTTTCTCTGCCGCCTTCTTCAACTGTGCCGTTGTCTTTACCCCCAACTGGTCATATACCAGTTTAGCATGCTTTGGACCCACGCCGGGAATTTTAAGAAATTCAGTTAAGGGCGCGTATTCGGATTTTTTCAAATCCTCATAATATTTCAGCTTTCCCGTCTCCAAAAGCTCTTTGATCTTCTTGGCGATCCCCCCTCCAATTCCGGGAAGCTCCTTAATTTTACCTTTGTCCTCCAGAGAGGAAAGTTGATAGGTGAGACCCTCCATTGTCTGAGCTGCCTTGATGTATGCTCGTATCTTGAAAGGATTTTCTCCTTGAATGTCTAAAATCTCAGAGATGTGAATCAGTATTTCGGCTATTTCCTGGTTTGTCATACAACAGCCTAAAGCATAGAGTTGAGAGCATTCTACCTCACCCTCGTTCCCCCTCTCCTTGACAAGGAGAGGGGGAAACAGGGGGTGAGGTTATTATTTGCTGTGTCTGTCTGGTCCCCTGACCCGACAGGATCCGCCCGCCAGGTCAGGGGACCTGGCGGGCACAGTACTACCAAAAAGTTTCATGTTCAACTGGCTTTTTATGTGGCTAAAGCCAATCAGATGATATCATCTTATATCAGTTCGCTAAAGCGAACTGCAAATGATTTCGTTCTTTCATCTATTCCAGTTGCTTTTAAGCAACTGACAAGATAATTTTATATTCATCCGGCTTTAGCCGCATTATTATGTGGCTAAAGCCAATCAGTTCATATTTTCTTTAATCAGTTCGCTAAAGTGAACTGCAATTGATTTCCCTTAATTTATCTGTTTTAGTTGCTTTGATTCTATCTATTCCAGTTGCTTTTAAGCAACTGATGAAATTTGTTTTCCTATTTGTCTGGCTTTAGCCACATTATTCTGATTTTGTCAAAGTCCATCCGTACCTTTTCATAAACTCATCTATTTCGTCAGCAAATGATTTATCAGTATGATGTTCTTCCTGTTGAAGTATGTAATCCCTCACCAGCTTTAAATGACTTTCACTGACACCCACTGCCCAGTAATCGTCCTGCCAGACAAACTTTGTTTTAGTCAGTTTGTTTTGGTTTATCCAAAATGATGATTCGCCTTTAATCAGTTGAACTACTTTGCTGATGGTCTGATCTCTGTTGAGGGATATTAGGCAATGAACATGGTCGTGGTAGCCGTTTATACAATCCAGCCAAATGCCCTTTTCTTCAGCATTTTGCTTGATGTGTTGAAATACTTTTTTTCTTATTTCCTCAATCCGAAGAAATGGCTCTTTATTCTTTGTTGAGAAAACAAGATGTATCCAGACTCTTACCCAGCTCATAATTTCATACTGAGTTTTATGAGGCTAAAGCCAATCAGTTTATATTTTCTTCAATCAGTTCGCTAAAGCGAACTGCAATTGATTTCTTGACTTCATTTATTCCAGTTGCTTTTAGGCAACTGACAAAACAAGTTTTATCTGCTTCTGGTTTTAGCCATTCTATGTTTCATGTGGCTGAAGCCAATCAGATGATATCATCTTATATCAGTTCACTAAAGTGAACTGCAATTGATCTTCTTGATTTTATTTATTCCAGTTGCTTTTAAGCAACTGACAAGATAATTTTCATATTCATCCGGCTTTAGCCGCATTAATATGTGGCTAAAGCCAATCAGATTATATTTTCTTCAATCAGTTCGCTAAAGCGAACTGCAATTGATCTCCCTTAATTTATCTGTTGTAGTTGCTTTGATTCTATCTATTCCAGTTGCTTTTAAGCAACTGACAAGATAATTTTATATTCATCCGGCTTTAGCCGCATTATTATGTGGCTAAAGCCAATCAGTTTATATTTTCTTTAATCAGTTCGCTAAAGCGAACTGCAATTGATTTTCTTAACTTTACTGTTGTAGTTGCTTTGATTCTATCCATTCCAGTTGCTTTCAAGCAACTGACAAGATGTTTTCTATTTCACCATCACCATCTTCCTGGTTTGAACGAATTCACCCGCCTCAATCCTGTAGAAATAAACGCCGCCGGCCAGACCGTCGGCTCGCCAGACGTAATCATATTTCCCGGCGGGCAGTCTTCCCAAGTCAAAAGCACCGACCTCTTGTCCCAGAACATTGCAAATTCTCAATGTTACCTCACTGGCTTTGGGCAGATCGAATCCAATGGTGGTAACAGGGTTAAAGGGATTCGGATATGCCGGTCTGAGAGCGTATTCTCTTGGTCTTTCGGCAGAGATATCCTCATCGACCCAACTGAATTCACTTCCCTTACCGGCAAGCTCCACCTCACATAGCTGGTCGTTATCGGTGATTCGCAGAGTATCAAGAACAGTGGTTGTGTCTGATGGTGAAAAAGAGACCGTAAGCTTAAGGCTGTCGCCGGGAAGAATGAGGCTGTCCGCGGGATCGAAGTCCGTACAAAAGACCGCAAAACCGCAAGAGATGTCATACACTATCAGCGTATCGACGGTCCCCACATTGTAAATAGTCAGGGGAAGATCACCCTGCTCATCAACCGTAACCGTGTCGAAATCCAAGAGCGAGTCGGATATTTCGATATTTGCCAGGCGATGGTCGAATGAATACCTCCCCATGTCTGTGATGGTGCTGTCGGGGTCATAAGCGAACAGTGTATCGCCCGCATCGATACAGGGGGAATACTCGGTCAGGTGATAATCGCCTCCTCCTACAAACAGCGGATCCAGGGAGATGTTATTGGAAAAACCGCAGGGATCGCCGTTGGCATTGGTTTGGCCCTGCTGGCACAAACCGGGTATTGGACAACCATATAATGGCGTCCCACCATTATTATAAAAATCACAGTAGGTGATTATAGCGGAACCCCCGGAGACATATCTTATCGTCTCAAAGCCAAAATTCCCTTCCACAATGCTGTTGGAGAGAGTCATTGTAGATCCGAAAAGATAGAACGCGGTGCCGTCACAGAACGCATTTCCGTTACCGGAAATGGTGCAATGGTCAAGGTCTGTGTTGCCACCTTCGAGGTAGGCTCCACCTCCATAATCTGCCTCATTACCCAGGATAAGACAGCGATGCAGGCTCAGATCAGTTTGATAAATCGCACAGATCCCCCCCCCGCCAATAGGCTCTGATGTCGAACAGTAATTGAAACTGATCGTACATTCATCAAGGGTTATATCACATCTATTAAAGCCGAAAATGCCGCCGCCTTGTCGTGCATAATTGTCACTGATCGTACAATTCCGAAATATAGGATAGCTAAAACCTGCCACGTAAATCCCACCTCCTTGATCGGATGTATCTCCGCAAATGGTACAGGCTGTGACAGTGGGACTTGATAACATTATACAACTAATGCCACTTGCCTGGTTGTTGCTTATCGTACAGTGTGAAATCGCTGGACTGGACTGTTCACAGGCAATTGCTCCATCATCCGCCCCTGGTTTGTACACATGAGTTACAGTACAATACGATAGGTGGCTGCTGTCGGGTGCTTGATCGAAGATTATGCCCTTCCAGTTTCCTGAAGACGTGAAGTGGATCGAGTCGGTTTCCGTACCGATAGCGTCCAGGTAGCCGACAACGGTGAAAGTGTAGTTCCCCTGGAAATCTACATCCACACCCGGTTCGATAATCAGTGTGTCACTGGCGGGTATGGCTATACCGCCCGTTATGTAATACGGAGAGTTCGCCTGATACCAGGTGCCGGACACATAACCACCGGGTATGGTATCGGCTTTGAGCATTGCCGGGCCGAGCAATACTATCAACACGATAGCTGTTAATAGCTTGCCTCTTAGCATATCTACCTCCTCCTTCAGGAATGGGTTAACCGTCCAAGAGAAGCTGACCGATATGAATATGTTTCGTAATATAACAAGTACCTAAATGGCTGTCAATAAACAAAATGGGATTTCAGGCGGCAGTTTGCTCCAGGGCTGATGTTATCCCTGGCCGGTCAGGCATCCGCCCGCTTTGCCGCCGGATGACGGAGACCCCCAGGCGGGCCCGTCCGGGCGTCTGGGATAACATCCAGCGGGAGCAGATTCTTGCCTATTGAGGATTGAAGTTGTAGCCGCACTCTTCAGAGTGCGCCAATTGCTCGATCATAACGCCGAGCGGGGATTAGCAGGGGCAGTAGTAGGGGCAGTAGTAGGGGCAACTCATGAGTTGCCCCTACGGCTAGTCACTCTTGTGTGCCTGTCGGGTCCCCTGACCCGATCCCGCAAAATGCGGGACCAGGTCAGGGGACCTGGCGGGCACGGAAAAACTACTTTAATAATTCTAACAATCAATTTAATAATTTATAGTCCATCTTTATTTTTCTGCAATCCTCCTTCTTTAATTACTTCAGTTAGCGCTTCTTGTATATTCCCCTTTTTGAAAAGAAGTTTCATTCCTCTTTCTTGAAGCCTTTTTATTCCTTTTCTACCGATATTCCCAGATATGATTATCGCACAATCACGAAGCAACTCATATACATCTAAGGTCTTTAAATGTTGCATAGTGTCTGCAAACGAATTATTTCTCTTTTCAATTAATCTAAATTGCATTCCATTTTTAATTTCATAAATAAACATTTTATTTGCTCGGCCTAACATCCCTTGAAAAACGTTTATTCCATCATTGGTTGGGATGGCAATTCTTATGCGATTTTCTTTATCATCGTCCAATTTTTTTGCTTTCAGTAATCTCACATAATTCTTGAAGAAAAGAAACTCTTTAAAACTGCCGAAATTGTTATTTGTCAGGATACTCTTCCAATCGCGCTCGATAAAATCGAAAGCATAAGGACATTCTATAAGGTTAAAAGGAGCCTTCAGGTAAAAGGGTGTCTTATTATAAGAAAATTCATTATAATCCAAAATAAAAAAACTCCCATTAACCTTTAGCACTTCAAAAACACTCTTTATAATTACTTCTCTAATATTCTGGGGAAATCCATGGAGCACAAAAGAAGTAAAAACTTTGTCAAACTCTTTTTTAAAAGGTAAAGATTGGTCAACTCTTGCATGGATAATTTTAGCATTGGGAAAATTAGCACACTTTTTCTTAAACTGGGAAATCATCTCTTCAGATATATCAGCCCCAATTAATTCCCCTTCTTTTGAAAGATACTTCATCATTAAACAAGCATTTCTGCCAGTACCTGCTCCTAAATCAAGAATTCTGTCTGTAGGTTCAATTCCCATTAATCTAATGGATTTTTCTATAAATAGGGGATATCTACCAAAAGTCGCGAGATCCAGTAAGGCGTCGTAATGCGCCGCCATAAATCCTTTCGTCTCAACTTTTGATTCTGGATAATAACTGACCATTCACTTCCCTTATCTATAGAGACATGCTGATATAAGAAATTGCGTCCATTCGCCTTTTCTCAGTAATCATGAGGAATACCTTTGATATGTAGAGATAGATGTTCTCGGTCTTCTAATTTTTCTATCCATCCGTAGTTAGCATCACATTTAGAATCTAGCTCCTTTACATAAGGTTTGATATCAAGTAATGGGGTCCCATCAAGCACATCTAGGCCTGATGTGAAGATCTCGTTATTGATTATCCGCTTCACCCGGACAATGCTGAGTCCTATTGGGTTTGGACGAACCGGTGATCTACTTGCAAACAAACCTACCTTCATGTCTCCAGTCCATGGAGGAATTACAGTCATTGACTCCTTACGTTTTATCCTATGCATATAGTAGATAACATAGACATAATGGAAAAGGTCAAGTTCACGAAGGCCCTCAGCATATGCGGGATCGATTACAATACGGAATTCACCTTTATCATTGTTTATGGGCTGATAAGGTGCATTATCAGTGTATGGTGTTCGAATTGTGCCGATCTGTTTCAACTCGAAACTCATAGACATTTCTCTTTTAGCTTCACCTCGATCTCTACACCCAGCTTCATTACCGCCTCTTGCACACTATGCATGCAGTCAATCTTGGGATGCATTACCTTTGCCACGGCTCGGCGAATCTCTTTTTCCGAAATAAAGACGGTATGGATACCGGGCAGGTACACCTTTGTGTGCCCGCCCGCTCTCCATTCTCAGTCCATTACGATAGCAAGAATGTCAGGCCGTTGGACGATTAAATACTCTTTCCCTTCCAACTTTACCTCATCCCCTACGTACTTCCCATATAGGATCTTGTCCCCAACCTTCACCTTTTCCTGAAGATCTTCGTCCGTTCCCACAGCAACCACCTTGCCAAGCCTCGGTTTCTCCTTCGCTGTATCCGGAATAATGATCCTTCCCGACTTGGTTTCCTCTTCTATCCTTTCAACAACCACGCGGTCATCCAATGGTTTAAGTTCCATAATGAACACCTCCTTTCTCCGCTATCGAATACCCAACAATCGATCAATCTCCGGCTTATTGAAGCCGACCACCGGCCGGTTATTGATGAACACTACCGGTACGCCTTGATGCCCCCGGCGAGCGAGATCCCTGGCCGCATTGGCATCTCTGGATACATCAACTTCCCGAAACCGAATGCGTTTCTCTTGTAAATAACGTTTCACCGCTTGGCACCAGGAACACGTAGATGACGTGAAAACAATCACCCTTGGCTGAACTTTTGATTTATTCATAACTATTCTTCCTTCAACTATTATCTGTTCTTTTGAGTACTCTTTTTTCAAATGGTAGTTCTTCTCCCCCGCCTCCATAGACACTTTAAGCCAATTCTCTGGTGGCACGAAAGGACAGGCATAATCCTCGCTGTATGCACACCAGGGGTTATATGCATTGTTAAAGTCTAAGATCCATCCTCCATCTGGGGTGCGGTCTTTTAAATCGAGATCAAGATACCGACCGGCCCCATATGTTTCTTTGCCACTTGTGGCATCTCGAAAGGGAACAAATAATCTTTCTTCTTCAGGGTCGCTCTTATAGGCCTGAAGGGTACATTCTTCATTCCCAACATTGAATCGAAATTCACCCCATCGCAGGAACTGCCTCATTTTTCCTTTAGTATCTTCAATTTGTATCGTTTTTTTATCACTATGTTCACGAAGTTCAAGTTCGAATCTGAAATTTGAGTCTGGAGGATAATAGCTAAGCCCCTCAAATCTCGCTCTCTCCTCCAGTGATATTGGGGATTGCGAATGTGCCGCAAAAAATCTGTCTTTTTCCTCACGTTCTTGCTCAAGCCTCTCCTTCCATTCATATACTTCCATTATAGCTTCACCTCTTTTTTCACTTTTTTGTGAAATTTAAAATGTAACCCGTGTTACAGTTATTATCGTGTATAAGTTTTTTATAAAATTGCCCCTCAAAATGAAATTTTGCATTTTCTACCTCTTTTATAACATCTTCTAATTGCATGTCTGATAGATTCCATAAAGGTTCGTCCAATTTATTGTGCTTTGGATAAACTGAAAGAAGAGCATTAGCCTTTAAAACCCTGTAGCACTCGTTGTATATTTTTTTTCTCTCCGCGATATTCATGTAATGCAGAACATCATAAAGCAAAACCGCATCAACAGATTGATTCTTCAGATCAATTTTTAGCTCTTTTGATTGATCATGTATTGGCACTATATTTTTTAGACCTTTTGTCTTCGCTATCCGCATCAATTCATTCAATGATTCTATATCTTTATCCACTGCATATACCCTGCCCTCCTTTCCAACCACCTCTGCAGTTGGAATTGTATAATGACCGACATTGCAACCATAATCCAATATAACTTGACCCTCTTTAATGCCGATGTTCTTTAAAAATACCTCTCCTTTCTCTTTTAACCATTCTTTAACATCTACTTCCATAATTTTTCTCACCTTGAGAATAGTACAATTCTACATAACGTTTTACAGGTATACGAAGTTGCCCCTAAGGGCAATTTGAGTGCAAGCGGTAGCGAACCGCATACCCGCCGTTAGGCGAGAAGACAACTTCCCGAAATAACCTAACTTCTTCTTTCCGCCAGGTCAGGGGACTTGGCGGCCACAGGAATCCTACCTATCAGCTTCTTAAACTCGTTTTCTTTTATCGTCTTTACCCCCAACTTCAAAGCATTATCATATTTTGAGCCGGGATCCTTTCAATGCTCCAGGCGGGTGTTTTTTACCCGTCGTTATTTTCCCGTTGGTGAAGAACACGAACGGAGAGCAGGATCTCCCAAGACTCATTCAAATATCAAATGGTGGTAATTCCCTCGGAGTATTCATTTCTTCTTCAAGTCTAATTAAATCAGGGTCTTTCAGGTCAGGCTCAAACCTGTGAGCAATATAGGTTGCGATATTTTTTGGGCCTACATATCTTTGTAAACCAGGAGATATTACATAAACCAAACCTTCATCAACGACACCTTTCCAAAGCTTTGGCTCTGAGGAAACCCTTATTGCTGCACATTGACGCTCATAAAATGAAGCATACAAGTTTAAAGTTTGACCAACCTGAATTAAAGCTATAATATGACCACCAGGCCAATTCATAATTTTCTTTAAATCATCACTTAACTCGCCAAGAAATCCTGTGCCACCTAAAGGTAGTTTCTTACGTTCTTCTGGGTCTTTTGTCCACATAAATGTCCTTAGTAAACTTGCAGAATTACTGGTGAGAAAACTTTGTCGTAAAAGCAATACTCCTAAACCTAACGCTACTTTTGCTAAAAACCTATCTCCAAAGTAAACATCTATTTTTGATGAGACTCTATGCATTTGACCGGACATACTTCTTAATCTCATATGCAAATTTTGAAGTTCCGAAGGAATTTCTGAAAACCGACCACCTTCTGGAGTTGGACCATTACCTAGAAATAATGCCGAATCTTTAAATTGCGCTACAAAAGAATAGACTATTGTTGGGTGCCATACTGAATTATTGGAACGCACAAACAAAAATGCAAAACCAGGATCAATTTCATCTCTACTAGCAAAAGTAGGAACTCCAACCATTGGAGCAACATAGGGTTCTTCCGGGTATGGTCTATGAAAATGATAAATAGTATCACCCGTTGGCCCTAACCATAACTCACAAATATTATCTTGATATTCAATTTCAGCCCAGGGACCCATATACCTCAAAGGCAAAACAGGGTTTCTGGTAATATCAGCATACTTAAAAATAGCTTCAGTTCTATAGTTTTGCGTGAACCAATTCTTTATAAATGGGCCATCAATATATGCTCCACATAAACTATTACAATGTCTACATACATTATTTAACGAAAATGGATTTATAGGAGTCAGATTACCACCAATGGCTCTAGGGATAACATGCTCCTGAGATAATTCATCTTCCTGTTTTTCTGTATTACAGTAAACACACGCTGGCATAAGTTCTCCTCCTCAAATCGCGGTCACGATGACCGCTCCATTGTATCATATTGTGCCTAATGTCTCTGGTGTAGAAGAAGCCCGAAGGGTTTGGATGAAAATCTTTTGCACCATGTTATCTGCCGTTGCGTGCATGTCTTTTATATGATCTAGGCGGATGTTCCATGACTGGCAGGCTTCACCCGCCGTTACTTTCACATTGGTGCATAACACCAACGTGTAGCGTGGGGGTCGCCCTTCATCTCGCAATTAATTTCCTGAATTCCTCTTCATTTATGGTCTCTACCCCCAATTTCAAAGCCTTATCATATTTCGATCCGGGGTCTTTGCCCACAACTACATAGTCAGTTTTCTTGCTCACCGACGAGGAAACCCGTCCCCCCATGTCCTCGATGATCTCTCTCGCTTGGTCTTTGGTGAAGGAATCCAGCCCTCCGGTGAGAACAAAGGTCTTACCCGAAAGCGGAGTCATCTTAGCTTTGACTTTCTCCGATGGAAACTTAACTCCGCCTTTTTTCAGCTTCACAAGGATTTTCAGATTCTTGGGATTATGAAAGAAATTATAGATGCTTTTTGCTACGATAGGTCCTATCTCGTGAACCTCTGTCAGATTCTCCACAGATTGTTTAGCCAGATTATCTATTGACTTAAAGTTTTTTGCCAGGACAGAAGCCAGATGATATCCCACGTTTCTTATGCCCAGAGCAAAGATCAGATTGGTGAGACTGGGATTTCTGCTTTTGTCAATAGCATTCAGGATATTCTCTGCCAGCTTGTCTCCCATCCGTTCCATCTTCATCACGTCTTCTTTTTTGAGAAAATACAGATCCGCCTGATCGGTGATGAGCTTTTTGTCCACCATCTGCTCTAAGAGTTTATATCCCAAGCCATCCATGTCCATAGCCCCCTTAGAGACAAAATGCGCCAAGTTTTCCTTGATCTGAGCGGGACAGGCGATCCCGGTACAGCGATGGATTGCCTCTCCTTCTGGTCTTTCCACCTTGGAGCCACAGACCGGACATCTGTCGGGCATAACAAACTTCCTCTCCTTGCCAGTTCTTTTGGAGTTTATAACTTTCACCACCTCGGGGATCACATCCCCTGCCCTCTGAATCACCACCGTGTCTCCTATGCGCACGTCTTTTTTCTTGATCTCATCCTCGTTATGCAAGGTAGCTCGACTCACCTCCACTCCACCTACTCTAACTGGCTCCAGAATTGCCACCGGAGTCAAAGCGCCTGTCCTACCAACGCCAACTAAAATGTCCTTCACCCTGGTAGTCTCCTGCTGGGGAGGGAATTTCCATGCCACTGCCCAGCGGGGACTGCGGGAAAGCTCACCTATGTCTCTCTGAAGATCAAAATCGTTGACCTTGATAACCATTCCGTCTATCTCATAAGGCAGATTGTCCCTCTTCTCCTCCAGCTTATCATAATAGCTTTTCACCTGATCGACGCTGTCACAGAACTCCACATACTGGCTGATCTTGAAGCCCAGCTCCTTCAGATACTGGATGCTATCCCAGTGATTTAAAAGTCTTTCTCCTTCCACCCTTCCTATGCCATAGGCGAACATGTTCAAGGGTCTTAAGCTGGTGATCTTCGAATCCAACTGTCTGACCGATCCAGCAGCAGCGTTCCGGGGATTGGCGAATAGGGGTTCTTCCGATCTCTCCCTTTGCTTGTTCAATCTCTCAAAGTCATCCTTGTTCATTATGACCTCCCCCCTGACTTCAATTAAGTCCGGCAGGTTCTTTCCTAAAAGCCTGAGGGGAATGCTCTTTATGGTTTTTAAGTTCTGAGTTACATCCTCGCCCACCACCCCGTCTCCTCTGGTTGATCCTATGGTGAAGGTCCCTCTTCGGTACACCAGCTCCACCGCCAGGCCATCGAATTTCGGCTCCACGGTGTATTTGATTCTTCTCTCGTCGACTTCAGATAGCTCCAGCACCCTTCGATGAAAATCCAGAAATTCAGCCTCCGAAGTGGCTTTGTTCAAACTCAACATGGGAAGGCTGTGCCGGACTGTTTTGAATTCGTCCAGCGGGGTAGCTCCTACCCTCTGGGTGGGGGAATCCGGCGTGACAAGCTCCGGATACTTTTTCTCCAGTTCGGTCAGCTGGTCGAATAATCGGTCGTATTCAGCGTCGGAGATCTCCGGGCTGTCCAGAACGTAGTAGAGATGATTGTGATAGTTGATCTGCTCCCTTAGGTTTCTTATCCTTTCTATTATTTTTTTATCAGGTTTGCTCATAATGTTCGATGAAGCTTGCCGCTCAAATGGTGTACCAAGCGCCCTCGCATCTTTGCCTTCCGAATTCAGTTTTTAACTTTAAACTCTTAACTTTTCAACCTCCCCTTCTTCCCCTGGTCCCTCCAATGAATTTTTCCTTTCTTTTTCTATCGAAAAGCTGTTTCCCGCGTTTGGATAGGCTCTTTTTAAAATCCCTGGATTTTTCCTTGTGTTTCGCCTCCTGAGCCCGTTCCTGTTTGAGTCGTTCATGCTTCACCTTGCCCGGACGTTCAACTTCTTCTTTCGGCTCCTCTTCTTTCTTTTCTTTTTGTTCTTGTTCTGGCTCTTCTGACATAGCTCACCTCCGGTTTGGATTGTTTTCTTATGCAAAATTTAATCTATTCAACAAAAGAAGTCAATCATTTATGTGCTTATAAAACCATGGTTGGGAAGACCTTTAGAGAAAACATAAGTTTCTCCCTCACAATCAATTACTCGGAAAATTGAGATGGCGGTGATGCCCTTATGGACTCCTGTTTGGGAAAGACATTAATGATCCGCCGTTGCACAATATCGGCACCTATTGTAATCTCCTAGATAAGTTTAAATTTATCCTTCACTTTCAGATCCAGGTTTTTCATTTTATAGGCGTCACCAATATCTTCTGGGCGTTTTTATCCTCACCATCGAATCTAACGAAAAAAATACTTGACTTTATAGTAAAATAATACATAAATTAGTCGATATACAAATGAGTTCAATAAATAAACAAAAATGCACGTTAAATAAATGGTAGAAAAGACCGAAAGAAAACTCCAACCAAATTGATTTGACTTGAAGTCACATTGGAAAATATCCAAAAACCCAAAATAATATCATCTCAAAAAAGGAGGAGAGCTATGCGCTCCAGTAAGTATCTGTTATGTCTTTCGCTGGTGGTAGCTTTTGTCTTTGTTTTCATCCAAGCACAGCCATCCAGAGCCCAGATAAGGGGGCTGCCCAAGCTGTATGAGGAATTCAAGATGCCAGAGAAGGGTGCCTATGTAACTTATAAGGTCATCTATACCAAGAACAAAGCGGAGAGAATAATCACACTTTCCTTCATGGGAAAGGAGAAATCTGAGGAGGGAGAAGATCTGTATTGGTTTGAACAGAAGGAGACTAATCCCAAGACCGGGAATGTGAACATTATGAAAATGCTCATCTCCGGTAACCCCCAGGTGATTGGAACCATCCACAGGATGATAGTCAAATCTGGCAAAGATCCAGCTTCGGAACTGCCGCAGGCGCTCGTCCAGATGATAAATCAAACACCCTCCCAGAAGACAGAAGCTGAGAAACCAAAGATAAAAAATCTGGGCAGCGAGAAAGTGAAGATCAAGGATAAGACCTTAGAGTGTACGCATCTCCAATACAACTCCAAGGATAAGACCACTGAAGATGTGTGGACCAATACCAAGGTACCACTTTTCAGTTTAGTAAAAAGCATCACCCCGGAGGCAACTTGGGAACTTTTTGAATATGGCACGGATGCGGTTTCAGCCATCAAAGAAAAGCCGGAAGTTTTGGAGTTGCAGGAACACAAATAGCTCAACCAGATAGTGGTTTACCATTTTGCGGAATAAGTTCAAAGACGGGGGCTTGTTAGTCACCGCCTTTTGCTCATAACCAATCGGCAAGAACTTGTGGTGGCGTGAGCGGGTCTTTATCGCACCAAGTCCAGCGAAAAAAGACTTGACTTTGTACTAAAACAACTTATAAATTAGTCGTCATTTGAAAAAGCATTATGGTAAAAGTGGGAAGGATGTAAGATAACTAACGTCGCTTGGCCAAGTGCCCACGACAAAATTGATACTACTCGTAGTCAGACTGAAAAGCATCGATAGCCTTAGATAATATCATTTTTAGAAAGGAGTGAGTTATGCGTTCCACTAAACATCTCGTAGGTCTTTCGCTGACCCTTGCTGTGTTGTTCGTTTTTGTTCTGGCGCAGCCATCCATGGGCCAGATACCGGGGCTGCCCAAGCTGTATGATGAATTCAAAATGCCAGAGACGGGCACCTATGTAACTTATAAGGTCATCCACACCAAGAACAAGGTGGAAAGAATAACCAAACTGTCCCTTGTGGGCATCGAGAAATCGGAGGGCGGGATTCAGCCGATTCTCAAGGAGGGTGAGATCAAGAAAGTCCTAGAAGGTGGCGAGGTTCAGCCAATCTCCAAGCCGAAAGGCGAGGATTTATATTGGTTTGAACAGAAGGATACTGATCCCAAGACCGGGACGGTAAGCATCATGAAGATGCTCATCTCCGGTAATCCTCAAAAGATTGGAACCGTCCATAGGATGATAGTCAAATCTGGCAAAGATCCAGCTTCGGAACTGCCGCAGGCAATCATCCAGATGATAAATCAAACACCCTCCCAGAAGACAGAAGCTGAGAAACCAAAGATAAAAAATCTGGGCAGCGAGAAAGTGAAGATCAAGGATAAGACCTTAGAGTGTACGCATCTCCGATATAGCTCCCCGGATAAGACCACTGAAGATGTGTGGACCAATGACAAGGTGCCACTTTTCAGCTTAGTAAAGAGCACTACCCCAGAGGCAACTTGGGAACTTCTTGAGTATGGCACAGATGCGGTTTCAGCCATCAAAGAAAAACCGGAAGTTTTGGAGATACCCGAACAAAAATAGCTCAATTAGATCGTGGTTTACCATTTCGCGGATTAATTTCAAAGGTGGTGGCTTATAAAGGTCACCACCTTTTGTTTATCCAGATAAGAAAATGAAACCCATGAAAAGATACCCGCAGTGTTTTGTCTGTGGGGACAAAAACCCTATTGGTTTGAATATACCCTTTTATGTAAAGGACGACAGGGTGGTGGCTGAATACACCCCCGGAAGTCACTTTGAGGGATACAAGAATATCCTGCATGGAGGGATACTCTCCGCCCTCTTGGATGAGGTTATGATCAGATCGGTCCTAGCCCGGGGGATCGTTAGCCTGACCAGCGAGATAAAGATAAGGTTCAAGAAACCGGTCAAAATCGGCGATAGGCTCTTTCTGGAAGGAAGAATGATTGAAGACAAAGGCAGGATTCTTTTGGCTGAAGGGAAGATAACCAATCAGGAAAACGAAGTGGTAGCCGAAGGAGAGGGAAAGTTTTTTAAAGCCCAAGGAGAGGCGGAAAGATTATTGGCTCAGGATCTGGAATAAGACAAAAAACCGGGATTGGTGAATCTTTTCCCTTTATAATTCTTAAAGATCATCTCTGAACAGAATGACCGAGAATTCTAATTGTGTCATTCTGGGCATAATACTCAAAAGGCATTGCTTTTTTTACTGAGAACAGCGGTGTAAATACCATGTGAAAT
>CAZOJT010000014.1:0-65950 GCA_964580215.1 uncultured Ignavibacteria bacterium | reverse complement strand
TTGATTTATCTCGACCCGCCTTTCAACAGCAAGCGTGCCTACAACTTGTTATTCAAAACACCTAAGGGGCATGTATCCGATGCGCAGATAACAGCTTTTGAAGATACGTGGCACTGGGGCGACCAAGCAGAGCGGGAGTTTGCTGAGCTTTTGCATCAGTCGAATACCAGCATAGCTGAAACGATGCAAGCATTACGCCACTTTTTAGGCGAAAACGACGTGATGGCTTATCTCACGATGATGGCTAATCGGCTGGTAGAGTTGCGCCGCGTTCTCAAGCCATCAGGGAGTCTCTATTTACACTGTGACCCAACTACCAGTCACTATCTCAAAATCGTATTGGATACCGTTTTCGGACCGCAGAACTTCCGCAACGAAATAATTTGGAAACGCCGCACCGGAAGCAGCAGTTATGTTCACCATTCAAATAAGTTTGGTGTATGCACAGATAGTATCTTCTTTTATGCTAAAACCTATAAGTCTGCTCTTAATCCGCAGTATAATTTTGAAGCAGACAGATACCAGGAATACATTGACAAATTTTTTAGGCATGTCGATGAGAAAGGAAGGCGTTATCGTCTTGATAACTTAGCTAATCCTGCCCTGCGCCCAAATCTGATATATGAATATAAGGGTTACAAACCTCCAAAAAACGGCTGGGCAATTTCCAGAGAAAAAATGGAAAAGTGGGATGAAGAAGGAAGACTTTACTTTCCAAAAGACAAGAATGGGCGTATCCAGCGCAAACGCTTTTTGGATGAATTGAAAGGTAAGCCTGTGCAAAGTCTATGGGATGATATTGAACCCATCGGTGCACAGGCAGGTGAGCGACTCGGTTATCCCACGCAAAAACCACTGGCCTTATTGGAACGAGTTATCAATTCCAGTAGCAACCCAGGCGATCTTGTGCTTGACCCGTTTTGTGGTTGCGGTACAGCAGTGCATGCTGCCCAGAAGCTGGGGCGCGATTGGATTGGAATTGACATTACACATCTTGCTATCAGCCTTATTGAAAAACGACTCAAGAGTGCATTTCCTTCCATCACCTATGAAGTCTTTGGAACACCAAAAGATTTTGACGGTGCAAAGGACTTGGCTGAACGAAACAAGTATGAGTTTCAGTGGTGGGCTTGTGCTTTAGTAAATGCTCAGCCCTATAAGGGAAAGAAAAAGGGAGCAGACACCGGCATTGACGGAATCATATATTTTCAGGACGATAAAGGTGAAGCGAAAAAAATTATTGTATCTGTCAAAGGCGGTGAAAATGTAACACGAACAATGATAGCAGACCTAAAAAACACGGTTGAGCGTGAGAAAGCTCAATTGGGATTGTTCGTGACGTTGGCTCCTCCAACAAAACCAATGATCGTTGAAGCTACCAGTGCAGGTTTTTATGAGTCCCCAGCACACGGCGCATTTCCAAAGATACAGGTATTGTCGATTGAGGGCTTGTTGTCAGGAAAAGAAACGCCAGTTTACCCTGACTTGTCACGAGGTGGCTTAACTTTCAAAAAAGCCAAGACTGAAACTGAAAATAAGAAACAGGCAGATTTGCTTTAAATAGAAATCGAACCTAATATATTATTGCGGTTTACAAGTTATTTTGTTAGTAATAGGTCTGGATGCCCATGTTCCTAATACTTTCATTTATCAGGTGCGTAGGGCAACTGACCTACGAGCTATGGAGGGGTTAAAGTGGTAGACGAAAAAGATGAATGGGTCAAAGTTGATACCAGCATTGAAGAGGCAAAAAAGCAGCTGCAAAAAGCAAATACGGAAGAACAGTTCCAGGCTATCGGTCTGATATGCAGGGAGTCGCTTATCTCTTCGGCACAGATAATCTACGTTTCAGAACGCCACTATTCACTAGACGGTGTTCCACCAAGTAAGACAGATGCAAAGAGAATGATCGAAGCCTATTTATCGGTTGAACTTAAAGGCGGCTCTAATGAAGCATCTCGTAAGTATGCAAAAGCAGCGTTTGATCTAGCGAATGATCTTCAGCACAGAAGAAATGCAACTTACCGGGATGCAGCACAATGTGTTGAGGCTACATCTGCTGTGGTCAATTCGCTGGCCCGCATCTCAGGTCGTACTACCCGAGCAACTTCACCCAACATCTAGGTAGATTTCTCTTACCGGATAATACAGTGCCACTCGGAAGAACACTTGTACCAGCTCGATGTAGCGGTGACTAATTTAGGTATGCAGGCAATCGACCCCTTCAAGCTGGAGTTTTTGTTTCCTGATTTTGACTGTGTCCCCCTCAAATGGGTATCGCTTGGCGGCAAGCGTAAACCAAGTGGTCCGTTAGTTGAAATCAAGCCGAGTGATACAACGGTAACAGTTTCTAGGGATAAATATATGTTTTCTGTTTCATATCGCTCCAAGAATGCACTGTTACCACATGAAAAACTGGATATAGGAACGAGCATTGGCCTAAGATATCGATTCAACGACGATATTTATCATAATCTCGACGCTATGCCTCCAATTCGCTGGAAACTATATGCAAACAATATGCTGCCAAAACAAGGTGAGGTCTCTTTGGCTAGGTTGAACTATTTTTAGTGATAAGTTAGGAGGCCCCGTGCTCCTCCCACTATTCTAACCCCCTTTAACAGGGGGGAGGTTATTATGTCCCCCTGACAAGGGGGACAACAGGGGGTTAAAATAATTGTTTGGCAAACAAGAATGTTTGCCCTACCGAATCTTACAATTGTCGTAGTATTCAGTAGGAGTAACAGTAGTTCACAAGTCCCGTGCTCCTGACACTATTCTTTTGTCAGGTGCGTAGGGCACTAGAGTTACAAGGGAATTGGTAGAACAGACATTTTTGTCTGTTCTGTGATTGTCAGATAAGAATGTCTGACCTACCATCTTACCATCTAATGATCGTTATTCTCAAACCATTTCAATGGATCCAGCCCATAGTAACTTTTTAGCTTTTCATATAGTTCAGGGTGGGTTAGCTTCGAACCATTCTGATACTTACCCGTAGTCTCTCTTACCACAAGAAACAAATTCACAACAACTTCGATGTTGAAAAGGATAGCTTCCTTATTTATAGGAGAAGGTATATTTTGCATACACAGTTCTCAAAACACTAACGATGAAAAAAATTAAAAAACAACCACCAGTAAGGCCAGAAAGGTCAGAAACACCAGTATCGCAGGTCCGCTATGTCCTTTGTTATGAACGGCATAGCTCATACCGCAGGACGACTGAAAAAATGAAAAACGGCCATCCGCAAGTCCAGCATGTCCAGCATGTCCAGCAAGTCCATCCGGTATGTCAGGGTCCCTGTGCTCCTGACACTATTATTTATCAAGTGGCAGGGCGCCTGATCTACGAGCTGTAGTGGTCGCATTCATGCGACATCGCCTCTTGTGGGGTTCGATAAATCGAACCGCTACAACTCATTTGTCTGACTTACGAGGCTCTATTGGCTGGTTCAACTTAATCTATCCATTTCACAGAGCAGTTCTTTTAGATTCGGTTTTTCGCTGGGTTGAATGTAGACCTTTCTGTAGCGAATAATTCCCATTTTGTCCACCAGAAAGATGGCGGGGTAAAGATTTCCCTCTTCTGACTCACTTGCCTGTACCCCATATTGCTGGGTTACTGGTGGAGCCGGGGGATCAAATCTGAGGTCACTTTCAATTTTCAAAATGGGGAACCTGATTTTCTTCTCCTCTTTTATCCGATGAGAGATCCATCTTTCATCCTGGGTGAATGACAATATCTCCGTCTCTTTCAGTTGGATATGGTCATAAAAGCGATTCAACTCATCCAACCAATCCAAACAAAATTGGCTTCTCTTACCATGACAAAAGAAAAGGAGGAGGTTCTTGTGTCCCCGAAAATCCAAAAGCCCAAGTTTTTTACTCTCTGAATCTTTCAGCACAAAACTGGGCGCAAAGAATCCCACCCGTATTCGATTGACGTTATCCATAGTCTGCCCTCCTGCAAAGATGACCGAGGCTTTTGAGCTTGGAACTCTTCACTTTTGGGCAAATTCGCTTTTCAAACCCTGCTTCTCGAAAAGCATCACGATGGCTTTCTTTTTGGCTTTGGTTTTGTGCCACTTTTTCTTGGGGACCAAAAGGCCTTCTCCCGCCTTCAGAGTCACAGCCTCCTTGTCCAGTTCGATTTCGATCCCTCCGGAGATCACATAGAAAAACTCATCATAGGGGTGTTTGTGTTTCCGGTAGTCCCCTTCAAAGAGACCCAAGAACACATGTGAACCATTTACGTTAACCAGAGGAAAGGGAGTGTAGGGTTTTTTGATCTTTTCAGCTTCCCTCAGAACACAGATTTTAGGCATTCGTCCCTCCATTTGGAAATAATGAGTTTATCCAAATAGAATACAAGAAATAATTTTATTTGTCAAATTTGACAACTGGCTCGACAAATCGAGCAACTGCGGCTTAATCCGTTTAGTGATGGCGCTCGAACAGCCAATATTTTTCTCCCATAATCACAATTTTCAAGCAATACGCAACTCTCACACCGGGGATTTGTTGCTTTGCAGATGTTTCTCCCATGCTCAATCAAATTCAGATGAAACCGATAGATCAGATTCTTAGGAACAAGCTCCTCCAAGATTATCTCTGCCTTTCTGGCATCCGCCTTTTGTGGAACCAAGCCTAACCTTTTAGAGATTCTCAAGACGTGCGTGTCCACCGGCATGACCGGTCTTTTCAAAGAAAAAAGCAAAACACAAGCAACAGTCTTTTCTCCCACCCCCTTGAATCTTCTTAGGTATGCTTTGATCCTGTCCGTTCTCCATCTTTTCAGAAAACCTAAGTCCAGATCACGATTCTCCGCATGAATCTGATTAAGAATCTCTTTAATTCTTTTAGCTTTGATATCCGCCAGTCCCCCTGATCTTATGGCATTGACAACACTTCTTTTGTTGGCATTTCTAACATCATCCCACGTTTTGAACTTCGATCTTAAGTTGAAATAAGCTCTGTGACTGTTATGATCTGAAGTGTTTTGGGAAAGAATGGTGGCGATCAACTCAGAAAGCGGATCGGCATGAACCTTCCATCTTTTTCTTCCATAGAGTTTTTCCAATTTAAGCGAAAGATTTTTTATTCTTTTCTGTAAATCTTTTTCCATCAAGTTTTTCATCGCTCTCTGTCTTATGGAGATGAGCAGAGGTGAGAAGTTTCGATCTACTCAACGTTTGTTTATGATGGGGCAGGGGTTTAACCCTTGCCCCAACCAGGTTTGAAAAATCCCATTGGCGGAGCTAAATGCACCGCCCTATGGTTAATGAAACATTATACCCCATAGGGGCGGGAATTTGCATATGCATTCATACGAATATCCCGCCCCAAATTATAGCTTTTTCAACCAGACCCAATGTTTTGCCATTCCTTTGCTTGTGATTTTGATCCTAAGGAAGTTGAGATCAGAATCCAAACAGTGATTTAAGTGCCGGGATGGCGAAATCGACCGCAAAGGCAAGGGAGACTAAATACATCAGCCAATGAACTTCTCTCCCTTTCCCGCTCAGAAGTTTGATCAGGGTGAAGGCGATAAAGCCGAAACCGATGCCGTTGGAGATGGAGTAGGTCAAGGGCATAACTATCATGATCAAAAAGGCGGGGAAGGCCTCCTCGAATTTTTCAAAGGGTAACTCCTTTACGATGGAGAGCATCAAAAAGCCCACGATGATCAAAACTGGAGCGGTGGCCTCTTTAGGAACCACTCCGGCAATTGGAGAAAGGAAGACGGCAAGAAGAAAGAAAAGGCCCACTACCACGGTGGTCAATCCTGACCTGCCTCCGGCAGAAATTCCAGCCGCGCTTTCGATGTAGGTGGTGACGGAGCTGGCAGAGGAAGCTCCTCCCGCCACTGCGGAAAGCGAATCCACCAGAAGAACCCGATTTATCCGGGGCAATCTTCCCTTTTGGTCTAAAAATTTTGCCTCACTGCCCAAACCGATCACAGTGCCCAAGGTATCGAAGAAATCAGATAACATCACCGAGAAGACCAAAATCGTAGCGGTCACCACTCCCAACTTGGAGATGGCATAAAAATCAAATCGCCCGATGGTGGAGAAATCCGGCATGGACAAAAAAGAAGAGGGAAGCTTGGCTATGTTGGGATCAGTAAACGCGGTGAGACCAGAGATATAGTTAATGAAAATTGCCAGCACAGTTGAGCCGAGGACGCCGATCAAAAGCGCTCCCTTCACTTTGGCTTTAAGCAAAATCGCTGTCAACAAAAGACCGAAGATCGCAACCACCACCGGAAGGTTATCGAAGCTCCCCAGAGCTACCAGGGTGGTTTCACTTTTCTGCACAAACCCCGCCTGAATTAAGCCGATGAAGGCGATGAACAGACCGATCCCTACAGAGATAGCCTGTTTCAATGAGAGTGGTATGGCGTTCATCACCGCCTCCCTGAACCCGGTGATAACCAGAATGGTGATTATTATCCCTTCCAGAACAATCACTCCCATGGCAGAGGGCCAGGAAAGCCCCATCCCTAGAACCATCTGATAGGCGACGATGGCATTAAGCCCCATTCCCGGAGCTAAAGCAAAGGGATAGTTGGTCCACAATCCCATAATGATGCACATGATTGCCGCAGATAAACAGGTGGCGGTAAGCGAGGCAGAGAAGGGAAGGGCTTTGGCTTTTAAAGTGGGATCGCCAAAAAAGTTCAAGAAAAGTGGATTGACGAAGATAATATACGACATGGTGAGAAATGTAGTAAGTCCCGCCAGAACCTCGGTGCGCACATTTGTGTTCAGTTCATCTAATTTGAAGTATTCTTTCAGCATGGCATTTTTTTGAACATCTCTCTTCAGGAAAAAGACAATATGCTATGGACTTTCTCCCATACCTTTTAGTCTGATTAAAATCCTCCTTCATCTTCCTTTAGATTGTGCAATTTGTTGACATCAGCTAACCTGCCTTTTTTAAATAACTTATCTACCCTGCTTCTTGCCTTTCAAAAAAATCCTCACTCAGGCAAAGGATTTGCAAATGACTCTGGTGAAAAGGGTCCTCTCACCATAGGGGGGGTAAAAGTGAAAGTTAAGTTTACTTTGCATATGGAAAACCTTGCCGTATCCTCTCCACGACAGCCACAGGAAGAAGAACATATCGACCGTCTTACCATCTCCTGGATAAGCGATGTAACCGAGGAGGAGGTTCTCTCCATGTCTGGAAAATGGATCAGCGCAAAGAATTTTTTGACTCAAAGGCTGACCGACCTAAAAAAAGTAGGCGAATCCAGTTTAACCATCGAGCCAGTTGAAGAGCTAACCACAGATTGAGAGTTAATTATGTCTCCTGTCATAACCCAGATACTAAATTCAATGCTTGAAGTTTTTGCCCTGCCAATTAAGTTGGTCGAGGAGGCGAATCTGTTTTTCTATGCCCATCTGGGTTTTTGGGGTCAGCTCGCCTTTGATCTGATCCTCTTTTATGTTCTTTTTCTCATTGCCTTCAAGGTCACCAAAGCCGTATTCGATATCACTTTTTATGTGATAGTCCCCTCGCTGGTCTTGTCCTGGGTCACCTCCTTTGTTCTGCCTTTTGCTTTTAGTTCCATCCTGGCGGTTAGTGTAGCACTTCTGATAGTGGTTAATATCTTCCGCTCCTGAAAACGATGTAAAGTTACGTTATAGCAACTTGTTTTGTCAATAAAAAAAATCAAAGAAGATGAGGCGGGATGAATTTCCGCCTCTATGGAAGAGCGCTTTTCCCAGGGCAGACATTTTAGCCCCACCCGCAGGCAAAATGTCAACGACCAAAGGGTGATTTGGAGTGTCTGCCTTCAGGCAAACCTTACTGCTCGCTGGGGACTGTCCCTATGGATCTTTCGGGGTATCCATCTCCAGCTAACTTTGCTCGTGGATGACGGAGACCCGTCTGGGATAACATCCACAAAGAGCCTTAAATCGGAGATGCTTGACCTGCTATTAATTTAAGTCTCTCTGAAAGTGAGAACCGCTTTCCCCATTTTTTTATCCTCCTCGGATGAGAAGAAAAGGTAGTAAAGAACGCTGGAGGTAACATATAATCCAACCGTGATCAGAAGTGGTGGGGTGAAGGAATAAGCTTTTATCAGTCTTCCTCCCAGGTTGGCGGTGATTGCCCAAGAACTGGTCCAGGAGAACATCAACAAAGCGTTAGCTAAGGCTTGCTCTTTTTCTTTGACCTTCTCCATGGCGAAGTTTGTAGAGATGGGTTGACCCATATTCATAAGCGCACCCCGGAAGAGAAAAGCCACTACTGCCAGAGGCAAATTATAGGAAAACGCCAGAATTAGCATAAAGGGAATGGAGGAAAGCTGTGTTGAAACGATGGTCTTGATCATTCCGAATCTTTTGGACAAAAGTGGTCCGATCAAAATTCCCGCCAGCATAAAGAACTGCAAAAGGGCGAAAAAGATCCCGATGGTTCTCGCTGAAAGAAGAAATCGGTTTCTAAAGTAAAGGTTCAAAAAGGGGATAACCAGACCCGCCCCCATGCCTACGATGAAAAAGGGAAGGCAGAGCTTGAAAAGCAAAATACCCCTTTCAGTGAGAAGTTTCCTATCCCAGCCTTTTTTATCTATAGATGGTTCGTTCTCTTTTTTCTCCGGCGTTATCAGCAAAAATGGGATCAAAGACAAAACCCCCAGAAAAACCGATAAATAGAGGGAGTATCGGAAAGCAATGGCTCTGGATGTGGCACAATGAGAAAACAGATCGGGGAGGTAGCCACCTCCCAAACTGCCAATGATGGCGGCAACTAAATAGATGCCGAAGTGTAGGCTGAAAAGATAGGTTCTCTCCTTGGGAGTGCTGTTTCGCATCAGGAAAGGAGCCGCCGCTACCCTGGCCACACTGCTGGTCATTCCCAAAAGCAGGCTGGCTAAAAGAAGCTGTGTCCGTTCCACCAAGCTTGCCTGCAGAAGGTAAAAGAGTCCGGCGAAAAGCACCGAAAAGATCAGAATCTTTTTGATCGAAACTTTAGGAATTATCAGAGCTGAGGGTACCGAAATTATGGTCATTCCCCAGGCAGTAAAAGACAAAACCTCTCCGATCAGATCTTCGGTGAAGCCAATCTCCTTAAAATAGAGATTCAAAAGCAACATGAAGATAGCATAGTTCAAACCCGTAAAGAAAATGCCGATCAGAAACAGGCGGGCGTTCCTGGAAAAAAGCTTTAGATGCCCCCAATAGTCAACAACGATATTGGTGATTCTTTGCGTAAAAGCCGGTTGCGTAAGATTGATAGTCACAGTTTATATATACTCAAAGAGACTAAAAAAGTTTTACAGCCAGTACGACAAAGGATTCTTTTACCCGATCCCGAAAACCGTCTGTGGTTCCTGCGTCCCCACTGTCTTCTTCTCTTGATGCATCGGCATTAGAACTTATCCCGATGGAGCGCAGAGATTAGACAATTCTGCGGTCTCTTCCATAACAACCAGTATCTTGTCGATCTTCATAACAGCTATCTCTGTTTTACATCTTTCCTCACTTCACCTCACCCAAAAGAGACAATGGCAGCACCTGAAAAAGCCAAGATAATGGCGATGACTCGGATGAAATTGATCGGCTCTTTTAGAAAAACCACGGCTAAAATAAAGACGAAAACGTTGCTGGTCTGGTTCAAAGCCGAAGCGATTGAAGCCTGGGTGTATTTCATTCCTCCCATCCAGACGATCATAGAAAGATAGGCACCCAGGAAGGATCCGGGCAGCATGTACTGCCAGTTCCGCATGGCCAGCACCGAAGAGATGATCTTCTTTCCGCGGGGATGAAATAAAAGATATAAACCTAACCCGACACATCCAGCAAAAAGGCGGACCTCGACCACCCATAGTAAGGGGGAACGATTGAGCAACGGTTTGATCATCACTATACCAACGGCCATTGTAGCCATAGCCAAAACACCAAACAGAACTCCTAAGATCAAATCCTGACGGGAGATATTCTTCCTGTCTCCAATTCCGGAGATTCCCAAAACAGCGGAGACAATTAAAAAGACTCCAAATATCTGAGGGCCGGTCATTCTTTCATACAAAAAAAGAACAGAAAGCCCGATTATGAAGGGACTGTAAAGGCAATCCACAATGGCTGTCAATTCCGCCCCCAGAAGATTAAGACATTTGAAGAAGAGAGTGTCTGATACCGCTATTCCTAAAATACCGCTTGCCAAAAGCAGGAGATAATCGTTCATCGAGGCACTCGGCAACAATGCAACTCCCAACACCAAAGAGGTGGGCACAAAAAGAGCCAAAGCTAAGATGTTCTTGAAAAGATTTAAGCCCAGAGGAGGAACCGTCTCTCCGCTTTTTCTGAAGAGAATAACCGCTGTAGACCAGATGATAGCACACAATAGGGCTAAAATCTCTCCTAAATGCGGTAAGTGAAGCAACATAGGCGAACGATCTGAAGCAAGAATCGTTTAGAAACGAGTCGTGCCTTGGGGAAGCAATCGAAAGTTGACCTGAAGCCTAAAAAGCTATTGAGGGCAACCTCAGGCCACACCTGAAGCTCGGTAACATCGAGCCTTTGTTCTGGAATTATCAATGCCGGAGGCCGGAATCGAACCGGCACGGTCAAAAATGACCATGGGATTTTAAGTCCCAGGCGTCTACCTATTCCGCCACTCCGGCATGGCTTTTTGGTTCAAGAACTTAGGCGTTCTACTTCTTTTCTCGTAAATCATGGCAAGCGATCTCAATATCATTTATCTCAAATCCCATTCTCAAGAGTCCATTTTTCTATCATCTAAATTATACGTGTTATCAAAAAATAGCAAGAAAAATTTTATTTCGAGGGATCTGCCCGGATTGTGAAAATGTATTTTTATTCACGTGTTGCGTGTGATCTTTGTCAAGATGAACAGTTACATCAGTAACTATTGAAGAGTGTTGTTCCCCGTTACATTCGCGCTCACTGGCAGTTACCCCTGTCCCTTTTGGCAACTTAAAAACCTTTACAACCCAACCTTGGAGTCGATTATTATCAATTGATTTTTTTGTCATATATCAATAATAATGTTTGGTAGCGTAACGTTTTTATGTTGTTTTTTGAGAAAATCGGATCCAGTTTATTTTATTGGTTTTTACTTTAGCTAACTCTAAAGGGCTTTTTCGATTGTTGCCATTATGGCTGCAAGAGAATTTTTTAAATCTGTAATTCATGATTAAAAGCTTAAGAGAATTCCAGGCAGTGGTTGGAGAGTTGAAGCCATCTGTGTCATCTATTTTTCGGGAAAGCTGGCGGATGATACCTTCAAGGACGTTGGTGGTGCTGGGCATTCCCGGATGATAAAAATGAACCCAGAGGTTTTTGAATTTGGATTTAAAGTTTTCTAACTCTTTGGCTAAGCCGATCCCGCCAAGGCGGGACAAATACGGTCTACAATCAAAATAAACCTGAAGGAGGTGGTCTAAACGCCAGAGATTCGTATGAATGCTTCGCATCAGAGGCAAAGAGGAGTTGGCTGGTCAATTTCAAAAACAGGTCTATCCCCTCCCGATTGCCTTGATACAGGTAATTGAAGTAATATCTGTGGTAGCTATCTAAGTGCTTTGTGCATAGCTGAGAAGGAGCATCGGGGAAAACTTCTTTGATTGCTTTTAAAAGACCTGGATCACCATCGGTGGTGATTCCTTTAAGAGGAAACCTTATCTCGTCTCTGACGGTCTTTAAAAGCCTATAATAGCTTGGATAATCTTCGCTGAAAGAGAATGTAGCCATGGGTATATCCTGAGTTAGGACATCGGCAGTCAAAAGCAAATAGAACTTTTCCCCCGCTTTGCGGGGATGGTTTTAGCATCAGCTAAAAGGTAACCAGACCAACAAGGTTTTAACTCTTCGGCAACCTCAACAAAGGATTTACAGTTTTGGCCAAGTTCATTTATAAGCTCAAAGATGGTGTTGGTTCTTATCCTCAGTTGACGACTCACAGCCCTGTAAGAGGCTTCGGCATCAAAATAAAGTTGAGCCGCTTTATTAGCAACGGATCTCTCGTATTTAAAGCTTCTGCTCCGAAGTATAAAAGAGGACCGGCAATCCTTACACCACCATCTTTGGACAACAACTTTTCTTTTACCTTTTTGGTTTATAATGGTTCTTTGATATTTCCCGAACTTTTTGGTTCTCTTTGAACCACACTTTATGCACTGTTTTTTTTACCATTTTTGACCTCTTTAGTTTGTGCCACAACCCAAATCAGTCCATTATAAAGCTAAAGAAGTTATATAACAAGAACTTAAAGCAACCCAAAACCAAAATTAGCAACAGAATTTCGATACGCTACCTTATATTTAAGCACAGAATGAAAAATTAGATTCGCATGCTGTTGTTGCGGGGTACCCTTACCCCGCAACATGTATAGTTTGGGGTATGGGCACCCCGAACCAACCGCTTAATGTGGCATGAAGCTTTTCCAGAAACAAGAGGTCAGCTTGACAAATCCTTATTTGTCAACCCCGCCATAGGCGGGGTTGACCTACATGACTTCCACATAGATGAACTAGCGGGGAAAATCGTAGGGGCAATCCATGCCTGCCAGAGGCAGATCCCTGCCCGCCAGCAGGCGTGGTGCCTCTGGCGGAAATTGCCCCTACAAAATCAGAACGCATTCCGAATTTCATCTCCAAGTTCACCAACCTGGCAGGCTTTAACCCAAAGAATTAAATTCACATTTGAGAAAAGAACATTATATTTAAGCAGAGAATGAAAAAAGATTCAATCATATTCCATTGAGACATGAACCTCTTCCAGAAAAAAGAAGTCAATCTTTTAACTATAGCTTTAAACACCTTTTTCCTCTACTTCGGCTTTACCGTGTGGAGGGTGATATTCAACAACTTCGCCAAAGAGGTTTTAGATATCACCCCAGCGCAAATAGGAATCATTCAGTCGGTTCGGGAAATTCCGGGACTTCTGGGTTTCATGGTGGGGGCGATGGCTTTTTATGTAGCTGAGGTTAAAATCGCCACCTTGAGCATTGTACTTTCTGGCTTGGGGCTGATACTGGTGGGATATGCTGACTCCATTTTTATACTGGGGGTGGGCACGTTGGTGATGAGCTTGGGATTTCACAACTTTCTTTCATCCAACAATGCGCTCCTACTTCACTTTATCAAGACCAAAGAATCGGGAAAAGCCCAGGGGAAGATAAAAAGCACCGAATCTGTCGCGGGAGTGATCGCCACCCTTTGTGTTCTGGTGGCCACTCTGTTTTTTAGCTACCGGGAGGTGTTAACCTTTTTCGGAGCCGTCGTCTCTTTAGTAGGAATTTATTTTACCTTCACACTAAAGTCCAACCGGAGAGAAGGAGAAGAAAGAAAGGTTGGCTTAAAAAGAAAATACTCCCTTTACTATCTTTTAAGTTTTCTGAGAGGCTGTCGCCGTCACATCTTCACCACCTTTGCCATTTTCCTTTTAGTGGCAAACTATCATATCAGCATCTCCACTGCCGCAGTTTTGTTCTTCGTCTCCCATATGGTCACCATCTATACCAACAGCTTGATGGGAAGTCTTGTGGAGAAATGGGGAGAAAGGATGGTGCTGGCAGGAAGCTCGTTTTTGCTCATATTCATCTTTTCCGGTTACGCTTATATCAGTTGGTTTCCCTTTCTGGCTGTTCTCTTCGTTGTGGATAATATTCTCTTCGGGTCCTCTATTGCACTCCATTCCTATGTGAGAAAGATCTCGGATAAGTCGGATCTGACCAGTTGCATATCCTTCAGCGTAACGGCAAACCATATTTCCGCAGTGATTCTGCCGGTTTTAGGTGGCGTGATCTGGGAGCTTCTGGGTTTTGAAAGCACCTTCCTTTTCGGAGCCGCTATCGTCTTCATCGATATGCTCGTTTCTTTGAGGGTTAAAATTAGGTGAGGTTTGGTGAAAAACTACTTCGAGAGGGAATTGGAATGTCCCGCCTTTAGCGAGACCAACTTGTCGCCTTTTAACTTTGGCGTTTAAAAGCTGGTTCCGCCTGAGGGAGAAAAGCCTTTCTTTCATCATATGCAGGAAGCTTGATCACAAACAGAGTGTAGGTTCCCTCATCACTGTAAACTTCGATGCTGCCACCATGGTTCTTAACTATTTGAGCCACCGATAATAACCCTAAACCCAATTTACTTCTTTTGGCGGCGAAACGTTTTTTAAAGACTTTTGAAAGGTCAGCCGCGCTCATACCGATCCCGTTATCCGAGATCTGAATCTGCACCTCCTGCTTTTGGTTCACCCTACCCATCTCTATGGTGATGGTCCTGGTGCGATCCGAGACATCCCACAAGGCGGAGGCGGCGTTGTCTAAAATGGCATAGAGAAACTGCTGCATTTGCCGTTTGTTTGCTTTCACTTTTGGGGTATCTTCTTCAAAATGGGTGGCAAAGATGATATCACGGAATTTCTCGTGCGATTTTTGCAAAAGCAATTCTCCCTCAAAAAAACTCACCAGATCGAGTGGCTCTTTTTTAATCTCCGACAGAGGTGATGCAGTTAAGTCTGAGATAAAACCTCTTATACTATCCAGGGCATTTTTCATGATGCTCATTGTCTTCAGTGATTTGCTCAAATTAATTTCGTCCAGTTCAAACGGCAAAGTCTCAAAGGCGTCAGACAGCATTTTGACTTCCCTTCCCATGGCATTAGCTATCTCCTCTATTATTTGTCGCCTTGAGGCTAACTCCTCCTGTTCTCTCTCTTCTTGCTCTTGTCTTCTTTTTTGGGTCACATTCTGGCTTATATAAAGCTTGCCGTCATTTTTTCTCTGGGTGTCAAGAATTTCAGCGATGGCGGTGAAAGATAGGAAATGTTCTCCATTCTTTTTCTTCGCTATAATCTCACCCCTCCACATACTTCTATTTCTCAATTTTTCTTGAATGGCTGGAGAAAGCCGAGTCCAGGAAGCTTCATTCCATAGTATCTTGACAGGTTTCCCCTTTATCTCTTCGCTTTTGTAGCCAAATTCCTTTTCCGCCGCTTTATTGAAAAAGAAGATGACATCATCTTCCCGTGTGCACACCACCGGATAAGGAACAGAAGAGAGCAACCGATTGGAAAAGCTTTCCCTTTCTCCTATTGATCCTGAAGATTCGTCCGACCATTCCTGGCTTTTTACCATCTTAACCGTCTCCTGCAAGGCACGGTATGCTTGCTGAAGCTGTTCGTTTTTCTCCTTCAATTCCTCAATCACCCGCAGGTCAGATTGCTTCAGACGCGAGCTTAAAACTTTGACGATCTGATAGGCGACTTGAGGATAATCATTGAAGATGGTGAGAAAATCTGACCTGGACAGTTGCAGGACCTTGGTTGTCCTGGTCGCTTGAGCCGTTACAGAACGAGGCGACTCGTCAAGAAAACCCGATTCTCCAAAAATATCCCCTTCTCTCCTTAAAGTTCGACTGATTTCCTCCTCTCCCTCCTTGTCTGCTTGGAAGATCTTTATCGCCCCCTGCTTGATAATGTATAGAGTATCCCCCAGGGTTCCCTCTTTAAAAAGTGTTTCCCCCGAAGAATAGCTCTTCTCTTTAAAAAAACCAGAGATTTTCTTTAAGCTGGAAGATTCGAGTGTTGAAAAGATTGGCGTTTTGCGCAATAACTTAATTATCTCAACAGACATATTCCTCCCCCTGTTACTAAAGGAAACCTCCCTTTTTCTATCGTCACCTACTCAGGCAAGCTGAAACGTTTTTTTGAATAAGCACAACTGGAATACGTCTTTGAAAAAAGAAAAGCCCCAGTTCACTGAGAGCTGGGGCTTTTATATGTGCGCCCCGGAGTGGTAGGTTGGACTGTCCATTCGGATTGCCCAACAAACAGAGGTGTGAGGTAGCTCTCCCGCCAAAGGCGGGATCAGGACCGAAGGGCAGGACGAAATGGGGGACGAAGTCAGGATGAACTCGGATGCTACATTCTTTCCTGAATGCAGTCTTCTCCCATGTTAACACAAAAGATTTTTGTTGCTATTTTTGAAAAAATCTATAATATTTGCCTTCACATCACCCCGCCAAAGGCGGGGGAACTTCGATAAAAGGATTGGTATGAGAGCAGAAATTAAAAAGCTTTTCCCGGAGATTGAACAGATAAAGGATGAAAACCTGAGAGATCAAGTGGTATCCACCTGGGAGGAGGCGATAGAAAAGGGTGGCTGGAGTGTTGAAAAGTTAAACATTGTTCCCTTCACCCTGCTGATACCTGAATGCAAAATCAATCTGGTTACCCACACCAGAGCAATTACTCAAACCGCCTTAAAGGTCGCCGGTGTGTTGTTAGAATTCTACAAGAAAAACGTCGAAATCAACTTGGATCTTTTGATCGCTGGGGCGATACTCCACGATGTGGGGAAGCTCTTGGAGTATGCCGTGGACCAGGGAAAGGTGGTCAAAAGCAAAGCCGGCAAGCTTTTGAGGCATCCATTTTCCGGCTCCGCTTTAGCATACAAACATGGATTGCCAGAAGAGGTTATTCATATGATCGCCACCCATGCCCGTGAGGGGGATGGGGGATACCGCTCCACCGAGGCGATGATTATCCACTATGCAGACTTTATAAACTTTGAAAGCCTGGGCGGGAAAATGTAAAATTAAAAGAGAAAAATTCAAAATTGAGAGGCAATGCCATAAGGAATCAGCCGTCTTTTTTTCGAGATCGAAGGATAGTCATTATCTTCAATTTTCAGTTTTTCGCTTTGAATTCTTAGTTCATTCAAGAATCAAAGAAATTCAAATTTAACCTAAAGGAGATGAAGAATGCCCACCAAACAAAGACAAGTGAACTTAGACGTAAAAGAGATGCCCACCCAATGGTACAACATACTTCCTGATCTGCCGGAGCCGCTCCCTCCGCCCCAAGATCCTGAAACCGGAGAATCAAGGATCAAAAAGTTGCCGGAGTTAATGATTGGTGAATGCTTAAAACAGGAATTCTCCTCGGAAAGATGGATCGACATTCCTGAAGAGCTTCAACAGATGTATCATCAAGCTGGCAGACCCAGACCTCTGTTCAGAGCCTTGAATCTGGAAAAGAAATTGGATACCCCCGCACGCCTTTATTACAAAGCAGAATTTCACAGCCCCACTGGCAGTCACAAGGTTAATACTGCCTTAGCTCAGTCGTATTATGCCAAGAAGGAGGGCTACAAAAGACTCACCACTGAGACCGGAGCAGGGCAATGGGGCACAGCCCTTTCCTATGGTGCGGCTCTGGCCGGTTTGGAGTGCACCGTCTTTTGGGTTAGGGCGGTCTACAGTTGGAAACATGATCGAAGAAACCTGATGGAGTTGTTCGGAGCGAAGGTATATGCATCGCCCAGCGATAAGACCGAATTCGGAAAAACCTTACATAAGAAAGATCCAAATCATCCGGGTTCTCTGGGAATTGCCATCTCCGAGGGATTGGAGGATGCCCAAAAGGATCCTGAAGCCGTCTATTGTTTGGGGTCAGTCTTAAATCACGTGTTGATGCATCAGACCATAATCGGACTGGAGACCAAAAAACAGTTTGAAAAATTTGATGACTACCCGGATTTAGTTATATCCTGTATAGGAGGAGGGAGCAATTTTGGAGGATTTGCCATACCTTTTGTGCACGACGTGTTAAAAGAGGGGAAAAAGATCAAATTCATCGCGGCTCAGAGCAAAGTTGCTCCCAACCTTCAGGGAGAGTATAGATTTGACTTCGCCGATTATGCAGAGCTAACTCCCTTATTGAAGATGTATACGTTAGGACACCGGGTAGAAATGGGTCCTATCAGAGGAGATGGATTGAGATACCATGGATGTTCCCCCATTATAAGTTTGTTGAGGGATAAAGGATATATTGACACCATTGCCTATCCCCAGGATGAAAAATATGTCTTTGAAAAAGCCAAGTTATTTATTCAAAGTGAAGGCTATCTGCCTGCTCCTGAATCTGCATACAGCATTGCCTGTGCCATAGATGAGGCGATTAAGTGTAAAGAAGCTGGCGAAGAAAAAGTGATCGCCTTCAACGTGAGCGGACATGGTTTTTTAGACATTGTGGGATACCGGGCGGTTTTAGGATTGAAATGATAATGGAGGAGGTGTCGATATGAAACTGGATGATGTGGTCATCACCAAAGCCATCGTAGAAAGCTTTTACAAGAAATTTCTGGAATATTCGGAGGTAGACGTTGCCATTGCTGGGGCAGGTCCGGCCGGACTTTGCGCCGCTTATTATTTGGCAAAAGAAGAAGTGAAGGTGGCTGTGTATGAAAGAAAACTTTCCATTGGTGGAGGTATGTGGGGTGGAGGGATGATGTTCAACGAATTGGTGGTGGGAGAAGAAGGAAAAGGGATTTTGGATGAGCTTGGAGTTAATTACAAAGCCTACCAAAAAGGATACTATACCGTCGATGCGGTCGAATGTGTCTCCACCTTATGTTCAAAGGCAGTGAAGGCAGGAGCAAAGGTCTTTAATTTGATCAGCGTGGAAGATATGATGTTGGAAGATGAAGAAATTTGTGGATTGGTATTGAACTGGTCGGCAGTTCAGTTAGCAAACCTGCCTGTGGATCCATTGACCATCCGAGCAAAATATCTGGTGGAGGCAACCGGACATCCGGCCGAACTGGTCAAGATAATTGTCAAAAAGATCGGCCCGAAGCTTTTCACCTCCACCGGAGATATAGTGGGAGAGAGGTCCATGTGGGCGGACATGGGGGAAAAAGAGGTGGTGGAGAATTCAAAAGAGGCCTTTCCCAATGTTTACGTGGTGGGGATGGCGGCTAATGCGGTCTTTGGCTCTCACCGCATGGGCCCGATTTTCGGAGGAATGCTTCTGTCCGGGGAAAAAGTGGCGAAGGAAATTTTAGAAAAATTAAAAAGTCAAAGATAAAAGTTCAAAATTGCAAATAGAAATTTAAAGATGTCTTGGGCCAGATATTTAGGAAAAGGGGAATAAAAACGCCAAGATATTTGTCTTTTTAGTATATATCAACTTAGCTGATCCGAATCCCAACCCCATAATTGAGTTTTTGCTCTATGATCATCCCTCTATATCGAAGAGGATAAAGTTTGCACAAGAATACAAGTTTTGAAAGTAGCGGAACCCTTCAGGTTTCTATAATAGAAGGCTGCGGAGACCCGTCTGGGAAAGCCTTCCGCCACATTTCACTCCTGGGATTTTGAAAAAGGTGAAGTTTGGAAAAAAATAGAGTTTTAGCGATATTTCCCCAACAGATTAAACAGATGAATGGAGATTTTCATGGAAGGGAAAACAATTATTGAAAAGATTTTATCTAAGGCGTCGGGAAAGGATGTTTCTGCCAACGATCGGGTGTGGGCGGAGGTGGATCTGGTGGTGATCAGGGATTTTGGAGGTCCTAATGCGGTGTTGGAGTTTGATAAGTTCACCAACAAAGGCAAGGTGAAAAGTCCGGACAAAATCGCCATTACTTTCGACTACCAGGCTCCAGCCAAAGATATGAAGGTGGCTCAGAATCAAGTCCTGTGTCGGGAGTTTGCTAAAAGACAGGGGATAAAAAATCTATTTGACGTCAACTGGGGAATCGGACAGCATGTGCTTTTGGAAAGAGGAATGATCAAGCCCGGGTCGGTGGTTATCGGAACAGATAGCCACATGAATCTTTTAGGATCAGTGGGATCACTCGCCTCAGGAGTTGGAAACACGGACATCGTGGCCGCCTGGTATTCAGGAAAACTGTGGTTCAGGGTCCCTGAGACCATTAAGGTAATTTTCAAAGGGAAATACAAGGAACCGGTTTCGGCAAAGGATTTGACCTTGAAATTTGTAAAAGAGATAGGAACCGACAAGCCCAATTACAAGTCTCTGGAGCTTTGTGGTGAGCCTGTTGACAATCTCTCCTTAGCTGGACGGCTTACTCTGGGAAGCATGATGACCGAGGTCAATGCCAAGATCGGGTTCATCCAGCCGAACGGTGAACCACTGGAATTCTTAAGGCAAAGATGCGGAGATGAGCTTGAGATCGTTACCTCAGATGAAGATGCACAGTTTGCAGATGAAATGGAGATCGACGTGGACAAATTGGTTCCCCAGATCGCCTGCCCTCACACCCCGGATAACGTCAAGCCGGTGGAGGAGGTTGAAGGAACGCCTTTCAACGAAGGGTTTATCGGCTCTTGCACCAACGGAAGGTTGGAGGATTTCAAGGCGGCGGCAAAGATTTTAAAAAAAGCCGGAAAGATTCACCCAGAGGTGAGGTTGATCATCGTTCCTGCAACCAGAGAGGTAGCTATGGACATGCTTAAGGCAGGACTTTATCAGATTTTCATGGGCGTGGGAGCCATGGTGGCCAATCCTGGATGTAGCCTGTGCACCGCTGGACATCATGGAGTTTTGGGAAAAGGAGACGTGCTCTTGTCCACCTCCAACAGAAACTTTTTGGGGAAGTTGGGAAAGGGGGCGGAAGTCTATTTGTGCAGTCCTGCTACGGTGGCGGCTTCTGCGGTTGAGGGAAAAATCACAGATCCAAGGAACTACTGGTAAAAGAGAGTTCAAAGGTTCAAAAGTTCAAAGGTTCAATGAACTATGAAGGTGGAAAGTTTTGAAGATTTAGTGGCTTGGAAGAAAGCAAGAGAGTTGGTAAATAAGGTTTACGCCATTACAAAGAAGGAAAAATTCCGTAAGGATAGGGCGTTGGTTGATCAAATAAGACGAGCAGCAATATCAGTTATGTCAAACATCTCAGAAGGTTTCGAGAGGGGATCAAATACAGAGTTAATTCAATTTCTATATATTGCCAAAGCTTCGTGTGGAGAAGTGAGATGCCAGCTTACTGTGGCTTTTGATCAAGGTTACATTGATAAAGATGAATTTGAGGAAACCCGTAATTTAGCCAGAAAAGCATCCGGAATAATCGGGAATTTCATCAGTTACCTGAGAATGTCCAAGATGAGAGGTTCAAAATTTAAACCCAAGCCAAGGAAGTCTTGGGCAGAGGAGTGGAAAGAAATTCTAGCCAAGAGTGATGCAATTAAACCCTTGATCCCTTAAACGTTTGAACTTTTGAACCAGTAAGTTACCGTCTACTTTTCTACCATATACTTGGAGAAATTTCTATCGTGAAGGGAACTTTGGTTAATACTGCCACCGTTATAGTGGGAAGTTCGGTTGGTCTTCTGATCGGAGCACGATTCTCCGAAAAGATCAACACCGTGGTGATGCATGCCCTGGGCCTTTCGACCCTTTTGATTGGCTTTAAGATGGCATTCAAAACAGACAATATCCTCCTGGTCATCGGGAGTTTGGCTGTGGGAGGAATCATTGGCGAGTTCATTAAATTGGAGGAGGGGTTGGAGAGTCTGGGAGAGTTTATTAAACGAAAGGTAAAATCGAAATCAAGTAACTTCGTTTTGGGATTTGTCACCTCCAGTCTGGTCTTCTGTATCGGTCCCATGACCATCGTGGGTTCGATTCAGGATGGGGTCAGCGGAGATGCCAGCGTGCTTTATGCCAAATCCCTTTTAGATGGCTTTGCCTCAGTGGTCTTCGCCTCCAGTCTGGGAATTGGCGTTATCTTCTCTGCTCTAACCGTGCTCATCTTTCAAGGGAGCTTGACCCTTTTGGGTGGGGAGCTTTCGTTCCTTTTGAAACCGGAGGTTTTAAATGAATTGGTCGCCACTGGAGGTCTGATCATCGTGGGGATAGGAATCTACCTTTTGGGTATCAAGAAAATCAAGGTGGGTAATTTTTTGCCTGCGCTGGTGGTGGCGGTAGTTTTAGCCCTGTTATTCAAATAGCTCAAAATAATGACAATCTTAAGCTTTCAATCTTCCGTATAAAGAAAAACCTTTCTTGAGGGAGGCTTTTCTATGTCAGCCGTAACTGCGGATACCAAAATACTGGATTTGAGACCTGAACATATCCGGGAGAAATTAGGAAGCAAAAGCAAGGTATGTCTTCTTAACTCTCATGACATCTTCAGGATATTAAGAGACGAAAAGGTAATCGTAATGGCATGTAATGCCCGCATAAGACATGTGATTCCGGGCATAATAAGGGCGGCAGAAGAGCTGGATTCGGTGGTGGCATTTGAATTAGCCAAATCAGAAGGTGGAACCGATGGTGGCTACACCGGTCAAACTCCGGAGATCTTTTTCCAGACTGTGGTGGAATATGCGGAGAGAATTAAACTCTCCAAACCTTTTTTCATCCACGGTGATCACACCACGGTAAAGGATACTAGCCCGGAGGCTTTTCAATCTGCAAAAGAGCAAATAGAGACGGAGGTCAAAGCCGGCTACACATCAATTGCCATCGACGCCTCTTTTAACGAGTTGGAGGATAATATCCGCATTACCAGCCAGCTTGCTACGCTTATTCATCCCTATGGGCTGGGGTTGGAAGTGGAGGTAGGGGAAGTGAAATCAGCCGGACAGGAGGCGTCCCTCACCACAGTGGAAGAAGCTACCACTTTTATCGAGAGCTTGGCAGACAACAAAGCCCATCCCGATCTTTTAGCCATCAACAACGGGTCAAAGCACGGCAATTATCTGACGGGGGAGAAGGTATTTATTGATTTAGAAAGGACCAAAGAGATCTTTGATGCTGTTATACCAAAAGGGGTCTGCATAGCCCAGCATGGAATCACCGGAACTCCTTTGAAGGTGGTGAGCAAATTTGCCGATTACGGAATTCGTAAAGGGAATGTGGGCACTCAGTGGCAGAACATCGCTCATAAGTTTTTGCCCAAAGATCTTTTGGATCAGATGAAAGAATGGTCGGAGGATAAAGGGAAGGATATAAAATTTGCCACAAGAGAGTTTAAAAAGGAGATAGATTCCATCCCTCAAAAGAACGTCCAAGAGATTGAGCAAAAAGCGTATGAGGTAGCTTGTTCCTTTATAAAAGCTTTCCGAGCAGAGAGGCTATCCAGTCTGGTCAAGTCAAAACTTCTTGAATGAGAATTGAAAAGAATGTATTCTGAAAAAAGCGGTCGGACATGGGTACCCAACCTATGGAATATCAATAAACGGCGCTCCCGTAGGCAGGGTTCCCAGTTCTGCAAATGGAAAGTTGAGGAACTTTCGTTAAAAATAGTTGACAAAATCGATTTTCTTGATATAATGTCAGTCAAAATAAACAGAGGTGAGCCTATAGAAGAGATGGTTAAAGGGTTTGATTTTTTGTAGGTGCAAGCTAGTTTGGCTCTTGATATTAAGGGCTGAATAAAACAAGCGCAATCGAAAGATAGCTGTAGGGTTTTATCAGATTTTATGAGAAAGTCAAGTCAAGAACCCTTTAACTGGAAAGACCATAGGCTCCACTGCCGAGTTGTTCGCCCCTGAAGCTTTCTGCCAAGGGTTTTTGCATACTGGAATTGACTCGGTTTTTTTTATTTATGATGCGTTTCCGTTTTTCGAAAATCACCAGGATCTGGTTCGTATTGTTTTTTTTATTTTATTTCTCCTCCTGGACAAAAGCATCTTTTGTTTCTGAATATGATGACATGGAGATTTTAAAGTCAGATCAGGAGGGGGTCATTTTCAGGTATTTTGTGCCGGAGCCTGCGCAAAGCAAGATTGAGCTTTCAGGACAGGTCTTCGATCTTATAAATATTGACAAGTGCGCTCTCTCCAACCTTCCGGGAAGACCTCAAATCCCGGTAAGAAGGGTGGTGATTGCAGTCCCAATGGAGGCGGGAATCTCAGTGGAAATTTTGGAAGAAGAAGGGACCGAACTATCGGGGATAAATCTGGCTTACGCTCTCAGAGCAGAACCTGACGAAAAAAGCCCGGTGGGCTACAGCCTCATTCCCACAAAACCAAAATTTAATCTAGATCAATACTATCCCCCTGAAATAGTCTCCTTTGATTCTCCCACTTTCTTGAGAAATCAAAGAATAATCCAACTGGAGATTTTTCCAGTTCAGTATAATTCAGTCCGAAAAAGCGTAACATGCTATTCTCAGATCACCGTAAAGGTGCGTTTCTCCGGGGGTAGGAGTGGGACTTTTAAAGGTGACAGGGACCTCTTCGAGAACATATACCGGAATGTTTTGCTGAATTATGATAAATCGAAAGGGTGGCGGAAAACAACAGAAAGAAAGGCTTTTTTAAAACCGGGGCTTTCCTATCCATTTGGCTATTCTGACAATTGGTATAAGGTAATAGTGAAGGGAAATGGTATTTACAAACTTGACCAAACCATGCTGACTCAAGCAGGGGTTTCAGTAAGCTCTCTGGATCCAAAAACCTTGCGAATGTTCTCCGGCGGAGGGAAAGTCCTGCCTCTGGACAATTCCAATCCATTCCTGGAACTGAGGGAGATCGCCATATTCGTATCCGGAGAGGAAGATGGCAAATTCGATTCGGATGATTTCATCCTATTCTTTGGTTGGTCTGCAAACGACTGGGACTATGACTCCACCGGAAAAGTGGAAAGCTTTCACACCAATCCCCTCACCTACGACAATGTTTTTTGGTTGACCTTTGACCCTATTCCTTCGTTTCCCACTCCCAAAAGGATGCAAACTAAAGACGGAAGTCTGGTGGAACAAAATCCCATCAGCCCACAGAAATTCAAGTCAAGAATTCATGAGGAACAGGACCATACTGTGGTGGATTATTTTTACTGGTACTGGATGGAAACCCCATCCGCCCGAATGTTCGTGAGTTTGCCGGGTGCGTTCCCCCAGGATACCTGTCTGATCAAGGTGAAACATACTTATTCTTATCCCAGTTTATGGGTAAACGGTGAGGTGGCTGAAGTTTTGGATTCGCTCTCCACGGTTTTTTTAATGGTTGCCAGAAGCTTTAACTTTCACGGCGGCATGGTGGACACTCTGGATATCTCATTTCCAGGCAGCGCCTTTCTGGACTGGTATGAGATAGAATACTTCCGCCAATTTGAGTGTTATGACAGACAATTGTTCTTTGAAAGTCAAAAGACTCCCGGGGTGGCTCAATTCAACATTTCCAATCTGTATTCTTCCCAAATCTATCTTTTTGACGTGACAGATTATTTCAATGTTAAGAAATTTAAGGATGTGACAATAGATGGTGAATTTGCCAGATTTCAGGATACTGTATCCGCAGATGCCAAGATCAGATATTTTCTGGTGGATGAAAGCAGAATCAAAAAACCGGCTGGATTTTTCCAGGATGAAAAATCCAATTTGAAAGATGACTCAAATCGAGCGGATTTTCTGATCATCACTCACTCAGATTTCTATAACCAAATCCAGGGTCTGAAAAGTTTCCGGGAGTCATACAACCAGATGTCGGTAAAGGTGGTTAAAGTTCAGGATGTGTATGATGAGTTCTCCGGGGGGCTTTTTGACCCAGTGGCTATACGGGATTTTTTGAAATTTGCCTACCAAAACTGGGGAAAGCCGGCACCAGCATTTGCTCTGCTTTTGGGGGATGGACATTACGATTATAGAAATAATCTGGGAACCGGGGCAAAAAGCTTCATCCCACCCTTTGCCCCTACCTGGGGGACGGATAGGTCACTGTCAGACGAGATTTATGTTTATTTCGGAAAGTACGGCTATCTGGATTCAGATTCCACCTATGGACCTTCAGACAGGGGGCTGGATATGGTGATCGGTCGATGGCCAGTGAGGACGAAGGATGAGGTGGATATGGTGCTGGACAAGGTGATAGGCTATGAGGAGACACCCCAATTCGGCACCTGGAGAAATCTGATTACCCTGGTGGCCGACGACGAATTTGGACATTCAGATTACGAAGCCGAGCATACTCAGGATACAGAAAAACTCGCAAAGCTTCACATCCCACCCAGCCTCAATCTGTCTAAGATATATCTGATGGAGTATCCCTTTGACTTTAAGAGAGAAAAGCCGGAGGCAGAGGAGGCAATCATAAATGCCTTCAACACCGGTACCCTTATAATCAACTTCATGGGACATGGCAATCCAGATGTGTGGGCACATGAAAGGGTATTCAAGCGTAGCCAGGATATACCCCGGCTGGACAACAAGCGGAAGCTCCCTTTAGTTTACGGCTCCACCTGCAGTGTGGGATGTTTCTTCAGTCCCATTGGTGAGGGGATGGCAGAGGAGTTTTTAAGAGCAGAGGATAAAGGCGCCATCGCCACCATCTCCGCCACCGGGCCGGTAGGTGCGCATGAAAATGCCCAGTTGAATTTTAAAGTTTATGATCTTCTTCTGAATCAGGATTCCCTTTCCATAGGTGAAGCACTCTTCATCGCCAAGCTTTTAAGGCAGTTAACCCAACCGCCCAATTCCAACGATCGCAATTATGTGTTTTTCGGTGACCCTGTGATGAAGCTGGGTACACCCCGCTTAAAAGCGGAGTTAACCGAGGTATACCCGGATACTCTTTCCGCCTTAAGTTTGATAAGTATAAAAGGAGAGGTTAAAGATGGCCAGGGTCATTTGATGACCAATTTTGATGGAATCGCAAATATCTTAGCTCTCGACTCACAGAGAAAAAGGACTCACACCATGCCCAACGGGTGGAAGGTAAACTATAACCTGCCCGGTCTGGTCATGTTTAAAGGCGATGCGGAAGCAAAGGGAGGAAAATTTCAAGCCAGCTTTGTGATGCCAAAGGACATAAGCTATGGCGGCAATACCGCAAGGATCAGCGTGTATCTGGAAGGTCAAGACCAAGATGGGGTGGGGGTGCGGGATTCTTTGGTGATCAGAGGATCGGATACCACAGTAATAGATACGGTCGGACCTCAGATAACCCTAAGCTTCGACGACAGGGAAAGTTTTGCCGACGGAGAGACCATCCTGCCCAACTCAATGCTTAAACTTTCCATCTTTGATGAGCATGGAATAAACATCACCGGAGAGGTGGGGCACGGAATCACCCTGGTGATTGACCAGGATTTTCAACGTCAGATCGATCTCACCGGTGATTTTGAGTATGATCTGGGAAGTTACCAAAAAGGGTCGCTTTCATATCAGTTGCCCGGTCTCTCCGAGGGCGATCATGTCTTAATCATCAAAGCATGGGATAATGCCAATAATTCTTCGGTGATTTCGGCAAATGTAAAAGTGAGTGCCCAAAGGGAGCTTGAGCTTACCGGAGTGATGAACTATCCCAATCCTTTCTCGGACGTGACCAGTTTCTATTATCATCTATCGCAAAATGCGGATAGAGTGGAGATAAAGGTATTTACCTTAGCCGGGAAGATGATTCGACATATCCCCTTTGCTTCCTCCCGGGCGGGGACTGACTACTCCGCTCCACCCTCCTGGGATGGAAAAGATCAAGAAGGAGATAAAGTTGCCAACGGTGTCTATATATATAAGATCATAGCAGAAGGCACAGTGAACGGAGAGCGAAAAAAAGAGGAAGCTTTCGGCAAGGCAGTGGTGGTGCGATGAGACTGAGACTGATAACTGCAGACTCCAGATTGGAAAACTAGAGATTGGAGACTGCAAACTGGAAACTGGGGACTGCAGGCTGGGTTATCTTTATAAAAGTCTTGCCGATTTTAAAGGATAAGCTATATTTTTATGGTAGGCATAAAATATTTTGAAAGTTGGACAAAAAAGTTTGAGTCTATTAAATCAGAACACATCAAGGACGAAGACAAGAAAGGATCTCAAGGAGGTTTCAAGATGAAGAAAGCAATTTCTGTATGTTTGATCTTGGGTTTGATAGTGTTTTTTATTAGCTCCGTTTGCCGGGCAGACGTGAGCCGATCCGGAGTTTTATTCTTGAGGATTGCGGCTGGAGCCAGGGCAGCAGGGATGGGGGAGGCTTTCGTAGCAATCTCGGACGATGCCACCGCCACCCACTGGAATCCAGCCGGATTGGGAATCTATCCTTTGACCTCCACCTGGCTGGAATATCCATTACCTTCTTATGATGAATTGAGGGAAAAATATGAGCAATTTGGACCCGGATGGGAGGATTATTGGTTCCAGCCTCAGCAATTTGAGCTTAAATCGATAGCCTTACTGAGAAACGATATACCGGAGCTAAACTACAAGCGATACGATGTCTGGGCCATCAGTGACTTTGAGTTATTTCGGCTGTATAGATCAAAATGGTTTAACTGCGAGGAGTATCCCACCTCAGCAGGAGAGTCATTGGAAAGCATCCTCAGAAAATATTCGCAGGTAACGGATGAGGCAAAGATCAAGAGGATGAAGGAGATCACCGCTCGGTTTAACCAACCGGTGAGCAAAGATTCTTTGATCGTCTTGAAAGAAAGGATCCTGAGTTGGAGCACCGAGGCTGAAGGAGAAATATCTTCTTTGTGGGAGGAGATCCTTTCCGCCTGGGACGGGTGTCTTTTAATGCCGGAAAACCTTTTGAATCTGGTTAATCGAATAAATAACTTTTTGAGCGACGATAGCCTCACATCCGGAGAAACCGAAAGGATCCGTTCTCTCCTCTCCAAGGTTATCATGAAAAGACTGCCAGAAAAGGTCAGAATTCCCTACCGGGTGTTGTTCACCGATACGCTGACCGCCATTGGTTCGGAAGGAAAACTGCTCTGGTTGGGAACAAAGGACGGACTTTTTTCGTTTGATGGAAAGAGGTGGAAGAGGTATTCTGTGGAAGATGGGCTCCCCTCAAACCACATAACCGCCATCTTGCCCCTCTCCAAGCGATATGTGTGGGTGGGGACAGACCGGGGCACAGTCAAATTCGATGGATCCAAGTGGACTAAGGTTCCTTTGGGAAACGAGGTCAAGGACATGCAGGTGATTGACTTCGCCAACCGGGGGGAGCGGGAGATCTGGACCGCCACCAGGACGAAACTTTTCAAATTGGATGGAGGGGTTTGGCAACCTCATGAGAGGTATACATTCAAAATCGGCGACAACTTAGAAAAGGTGATCAGAAAATTTGTGGGAAGTGAAAATGAAAAGATCATTCTTCAAGCCATAGAAAGGGTCAAAGCTTATAATGCCCTTACAGATACTGCGGTGGCCACAGGTCAAACCGTTAACCTTCCCTTTGAGCTGGGTCTGAATGGACAGATCACCGCTTTAACCGTAGACGATCGGCGGAATCTGTGGGTGGGGACCGATCGAGGTCTGAAAAGATATACTGAAGATCAATGGTTCATCTATGGATATGGGGTATACACTGCGGTGGAAGGGGACGATGCCAGAAAAGCGGCGCAAAATTTCTTGAAATCTGAGGATGAGGATAAGATCTCAAGACTTACTCAGATGATCATAGATTACAATCACTTGGATTCCAGTGGAAAACTTGAGCCGGGAGAAAAGATATATGTATATCATAATGCTACCGGAAGCTCAATCCTCTCCTTAGCCAGGGCGGGAAAAGATAAACTCTTCGTGGGAACACAGTATGGAACCATAAGATGGGATGGAGAAAGCTGGGGAAGATATTATCATGCTGGACTGGAGAGGTCGAAGACTAAAAAGATCATCTACAAGGATGGGGAGCTATGGTTCGCCACTTCACAGAAGGTGGTGATATATGCTCATGCCAAAAAGGAGATAACCTTCATGCATGCCAACTGGCTGCCTGAGCTGGCTTCAGATCTATACTATGATTATCTTTCCTATGTCCAACACATGGAGGGGTGGGGAACCGTGGGAGCAAACCTCACATACCTATCCCTGGGAAGAAACGTCCGCACTGATGAATTTGGAGGGATAAAAGGTGAGTTTGACAGCTTTGAGATGGCTTTCGCCTTCTCCTATGGCACCCGACTTAGCCCCAGTTTAGCCACCGGTCTTTCCGCCAAGATAATTTATAGCCATCTGGCTGATCAAGGAGCAGGACTGGAGAAGGGAAAAGGATCGGGATCATCTTTTGCTTTAGATGCCGGACTTTTATATAAGACCTTCATAAAAAGACTCACCTTGGGAACCGCTTTAACCAACCTGGGTCCGAACATTGCTTATATTGACTTAAACCAATCCGATCCACTACCCCGCAATCTGGCAGTTGGTCTGGCTTACCGAATTGTGGACACCCCTTTCAATCGTCTGACTGCCACGTTTGAAGTGAATAAGGAGTTGGTAGGTTTGGATGATCCCTTAAGCACCGAGATAAAGGAAGCTATAGAAAATATGGGAATAGAGTACCGGTATGGAACCTATGTTTCCTTAAGAACTGGCTATATCTACGATCAGGCAGGAGATATAAAGACCGCCACCTTCGGTGCCGGACTACAATACGGTCTTTTCCGCTTCGATTTCGCCTACATCCCCTCCTCCAAGGATTTAGCCTTAGCCAACACCATGCGGTTCTCCATGACCGGAAGGTTTTAAGTTGGCAGTTGGCAGTATGCAGTTGCCAGATAGCAGTTGTTTATTCTTAAAATGAGGAGTGTTTTGAACCTTTTGAGAGGTGTAGCTTTAGCAGGTGTCTTGCTTTTATTCTTGACCAGCTTAACCTGGGCAGGCTCGGAGAAGATTTTGAAAATTGAGGACAAAAAGTCTCCAAGCTTGAGTGAAAAGTCGCTTTCGTATAAGGATAATCTGGGCTTCAAAAGCGATGTGTCGCGCAAAAATTTGCTGGGGCTGGAAAGAGAAACCCCTTATTCTCTTCCTCGTCTGTCTAAGTTAGTCCTTTCGCAAACCAAAACCCTAAAAATACTGGGAATCAGGGTTGAGTTTCAAGAGGAGATTTCAGACGATCCCCGAACCACAGGCAACGGTCTTTTTGATATGAGAAGTCAAGATGAATTTCTCCAACAAGAAGGTCATACCATAGATCCGTCTCCCCACGACACCTTATATTTCAAAAAACATCTTTTAGCTTTGCATAATTATTGGTGGACTATCTCAAAGGGTCGGCTGTCTCTGGAAGGAGAGATTTTCCCAAAAAGCGAAAGCTTAGCCTACCGATTGCCTGATTCGATGGCTTACTACGGGGCTCCAGACTCATCCCTCTCTGGCAAAGTAGAGATGTTAAGACAGTTCTTCCATGACAGTTTCAATCTGGCTGACTCTTTATCCATTCATGGGGACCCACAAATTTATCATATAGATTTCTCCCAGTATGATTGCTTTGTAATCTTTCATGCTGGCGCAGACTTACAAAGCGATCTGGGGGAGCTGGTGAATCCCACCCCGGGTGATCTTTTCAGCGGCTTCATCATGTTAGGTGATACAGTATGGGTAAATGACGGCACCTTTCCCATAACCGAAGGGATTTTTGTGCCGGAGACCCGTTCTCAGGACAATCGGGTCACCGCCTTGAATGCGGTATTCGCTCATGAGTTCGGACATCAGTTAGGTCTGGTGGATCTATATAACTCCCAAACCTTCATGACCCAGGTGGGGGACTTTGCCCTGATGGATAACAATGCTCAAAATGTGGGGGTGGATGTGGGATATGGGGTTTACGTGTCCGGGGTGTTGCCGGTTTATCCCTGTGCCTGGAGCAGAGCGTATCTGGGCTTTGTTGAGCCGATCAAGATTACAAGCCAAGAGAACATAGGACTTTTCGCTGCAGAGATGTTGACCGATCAACTTCAACTGATCAAGATACCCATAAGCCCGGAGGAGTATTTTCTCTTAGAGAATCGTCAGGTGGATCTGGATGGTGATCATTTCAGCGGTCTTCGGGCAGACAGCGCTACCAACGTGATCTTAGGTCCGGTGGATTGGGATCGAAACTATAACCGGGAATATGATTGGCTCCTGCCCGGTTCGGGAATTTTAATCTGGCACGTGGATGAAGGAGTGGCTTATTTAGACTATAATGGCGATGGACTTAATAATTTCTGGGACAATGATCTCCAATGGGATAAGGATAGACGCTTTCTCTCCATTGTGGAGGCGGATGGAATTATAGATTTTGGTGGGAATTATTATACCGGATTTGGACGAAAAGAGGACATGTTCTATAAGGGTAACAACACCGAGCTCACCCCTTCTTCTTTTCCCTCTTCAGAAAGTAGAAACAAATCCAACACCCATATCCAGATCACCGATATCAGCCTCTCCGACACCTTGATGACTTTAGACATTTCACAAGGTTGGTCTCAATTCGGCTTCCCTCAGAAGTTCATTCCAGAGACAGATGTTAGCTCGTTGGTTTCTGTCAAGGGAGGCCTGCAGACCTTTGTTTCCTCTGGCAGATTCATACATGCCTGGGATCCTGGAGGCGCCAGCGTGATTCCTCATTCAGATTCAGTAGAGATAATGCAGTTCGACTCTACTTTGGTTCGTCTGCCATTGGCTATATTTGCTGAGAACGATTCCGCCTTCTTTGGTCCCCCATCGCTGGGCGATCTGGATGGTGACGATACAATGGAGGTGGTAGCCACAACCGTGGACGGCAGAGTTTATGCCTGGCATTCTTACGATCGGGATCTGGATGGACGAGCAGACGTCGTGGAAGGATTCCCAGTGTCACTTGGGGACAGAGTCTCAATGGCTCCTGTTATCTGTAATTTCGACTCTGTTGAGGCAGACCTGGAAATAGTCATTAACGTTGCGATTCCCCCTCATCATTCTCGTGCATCTGTGATTTCCTATGCCGGAGAGATAATCTACTCGGGGGGGATTAACGGAAACGTTGAAGGTATGGCCGGAACAGATGACTATAGCACCAACTTCATATTAACGAGACGTCCTTTGGTGACTTACATCTGTAAATACACTATGTATCCCCACATGGGTCGGTATTGCGAGAACGTGTGTGGAGACGCTTTTTCATCGCCAGTAGCGGGAGATATTGATAGGGACGGTGATCCGGAGGTAGTGTTGCCTTGTTCAAGTGGAACAATTTACGCATTCGATCGGAATCTGGACCCTTCGTTTGGGTTCCCAGTGCTGACAAACGAGAGACTGAGATGCTTGCCCGTGTTGGGCGATATAGACAAAGATGGATATCTGGAGATAATCCTGACCTCAAGCGACAAAATCCTTGCCTACAATTTCAACGGCACTCCGGTCAGCAACTTTCCTGTTACAATAAGCCACCCAGGAGGGCTTACTGATTTAATAGTTTCTTCCCCGATCTTAGGCGACGTGGACGGAGATGGTTACCCAGATATAATCGTCGGGACCAAGAATAAACAGATTTTGGCTTACAACAAGGATGGAAGGATGGTAGACGGATTCCCTCTGCCTGTTGGTGGAGCGGTAACTTCATCCCCCATTTTGATGAATCTGGATAAGGATATAAACCCAGAGCTTTTGGTTGCCAGCGACGATGGCTTCATCTATGCCTGGGAACTGCCGGGAGAGTATAAGGAAGAAAACTTTCCCTGGGTCATGTTTGGCTATGATGCCGGGCACACCAATTATTTTCCCAAGGATACCCTTCAACCGGAACCGCCGGCAGGAGACCTGTTGCCGGCAAGCATGGCATTTAATTATCCCAATCCAGCCAAAAGTCAAACTAAGATCAGATATTTCTTAAAAGAGGATGCGGAAGTAAACATAAGGATTTATGACCTTTCCGGAATGCTGGTGGATGATTTCCCCGGTCCCGGCGTAGGACAGACGCATAATGAGCGCCTATGGGACTCTTCCAAATTTGCCAGCGGAGTGTATCTGTGCAGGGTGGAGGCGAAATCAGAAAATAAAAGTCAGGTGGTGTTTTTTAAAATGGCGATAGTTAAATAGGTCAACGGATGAAACGGATGAAGGGTCAACGGATTAAGCGGATTGAATTCGTTGAATCCGCTGACAGCTTTTTTAAGGAGGGAAAGATGAGAATAAGATGTCTTCAAACAGTTGGATCTTTTCTGTTGTTTGTGTTGGTTCTATTTTCTTTGGGCAACGGAAGCACTCTGATTGAGAACAAAGATCAACCATCCTCCTTTCAGAACACTTTTGCCCAAGGTGACTTTGAACAATCCCAAAAGATATTCAGATTAACCCACGCCTCCTTGTTTGCCTATCAGAGCGATTCGATGAAAACAGAAGCGATCACGGACGTATATGGCTTTAAGGGGAAATCAGTGAAGAAGGCTTTTGTTTACTCTTTGATCGTTCCCGGCTCAGGAGAATTCTACGCCGGCTCAAAAATAAAGGCGGCACTCTTTTTCGGACTGGACGTTACTTTATGGGCTCTATATTTTAACTATCACGGCAAAGGGAAGGATAGAGAGAAGGAATATCAAGCTTTTGCAGACACCACCTGGTTTGAGGATGATTATAAGCAGTGGTTGTGGGAAACTGTGTACGAAAAGGAATACCCCTATGAGATCGTCTGCGACACTTTCCCATACTGGAATAATGAGAAGCAGGAGTGGGAATATTTTTCACATCATCTGCCGGATAAGAAAACCCAACAGTATTATGAAATGATAGGCAAATACGAACAGTTCAGATGGGGGTGGGAGGATTATGATGGCTCCGTTCTACCCAGCCCGAAATGGGACGACTACAGGAATATGCGCGCTATCTCCAACGATTGGCTGAATAAGGCCAAGTATTCCGCCATGTTCTCGTTAGCCAATCACATACTCTCTGCCTTCGACGCCTCCATTGCGGTGAAAAAATACAACAAGAAGGGAGAAAGGTTCAGCCAGATAGAATTTAAAATGAGACTGGTTGAAAGGGATCAGGAAATTATTCCCCGACTGTCGGTAAGCATGCAGTTTTAAAATAATGATAGTATGGCAAAAACTGAATCAAAGGATTTGAAATGAGAAGAACAGTTTTCACCTGTTTACTTTTTCTTATCTTCTCTGGTATCTCTTTTGCTGAAAGCGACACGGCGATGAGGAGCCTGGTGAGCTTTAGCCCTTCGTCCAGGAAGATATTGTGTCCTCAAGAGTATGGATCTTTATTTTATAATCTAGAGGAAAAGGATTTCTCCCCCCGGTATTATGTATCTGAGGAATCGGATGATTTTTTCCAGATGCCAGGAGAGTTCGGGGTGAAAAAGGAGGGTTTAAAATCGGTGACCAAAGCCGTCATGCTTTCGCTTCTTTTGCCCGGTGCTGGAGAAATCTACGGAGGCTCCAAAACCAAGGGCAAAATTTTTATCTTCTCCGAGGCTTCCCTATGGGTGGGATTTTTTGGTTTTAGAACTTATGGGGCGTGGCTTAAAAAAGATTATAAGGTTTATGCGGCAGAACATGCGAAGGTAAATTTAGATGGAAAGTCAGATGATTTTTTCGATGAGTTGGCTTTTTACGACAGCCGGGATCAGTATAACCAGTTTGCGCCATTGTATCATCGAGAAGAGAAACAACCTTATCTGGAGTACAATTGGAACTGGGAATGGGACAGTCGGGAGTCCAGATATTACTATAGAGATCTTAAGAATCGGAGCAAAAACGCATCCCGAAAAGCTCTGTATCTGGTGGGGCTTTCCATGATGAACCGAATAGTCTCGGTGGTGGATGCCATGAAGACGGTGCGGACTTACAATCGCAAGAAAAGCCTTGAATTCTCTCATATAAAATTCGACCTCAAAGCCAATCCACTCGGCCATAATCCCACGGTTATGCTCTACATCTCCCGAAGATGGTGAAAGTAAAACTTGCAATCGGAAAAAATCTTATATCCTCTGAGTGGCACCAATTAAGAATCCGATTTTAGATTTTCTCATTTCATATGTTTCCTTCAACTTGTGTGGAATATGGGCTTATTGAAAAACTTGTTTTGCCAAGAAGGTATTACGTAGAGACAGGGCTTGTCCCTGTCCTGACTTCAATGCGGACAGCCATCCCGCCGAAGGCGGATCCGCCTCTGGCGGAAAGGGCTGTCCCTACAATAACTTTTTTTCCAATCGAACGCCATCAGACATTTTTTTCAACAGTCCCATATTTTGTGCAATTCCATTTATAAAACCTCACCCTCTGTTTTTCCCTGTCCACTTTTGTGGAGATGGGGGACGGGGTGAGGTAGAAAATAGCTCAATGTAGTTGCCCGATTTATCGGGCTCTGCTGAAAAGAGCAACCTTTCTGGTTCGTGGTGAGGGCACCCTGAACCAACCTTCAGACGAGAAGGGTTTTTAAATATTGAAAAACCGTAAGTTTTTCCCCATTATCCTTCTTCTTTGTTTTGCCTGCGCCGCTTACGGAGTGAAAAAAAACACTGGACAAAAGCAATTCGTTTCTCCGGGTTTGGTGAAAGGTCTCAAGCCGGTGGGGATCATCGGAGAGACCAAACTGGGCTCCTCCTCTCTTTATCTTCCCACCGGGATCGCCGTCGATCTTCTGGGAAACATATTTATTACCGACACCGGTAACGATCGGGTGCTCAAGTGTGATAGAGAGGGAAGGTTTCTTGCGGAGACCGGGGGCTTTGGATGGGAAACAGGAGAGTTCAATCGCCCCACCTATGTCGCCACAGATAATGGGCTGAATGTTTACGTGGTGGATGCCCAGAACAAACGAATACAGAGATTCGATCATAACCTTAACTTCGTCTCCATCATCGAAATCGAAGAAGAAGAAAATCCTTCAGGATTCGGCTTGCCGGAGGGGATAGCAATCACCTCCTCCGGTGAAATACTTGTGTCCGATATCGAAGGGGACTTTCTCATCAAATTGAACAGTTTCTTCGAATATGAGAGAACCATAGGAGGTTTCGGAAGTGTAGAGGGAGGCTTGCGTGATCCAAAGGGAATTTTCGTAAGTCAGGATGGAGATGTTTATGTAGCAGACTCACAGAACGATCGGGTGGTTGTTTTCGATGCCTTTGGAAATTTCCTAAAAAGTTTTGGAGAGAAAATCTTAAGGAACCCTAACGGAGTAACAGTTGGTCAAGATCAGCTTATTTATGTGGCTAATACCGACAGAAACAGCGTGGTCGTTTTCGATCCGGATGGAAAGCTGATATTAGAATATGGAAACTCAGGACAAGGAATGTTGAATTTGTTCAGACCTACTGACCTTAAGTTAGAAGGAGAGAGCAGGCTTTTGGTTGTAGATTCCGGAAACAATCGAATTTTGGTTTTCGAACTTCTCAGATAAAAGTTTGGAATGAAAACAAGACTTTTGAATTTTGGAGTTTTCTGGCTTTCGCAGTTTCATCATTCCGTTCTGTCTTATGGGTATATCGTTGATTTTAACTACATTATTTGTTAGCGTAGCCAAGCCTTAATGGCTTGGCTGGCAAGCCGTAAAGGCTTGCCTACGCTATGGTTGCTGAATAACGAAAATTCCTGTGAAAATAAGAAACCAAAATTTGGGATATGAAAGCTTTTTTCTTCGCTCTACCATTTTACCCTCATGGTGCCATCTGCAAAGATCTGATCACCAGCAAAAAAGGTTTCCACATAAGCTTTTGCCCAAAGCACAAGTCGAAAAGATCCTGCGGTCTTTGTTGACTTTTGTCTTTTTGTTGCTTTTGGCAAATCCTTGCCTTGCTCAGGTTGCCGAAGAGTCGAATCTTACCACTGAAATCGTAACTTATCTTGTAGGCAATGGAACTCCTGGTCCTTATCAGCTTAAGGATTACTTCGTCTTGGAAGGGACGGAGAGAATTAAGAAAAACGGTCTTCTACTCAACCAGGATCACGATTATTCACTTGACTATAATCATGGACTGATCGCCTTCTCTGTCCCTCTTTCTCCTGATGACACTCTTCAGATAAAATATGAAAAGCTTAATCTCAACTTGAGAAGAAAATATTCTCACCGGGAGCTGGTATATCGGGGTGGTCAGAATCAAAAGGCCGAGTTTAGTTTATCCAGAGAAAAAGGCGCAACCGGGTTGAGAAACAGGGGGTGGAGTTTTCTCCCCAGGAAAAGCTCTTCAGATTTGGTTCTCTCTGGAAGCAAAACCTTTTCACTCGAAGTTGGCTCTCTCCAGGATCTTTCGCTGAAACAGGGTTTGTGGCTTTCGGCAAAGGGAAAGGCTACCCAAAATCTGGAGATTTCGCTTCAGCTTTCCGATCAGAACATGCCAGCCACCCCGGATGGAACCACCAAAAGATTGGAGGAGTTGGATAAAGTTCAGATTTTAGTTAAATCCCCCAACTTCTCCGGCACGTTGGGAGATTATTATCTTAAGCCTTCAGGATCTGAGTTGTCCTTCTATGAAAAAAAACTTAAAGGGATCATGGCAGAAGCCACAGCCGGGGAAAATTCTGTTTCTTTCGCCTTGGCTTCATCCAGAGGGGAGTATTTCACCAACAAGTTCTTGGGCGAGGAGAGAAAACAGGGTCCTTATCAGCTAAAGGGTAAAACTGGAGAGACGAACATAATGATTTTGCCGGGAACTGAACGAGTGTGGGTGGACGGAGAAGAGATGCAACGCGGATCGAATAACGATTATACCATTGATTATAACCGGGGAACCATTCAATTTACTCCCAAAAGATTGATCACCTCAGATTCGCGCATAACCGTGGATTTTGAATACTCAGTGGAGAATTACCAAAGAGATTTTTACAGCGGTAATTTGATAACCAACTTTCTGGGCGGAAAGGCAGAACTTAAAGCTTCGGGAATATTTGAAAACGATAACCGGAGCCATCCCTCTTCTTTTTCCTTATCCTCAGAAGACAAATATATTCTTAGTCAGGCGGGCAATGATAGACTTTTGGCTTCAAAAGATGGCGCAACCTTTGTAGGAAAAGGAGAAGGAGACTACGAGTTAGCCTACGATTCTTCAGGAAACCCATATTATCAATATGTGGGGAGCGACTCAGGCTCCTATAAGGTTTCATTTTCCTGGGTGGGAGAGAAAGAAGGAAGTTACCAATACAAAGGCGGGGGAATTTATCAATATGTTTATCCGGGCAATGGAGATTTTCTGCCCGTGGTGCTTTTGCCTCTGCCTGAAAGCCATTCTCTTTTCGATTTGAGTTTATCCCTCTTCCCCGTAAGTGCTTTGAAAACTGAGATAGAATGGGCAAAAAGTAAAAAAGATAAAAATACCTTCTCTTCTGAGGATAACCAGCACATTTGGGGTGATGCGATTTCTCTTAAATCGGTTTATCAGAATGCCGACTTTCAATTCTTAAAATCTAATTTTCATAGGTTGGAACTTAAGGGCGAATATAGATTGCTCAGGAAAGATTTTGCCCCTTTCGGTCGAGGGGACATTGTGGAAAAGGAGAGAAGATGGGGTCTTCCACAACAAGACATCCATGCAGATGAAAAAACTCATCAATTCAGCGGAATAATCGCACCTTGGGAGTCGTTCCTCCTAGATTTAGATTATGGAAAACTGAAGAAGGAGGGGAGTTTCACCTCCCAAAGGAGAAGTTTAGGCGCGGAGATTTCTCCTGTAAGCTGGATCTCCGCAAAAGGGAAAAGCGAAAAGATAAAAAGCCAAAAGATCACCCCGGAGAATCTAAAAGAGGATGGCGAGTGGACAAGAAATCTGGTGGTTTTGAATAACAACTTCAAAAGGCTCTCCACCACCTTCACCTGGGAGCAGGAGAGGAGAAGCTCTTCTGTATCCGGGGCAATAGATCAGAAGGACAATTTCAATCAGCTTGGTGGAACGGTGCGGTTGAAGTTGTCTAATGTGGTCAAAACCAGCACCCAACTATCTTATCGGGAGGATGACGGATTCAGAGAAGGAGAACCGAATAAGTCCATTTCCTATACCTGGCGCAATCTGCTCTCCGTGAGAGACTTCCGAGGTATGCTTTCCTCTGATTTAGAGTTTGCTCGAAGGATAAAAAAATACCGGCATAGTTCGACTGAGGAAAGCAAGCAAGATCTGCTGGTTTCCCGCATAGACTTCTATCCCCCCAGCCAGCTTTTAAATCTGAAATTTTATCATTCTCAAAACCAAATTCACTCCGCCCGGAGGGTGGATACCTATCTGGAGGTGGAAGAGGGTAGGGGCGATTACGTTTTCGAAGATGGGGAGTATGTTCCGCATCCGGAGGGGAACTTTATCCGGTTATCGGAGTGGATAGGAGAGACACTCCCGTCTTTGGATTTAAACAAAAGCATGCGGATGATCTTTTCGCCTCATAAGGTCTCATCCCGGGGGAAGGGAAAATCCTTCTGGGCGCGGGTGGGAAAGATCTTTTCCACCGACTCCTTCATCAATCTTCGAGGCAGATTTGTAGATGAAAAAGCATTAGGCTTTTATTTTCTGTATCCTTTGACCCAACTATCTGATGAAAGCATCCTCTCCCAGAGGATCACCATCAGACATGATCTCTATCTTCTGCCTGCATCCAGGCCGCTTAATTTCCGATTCAGATGGGAAAAGACTGAAGATGAGGATAACCTGGTCTCCAGCGGAAGAAGACTGGAAACAAAGTTCAAACAACAGCTTCTTTTAAAATTTTATCTTTCTTCCAAGCATTCTTTTGAGTCTCAAATAGGAAAGGAAAAGATCAAAAGTGAGTGGGGAGGAGAACCCAAAAATTTCATTAAGGGCAAAAGCTTGGCAGTTGGCTTTACCAGAAGGCAAGCACAAGCGCTGGAACTTAAACTCTCCACAGAATACAAAAAGAGCGAGGAGCAAATTCAAAGCACCAAAGCAGAGTTTTTTTCCATATCTCCTGAGCTTTTATGGTCACTTTTATCACAAGGAAGGTTAAAAGCCCAATTTCAGTGGACCCATCTGTGGTCCGCTCCAGAGAAAAAAAGCCTGCCCTATGCTCTGAGTGAAGGGAAAAAAAGAGGAGAAAACTACAGGTGGCGATTGTTTTTTGACTATAAATTGAATAAATATCTCACCACTTCTGTGGTCTATTCCGGAGAGTCGGTGCCGGATAAAAAAGCTAAACATACGGCGAGGATGGAGTTGAAGGCTTTCTTTTAAGACAAGAATAAAATCAGAATGGCTGGCTGAAGCATTTTTTCCTTCAGTTACAAAAAGAGAATCAAAGAAAATGTCAAAGAGAATAAAAGAGAACTCTCTGGTGCCCGCCAGGTCCCTGACCTGGCGGAAAGCTCACGGTTCCCTGTCGGGTCTGGGGACCCGACAGGCACGAAAAAATAAGAGTAAAGCCCGAAAACAGGTTGTGTGTCTAAGTGTTTGTAGCGTTTTCTGCATGATGAACGAATATTTACTAAGAGGAGCAGGAAACAGTTTACATTTTATTATTCGTATGAATGCTTCGCATTGATTTTTCCCCCCCACCTGTTTTGGGCTTGACTTGAAATTCGTATGAATGCATACGCATCCCCCTTTAGTAAAGGGGGATTTAGGGAAAGGTCCAAGTTTCAAATCCTCCCTTCCCCCTTTTTCTAAGGGGGGGGGGATGTAAACAATTATATGCTCCCTTTAGTAACCTGTTTTTTACCTCACCCCCCGCCAAAGGCGGGGGGAGATAGGGAAAGAGGTTACCTCTAAACGAGAGGTTGAGATTTGTAGCTGTGTTGTTATCTTTTACATCGTGGAGATTTTTTTGCTGATTTTAGAGGTTCGAAAGAGAACTTAAGAAAAATGTCAAAGCAAATAATAAAGGAGAACTCTGAAAAGGCAAGTTTCGCGGGGCTGGGAGCCTCGCCTACGTGGGGTAATCCGTCGTTGTCTGGTAGGGCGGGCATTTCTGTCCGCAAAAATGTTGCTGTTTTTCAGAAACCCTTGAAGTATTTCTTGACGATTTTATTTACTTGTCTTCCTTGCTTTTTGAGCCTTCCCTCTTCTGCAGAGGGGGGATTTAACCAGCTTGATAGGGTATGGATTTCTGATGGTATTAGAGTTGAGGGAAACAAATTTTTCGACACAGAAGAGCTTTTATCTGAAATCAAACTGAAACCTAATTCTCCTTACAGCGTGAACTTGTTAGAAAGGGGCATAGACAAAATTTTGACCTTATATGAAGAAAACGGGTTTCCCTACTGCCAGATTTCGCCTTCTCATTTCAAGATTTCAGAGGTGGGAGGGCTTTCGTTTTCCTTTCTGGTGGAGGAAGGTCCCCGGGTGATGGTAAGGGAAGTCCAACTGGAGGGCTTGAAAACCACCAAAAGGTCGGTGATCTTGAGGGAGTTGGGAACAGGCATTTTTGGCTTTTTTTCCCAGAGCCGTCTGAACACAAGCCTGAAGAGAATCAAGCGACTTTCATACATAAAAGACGTGGAGGAAGCAGAGCTTCTGGCAAAAGATAATCCTGAAGAGGGCATATTGAAAATCTCCCTGGTGGAAGGTAGAAATAACACCTTCAGTGGAATGTTAGGTTATGCGCCTTCGGTGGGCGATCGAAAGGGGAATCTTTTCGGCAGTGTGGATTTGGTTTTTGACAATATCTTTGGCACGGGAAGAAGGGTGGAGTGGAGCTGGTCCAGAAAGGATCCTCACTCCTCCCGGTTCTTCTTTCTTTACCGGGAGCCCTGGGTGTTTGGCTTTCCCCCTACTTTGGAGTTGAAACTGAGCCAACAGGATTATGACTCCACCTTTCTTCAACTCTCCTTTTCTGCCAAACTTCTGTTTAATTCGACGAGCAAAGTCTCCTGGGGAGTGGAAGGAGGATGGGAAAAGGTTGTTCCCGGTTCGGCGGGAAAGACCTATCTTCCAGATAGCAGAAAATACAGAATGGGGATCATCTTTTCGGTTGACCTTCTGGATCAAACAGATAATCCCAGAAAAGGTCTTCTCTATCAGACAGAGATTAGCTATGCTCAAAAGAAAAACTACCCCACATCTTTTTTCATCCCTGAAAAACATAAAACATACTTGATTAACTTTTCCTTTGACTTAAATCATTTCATCCCCACTTTGAAAAAACAGACATTCCTTGTCGGATTGCATCTTAAGGGTTTAAACACAGATGAGGATCAGGTTCCCATCTCTGACCAATTCAAATTGGGAGGAATAAATACTATCAGGGGCTATCGGGAAGAGGAGTTTTTCGGAACTCAAATAGCATGGACCAGCTTGGAATATCGTTTTCTTTTGGATCGGAATTCGAGATTTTTCCTCTTCGGTGACTATGGCTACTTCCAGCGAAAGGTCTTATCTGAGCTCGATAAAACCTTGACAAAAGTTTCTGGCAAAAAATTAGGTTATGGTTTTGGTTTGCGGATAGATTCTAAGGCAGGACTATTGGGAATCGATTATGGTTTGGGAGAGGGTGACAGCTTCAGCCAGGGCAAGATCCATTTTGGAGTGGTGAACAGATTTTGATGGAAATCATAAGGTGACATTTTAATACAAAAACGAAGAATAAGTTTACATCTCCCTCACCCTGACCCTGCGAAGCATTCATACGAATCTCCCACAAGGGGAGAGGGAACTTCATAAATTCCCCCTCCCTTAATGGGAGGGGGTGAAAGGGAGGGTGATTATGTCAATTTGTTTAATTCGTTTGCCATAGTATCTCCCATCATATGATTGGTGGCGATAATAATTGAAGCCCGTATTCAATTCTGGTATTTTCTTTTGATGATCAGACCGAGGTAGACGACACTTGCCGCCCCCGTGCGATTGTTAAAATGGTCGCCCATCCTTGTTCGGTCTTGTGTGGAAAGAGGGTCAAATAAATGGGAAAAATTCTCAGCTATCTGAAGCTTACCCGTCCCCAGAATAATCTGATTACTGCCATATCGGTTTTAGTTGGAACCGCAGTATCGGGAGAAATAGAATCGTGGGGAAAGGTCTTTTTCGCCTGCCTTTCTGCTTTTTTTATCTCGGCAGGTGGAAACTCAATCAATGATTTCTTTGATCTGGAAATAGATCGAATCAATAAACCTGATCGCCCTCTTCCCAAAGGTGAACTTTCTCCTTTTTCCGCTCTTCGCTTTTCAATTTCTCTTTTCCTGCTTGGAATCCTTTTGAGTTTCTGGGTGAAACCTCTAAGCGTTCTTGTGGCTTTTGCAGCTTGTGGACTTTTGATAGTTTATAGTTCTCATTTCAAAAGAAAACTTCTTTTGGGAAATCTTACAGTAAGCTTAGTCTCTGCCTTAGCTTTTTTCTACGGAGGTATTGCCACCAGGGACTTCAGGATCTCTTTGATCCCCGCCGCCTTTGCATTATTTTTTCATTTGGGTCGAGAGGTTTTAAAGGATGTAGAGGATTTGAAGGGAGATACCTTTTCTGGTGCTTCCACTTTACCTATCAGATTAGGGGTAAAGTTTTCTTTGAGCTTTTGTTCCCTGGTTTTCTCTCTTCTGATAGTTCTGACCGTATTCCCTTACATTTTTCACATCTTCTCTGTCCTATATCTGGTTCTGGTAATCCTGGGAGTGGATCTGGTCATAGTGTATGTGGTCTGGTCCATGTGGCATAATCCATCCTCTTCAAATCTGCACCGCCTGAGCAATCTCCTTAAGGCGGATATGCTATTGGGTCTTGCCGCCATCTATGTGGGAAAATTCTGATAAGAGACCTGAAATCTTTATTGCTAATCCAAAATAGAATTAAAGATCGAAATCTGAGTCTTGGGCAAGAGACCAAACTCATGTAAAGTTCCCCTCTTTAAATCTAGCAAATGTGATTAGCAGGAGAATATTATAGGTAATTTTACCTGTTTCTACTCTAATTTTGCACTAATTTAGCTAAATCTGAGCGAAATCTATACAAATCTCTTGACAAGACAGATTTGAATATTGATATTTGATATTGAGGGTATATAAGATTTTCTTACAGGAAAGGCATCTAATTAACTCTCTTGGAGATTAGGAGGAGAGGACTTTCTGGCATTGATTTTCGATGTCGGTTTGACTAATTGAAAATAACGTTTTCGATTTTTTTACTATCAAAGGAGGTGAGGCAGATGGAACTGAAGGAATTGGTGTTGGAGGTTGAGGTACTGGAGGAGAAGATCGCTCCAGGCGGTATGTCGGGTGGTCGAGGTCATTAGTCAATCACCCTTGCGAATAAGCACCAGCACCTCCTTTCGAAAGGCTATCCGGTTCTGGCAATTTTGATAGAGCCAGAGGGATAGCCTTTCCCTTTTCTGGAGCGCAACCAAGAGTGTAGCAATCCATTGTAGCGGTGTTTTAAATACTTCACTCACTCATCAGCTCCATGAGTCTCAATCAGGATACATTGTGCCCGCAACTTACAAAAAAATGGAATTTTTTTCTTGACAAAAAAGCTTTTAGACTTATTTTTATACTGTACAGAAAAGATTTGTCAACCCCGCCATCGGCGGGGTTGACCTATAAAATTTCAGGAGGCGAAATTAAAATGAAATTGAGCGAAGCGAAATCCATAGGAAAGAAAATTACCTGTGCAGTTCTTTGTGTTGCTTTACTTTTGATCTTCACATCAGCAAGCTACGGGGCGCTTAATCCTAAGTACAAGTATCGGGTCAAAGCAGATCCGTGGGAACATGTAGAAAAAGCTCCAAAACAAAATGATGATCAGAGTCTGGATCTTATTCTCGTCGTTATTGGACCCGATGTTTGTCTTGTGTTCAAATTTCAATTCAATATGGAGAATTCCAGGAATTTAGATGAGTTAACAAACCAGAGATCGAATTCTCCTGCAAAACTTGATTTTTTGGATAAAAGTGAAAGAAAGTTTCAAAAATAATTCCAGTGTAGTAAGTCAAAAACTCTCTTCGATAGAATCTCTGATTCAACACAAAGAGTTCAAACAAGCTTTAGCTGAACTGAGAGATTTAGAAAATCAGAGCGGGTTTGGCAAATTCATTGATGAATCTGGAGAGCTTTACTATTTATTCGCTTTAGCACTTCAAGGAATAGGTAACTATGATGAGGCTTTGAGAAGGGCAAAGAAAGCTTTCGAAATCCTTAGAAACTCTTCGGACAATGAAAAGCTTGCCAGGGTTCAGTTCATTAGCGGAATCATTTATTCGGATTTGGGGGATTTAAAAAGATCAGAGTTAGAATTAAGAGATGCCCAGGCTATTTATAGAATAATCAAAAATGAAGAGGGAATAATTGAGAGCTACAATGAGCTCGCCCGCATTCATTTCGTAAGAACAGAATATGATAAAGCAATTGAATATCTCAAAGAGGGTCTGTCTTTCTGTGAGCGGATGAAGGATGATAAAAGGATTGCCCGCTTTTCAGGAAATTTGGGAAGGATATATTTACGAATTGGTAAATGGAAAGAAGCAAAAGAAAATCTTTTGCTCAGCCTTGAATCGAACAAATTGAATAGTAATTTGATCAACATCTGCTGTTGCTATCTTTCTTTAGGCTATCTCGCTTATCTTTTGCGGGATTTTTCCCAATCCAAGAAATATTATGAGAAGGCATTAAAGCTTATTTATGACAATAATTACATGCGGGAGATGGCGATCTATTATGAGTATTATGGGGAGTTAGCTTTTGCGCAAGGGAATTATTTCTTGGCTAAAGATCATTGCAAGAATGGGATCAAGATAGGAGAGGAAATTGCTCCTGCTGGTGATATTGTCAGCCAAACCTATCGGCTTTTAGCCGATGTTCAGATTGCGGAAAGGGAGTATGATGAAGCTTTATCTTCCTGTGAGAAGGCTTTGAAGGTGGCGGAATCTTTGGGAGAGAAGATCGAGATAGGAGCAATCCATCGAGCTTTAGGGCAAATTTATACCGCCAAAAAGGAAAAAGAGAAGGCAAAGGAGAGCTTTGAGAAGTCCATCTCCATCTTGGAACAGATCGGGGCGAAGTATGAACTGGGTAAGACGTATCTGGAGGCTGGAAGATCAAATTGCTTTGAGTATTTTGCTCGCTTGAAGTTTTTGGGCAGAGCGGAAGATTTATTCAAAGAGCTTGACTCGGTATATCATCAGGGTGTAGTGAATTTAGCCTTGGGTCATCTTCTCTCTGAGCACCATGAGCCTGAGAGGTCTCTTCTTTTTTTGAATTCAGCCGAGAAAATATTTCGTGAATTATCCGAAGAAAAAGAGCTTAAACAGGTTTCTGAACTGAAGAAAAGGCTTTCTTTCACTCCATTAGCTTCTTCATTTCCCCAGAGGGTGTGTTTTTCTGACATAATCACTCAGAGTCCTGAGATGCTGTCTTTAATTGAAAAAGCCAGGCAGATCAAGGACTCAATTTATACCATTCTTCTGGAAGGGGAAACAGGAACCGGTAAAGATATGTTAGCTCGCGCCATTCATTATGAGAGTCGATACAAAGACAAGCCCTTTGTTCCAGTCAACTGTGCGGCAATTCCCAAGGATCTGGTGGAGAGTGAGCTATTTGGCTACAAGAGGGGCGCTTTCACTGGAGCCAGCACGGATAAGAAGGGATTGACCGAAGAGGCAAAGGGAGGGACTCTATTCTTAAATGAAATAGCGGATTTGCCACTTATCATTCAGGCGAAGCTTTTAGGAGCGATTGAGGAGAAACAGATTACCCGATTAGGCGATACCAAGCCCAGAAAAGTTGATTTCAGGGTGATTGTTGCCAGCAACAAAGATTTGGAAAAAGAGGTTCAAGCGGGGAATTTCAGAGAGGATTTGTATTACCGTTTAAGTGTGATCAAGCTGGTTTTACCGCCGTTAAGGAAAAGAAAAGGAGATATCCCTCTTTTGGTGGATCATTTTTTGAAGAAGCATTCGGGTAAAGAAGTGGAAGACCACGCAAGCCTCCATTCTAAGATATTGAAGATTTTTGAAGGCTATAATTGGCCTGGCAATGTGCGGGAGCTGGAGAATGAGATCATCAAGTGGATCAGTTTGAAAAAGGAAGGAAATGGATTAACCAACCTATCTCATAAGTTTTTCTCTATGGATGAGTTTCCTCAGAAGTTAGAAGAAGGCTGGTCTCTATATGATCATGTGGGACGATATGAGAAGAAGCTGATTTTGAAGGCGCTGGAGGAGAGCGGTGGAGCAAAAGTCAAGGCCGCAAAAATCCTGAACATCCCACTTACCACCCTTCTCTCCAAGATGGAGAGATACAATTTAACCTACCCCAGTTAAATCTCTACGAAAATTCGTAGCGCTACTACGAAATTTCGTAATTCCTTCCAATCCTAACTATTTCATTTAGTTATTCCTATTTGTTCTGCTTTTTTAACCATTTCAATTACGAGATTTCGTAGCTTCTCTCCTCCTATTCCTGAGGGATCACTTACCGAGAGTCCATTTAGAGAAACCAAGCTTATTGATTGATAGCCACTTACCAAAAAGTGGGTGGTTTTTTTCTTTTCTGGCATACCCCTTGCTATGAATTTTTATGCGTTGAGCAGAAGTAGATTTTTTCCTCCTTCCTATCTGAAAAGGAGAAAGCCCTGTCCCGCCTGTGGCGGCAGACCAACAGGCGGGATGGGGCGGAAAAAGAGAACATAAAACATGGAATTTTGCCAATGCATTTCTTTCCTCCTATGCAAACTCCTTTCAAGTAAACATCCCGCACGTCCCCACCAAGCTCCGCCCCGAAGGCTATAAGGGCTCTTCCCCCCAAAGGGGCGGAGCTTGACAAGAAGAGAGGAAACGGAGGAAAAGTTAGCCGTTGACAAAGGAGGTGGGTTATGCTATAGTGATGCAAAAATAGCTTGTAACGCTTTTTAAGAGGTTGCCATGAAGAAACTATCAATCTTTTTGTTCGGTTTTTTGGTTATATGGATGGGGGAAGACACTTGGGCGACAGACCTGCGGGGTAAGTTTGTACTCAGCGGAATGGGTGGTATGTGCTATTCTATGGGTGATGGTTTTTCTTCTAAAGATGGGATCAAGAACAATTACGGATTCGGGGTGAGTGCGGAATATTTTTTCTTGAAACCACTCTCAGTAGGTCTGGCCGTAGTTCACAACTCCATTCAGGGTGATTGGGCAAGGTCAATCTATCCAGAGGAACATTATTACTACTCTACAGACTGGAATTGGACCAATGTCACCATCTTCGGAAAATTTGTCTTGGGACCGGAGAACAAAATTTCCCCCTATCTAAAGGGAGGAATGGGGCTATACATTCCAAGGATAGAAGACTGGGCATATTATCCTCCTGATACCACTTACACCCATAAATCTTATGGAAAAGGACAATTTGGTTGGTATTTCGGATTTGGAATTCACTATCTACTAACTAAGAAGGTGCTCGTCTATGTGGATATTCCCTTAAATGTCATCTATACTAAAGGTTTGGTGATTCGGGGGGTTGATATCCCTCTTAGGATAGGCCCAAAAATCATATTCATAGAGCAATACCACAAGATCGATGAGAAAAGCCATTATTTTAATATCTTCGCCGGGGTCTCGTTTTTCCTTGGGACAACAAAGTAGTGGAAAGAAACTGAACTGAACTCAATTTAAGGAGATATTCATGGCGCCTCTGCTAAAACCAGTAGAAAGGATGGAGGTGACAAGAAAGTTCATGTGGGTCTTAATAGGTATTTTAGTCTTATTTGGCTCCTCATGTGAAAAGAAGCTGCCGGTGGTGGATTATTCCCTGTATCGAAGTGAAAGGTATTCTGACATGGCAGTTTTTTGGTCGGAAGATGGTGACACGCTCCTTGCCTATTACTTCAACGGAGCAGGTGATCCTTTCAAAGCCGGAATTTACCTTTATGACGTTAACGAAGGAAAGGAGAAACCACTTGCTCTTGGAGTGGCTGTTGTGGGAATAGACTTTTCGCCTGATGGCAAGTGGTTAGTCTTATCTATTAATAAGATTATCTGGAAAACTACCATTAATGGCGATACACCAATCTTTTTAGCCGCCGATGAAGAACGTGCAGGTTGCTTTTATCCAGATTGGTCCCTAGATGGACAAAAGATCGCCTATGACATTTCCGGTGGACCAAATGGGGGTATCTGGATAATGGATCCTGATGGAAAAAATCAGCAACGGTTGGTCCGGTGGGCGCGCAATCCAGCCTGGTCACCAGACGGAAACGAATTATACTATCAAAAATTTCCCGACTCTGTCTGGACTGAAATTTACTCCTATGACCTTACTATAGGTGAGGAGAAGAGACTAACCTTCCTCCGTAAGAGTTTCGCCATGGATCCAGCGGTATCTCCTTCTGGTTCCCTGATTGTCTTTGTGGTAGATGAAGACAAAAAACTGCCAGAACTATGGATTATGGGCAAGAACGGAGAAAATCCTCATCCCATTGCCAGCGATGGAGCCAATCCTGTCTTTTATTCAGAACAGCAGATTCTTTACACAAAAGTCACATGGGGGGATGGGAGGTTGTGGTTAATCGGAATTGATGGTCAAAATGATAAACCGTTTTTCTAGAACTTGGAAAGGAGAAAGGAAAAATGACAAAGCGACTCTTCTTAATCGGTATACTGTTAGCCCTCATCATGCTTTTGTCCAGCAATGCACGGGCTAGCTTCTCGAGTCCAGTGGACGCAGAAAACACCGCTGATACTGTATGGGATGGCAAGTCTGTAATCGTGCGACTCGTCACTTCTGACCTGGTGGAGTTCCCAAAAGGAGAAGTGGAAGCGCGAATCGAGGATATGAGGTTCAAATCACCAACATTGCAGTTTTTATTCACTACAACCGGAGCCGAAAAAATAGCCCAGACCTATCCTGGCTTCACAACAGAGGATACTGTGATCATGGACTTGGCTGGTCAAGAATGCAGGATCGGAGATCTCACAAGGATAATCACAGTGGATTTCAAAACCAAGGAGCAAGCAAAGGAGTTTCTCCAACACTGCAAGACACCAGAATCTCTCAAAGAAGAGATGAATCTGTGGAACAGGATCATCAAAGAGAATAATCTTGGAAAGGCTCCTCCTGCTGAGATAAGCAAAGAACTCAACAAGAACCCCGAGGTTAGGAAGCTTAGACTCCGACATAAGGAAAACCCTGAGATCATTTGGGCTGAACCAACTTACCCAATCAAGTACCAGTATGCACCCAACGATCCTAGATTGCCACTGCAATGGAATATGCTAAGTTCTCATGGTATCAATGCCATTGGTGCATGGAATCTGGTCACTGAAACCGGCTTGGCTATTGCAATATTAGACCAGGGCATACACACTCATCGAGATATCCAATTCACTGGCTACCAGACTGGGATTTATGCCCATGGTCTTGCATGTGCCGGAATAGCTGGAGCACAAACAAACAATGGTCTGGATATGGCAGGAATAGCCTGGAACACCAACTTTGGAAGTTTCAACGCTGGCACATCTTGCTCTCAAACTGCCAGCGCCATCTACCAGGCAATGGGTTATTGTATCATGAACCTTTCACTTGGCACCACAAGCGAGAGCTTTGAGCTTGGGACTGCAGTTCGAACTGCATTGAATAATGGTAAGCTCCTCTGCTGCGCTTCCGGGAATAGCGGTGGATCTTGGCCTGAGTACCCTGGTTACTGGGCATTGTCTGTCGGAGCAACAATGAACAACGACCAGGTTGCAGGTTACTCTTGTCGAAGGCCGGATTTGGTAGCACCCGGAGGGGACGACGACGGTGAGGCAGACCCTGACGATATCTTATCGCTCTGGTATGAAGAGCCGTACTACCATTGGTGGTCCGGAACAAGCTTTGCATGTCCGCATGCAGCAGGAGTTGCAGCGCTACTGTATAAAGAGGTCTATGATGAACAAGGCCACTATTACTGCACCAGAAGTGACCTCGAGAACCTCATGGAGAAGTTTGCAACAGACTTCGGAGAAGCTGGATATGATGCTTACTATGGCTGGGGGCGTATCGATGCATATGATGCCGTCCAAGCAATCCAGAGTAGCGGGCCGTATAGGATCAAGCGGGAAAGTGCTTCTGGCTATGACTCCTACACAGAGAGTGACTGCTATGCAATGGTTCTGATTGAGGTAGGAAATCTCGCAACACAGACCTACCTTGTGTTTAAGAACACCATGTATAGGAACGTCAACTGGAACCATCCTTGCTTGGAGACACCTAAGGTGTGGATCAATGAGAACTACACCCTTGGGTATTCCAGCCAGAACCCACAGTATGGTGCTTACTGGGGTTATGTCGAGGACGGAAGCGTGACCACAACTGGCGCCACTCTTTACACCCAGGTATATCATGTCTATGATTATGCAGGTTATGAGTGTGGCTGGTATCCTTGTGAAAGACATGAGGTGTCCTATAACTACAGTGTCTTGGGACACTTTAACATGTTTGCGCCATACGACGCTGTGTCGCAGCTGATCTATGACGGAGGCACGAGCCACCGCATTAGAATTATGTTTAGTGATACGAACACGTATCACGACGGCTACCAGTTGTACATCACCCATGAATGTGGCTCTGCTAGTATCGATCTTTCACCAACATGCAACCTGTATAATTACTACTGCCCGTGGGGTAGCGTCAATGTTACTGCTAAGATCAGAGCCCGCATTGGCAGTGAGTACGGACCCTGGAGTAACGTAACCACTACCCGCAACGCTCCAAACATACCTTCTAATTTGCGGGTGTCTCTTAAAGTGGTCTGTGGGTGGTGGCCAGTGTATACTAAGGTAGCTTTTTGGCAACTGGAGGACGAGGCACTGGATGAGGCTCTGAACGATGGTCAAATTGAAGAAATCTGGGTTCCTGCTGACACCTCACTTAATTTAACCACTGCTCCAGAACCAGGATATGATCCGCCATGCTTCGCAACTAATTGGGTTAAAGTCAGGTGGGATACGCCAGAATATCAGTATGGAGAGCCGGATTACTATGAAATCCGGGTACAAATGCCTACTGTGCCAATACAGGTTTACTATGTTGGGCCTGAATATGGACACGAAAGGGAATTTTGTACGTGGCCTGATTTTGGACCACAGCGTATTAGTGTCCTCGCTTGGAAATACGGTCTACACTCCAACGAAACAGAGGAAGGGAAGAGTATCACCAGCGGTTTTGCAGTATGTAGTAACTACCCCTTTGGAAAGGGGCCTCCTCCTGACCATGGCCCGGATCTTTCCATTATAAAATCCCATCCAGATGAGCTCTCTCTCCACCAGAACTATCCCAATCCATTTAATCCAGAAACAGACATTGCTTATAACTTACCTCAAGACTGCATGGTTAAATTGACCATCTACAACATGCTTGGCCAAAAGGTAAAAGTCTTAGCTGATGAGCAACAAATGGCTGGATTTAAAACAGTCCATTGGGATGGCAAAGACCAGGGTGGAAACGAAGTGAGCAGTGGTATCTATTTTTATCGCCTTCAGGCAGGTGAGTATGATGAGGTGAAAAAAATGATATTGATGAAATAAATCAGACCACTTTATGAATATGCCCCGGTCTTTTAAGGCTGGGGCATATTTTTTTCTTTTAACTTTTTCACGCTTCTAAAGCAATTGGCTCTACTCCTTTCTTGTAAGGTTTAAGTCCGCAGGATCCTGTGGAAAGAAAAAAGCCCTGTCCCGCCTGTGGCGGCAGACCAACAGGCGGGATGGGGCGAAAAAAGAGAACGTAAAACATGGAATTTTGCCAATGCATTTCTTTCCCAGACGGGTCTACGTCCTCCTGTTTTACTCCTTTTCCCGCCTGTGGCGGGATCCCGCTAAAAGCGGGACAAGTAAGCCGTCCCCAGAAAGCTCCGCCCCTCCAGAGATGGTGAGCGAAGTCGAACCATTCAGCTACAAAGGCACTTCTCAAAAGGGGCGGAGCTTGATAAGAAAGGAGGGAAAGGGAAAAAAGATGTCACAACAGAACTCAATTCTAATCATTGACAAGGAGGTGATTTGATGTTATTGTAAGAATGAAAAATTTCAATAGTTACAAATCAAACCAAGGTTGAAAATCCCGCCAACGGCGGGGAGGAGGTAAGATGAGAAACAAAAGTTTGATCATTGGGTTGTTGTGCTTGTTCGCTCTGATGGTCGTTTTTTCTATAACCACCAAGGGCCAAAAGCCGGAGGAGCAGCCGAAATTTGAGATCATTGAGATTGGCACAGGTGGTGCACCTCACTGGTCACCTGACGGAACAAAACTCGCCTTCATCTCAGGTGGATGGCTGTGTGTGGCAAGTGCAGATGGAAAAGGGGAGATCAAAAGAGTGGCAGAAATTCACCCCGATTTTTTTGAATGGATGAGCGATTCGGAGTTTGTGGTTTATGAAAGGGAGTATCCGAAAGCAGAAAGTATAGCAGTTATGCCGAGGTTAAGTATAAAAAGAATTACCATTGATGGTCGAGTTACCCCTGTTGTTCGGGACACAACTTTCTCCAAAACTTCTCCGCCAAAGATAGCAAAACCTATGGTTCTGCCTGATGGAACGGTGGGATACTACGAGTGCAAAGGTGGGTATCGGGACTGGGAGTGTAAAGAATTTAAGATAATAAAACAAGGTAAACTCAAACCGGATTCAGCCCTCAAACAGATGATAGCCACCACTGAGGGATTCCCAGCATGGGGGGAGATATGGTTGGAGAGTGTCGATCGGATGGTGAAAAAGAAAATCACACGGGGGAAAGAATACCTTTTCCCTAAACTATCACCAGATGGCTCCAAGATACTGGCTTCCTATGGACCGGCGGAGTTTGTATTGGATCTGCAAGGAAATGTGATACTCGATTTGGGCAAATATCGACCGCAAGCCCCCTTACCTAATTATCAACCCAATTATCGTGCCTATCTTATAGTCGGCGCAGAATGGTCACCTGATACCAAGAAAATACTCTATTATGTGGAAGTCGAAGACGGCCATGAGGTTTACGACATGGACATATATATAATCAATGTCGACGGAACGGGAAACACGAAAATCGCTGCTACTCCTGAGGAAATAGAGGCGGGAGCTTCATGGAGCCCTGACGGAACAAAAATAGCTTATGTGAATCAGACGACTGGAAAAATTTATATTGTAAAAATCGAATAAATTTACTGTTATATAAACTCTTTTCAAGGTTGGGGGTAAAGATGAAAAAGGTTTTAATACTTTCACTTTGGTCTACCATAATTGTGGTTATGTTTGATTTTTCTTTCGCCTTTGGCTGGTATGACGTTTGTATTGACCCCGGGCATGGCGGAAAAGATTACCCAGGGGCAGTGGGACCAATATATGGTGTTTGCGAGAAAGATGCCAATCTCACGGTGAGTTTAGCTTTGAGGGACAAAATTGAATACTACATCTATCCCGTCCTTATGACTCGAGAAACAGATACAACAGTTAGCTTCTATCATAGAGCCTGGATGGCTAATAATGCCAATGGAGTTAATCCCGTAAATTATTTTATTTCCGTGCATCATGATGGTGATACCGATACTTCAGTGAATGGGACGAGTACATTTTATTGTGACGCTGAATATACGGATAGCATATTCGGCCCACTGTGGCGGGGACCTGACTTGATGTATAGCGCTCGCGACTCGACGTTTGCCAAAAAGGTGAGATTGACACTACGCGATTCGCTTCAGCACAGATACAGGTGCTCTCCTCAGAGTTTATGCGGTGGCCCTGGACCCTGCTGTATGACATGTTATTATGTTCTACAGAATACCAAGATGGCGTCGGTTTTGTCTGAAGCATCTTACATAACTAACCCGTGGGTGGAAGAGCAATTTTATTATAACACTGATTATATTGATAAAGAGGCTGGCGCTATATGTAAAGGTTGGTGGAGTTCTTATTTGATGGGTGGCCTTGGCATCGTCAAAAATGCCTACAGCACTGGGGGCGGGTGCGACTATAAGGGCCTTGTTGGGGTAGGTAACGTGGACTGGGACATCGATACCTTGCCCTCACCCTACGAGGCGACTTGGCTGATGGGCGAGAGTTACTACCTGGAGGCGATTACACCCCAATATATCAATGGTTATTGGTATACCTTTCACCATTGGACTCATTTTCTCCCTTCAGGGGAGCCCTTGGCACACTTACGATTCCCCTTTATGGTGGATTATGGTGCCGGCCGAATTTGATTTTCATCGATATGTTGCCTACTTCACTGGGGGTCCCTATTCTGCCCAGGTTGTTTCTCCAAATGGTTGGGAAATCTGGCATGTGGGGGAACAAAGGGATATTGTCTGGAATGTATCTATAGGCGCTGATTCAACCACCATGGTCTATATCTATTTGGATAGAAATGGAGGTAACGATGGTTATCCCGAACAATTACTAGATAGCATACCGGGTGCATATTACTATGGTTGGGGCTGGACCGTAACTCCTCCCTATTCTACCCATTGCCGAATAAAAGTAGTTGCTTACGATAGAGCGGGTAATTCCGCCTGGGATGTATCCAACCTGGATTTCATAATCAGTGATTCGGGAAACAACGATCCGGTTATCGACTCTTCTCTGCAGTGCAAGTATCCGCAAGAAGAGTGTGGTGACTGCATTCAATATGGCGAACAGGTAACCATCGAGGTTTTGGCTCATGATCCGGATGGTGACTCCATGTATTATGAATGGTGGTGCTGGTTTGGGCATTTTGCCGAAAACGGGCAAAATACCATAACCACTCCCCAAAACTATGTTACCTATGTAGCGCCCACTAAAGGTAAAGCTGAAAGTCCCGCCCTTCGGTCTGTCTTCGACTCCGAGGTCGCTCAGACTCGAGGAGAGCCCTCAGGGTCGAAGACCAACGGCGGGGAGGGAGGAGAAGCGCTTTTTGATGAAGTGATAACAGTTGCAGTTACAGATATTCACGGAAAATTAAGGATTGACAAATCAGCGGAGTTATTTATAATTAAATTAGATAATCAGAAAGGAAAAGACCTTTGGCCTAATAACCTTTCACAAAGCGAGGTGTAAGATGAAAAGCTTAATTAAACCAGCCGGACTATTAGTTGTATTTGGTCTTTTGATCTTCTTTGGGGCAAAGCTTTTGTTCACGCAAGAAACAAAGCCAATTAGACCAACAAGACCAGCCAGAACCCAGGACACAACGAAAGTGCCGGAACCTGTGCAAAAGGAGACCTACGTCTCTGAAGTCATCCTCCGGGCACCTTGGGCGACGAGGAGCTTAGTATATGGTGGTGAGGAATCGCCACCAGGGCAGTTTGGGCTGCAGACGTTTATATTTCCGGAGGACTCTTTGAAAGAAGAATTACCCGATCCTCCCTTGCCTGAGGGACCCACTTCGTTTACCATTGCACCCAATGGAGACATATACATTACCGATCCCCTGAATAAACGAATTCAGAGATTTGATGCAAATGGAAACTTTGTCTCCGTTATTCCCATTCCGCCCCTCGAGAAGAGTAAATACCTACACATTCAGGAACTTCCGGAACTTTCGGATTCTGCCAGAGCGGAGAGCTTGAGACGAGCAGGTAAGCTGCCAAGAGATGGTAAAGTGCCGCCAAAGCCAAAGACCATAAATGGGCATCAATACGTGTGGAGTCTAATTTGTGCTGACCGCAGCAACAATGTCTACCTTCTTTGGTGGGAAGATTATACCGAGCAATACCTGTGCAAATACGACCAACAAGGCAAATTGCTGGCTACCTATCCATTTTTCCCAGAAGTTCGAATTGGGGGGGGGCTAAACAAATTGTATTGTGATCACTCCGATAAATTATTTTTCGAGTATTATAGAAAACCATCAGACAAAGAAATACTCTCGCTGAAAGAGTGGGATTTGTTGAAAACCCATAGAATTCCATTTACCTTCCAAGTTGGAACCTTAGATCGGGTATTTACTTTCGAAGAGCAGAAACGCACCCTAAAAAGGGGGGTTATAAAATCCCCTAAGTTAAGTAAAATTAAGGTAAAGCGCTGGGATGAGACAAAAGGTCAGTTTTGGGGTCCAGAGATATGGCACTATGACTTTGTTGACGAAAAAGGAAACTTGTATCTTTATTGGTCAACTAAAGAAGGAATTATAATAGGGAAATGTCATAAGCAACCATAAGAAATTCATATGAATGTTTCACATCGGAAGTGAAAGAGTTAGGAGGGGAAAACCATGAAAAGGAACTCTTTAATATTTTTGGTCGTTATGAGTCTCGCGATCATAGGAATTACCAATTCTAAGATTTGGGCTCAAGAGGACGATGTTCTAGAAAGGAAAAATAAAGCTGAAATCCAAAAGGTTGTTCAATTAAAGGTTAAAATCAAGACTGAAAGAGAAGAGGAGATTCTGAAAAAATTAGGCTTGGAATGTGAGCCGACCGAAAATGTCGAAGACTCTGAGCTAAGTCGAAGAGAAGCTGTTTGTGATGTCTCTGTTAATCAAATAGATCAATTGAAACAAGCAGGGATAGAATTTGAGGTACAAAGGGAAGGAATAAGGATAGAAAAGAAGCGTTCGGTCAGACGACCGCCCGTCTGGGCGGATTATGAAGGAGAAAAAGAGGACAAAGGAGTTGTTTGGGGGGAAAACGGAACGAATTACTCCATTCCCTACCAGGCTTGGGTCTACAGCCCCATCACTATCTCCTCCACACCAGCAGGAGCCACTGTTTACAGCATCGATGTTCACTTCGAGGTTATTCATACCTACGTGGGTGATTTGGCTATCGATCTGACCGATGAAGACTTGGGACACGAGTATCGTTTGTGGGATTATTATGGTGGCTCCCAGGATAATATCGATACCACCATATATATGATTAGTTTTTTCATTGGTGAGTTAGTGAACCAAACCTGGAAGCTGTGGGGCTATGATTGTTGTGCTGGAGACGATGGTTACATCGACTATTGGTCGATTCAGATTTGGTATCATGACCCTCCCGATCTAATAGTCCAAAGCCTTACTGCTTCCAATTATAATCCCAACGTGGGAGATTATATTGATGTCACTATGGTAATAAAGAATCAAGGAAAAGGTCCTGCTTATGGTTGGTTTTATAACGGACTTTTTTATAACCTATCTTCTCCACCTGACACTTACACCATAGAAGATGATGGCTGGTCTACCGATGTCCTTGATTCTGGAAAGACAGAGAGCCATACTTTTTACAATATCACCTCCTCTGAACCCGGAACCTGGCACATGTATGGTTTAGCCGACTGTGATGGGGGGGTAGTTGAAACCAACGAGGCCAACAATCATAAGGGTCCTATCACCATAAACTGGGTTCAGCCTCTGCCGGACTTGATTGTGCAGAGCCTGACGCTTGACGATTACTCGCTGGTCATTACTGAACATACCAACGGCGCCATCACGATAAAAAACCAAGGACCCGGGCCGGTAATGGATTGCTTTTATACGGATGTCTTCGCAAACGACTCCTCCGCTCCTTCCCCTCCTGCTACCGGAGAATACTTTTACGAAAGCTGTTGGCTTGACACTGGAGAGACGATATGTTACAATTTCTACAAGCTTCCCCATTCCACTTCCGCTGGGACCTGGAGTATGTGGGGTTTGGTTGATTCATGGCCAAACGATTGGGGGAACATTCATGAAAGCAACGAGAGCAATAACACCTATGGACCGGTGAATATAACCTGGGAAAACCCACCTTCCCCTCAACAAGTCAGCCGGCCCGATATGATAAATCATGGTTTAGAGTTTGTAAATGTGAATTGGACTTGTTCAAATGATAATGTTGACCCCCATTGGTCTTGCCTCAGTTGGACCTGTGATTTTTCTCCGGGACAAAATTATACCGGAGAAGCGTACAGTTACGGTGGTTGGGATAAGCCAAATACCGATTTTCTGACTTATCTTTCTGCCGGACTTTGTGCTGGCTCTTTACCAAGCAACAACTGCGGGCAGGCAGATGCATACTGGGCTACGGGGGTTGATTGTTCTGGCTTGGTTTCCAGATGCTGGGAATTACCAGCCAGACGCACCACATCTTCACTTGTTTATGTGTCTGATCAAATTACAGTAGATGCTCTTCAGCCAGGAGACATAATGAATAGGTCTACTGGAGAACATAAACATGTGAGGATGTTCTATCAGTGGGCTATCCCTAACTCATGGATGACGGTGATTGAAGCGACCCCTAAACAATGCAGAAGACTTGATTATAATACAGATACCCTTCTTAGTCAGGGCTACGTTCCCCGCAGATACAAGTGGGTCGATGATCCCGGCAACAACGATCCAGTGATTACGGGGCATTTGCACTGCAAGTATCCTCAGGAGGAGTGTGGTGACTGCATCAAGCATAACGAGCAGATGACCATTGAGCTGGATGCCTATGATCCGGATGGAGATCCCCTGCATTATGTATGGTGGTGTTATTATGGGTATTTCATAGTAGGTGGGAACCCTGTGCCCGCCTGCACCACTTATGAAAACTATGTCATCTATCAAGCGCCCGACGTGTGGTGGAACCAAGATCAATTGTTCGTTGACGTCTGCGATAACCATGGAGGTGACACCTTGGCACATTACCATGTTGAAGTCTTTGACCCAGAATACTCCTGCCTTTGTGGGGATGCAAATGATGATTTGATAATAGATTTGGGAGATGTGCTTTACCTTATAAGTTATTTGTACAAGGGGGGACTTCCCCCTGAAGATCCGATTGAACGAGGTGATGCAAATAATGATTGCCAGATCAATCTGGGGGATTTAACTTATCTAATAGCCTACTTTTACCGTGGTGGTTATTGCCCTGAATGCTGCTGGTTTCCCCCTGAGCAGTAGAAAACCAGATTCAAAGTTGTGTCAGGACCTAGTCCTGACACAACAAAATGTGGTAGAATATCCTGTTTCCAATTGCTGTACCGGTAAATATGGTTATGCGGTGGGAGCACATAATGAATATGGAACAAGCTGGTCTCAAATTGTGGGTTGCAATCATCCTCCCGATTGTCAGCCAGCACTTGGCTGTGGGGGCAATCCATATCAAGCTCCTTCCATGAACCGATGGGGTGTTATAATCTTGGCTGGTCTGATAATTGGAACTGGTATTTTTCTGATGAACAGAGAAAAAGAGATAAAAAGGAAAGAACACGAAGAAAGCAGAAAACAAACCACCTAATCGCCTACTCAGATGAACTTCCTTATTCCCCCACGCAACCTCTCTTTAAGGGGGGTCCCCTGCGATAAAGATAGTTAGCTAGGTAGAGCACATCCCCTAAGTTGATGGTGCAGTCTCCGTTAGGATCACCAGCAGAAAGAGGATCAGGAGGCGGACCACCTTTATAAAGGTAATTGAGAATAAACAACAAATCTCCCAGGGTGATGATACCATCGCCGTCTGCATCTCCATAAACATAGGTATACCCGGATGCCAGAACTAAAGCATTGTAACAATTGATCCGTCCATGACCCAACTCGAAGCTTTTTCCAGTCTCTATGTAATACATGTAGTCTCCCACCTGATCTGCGCTCTCTTCGATGATTTCTCTTAGCTCATAAGCGTTGAAATTTGGCTCTATGGAGAGCAGAAGGGAAGCCAATCCGGTGACCATACCACAGGACATAGAGGTGCCTGCTATATAACCGTAATACTGAGTAACATAATAAGGTGATCCGTTCAGTGTTACTGTATAATTGGGAGTGGTGGAGACGATATCATTTGCATCCCAGGGAGTGCCCCCACCCCCAGGGGCGGCTACGCATATGGAGGGACCATAGTTAGAATAGCTAGCTAACTGATCGTCACAGGTGGTGGCTGACACGGCTATAACATTAAGATAGTTGTCAGCATAGTGAGCAGGATATAGAACCGAACCACCGAGTCCGTTACCAGCGGCGGAGACCAAAAGCACGTTATTGCTATCGGCGTATTTGACCGCCTCTTCTTTGGTATGGGAAGCTGATCCACCGCCACTGTAGTTGATCACCCGGGCACCATAGTCCACCGCATGAAGGACCCCATATTTGAAGGTATTATGGGTCCCAACTCCCGAGCTATTGAATACCTGATTGATCAAAATCCGACAATTCCAATCCACCCCTGCTACCCCCTCCTCATTGTTGGTCATGGCGGCTATGATCCCCAAAACATGCGTCCCATGCCCATAGTTGTCTTTCACCCACTCCCCATCCCCCACAATATCTTCACCCAGCACGTACCTGCTGGTATCATTCAAATCCGGATGAATAAGGAAAGCCGACCACATGGGTATGCCTGAATCCAGAATGGCGATCAAAATGTCCGAACTCCCTGGAGAAATGTCCCAGGCAGCCGAGGCGTTAATATCTGCACCTGGAGTCCCCCCCGGCGGCATCTGCCCGTAATTATAAAGCCCCCACTGGGATTCGTTTGCGAAGTAATAATCGTTAGGGGGATAGAAGGCTTTATCAATCATGTTCGGCTCAGCGAACTCAATCAAATCGCTGGAATTCAGATTCTCCATCACCCCAAAGATGTCAACAGAGGAGGGCAACTCCAATCTACCCATTCCCAGTTGGTCAGGCCCTTCCGCCAACTTTGCTCTGTTCTTTCTAAAAAGTAGCTCCACCTCATTCAGCTTAACCCCTGGCTTCGTCTTGAATAAAATCTCTCCTTCTACACATTCAACCTCTTTCCCCATCCAAATTCGTTTTAAAATCTTTTTCCCATTGAATGATGCTGAATAAAGAGGCGTAGCTAAAAAGATTATGCCAATTAAAGCAAAGATCACTATTCTTCTTTTCATGGCACCTCCAGTTTCTATAAGAACAACCCTCTATACAATTAAACGTCAACAATGTCGAAAAATGAAGCGTTAGCAAAAAAAATCTTTTGCTCGATATTCACCGGACGCTCATCCTCCTTGTTGGCAACGGACGCTCAGGTTCGTTCATGGTGAATCTGTTACCTTACTACATCTCCATCCGGGTCAAGGTGTCCCAGGGTAACCGAGAACTCCAATTGTGTCATTCTGAACGGAGCGAAGCGGAGTGAAGAATCTTGGTTTTATGCGGGTTGGGAAGCGAGATTCTTCCCCATATGGGTCAGAATGACAATTCTTAGTCAGCCTGGTCCATAACGAACAAGGGCATTCTTTGATGCTATGTGCAAAAATAACAACTTCCATGAATTCATCCTTTTAATTTAAAACATATCCGTTCAATCCGTTGACACCAGACACAGCACTAGGCACATCCCCTCCCAGGTGCAGGTCCAGCTTTATAAAGGTAGTTTATCAGAAAGAGCACGTCAGCAATATCCACCGCACAGTCTGCGGTCGGATCACCTAATCTTAATGGATCGGGCGCAGTGCCTCCTTTATAAAGATAATTTATTAAAAATAATACATCCGCAAGATCTATCAATCCATCCTCAGTTACATCTCCGGTGGGATTGCGCATAAACCTGGAGAGCTTAAGGGTGGGATCGCCCAAAAGGGTCATCCCGTAAAACCAGGGACGGGACTCATCTTCGGCACAGGTCTCGATGTCGTTTATGCACCACGAAAGAAAAGCTTCTCCGAACGTTGCACCGTCTCCCAACGGTTCATAGTAATCATCAAAGCACAACATGCTCCCGGTTTTGGTGGAGCCGACCGACAAAAGACCGTAGGTGCTCTGAAAAATATACCAATTCCCCATGTCATCTTCTTCCACATATCGGCAATTTGAACAGGCAAAAAGGTTATAGAAGAGAACCTGAACATCTATCTGTTCTATCTCATAATTATAAAAGAGTGAATAGTCGTAAGGTCCGGTTCCCCAATAAAGATAGTGTGCCCAAGGGGATGAATGGGAGGTAATAAGCAAGTTCTCATATCGATTATTGGTGGTTTCTCTCACCCTTTGGATGTAGTCCTCCCGGTTGGTTTGGTAAAGATCGGTAACCGCATCTGTTGTGGGATAAGCTAAAGCCACCTCATCCTCCCATCCATACATGCACCAGTCGTTATCCATATAGGCTAATGCTTTATCTAAAAGTCTGAACTCTCCGGATCGATAGCGGTGATTCTTATCAAAATAGTTGTTCATCATGGCAATCTCAGAGGCACCGTTTTCAGTGAGGTTTAAAGCCAAAAGCCTCCCCACCCATATATCCGCCTGCATATCTCCAGCACCGTCCTGATGATCTTCATAAAGCCCATCATGATCCTGATCAATCCAATTTCCATCCAGGTCCATAAAGAAAAGGTCGATGGGAAACTCCACATGTGCCCCGCCCCAATCAGGTGGCTCGGTCATCTCATACCAAGAGATGGGCAGATCACCAATTAGTATGGCGCTGACTATGTTACGACTGTTCCATTCGGAGATCAATATGTCCCTAAGGGCAGTTTCATCCCCGTTGTTGATCGCGGTGTAAACATTGGGAGTGTAACCTTCATATTCCAGATCCTCAAGAAACACGGAAAAGGAGCTTTGAATCAAAGGTTGTAAAAGATTGTTGATTACGATACAGATGGGGGTGTCACCCTTATTGCCAGAAAAGACGCATCTGGCATTAAACTCTGTGGCGAAGTGTCGACTCTCCTGGTATTCCTGATAGGTTGTCGGATTTCTGTAAGGGTCCATCCATCGAAGCAGGTTCACCTTTTTATAATCAAAATCGGACTGACCCCAAAGGCCACCGCTGATTAAAACGACCAACCCTACGGTGAGAATAATCACTAACGTCTTTTTCATTTTTCTCTCCTTATTTTGACATCCGTTTAATCCGCTCAATCCGTTGACCAGTTTAATCCGCTCAATCCGCTGACCGGCTTAATCCGTTCAATCCGTTGACCATCCATTCATTAAATCCAAAGACCAATGAATGCTCACCAAGGAAGTTATCATTCCCGCTGTTTATGGCAGCTTGTCAAACTAATCTCTTTTGCCGATACCTACTTGGCCACAACATCCACAAAAAGCTTTGAAAACCAGCCCCAAGCGTTTGGTTAAGCATAACCGCCGGAGAAACTTCAACAGGAAGATCCCCAGGCAATTGCGCAAATCTCTCTATTTTTAATATAACACACTATCCCTTTTAGTCAACATTATTTTGGGCAGGATCTACTATCATTGACACGGTGTGAGCTTTCTCGTCGGAGACAAACTCCGTTCACATGGAGGCGTTCGGGATTATATCCCGAAGGACTCCTGTATGGGCGATGTTATTCCATCGTCCCAAAGTTCGGGCGGACACAGAGGCGCGCCCCTACACATTTCAGAAAAAAGCCAAACCTAACTTAAGTTAGGTTCTGGTTCTACACTCCACACAGAGGTGTTCGGGATTGTATCCCGAACAAGGGAATAGAATCACGCTGTCTGCCAAAAAAATGAGGTCTGTTTTCCTCGGCATGTCCATATGGTTCATACCGTAGTTGCCCAATTTATTGGGCTTATTCTCCGCTCGATGAATCGAGCAACTACACAAGAGGTTTTTCTACAGCTCAGAGGTTTCGGTGACTCTATGCCCATCTATGCATCATCTTCAATCATTTTCGCCATGAAAATAAAGCCAACGAGTTTAAAAACCCATTGTCCTTTTCCCTTTTGAACTATGAACTATGAACTACGAACCATGAACCGCTTTAAATACCCCCGGCCCGACTCGAACGGGCGACCAATGGTTTAGGAAACCACTGCTCTATCCTAACTGAGCTACGGGGGCGCGTTTAATTCAGTTAATAGTTCACGGTTCACTGTTCATGGTTCCCCTCCCCACCCCTCTTTGTTCGTCACGGACGCCTCGTCCGTGACGAGAGAACGATGGTAGCGGACGAGAGCGTCCGTTACCAACCAAGGGGAATGCACAAGCTTCATTGTGCCTCTGTAACACCGTTGAATCAGCAAGCCGATACACTCCATTTATGTTGCTCCAGGGAGACGTTCTTCATCCACTTTCTACCTTCTGTTAGTGAAGAACACCAACGTCAAGCGAAGCCCGGTTTTGTAGTAGGTCAACCATCCCCAACATTGTCGGGGTGGTTGACAAATCCTTTGTTGCTGTCAAGCAGGCTTTGCCATGCTGAACCTATGCTTATTTCTGCAAAATGTTTATTGCAATAGCTACCGCTAAAGCCAACAGTCCGAGTATCAAAACAATGCGAAGAACAATTTTTTCACCTTTTGATGTAGGCAAGGGTTTCTCGTAAACTTCTGCCTCGATTTTCTTTTCTCGGATAGGCGAAGCGGCAATTACTATCAACGCAATTAGCGAAAATAAAAAACCTAAAATAAACCAAGCTCCGGTATCTCTGTTTTTCTGTTTAGCCAGGAAAGCACAAAAGGACCCAAAGATAATCCCCCAGAAGGCGACGCTGATCAGAATTAAAGTTTCAGTGTCCAAGTTTAATCCCACCAGTCAGGGTTTTTGCACAGTATAACCCATATGATTTAACCCCACCCAAACTCACTCGACTTTTATTCTTTCTTATTCACTCTACTCATACCTGATCAGAGTAAAGTTTTGTAGGTTGACAAACCCTTTGTTTTGTCAAGCAGGCTTCGCCATGCTTGACCTACCATGCTCTTAATCATATCTGAGCAAAGTGAAAAGATCGTAGTCTTTTAGCTTATCTCTGCCATTCAAGAATCCCAGCTCTATCATAACCAAGATTCCTGTCACCTCTCCCCCCAACTTCTCAATCAATTTGCAGGTGGCTTGGATGGTTCCCCCGGTAGCTA
>CAZOJT010000013.1:0-68520 GCA_964580215.1 uncultured Ignavibacteria bacterium | reverse complement strand
ATCCCCCAATTCTTCAGCTATCTTCAAGCTCTGCTCATACGTTTTGACCGCCTCCTTATAGTTGCCTTGAACATGATGAATCATCCCCAACTGATGTAAAGTTTTTGCAATGCCACTTCTATCCCCCAATTCTTCTTTAATCTTCAAGCTCTGCTCATACTTTTTCACAGCCTCTTTATAGTTGCCTTGCAAATAATGAATATTCCCCAACTGATGAAGAGTTGTGGCGATGCCCCCTCTATCCCCCAATTCTTCAGCTATCTTCAAGCTCTGCTCATACGTTTTGACCGCCTCCGGATAGTTGCCTTGAACATGATGAATCATCCCCAACTGATGTAAAGTTTTGGCAATGCCACTTTTATCCCCCAATTCTTCATCTATCGCTAGGCTTTGTAAATAAAGTTCTTTTGCTTTAAGATAATTCCCCAATTTTTGGTGAAGTATCCCTAAATTCAACAGAAAAGTGGATTTTGTGGGCTTATCTTTAGAGATTTCAACGAGTCTTTTATAGATTCGTATCTTCCTTTTAGCTTCATCCACATTTTCAAATTCTATTTCCGCGCCTGACATTTGAGACATAGACTGGCTTACTACCTCCGGGGCACTCAAACACTCCAAGACCACACTTTTAGCCACCCAGAAATCTGGCGCAAACTCCGGCAACCTGCCTGCCAACCACTCAGGAATCCAAAGCAACAAAGGAAATGGTAAAGTGCGGAAATAGTCTCTTTGTTGATTTAAACCCTGTAAAGCAACTGGTCTTTTTTTGAATTCTTTCTCCTCCTCGCGGATGGTATCGTCTAATCCAGTTATGCTCAATACTACTTTTTTGTGACTATTCTTAAACTGCTTGAACTTTCCACTTCCGAGAAGAATCCTTAGTTTTTTCCCCAGGCTCAGGTCTTTAGCTTGAAGTTTAACTGGATACAATCCTATTCCATCTGGTTCAAGCCTCTCCAAAAGCTGTAAGATCAAGTCTTCCCGAGATTTTGGCACGTTACAAATACAGATAGCATAGCCCTGCTTTGCCACTCGACAAAAAGTCATAAGCTCTTGGAGATACTCTGAAGTCAAAGTATCAGCGAAAATCCTATCCTTCTTTCGTGGGGGCAATACAGTGGATTTACCGATGGGAATTGATTTCTTTGGCATCTTAGAGAGAATGTATTAACTTCTTTTCCTGTAGAAGCGGGACTACTGCTGGATGAACGTCGTAATAGATTCCTTTTTCGTCTCGATATTCTAAAACCGCCAGAACGTGTAGCATTTTCGATAGATGCTCGTCATTTTTAGCTTCCTTTTCCTTGTATATCTGTGCTAAGGTGGGATAGAATTCCTCTTTTATCACCCTTCGGAATTCATCGGTAAGCAGTTTGAAATGCACGTCCACGTCGTCCCACGTTATCTTCTTTCTCTCTTTCGAGATGGCAGTAATACAAGCACCCGCAATAATGGAAAAAAGATCGCTGAGCACGCCATTGGAGGTTTTGAAAAGATAATCGAAGGCATCCCCTTCAAAAAGCACTTTATCCATCCTTTTTAAAATTATTTGCTCTAATAATTTCAAACCTGTCTGATGGGGTCTACCTTCACGATTGGTAGTCATTACGTTAGGAAGGTGTATGGGTTTGGAAAGCTGACTTGCCACTATACGACCTTCTTCCGTATAAGTCATGGATTTGGAGAAAAGAAAAATCGTCTTTAGGTTTGGTTTTCCTAATGTTTGAGCATGACCAAAGAATATGTCTTTGGCCACTTCGAGGTCGACCTTCTCTAAATCGTCAATTATTAGAAGAGGTTCTTTTTTAGTTTGGTTTTTGACGATTGCAGACAGAATGTCGATATTTTCAATAATCTCTCCAACTCTTGGCTCCAATTTCTTACGAATTTCTGTTCTGACCTCTGAACTGGTCTTGAATCCCAATCCCAATTTAGCCACCAGGTATTTAAGATTGATACCGGCCTCTAATTCCCTTTTTTTCTCTTTAGTCTTGGTCTCAAAAACTTCACCTGAAATCTGGATAAACCAATCGGACAGGAGTTTTTTAACATCTTTGTGTATCTTAATATTTCTCTTGATCGCCTCTTCGCTTAATTTGATTGCAGAAAGAAGTAAAAGGTCCTGATATTTTAAGTCTGCCGGCTCCATATCCCGATACACTGAATAATAGACTATAAAGCACTTGTCCTCCAACTCTTTTCTCAACCGAAAAAGCTCTGTGGTCTTCCCACTTTTAGGCTGACCAGCAAAAAGTATCTTCACTGGCGTTCGGCTCTTAATGATCCTGTTTTTAATCTCTTCAATCGGGCTATCGGGACGGTTGATATAATATGCATCAAAGAAACTCCTGTCCTCAAGATCACTTAATACCGCATTGTACGCATCAGCGAGGTTATTGGCTGGACCAATGGATTTGGTACTCTTAGGGATTACCTTAGCTTTTTTGGGTTTGCTCATAGGACCTCCTTTTGTTTGCTCCTTCAAGCATTCAAATTATATTTCCGACCATCCCTAAAGTCAAGTGTAATTTCATCGAATGAAACTAAATGATTAAACTCTTTTCCTTTATGTTAACCAAGAGAGCTGTCCCCTCGAACTCTCCCCACAATCCTGAAGAACCTTCTCTTTCCTAACCTCACCAGCTTCTCCCCCGCTACGGAGACCTTTAGATTCTCGTCATCAATCCTTTTATTATCGACATACAGTCCACCCTGTTTTATCAGCCTTTTTATCTCACTGGTGGAGCTGGCGCATCCGGCTTTCACCAAAAAGTGAGCTATCCATATCTCGGCTTGATCATGTTCCAAATGTTTTTCAGGTATATCTTCCGGCAGTTCTTTTTTGGAGAAAACCCTCTCAAACTCCTCACAGGCTCCTTCCGCCTCCTTCTGGCTATAATACATCCTCACGATCTCTTTCCCCAATCTCTTTTTTAGAATCATGGGATTGGTCCTTTTCTCCTCTAACTCTTCTTTGATCTGGATCAATTCGTCTATCCCCACGTCGGTCACTAACTCAAAATAGTTGTAAATCTGCTCATCCGGGATGGACATGATCTTACCAAATATCTCTTTTGGGGGCTCTGCCACCCCGACATAATTACCCAACGACTTGGACATCCTCTGCTCTCCATCGGTTCCCACCAGAACCGGCATGGTCAGAATCACCTGAGGTTTTTGTCCATATACCTCTTGAATCTGTCTGCCTGCCAGAAGATTGAATTTCTGCTCTGTCGCCCCCACCTCCACGTCCGCCTTGATCATAACCGAATCATATGCTTGCATCAGAGGATAGAAAAGCTCGTGAATGCTTATGGGGACTTGCTCTTTGTATCTTTTGGAGAAATCGTCCCTCTCCAGCATCCGAGCCACGGTGAAATTTGCCGCCAGCCGCATAAGCTCCTGAAAGCTCATCCGGCTGAACCATTCCCCGTTAAAATGCACCTCGGTTTTGCTTTCATCCACCACCCTGAAAAATTGTTCTTGATAGGTTTGGGCATTTGTTTTTATTTCGTCTAAGGTAAGCTGGGGACGGGTTTCGGAGCGTCCGGAAGGGTCTCCCACCATGCCGGTAAAGTCACCTATGATCAAGATCACCTGATGCCCCAGCTCTTGAAATTGCCTTAGCTTTCTTAAGCAAACCGTATGTCCCAGATGAATATCCGGAGCAGTGGGGTCAAATCCCTGTTTTACTCTCAAAGGCTTGTTTTCCTGAATGGATCCTTTCAGCTTAAAGACCAACTCCTCTTCCGGCAGAATCTCCACCGTTCCTCTTTTGATAACCTTTAACTGTTCCTCCAAGCTCAGCATTCATCCTCCATAAAAGTTTCATATGAACGGGTCAATTTGATTTATGCGAATCGGATCAAAAATCAGTCAGGTCATTATATAAATACATGTGCCTGTAAAATCAAGTTCTTTTTCCTTCAGGATGAATCCGAGACCGTTTACGAATACAAATTATGACCTTTTTGACAAACTTGATCGATGGTAAAGATAGGGTTGAAGAAAGACAAAAGCCCCGCTTGTTGGCGGGGCTTTTGATCTTACTGCTTCCGGTTGGAAGGCAACTATGGATCACAGCATTTGGAAACGGGCCACCCTTATACAGGTAGCTGATCAGGAAGAGGACATCTCCAAGGTCTATTACTCCGTCGCAGTTGACGTCTCCCTCTGAGAGTGGAACAGGTGCTGGTCCTCCTTTGTACAGGTAATTGATAATGAAGAGCAAGTCACCTAAGTCCACCACTCCATTGCCACCAATAGGCTGAACGTCTCCTCGATAATCCCACGGGCTGATGTGCACGCAATACTCCACCTCGGTGAAGATGGGCGACATTTCATTCCACGGTGCAGTCACAGGGATGAATTCATCCGGAACGTTCTGGTTAAAGAAGTTCCAAGTCCAGTAGTAAGGATCCATCATGACTACATACTCAGGCAACCACCACAGTCCTCCAGGGCTGATAGGATCTTCTGAGACCCAATACATATCATGACAGACATTTCCTTCATCGTTATGCACTGTGGGCTCATGAGGTCCATGCTCGTGAGGAATAATCCATCCATCTCCCACTCTACCCGGAGCCATACCCATCTCGAAGGCATCGATGAACGGGTCGGAGAAGGCTATCGCCCTTTCCTGAGAGTTCACGCCTGCCACGGTGACATAGTGTCCACCAACTCTCCACCATTCTCCACTTCCCGGTGAATCCTCATACCAGAAGCCCAATAGCAAGATCACATCCTCAGATTTCTCCACCAGGGATTCCACATAGGCAAAGGTGGGCATTTTTCTGGTCACTTCGCATAGAGTATCTGCCAGGGTGTTGCTGAATGGACAAGGAGGATAATCGGCGCAATCGAGTCCATCCGCGGTTGGATCCACACCGCAATCCGGGTATGGCGGAGGTGGAGGTGGTCCTCCTGTTGTGAGATAGTTGGTGAGATAGACACAGTCAGCCACATTCAGTATCCCGTCATCATTGACATCGGCGGCATCATCGCAGGAGAAGGGTCCTCCAGCTGCACATGCGGCCACATCAGCCAAGTTGACAACCCCATCCTCGTTGACATCTCCTCTTATAAACATCTGCTCTGCGCCCGGGAACCTTTCGCTTTCAAGCCAATCCTGAATTCCCGCTTGCATCTCCATGACATCGGTTCCTGAGAACTCACAGTATTCGGTTTGAACCCCGTCCGTGTTAAAGTACCAGGCCAATCTCTCCACCAATTCGCCCCAAGGAGGCATGGGTCCTGGAGGCTGTGGACCGGGAACGAAAGGTTGAGGAAGAGTAGGAGGAGGCGGTGGAGTAGCTCCAAACTGCCAGGGAGTACCAGGGTGATCTACATTGAAAGGATCGTGGTCATCCCATGGACAGATCATTCCGCCGATCACGTCAATATACTGTCTTACCAGCGGGAACATGTCACTTCCGTCTCCCGGACCGCCAGGTGGAACGTTATACTTGGAGTCGAACCACTTGAAGCAGTTGGCAACAGCACAAGGTCCACAGAAGGTCCACTGCTCAGTCTCCGCCTTTATCCAGCTATCCTGCCTCTGGTCGATGTCTGGCATGCCGTTGGGAGCATAATCCGGGAATGAATCCTTCCAGCACCATCCCACCGGCTCAGAGAGATGCACCTTGGTGGTGCACCAGGAGGTATCGCAACCATCAGTCAGATCGTGGATAACCAGGTAGGTCTGGCAAGCTGTGCAACCAAAAGTGTCCCAAGTGATCTGCCAGGTGCCTGTAGGAGTTCCAGATCCTGCAGTTCTGGTTATTGAGTAGTTGCCACAGTCGGGCTCAATGCGTATGGAGGCTTGGTCCTCAATAACGTCTCCGTCCGGATCGTTGCCGGTGATGTCATACTGCACAACATCGTTCACAACGCCTTCGAGGGAATCGGGCTGGGTGATAGCAGGCGGGTCGTTGGTCAAAATCACGTCGAATGAGCATGTAGCCGTGTTTGGTGGTGGACAGTTGTTTTTAGCCATCAGGATTATGGGACCACCAGCTTGGCAGTGATTGGCCACGGTATAGGTAACCGTCCCGGTTGCTGTCTTTGCGGGAAGACCGGGTGGATCGACATTCACGACGGCAACTGAGATTCCAGGTGGCAGGGGCGGCCGAACCGTAACACTGGTTAACCAAACATTGGGATCACCCGGATTTCCATCGTCTGCGGTCCACTGGGTGATGGTGGTATAAACGCCGTTCTGGTTCTGGGTCTCATCACTCGGGCAGTTGATATTTGGTGGGTCGCAAGGAGCCTCCCCGGTGATCACAAACGCCATGTCAAGCGTCTCTCCGGTTATCGGGTCGTACAGCGGAGTCCACGCATAAGGCGGCATAAACACGGACCACACCGCATCATCCATCCAATGATCCAATGAGGTCTTCCAACCCCATAACGGCGGCTCAGGAAATCCCTGATACCCTGGTGGACCAATGTCGGCTATGATGTTCAGCCAGTAAATGGTCCCACTATCCTGGTAGAATGGCTCCGGGATGCTGTCTATGTCGTATCGGTAATACATGATGTGGTTGGATTGCTCATACCATCCCTCAAACGGATCATACCATCCTTGCGGACCCTCACCTTCCGGGACCATTTCGTAGTCTGTGATGTAGGCTGACCACAGCTCCTCGCCTGGATGGCTCGGAGGTCCAATGACGTTGTCATGGATAGATAGGAAGAAGCCAAAAATAGGTGCCTCTACGTCGTACAGCCATGAACCCCAGAAGTGAATATCTGTGATGGGGAGTGATTTTGAACACATGAAGTCATCTGCTACCACTATCCCCGGATGGAGATCATGCCCCATGGTCGCCACAACGTCCCAGCCATTTGGATCTGGCAGTTGCGGGTAGTGCATCTTGTGGTTGGGCCATGGAGGCTCGGTGGCATGCACGTATGCGACGTCTTCATCGTATACACCCACAGCCTGTTCTTCACAGTCGCCCTGTGCCCATACATAGTTTGAATCGAGGTGGCAAGCTGGTCCAACCACATGCGCGGTGACCGTGATGTCAATCGTGTTGCAAGGTGGTAATGGTCCAGGGTCTAACCAGATCAGCCCTGTGCCTCCCGGAACCAACCTTACCGTATCTGGAGGCGGGACCGCATCCAGGAATTCCAAGCTCGAGTCCATGAAGTCGTAAACATAGATGTTGGTCAAGTCACAGCAGGTTCCATCGTTATGGATGGTGATGAGAAATTGGGCATCTGTGCATACGTCTATGTCTGTAGAGTCAACCCAGCCTCCTTGCGTCTCATCCCACACTTTTTTCTCCACATCGATGCTTGGCTCACATTCTGGTCCTCCGGTGATCACAAACGCCAAGTCGAGCGAACCTCGGCAGTCGTGTTCGATCCACCCCATTCCTTCGGGGATCACGAAGTTGTAACCCATGACGTCGATGGAGACCCACTCTGGGTTATAGTCAGGCCACTCCCAGTCAAAGACATAATGACCGGGATCAACCGGACCATCGTAGAGAATCTCGCGACCAATGTAGAGCTCCTCCGGAGAGACTCCCGGCAGAGGCGGCATGCTGTCGCCAGGGGGTTGTTCGATGGACCACACGTCGGTTGACCAGTTGACAGCAAAGGTGAACCAGGAAGGCTCACCTGTCATGTATTCAAACAGATCAAACTCGATGTGTGCCTCCTTCATGCGCAAGGAATCAAATGGGTGATCGTAGAACCAGATATTCCACCATCCGGTGTCCTCGTAGTAGTACCAGCCATTGATTGAGGTACCATCATCGAAGTAGCTGGTTCCACCACTCATCCCGGGATCGAGCATCCCACCCGGGTCGACCGCCACCCAGAACAAGTTGGACAGTGGCGTTGACGGTTCCCAAATGTCGATCCAGTTCAGCTCGCCCCAAAAAGCCCAGACCGCGTCATCCAGAAAGTGATCCTCGGAGTTCTTCCAGCCCCACTGGGTTCCGACAGGACCCTCAACCACTGCAGAGATATTCAACCAGTAGATGGTGTCCTGGTACTGGCAGAACCAGTCTGGTTCGTGGAGACAGATGTTGTACTGGAAGTAGGCCTGATGATCGTTCGGGATGACCTCGCCGGTGGAAGGATCATACCACCCTTCCATGGTAGGTGGATCGATCGGAGTAAAGTCGAAATCCTCAACGTACAACTCCCACAGCGTCTCGCCTGGCCTGCTGTAGGGAATGTAAGGCGGATCTTCAGGGATATTGGAGTGGATACTGAGCCAGAAGCCAACAATCGTTCCCTCGAGGCCATTCTTCCACGAACCCCAGAAATGGATGTCCTTGACCCAGCCTGAATCCGAACATTGCCAGTCGTCTGCTAAGACCAAAGGTTGGGTCGCATTCACGTCCCAGCCATCCTCATCCGGCAACTGCGGGTAGTGCATCTTGTGAGGATCGCCCGGCTGCCAGTCACATTGCTTATCCGTTGTATATGCCGTTATAGCTATAGAGGATACCATCAGTAGAATCAAAGCAAATGACAGAACCAGAACTATTACTGTTTTCTTTGACATCTTCTTTCCTCCTAATCTGAACGTTTAAGAACATAGGTTTTAAATCTAATGAATTCTTTAAAAGATCACCTCCTTTTTTAGATCGGGTAAAGTTTGTTTTACTTAACATCTCTTAAGATACTCTTTTTTTAAAGCCAAAAGACTGAACTACACTGGATACTCTCGAAGCGAAAATCTCTTTCCTCCCGAACTCCGGGTGATCACAAATTCAAAAATTGTTAGACTATCCTTCTTGGGATTGAAAAGAAGTGCTCTGCCATTTTTCCAACTCAGATGAAAAAAGAATCTTTCCTCTTCCAAAAAGTAAAATAATTCATTTACCTTCTTTGCCAAGTAAAAAATCAAGGAGTTCGCAACAGCAGATTCAAATCCCGCACTTCTCAAGAAGTCATTCTTAGGGTTCAAAAGTTCAAGGGTTTAATTTGTTTTTGTTGGAGTCGAGACGCCCGCCAACTCATCCGCAGGATCCAGAATTCGGACAGGTGCGCCCCCAAAAACGGGATAAAACCCTGGTATCCCCACCATCGGTCGCTTCCACCGGTGCGAAACATCATATTGCAACTCCAGAACCTAACTTAAGTTAGGTTCTGGAGTTGCCTTGCCCTAGATAATTCAGGTAGTTCACGCCCCGGGTAAACTCAGCATCTTGCCCAGCTATATCCTTACTTAGGAATACCTTAACTAAAACACCAAACTTTTGCTCAACTCTAACCTTAAAGACTTTTTTCTCAATCAGCCTCTAAGCTCTTTATCTTCTCAATTTTAATATAATTATAATACTTAAGAAAAACATTAAAAAATCAGGATAAAACCTATCCTATATGGTTCAGTTTAACCCTTTAATCAGGAATGAGTTAGCTTTGGAGAATAAAAAAATGTGGGAAGAACTGATTTTTTTGTCCAATTTGAGGGGAAATGGGGCTGAAAAATTCGATCAGGCAGGAGCTACTCAGTTAGAAGAGTAGCCCCTATTAGGATGGAAATATATCTTTAACCTGCTTTTTGTTTGGTCTTTTCCTTCTTCAGAGTGAGAGTTTTGACGTTCTCCCGAAAAACCTTGCCCAATCTCTTTATCCCTTCCTGGATCATCTCCGGGCTGGCATTGGAGAAGTTCAGTCGCAAAGTGTTATCTTTATCTTCATAAGGATAAAAAGGCTTGCCGGGAACATAAGCCACCTTCTGCTTAACTGCCTCGTCCAGCAGTTTGGTGGCGGAGACCTCCTGGGGCAATTCCACCCAAAGGAAGAGTCCTCCCCCTGGCTCAATCCATTTCACATTTTCAGGGAAATGCTCCTTCAGTGCTTTGATCATCACATCCCTTCTTTCACTGTAAGCGTCTTTGATCTCCTGGATATGGCGGTCCAAGTTTCCATCCTTTATATATTCGTAGAACACATACTGAGCGAAGGTGTTAGTGTGCAGGTCAGCTCCCTGTTTCATCCGTTCGAACATGGCCAGCACTTCGGTGGAGGCAACCACCCATCCAATTCTCAGGCCTGGTGACACAATCTTAGAACAGGTCCCCAACTCGATTACTAGATCACCACCGAGACTTTTGAGTGAAGGAACGTCCTCTCCTACATATCTCAAATCCCCATAGGGATTATCATCTATGATGGGGATATAGTATTCTTCAGCCAGCTTGACCAGATGTTTTCTTCTTTCATAGTTTAAGGTTACGCCGGATGGATTTTGGAAATTGGAGACCACGTAGATAAATCGTGGCTTGTATTTCTTTATATTCTCCTCCAGTTGGTCTACAAGCATCCCCTCCTTATCCATATCCACGGTAATATATTGGGGATTGTAAGCATTAAACGCCTGGATTGCTCCCAGATAGGTGGGGCTTTCACAGATCACCACACTTCCCTTATCCAGAAAAACCCTCCCCGCCAGATCCAATGCCTGTTGTGAGCCTCCGGTGATGAAAATGTTTTCCTCAGTGAGAGCCGTCCCTTTTTGGGAGAGCCTCTCCGCCAGAATCTGGCGTAAGGGCAGCACTCCCCTGGTAAGACTGTACTGTAAAGCTTCAGATCCATAATTATCCAGAACCTTCTCACATGCTTTTTTCAACGGTTCGATAGGGAAAAGCTCGGGTGCAGGCAACCCCCCGGCAAAGGAGATCACATCAGGTCTTTGAGTTATTTTCAATATCTCACGGATGATGGAGCTTTTCATCTCATGCGCCCTGACAGAAAAAATCCAGTTCAGACTCACCATATCCTCCTTTGATAATGACAGAATTCATCTACTGTTAGACCATCATGCTCGCTTTTAACTTAACTGAAAAACTAATAAAGTCAAGGAGTTTTTGAGAGGTTTAAGTTTTTTTCTGTCTTCGCAATATAATAATGTCAGTAGTTTGCAAATAGAAAATGTCAGGTTATAATCATCCATAGGGATGAAGAGTGTTAAACCTGACTATGCAAGAGGCGGGGAGGTATAAAATAATATCGGAGGTAGAAGGTGGGTATCTTAGGATTAAAGAGGCTGGAGAGATATTAGGATTAAGCGAGCGGCAGGTATATCGGATAAAGGCGCGGGTGGAGAAGGAGGGAATGGGAGGGATAATCCATAAAAGTAAAGGTAAGAAAGCTCCGCGTTGGCTTACGGAGAAGATCAGGGATAAGATAGACCATTTTTATAGGAGTAAATATAGAGGTTTCAACCTGACTCACATGACGGAGTATTTGAATCAGGAGGAAGGGATATTCGTATGAATGTGCGTATGCACTCATACGAGCTTCGCAAAGGTTTCGAGGGAATCGGTGAGGCAGATTTTATTGGGGAAAGAGTCTTATGTCAAAAAGAGGAGATATCCTAAGCATAGGCGGTGGAGAGAACCTTCTGCGAGGGAGGGTCAGATGGTTCAATTTGACACCTCCGATCATGATTGGTTAGAAGGGAGAGGTCCCAGGCTTTATCTGATTGGAGGTGTAGATGATAGTACCGGCAAGGTAGCGGGAGCCAAGCTCGAAATTGAGTCCATAGGATTTGTGTTAACTGATGGGATAAAACAGAACATGGGAGTATTTAGGGATATTGTTCGGAAAAGAGGGATTCCCTTGAGTGTGTATGTGGATCGTGGTTCTAACTTTAAGACCACCCGTTACCAGAGTATGGAGTATTAACTTATCCCGCCTATGGCGGGACCACTCAGTTTGCCAGGGCTTTAGAGGAATTAGGAGTAAGGATGATCTATGCTTATTCTCCGCAGGTCAAGGGAAGGATTGAGAGAAAGTTTGGAGTGTTCCCCCGCCTTTGGCGGGGTTCGGAGCTCAGACTCCATAATATCTCTAGCTTAGAGGAAGCCAATCGCTATCTAAAAGAACAATTTATTCCAAAGCACAATCGGATGTTTTCACGTTCTGCCAAAGAGCCTGATTCTGCCTATAGACCCTTACCTAAGGGGTTGAAGTTAAAGGACATCTTCTGCTTAAAAGAAGAAAGAACTGTTTCTGGGGATAATACCATAAGTTACAATGGAAAGGTTTTTCAGATCCTGCCCAATGAATATGCGTATGCACTCATACAAGCCGCCCAAGCTACTGCAAGGCCAAGGTGGAGGTACATGAATGTCTGGATGGTCGCCTCAACATCTTCTATCAAGGCAAAAGGCTAAAACATAAACCGATATCAAAGAAGAGGATCAAATCCTTTAGCTCTGTTATCGGACAAAAGGAAACAGAAATTGTAACCATAAATTACTGACATTTTAAATTTGCAAAAAAATCGTATGAATGCTTCGCACCTGACATTTTTAATTTGCGTTGACAAAGTGTCAAAAAACAGTTGACAATTTAAGGCACAAGATTTATATTTTGCTTTTTGCAAAAAGGAATCTGCGTGCAAAAAAGCTGGGATTTTGGTCAAAAGAAATCAATACATGGTAGGATTGTTATGAAGGTAGAAAAGCAGAGCAAACATTAACACTCACGCATTATTTTGAGGAGGTTTTATGGCAGACGCAAAGGTTTACAAAAACTTCATAAACGGCGAATGGGTGGATTCGGTCACCAAGAAAACCTTTGAGAACCGAAATCCAGCAGACACCCGTGAGCTTCTGGGACTCTTTCAAGCCTCCAATGAGGAGGATGTGAAGCGGGCAATTGATGCGGCCAAGGAGGCTTATAAGAAATGGAGACTGGTCCCAGCTCCGAGAAGAGGCGAAATCCTCTTTAAGATGGCAGAAATTTTGGTAAAAAGGAAAGAGGATTGGGCCCGCCAGATGACCCAGGAGATGGGGAAAGTCTTGAAGGAGACCCGAGGTGATATTCAAGAAGCCATTGACATGAGCTACTATATGGCAGGCGAAGGAAGAAGGCAGTTCGGACAGACCACTCCCTCGGAGTTGCCCAACAAATTCATGATGTCGGTGCGAATGCCCATGGGAGTTTGCACTCTGATCACACCCTGGAACTTCCCCATGGCTATCCCCTCCTGGAAACTGTTGCCAGCTTTGGTCTGCGGGAACACGGTGGTATTTAAGCCGGCTTCCTATACTCCGCTTTCCGCTTTAAATCTAGTGAAAGCCTGCGAAGAGGCGGGAATTCCCAAAGGGGTGGTTAATTTCGTCACCGGATCAGGAGGAAAAGTAGGTACGCCCTTGATGAAATCGGATGATGTAAAGCTGGTCTCCTTCACCGGCTCCACCGCGGTGGGAAAATTGGTCTCTGAAGCATGTGCTCCCAGCTTCAAACATACCAACATGGAGATGGGAGGAAAGAATGCCATCATGGTGATGGATGATGCCAAGATCGATCTAGCAGTGGAAGGCGCCATCTGGGGAGGGTTCGGCACCACCGGTCAGAGATGCACCGCCGCATCCAGGGTGATTGTGCACAAAAAGGTGATAAAGGAGTTCACCGACAAATTTGTGGCACGTGCCAAAGCTTTGAAGATAGGCAATGGCCTGGACCCGAGCGTGGAAATGGGGCCATCAATAAGCGAGGATCAGCTTAAGACGGTGATGAAGTATGTGGAGATCGGCAAAGGTGAGGCAAAACTTCTTTGCGGCGGAAATCGGCTGACTTCCGGCGACTATGCTCACGGATATTTTCATGAGCCCACCATCTTCGGAGATGTGGATCCGCAGATGAGAATTGCGCAGGAGGAGATATTCGGTCCTGTGGTAGCCATCATCCCATGCGACAGCTTGGAGCATGCCATCGAGATAAACAACGGCACCATCTATGGGCTTTCCTCCTCGGTTTATACTCAGGATGTGAACCGGGCTTTCGTGGCCATGAGAGATGCCTATACCGGAATCTTCTACATCAATGCTTCCACCATTGGAGCCGAGGTTCATCTTCCCTTCGGTGGCACCAACCAAACTGGAAATGGACATCGTGAGGCTGGGACTGCGGCACTGGATGTCTTCTCCGAATGGAAAGCAATCTATGTGGACTTCAGCGGAAAGTTGCAGAAGGCTCAGATCGACGACATAATGCCATAACTTCTTTCCGACCTCAAGGTGCAGTAGTTCGCACAAACACGTTACGACAAACTGGTGGGCGTCCTTATGGACGCCCGCCAGCATTTAGGTTCAATCGGGAAAACACAACCATGCTTGTCGTTGCGAGTCCCGCCAAAGGTGGGACGAAGCAATCTCTTGGATATAAGGAATATGAAACAGTATTTGAATAGTTGCGTCAGGAGCTCTACTCCTGACGCAATACAAAAATTCCCAACAGATTAAACAGATAAAAAGATCATCTGCTTAATCTGTTTCATCTGTTGGGCATCTTTTAGAAGGTGTCAGGATTACTGAGGTCCTGACACAAACACAAGTGCATTTGAAAACAGAGAGATTGCCACGCACACTGTGTTCGTTCGCAATGACATGACGGTTTAGAACCCAAGATTCATCATTTAGGATCGTAGCAAATAAGTTGACAATGCGTATGCACTCATACGAGTTTGTTACATTCTATTTGATTTCCCCTCACCCTTCCCCTCTCTCCACGGGGGAGAGGGATAGGGAGAGGGGGCAGTTTCGTATCAGAAATATGCGTATGCATCTTCGATTCGTATGAATGTGCGTTCCGCACTTTGCGGGACGAGCATATGCAAATGCATTCGTATTAATATTCAAACCAAGGAAGCTTTATGCAGAAGAAAAAAGTTTTGATAATGGGTGCGGCAGGTCGGGATTTTCATAATTTCAATGTAGTGTTCAGAGACAAGCCTCAATATCAGGTGATTGCCTTTACCGCCACTCAGATACCTAATATCTATGGTCGCAAGTATCCTGGCAAGCTGGCTGGCAAGCTGTATCCTAAAGGCATACCGATCCTCTCAGAGGATGATCTGGTCAAACTGATAAAGAAATTCAAAATCGATGAGGTAATTTTTTCATACAGTGATGTCTCCTATCAATACGTGATGCAAAAGGGTGCTATGGTTTTGGCGGCGGGAGCAGACTTCAAGCTTTTGGGCAAACAGAACACTACCCTTAAATCCAAACGGCCGGTTATTGCCGTGTGTGCTACCAGAACCGGAAGTGGGAAAAGCCAGACCACCCGAAAAGTGTGCCAACTTTTGAAAAGTGCGGGAATTGATCCGGTGGTTATCAGACATCCCATGCCCTATGGTAACCTCACCAAGCAGATCTGTCAACGCTTCGCCTCTCTTTCTGATATGGATAAGCATCAGTGCACCATAGAGGAGAGAGAGGAATATGAGCCTCACATACGTCAGGGAACGGTGGTTTATGCAGGGGTGGATTACGGAGTCATCCTCAAGGAGGCGGAAAAGGAAGCAGAGGTGATTGTTTGGGATGGTGGTAACAACGACATCCCATTCTACCAACCTGATCTCCACATAACGGTGGTAGATCCTCACCGACCCGGAGACGAGCTTTGTTATTTTCCTGGAAGGACCAATCTGCTCTTAGCGGATGTGGTTTTGATAAATAAGGTGGACTCGGCTGACTATGAGGACATCGAACAAGTTCGATTCAATGTGAGAGAAGTCAATCCAGAGGCGATTTTGATTGAGGCGGCTTCTCCGATTTTCGTGGATCATCCTGAAAGGATTCGAGGGAAAAGGGTGCTGGTGGTGGAGGACGGACCCACCTTAACCCATGGAGGAATGACCTATGGTGCCGGGGTGATAGCCGCAGAAAAGTTTGGAGCTAAAGATATTATCGATCCCCGACCCTGGGTAAAAGGCGAGATAAGGAAGGCTTTCGAAGCCTATCCTGAGATTGGCAGCCTGCTTCCGGCTTTAGGTTACAGTAAAAAGCAGATAAAGGATTTGCAAAAGACCATAAACGCCATCCCCTGCGACTCGGTTGTCGTAGGCACACCAATAGATTTAACCCGACTGCTTAAGATTAATAAACCATCGGTCAGAGTGCGATACGAACTTGATGAGATCGGAAAACCAGATCTGGAAGAGATAATAGAGAGATTTCTGGAAAAAAGACGATAGGCTTCGCTTTTGAGGAGACCTTTAAAGCTGATTTTGTCTTTATTCTAACATGAGAAAGAGAACTGCGGTGGTGGCTTTGGGAGGGAATGCCATCACCAAAAAAGGAGAAGAGGATACCATTGCCCGACAGTTTGCCAACACCCGGGAGAGCTTGCGTGGCATCGTGGAGCTGATTCGGGACGGTTATAACCTGGCTATAACCCACGGCAATGGACCTCAGGTGGGAAACGCCGTCTTGCGGGTGGAGCTTGCCAGAGGAAAAGCTCCCATTCTGCCTTTAGGCATCTGCGTGGCAGATACTGAAGGAGGAATGGGATACATGATAGAACAATCTCTTCAAAATCGGCTGGAAAAAGAAAGGATAAAGCGGGACGTGGTCACCATCGTCACTCAGGTAATAGTGGACAAGGATGATCCCTCCATAAAGGAGCCCACAAAATTCATAGGTCAATTCTATGCCAGAAAGGAAGCAAAGAAACTTGCCCGGGAGAGAGGTTGGATGGTGAAGGAGGACCGGGCTAAGATGTGGAGAAGGGTGGTCCCTTCCCCCATTCCTCTGCAGATCGTGGAAAAAAAAACTGTAAAGAATCTGGTAGAGAAGGGGGTAATCGTAATTGCCGCAGGTGGTGGGGGAATACCGGTTTATATGAAGAAGAACGGAGCTTTGGAGGGAATGGATGCGGTCATAGATAAAGACAGGGCCTCCGCCGTCTTAGCCCGGGACATAGGGGCGGAACTGCTTTTGATTTTAACCGAGGTGGAGAAAGTGGCTTTAAATTTCGGCACCCTTTTGCAGATTGATCTGGATAAACTAACTGTGGAGGAGGCGAAAAAATATCAAAAAGAAAGGCATTTCCCTCCCGGAAGCATGGGTCCCAAAATCGAAGCGGCCATACAGTTTTTAGAATCAGGAGGAAAAGAGGTTATAATCACTTCCATATCTGAAGCGTATAATGCGGTGAAGAAAAAGACCGCTGGGACCAGAATAGTGCTTAAATAAAACCTCTCCCCCCTTGTCCTCTCTCCCCCGCCTCCGGCGGGATTTTCAACATGAAATGGAGAAGGAGATCGAAGATCCGTAGGACAGGGGGTGAGGTAAGAGAAGCAAAAGCGCTCCGCCGAGAGCGGAGCGGCTACCAAGTTGCTCTTATTGAGGAATACAGAAAAAGGTAGCCGCAACCTTCAGGGACTGTTGAAAAAGAGTTTTTCGGAGTGCAAAAGCTTGCTTTCGCAAGAAGAAAACCACACCAGCAGGCTAGTGCACTCAGGTTTGGGTTTTTCTACGAGTGCTTCAGTTTGTATCAAGATAGATTATGTGCCACCTTCATTTGGCTGATAGACGAATAAACGTGTAGCATTTGATTGCTGATTTTTGCGTAGCCAAGCCTTCATGGCTTGGCAGTCAAAAGTATCTGAAGCATAATTTTGAAGAAACGAACGACTTTCGTTTGGAATTGAAATTTATATGGAAAAGATAGCGGGATTGAGTGACCAGATCGTAAAGGCGATTCTAAAAAAAGGGAGTATCTACGAGGTGGGGGGAGCGGTGCGGGACAAATATATCTCCCCCATCCTGTCGGATAAGGACAAAGACTATCTGATAACCGGAATCCCCATAGATGAGCTTTGTTCTCTGTTGAGTGGATTTGGAAAGGTGGATCTGGTAGGAAAATCCTTTGGGGTGATAAAATTTCTGCCTTTCAAAAAATTCAACGGGGAGCATGTCTTTGATGTTGCATTGCCTCGCAAGGAATACAGCACCGGACCGGGGCATAAGGACTTCAAGGTGGAATACGATCATAACCTGAAGGTAGAGGATGACCTTTCCCGCCGGGATTTCACCATAAACGCCGTGGCGGAGGATCTTTCCACGGGAGAGTTGGTGGACCCTTTAAATGGAAGAAAAGACATAAAAAGGAGATTAATCCGTATTACCAATCCCGACTCTTTTAGGGACGATCCTTTGAGGATGCTCCGGGGAATACAGTTTGCCGCCAGGTTTGAATTTGAGCTGGAAGAGGGCACCCTTCAGAGTCTAAAGGAGAATGTGGATTTGATCACCACCATCTCATCAGAAAGAATTCAGGAGGAATTAAACAAGCTACTGCTTAAAGCTAAATATCCCAGCGTTGGCTTCAGATTGATGCAAAGGGTGGGGCTTTTAGAAAGGATTATGCCGGAGTTAGCCGATTGTGTGGGAGTAACCCAGCCGGGCGGCTATCACGCCTATGACGTGTTCGAGCATTCTATATTGGCTGTTGACTTCGCCCCCCGAGATCTGGTGATTCGTCTGGCGGCACTTTTCCATGATATATCCAAGCCGGAGACTAAGGTTCCCACCCAAGAAGGTGCCACTTTTTATGGACATGAGAAAAGAGGTGCCAGGGTCGCCCGGAAGGTGTTGCAAAGATTGCGCTACTCCAATCAGATAATTGAAAAGGTCACCCTTCTGATAGATAAGCACATGTTTACCACCGGAGTGACTGATAAAGGAGTGCGGAGACTGATAAGAAAGATGGGGGGGGAGCTTGTGTTTTCTCTTCTGGATTTACGCAGAGCGGATGTGACGGCACAGGGCAAGGAAGGAAGCACCAAAGACGTGGATGAGTTGGAGGAGAGGATAAGGCTGGAATTGGAGAGAAAACCTCCTTTTGGGTTGAAGGATTTGGAGGTGAAGGGAAATGATATTATGGATACTTTTAAGATTCCACCCTCCCCTCTGGTGGGACAGGTATTGAATTATCTTTTAGAGCTGGTTCTGGATAACCCTGAACTAAACCAAAAAGATAGACTCTTAAAGGAGGCAGAGGTTTTTTTGAAAAATATCTCGACCACTTCAGCGAATCAGAAATAAAAAGCGCCCACGGTCCACAGTCGACAGTCCGCCGCAAGAACTGGTTTAGCGGCGGTCGGCGGACGGTGGAGTGGGCGTGGAGAAGGGGGGATAAAACCAAAGGAGTCATTATGAAGATACACGAATATCAGGCTAAACAGATATTTGCCAAGTATGGCATTCCTCTTCCTGCCGGTGAGATGGCAACCACCCCGGAGGAAGCAAGAGAAATTGCCACAAGGATCGGTAAGCCGGTTATGGTGAAAGCGCAGGTACATGTGGGAGGAAGAGGCAAAGCTGGCGGTATAAAGAAGGCGGATAATCCGGATGAAGCATTCGAGATGGCTTCCCAGATTTTGGGTATGGAGATCAAGGGGCTTCCGGTTAAGAAGATTTTAGTCACCGAGTGTAAAGACATTGCCAGCGAAGCCTATCTGGGTGTGATCGTCGACCGAAAGAGCAAAAAGCCGGTGATCATGGTCTCAGCGGCAGGAGGAATAGACATCGAGGAGGTGGCCCGGGAGACCCCAGAGAAGATTTTTAAGTTGGAGGTGGACCCGCTTTTAGGCTTGCAATACTTTCAAGCCCGAAATTTAGCCTATCTACTTTATTCGGACAGAAAGATCGCCAATAAGACTTGTCCGGTTATCTTGAAACTCTACAGCGCCTTCACGGAAAACGATTGCTCCTTAGCCGAGATAAACCCGTTCATCACCACACCAGACGGAGAGGTGTGGGCTTTAGATGCCAAGATAAACATAGATGATTCTGGTCTGGCAAGGCATCCAGAAATCGAGGCGATGCGGGATCTGGATGCGGAGGAAAAAGCAGAAATTGAGGCAAGGGAAAAGGAGCTTTCCTTTGTGAAACTGGACGGAAACATAGGTTGCATTGTAAACGGAGCCGGGCTGGCAATGGCTACCATGGATCTGGTAAAAAGATTTGGGGCTGAGCCCGCTAATTTTTTGGATATCGGAGGAAGCTCCAACCCGGAGAAGGTGGTAAGTGCCATGAACATCATCCTGCGGGACCCGAATGTGAAGGCCATCCTTTTCAACATCTTCGGAGGGATCACCCGGTGCGACGATGTGGCAAATGGAATAGTTTATGCGGTCAAACAACTAAAGCCAAGAGTCCCCATTGTGGTGAGATTGACCGGCACCAACGAAGCTAAAGCCAGAAAGATTTTAGAGGAGATAAACCTCTCCGCCACCAGCTCCATGGAAGAAGTGGTAAAGAGAGCGATTGAGCTTTCGGGAATGACACAAACCACCATGTTCGGGGGTTAGTCTAAGTCCAACGCAATGAACATTTCTTAACCATATAGTGGTGAACATATCCATTCAATACATAGGGCTGGGAATTCATCCCAGCCATAAGACTTAGAATTTAACTATGAGTAAAGTAGCTCGTTTCAACCTTGAGAACTATTGTCATTTTGTCACGAGCAAAACGCACCGTAACACTAAAATTTTCTCAGAAGGGAAAGCGGCTGATCTTTTGATTCAAACCATCTTCGAGGTTAGGAAAAAGCTAAGATTTAGACTTCTCGCTTTTGTGGTAATGCCTAATCATATTCATTTAATGTTGGTGCCGGATAAGAGAAATTCCATCTCCGATGTGATGCGTCACATCAAAGGTCGTTTCGCTCGAAGATATAATCAACTTAGTCGGGGGATAAATTCCCCCGACTATGAGCCGGAGAACCACAGGACAGAGGATTTGTCCTCGTCCCGCGAATCTAAGAATCATAGTTTGGGCAGGGAATTTATCCCTGCCCAAACCGAAGGTCTGGCAGGCAAGCTTCTACGATCATGTTGTTCGCAACAAGAAGGAGTTTGTTCAACGACTAAATTATATTCACGACAACCCGGTTAGGGCAAAATTAGCAGATAAACCGGAGAATTACAAATATTCTTCAGCAACAGGGAAGTGTGAGACTGATCTTGAGGGTTATGTCGGAGGATAAATTCCTCCGACTATGAGGTAGACATTCAATCCCATAGGGCTGGGAATTCATCCCAGCCCGAAAAAAATCTATAAATTAACAAAAAGGAGAACTTCCATGAGCATACTAATTGACAAAAATACCAGGGTGATAGTTCAGGGGATCACCGGACGGGATGGGGCGTTTCATACCAAACAGATGCTGGACTACGGAACAAAGGTTGTGGCTGGGGTCACACCGGGGAAAGCAGGAGAAAGGGTTGAAGGCGTTTTAGTCTTTGACTCGGTTAAAGAGGCAAGAGATGCCACAAAAGCTAATACCTCGGTAATCTACGTCCCCTCAAAATTTGCCGTGGATGCCATCTACGAGGCGGCAGAGGCGGGAATTGATCTGGTGATCTGCATAAGCGAAGGCATTCCCGCCATGGACATGCTCGAAGTGTACAATTACTTGAAAGGCAAAAAGACCAGGTTGGTGGGACCGAATACTCCCGGCTTGATTACCCCCGGCGTGACCAAGGTAGGGATTATGCCGGGTCAGATTCATATGAAGGGCAATGTGGGAGTGGTCTCTCGCAGTGGAACCTTGACCTATGAGGTGGTGTATCATCTCACCCAAAATGGCATGGGGCAATCCACCTGTTTGGGAACTGGTGGAGATCAGATCGTGGGGACAGGCTTTTTGGACGTGTTGGAGATGTTTGAAAAAGACCCCCAGACCAGGGCGGTGGTTTTGATCGGTGAGATTGGTGGAACAGATGAGGAGGAGGCGGCGGCATTCATAAAGAAAAACATGACCAAGCCGGTGGTGGCTTTTGTGGCAGGAAGGACCGCTCCTCCGGGAAAGAGAATGGGACATGCTGGCGCCATAATCGCCGGTGGAAGCGGAACCGCGGCTGAAAAAGTCGCTGCCTTCCAAAAGGCAAAAATCAAGGTGGCAGAAAGCCCGGCTGAAGTGGCGGTCTTGATGAAACAGGAATTGGAGGGACTAAAGAAAAAGGCTAAGAAACCGCTTAAAAAGAAGAAGATTGCTACACCGAAAAAGGCCAAAAAACCAGCTAAAAAGGTTCTTAAACCGAAGAAAGTTAAGAAGCCGGCAAAGAGAAAAGTGACTGCTAAGTCTAAAAAGGCGAAAAAGAAGACAGCAGAAAAGAAGAGAACTACTAAAAAGAAAAGGTAACCACGAAATTGAAACCCCACCCTCTTATTCCCCCTCCCCACTTTGAGGGTGTGTCATAATACCTGGTTAAGGGAGATAAGGTTTTAGGTTTTGGAATAAAAACAGAACAATATTAACTTTGTTCTACAAGATTATGGTTTTATTCACTAGAATCATAGAGATGTATCCTAAAAACGATTAACTCATAAGCTTTGCCACAAGCAATGGAACTCCAACAATGTTGATCAGGCGAGTGATATCAAAGCAACTGGCTAATAGCGACATTTCTGCTTTAACTCCTTCCAATCCTCGAAGCAGAAAGGAGGTCACTCCTAAATTTCGTTTGATGCTCGTATGAGTGCATACGCATGTCCAAAAGGAAGTCGTATGACTCTTCGAGTTCCACCTTTTCTTTTCTTAGTTTATAAATTGCTTGTGATGACTCTTTATTATATTGATGCTCTAGTGGGCTGTAACATAAATTCAGGATATTGTAGTTGCTCAATTTATTGAGCACTGTCGTCACTATGCCTGATAAATCAGGCAACTACAATAGCGAATAAATTTATGTTACAGAGCTCTAGTTTTAATTTAATGTCCTCATGAATCAGACGCCTTATTCGTCCACCATATTTAGCTTTGGTGCAAAGACCAAAATGCTGGCACTCCAAACACAAAGATTTATTCGTATGAATGTGCGTATGCACTCATACGAGCATACGCATCTGTAATCTGATACACTTTATGATTCCTGTGCTTATCTAAGAAAGTATAACTCAAGGAATGTCCTCGCGGACAAATATAACGATCATTCGGTTCATCATAAAGAAATTGTTCTTTGTCATTTGGTTTTACTGGTCTATCATGAGCTTGTTTTTGCGAAGGAACGATAACGGTGATGCGTATGCACTCATACGAGCATGTTGGTCATCGATCTTTTTTAACTCTTGGATGTCAGAATAACCCGCATCCGCACAGGCGCTGGTACATTTATGTTCCAGGGTTTGATTAGCCTGTTCAATAGGTTCGCTACGCTCACTACAAGTCTGATGGGCAAACTGATGAACATCATTACTTTCCCAGACGGGTCTCCGTCATTCACCACGTCACTGTGCACTATCAGCCCATGCTTTTCATCCACCACGATCTGCCCATTATAACCCGCATGAATGCCTTGACGCCCTTTGACCTTAACACAATCCGGATCGGTGGTGTTTATTGATTCCCTTTCTTGTTCTTGGAGTTCTTTCAATCCCGCCAGAGGCGGGACTGGATTTAAGACGTTCTTTATCTTTCAGCTCTTCTGAAAGCTTAACCAGAGAGGAATGATCCTGTTCTTGTTCATCCATAGTGTCGCACTCAGAAAGAATGGATTCTATATGCTGATCCACCTCCTTAAGATAGCGTTCACATCTATCTGGTGTCCAGGTATTACCAATGGAGGCATTCGCCCTTATCTTACTCCCATCCACAAAAAGCGTATTGCCTTCAATCAGACCACCCATAAGTCCGAATTTGGATCCATAGGACCAGATAAAAGAGAGGTTATGATAAGTCGCCATTTCCAATTTCCGAGAACTGCGTAAACCATAGGAGTAGCCATATACCAAAAGCTTGATCATGGCTTTAGGATTATATTCGGAGTTGCCAACTTTATGTTCATCCCAAAGGATGCCCAACTCAGCCAGAGAAAGCGAATCCACAAAGGCACTATACGCCCGAACAGAATCATCCGGAGTTACGTATTCTTCTATGTTTGGTGGAAGCAGTTGCATTTGATTTCTATCACCATGTCGATATGCCATAATATGCTCCTTTCATATTTATCTTTACAGCATAAGACAGCATATCGCATGTTGAATGGTATAGTTTATTTTCAAAAATCTCTACCTCCGCTCCTCATAATTATGACACAGTCTCTTTGTGGAGAGGGGGAGAGACGGGGGTGAGGTCTTCTCAGGATATAAAACTATTCAGAGAGTCCTCTCTACAGAGTCCGTGGTAATCTATGAAATGAAAAAAACTGCTTTGGGTGGAAGAAGGGGTTCAGATTCTAAAAGAAAGTTTTTAAGTATGCGGAAATTATAGCGTCGCCTGCAAACATGGCGATTACTGTCCCCAAAGCCAAGAAGGGACCGAAGGGGATGGTTCGGGTCTCTTTTACATCCTTTGAGAAGAATAAAGCTACGCCACCGATTAGACTGCCTAAGAAAGCGGAAAGCAGAAGCACCAAAAGTATCTTCTGCCATCCTAAAAATGCTCCCAGCATCATAGCCAGCTTTATATCTCCTCCCCCCAAGCTCTCTTTTTTAAAAAGGAGCTCTCCTAAAATAGCAGCCAGATAAAACATTCCACCGCCCACCAGAATCCCCAGAAGCGAATTCAAAATAGACGGGGATTTGACCACAAAGGATAAAAGGAAGCCGAGGATGATACCGGGGAAGGTGAGCACATCCGGGATAATCCTGTGCTTCAAGTCGATAAAGAAGGTCAAAATCATAAAGAGAATCAATATGCTTCTCGCCACAAAATCCCAGGTCAACCCAAAGCGCAGATAGGCTAAAACCAGCAAAGCGGAGGTGACAAACTCCACCAGGGGATATTGCAAAGAGATTTTCTCTTTGCAATTTCTGCATCTTCCCTTTAAGATGATGTAGCTTAAAAGGGGGATGTTGTCGTAGGAGCGAATCTTTGCTCTACACCTGGGACAGAACGAGCCGGGGAAAAGTATGGATTTTTTCTGGGGAATCCTGTAGATGCAAACGTTTAAAAAACTACCCAGGGCTAAGCCTATCAATATTGTCAAAATCAGAATTATTGTGCTCATCGAAATTGCTTTGTTTCTCGGTTATCGTTTTCGAGGTTGGTATCGAATCTGGGCAGGATGACTGAGAATTGTCATTCTGACCCATGTGGGGAAGAATCTCGCTTCCCAACCCGCATAAAACTAAGATTCTTCACTCCGCGGAGTTTACCCTGAGGCAATCCAGACCCTTCGCTTCGCCCGCCTTAGGCAAGGCTTCGCTCAGGGTGACAAGTGCCGAAGGGCTCCGTTCAGAATGACACAATTGGAGTTCTCGTTCACCCTGTGGTCAATTGAAGCTCGATGTTTGAAAAAATCCTTCTTTAATCCGCATTTCTCCAGCCTCGATTTTCGAGCTTCGATACAAGCTTCGCCAACGTTAAACGAGTTTACTAATTCTGGGCAAATCATATTTTTTCCATCTCAAAGAAATGATCCTGATAATCCCAGAACGACTGCCACAAGATTTTTCTTAAAAACATCTCAAGTCTTGCCATTGTTTTAAACCACTTCTTCGGGATTAAACCGAAGTAGATCGGGTAAAGGAACAGAAAATGACCTTTCCTTATAGGATAATCGGCAACTTTTCTGAGATCATTCTGTTCAAAGAAGCGTAAATACGTTTTCAAGTCCCTCTGCCATCTTTTTTTGTTTCTGGTTACCTGCTCTATGTCAATAAATTTGCCTCCGGGCTTTAGACTTTTCTGCACCTGGGAGAGCACTTTATTCAACTCGGAATCCTTGGTGATGTATTGGAGCACGTTCACAGAGATCACCGTATCCACCTTCCCCTCTTTTAGGGGAAAGTTCATTCCATCAAAAAGGGCAAAACCGGTGTTGGAACATTGGCTTTCATCTTTTGCCAGAAGAAGCATCTGGTGGGTTATTTCCATCCCCATCAGAAATTCACACCTTTCAGCTAAAAGGTCTGAAAATCTTCCGCTTCCACAGCCAAAATCAAGGATGAACTTTCTTTTTTCTTTTCCCAGTGCTTTCTGGACTGCCATCTTTTGTAGGGTGTCAATATAAAGATTTTTTCTTCCCTTCAGATCGCCGGGGTCAATAACCGCAGGAAGTTTCCCTTTCGCTGCTCGTTTTTGCCAGGTTTCACCGTCGGTCTGGAAATGCTGTAACTGTTGAGTCTTCATTTTTTCACCATTTTAAAAAGCTGGATGCGGAGCCATGAAGGCTCCGCTACGCGGTGTAGATTTTGTCTGAATATGCTTTACCACAATTCTGGCTTTTTGATCTTCAAGGCAACAAAAAAACAAGCCAACTCTCCCAAAATCATCCACACTCTCATAACCAGAGAAATCAAGATGGCGGCGGAGATAGGTATAAACAAGCTTAACAGATAACTTAAAATTCCTTCTCTGACTCCCAATCCCGCTGGAACGAAAAAACTTAAAATTCCCGATATCACCGAGATGGCGAAAATGCCACATAATATCACTGTCTGAGAAAGGTCGATATGATAAAAAGAATTGATCAAAAAATAAACCGCTACTCCAAAGATTATCCAGTCCGCCATCAAAATCAAGATGATCTGACCTATCTGACTTATTCCACCACGGGTGGTCAACTCTTCCGGAATTAGTCCTTTCTTGAATTTTTCAGAGATAAGGGTCAAAACTTTCAATATGCGGTTTAAGATTCGGGGAGAGAAAATGATCATAAAGATGAAGAAAAATATTAAAAGAAGGAAAGAGAGCAGGACCGGCGAAAACATATCCCACAGGAAAAGTGAGAAAATAAAGACCAGCATCCCGGCTAAAGTATAACCCCCAAACAGCAAAAACATGCTGAAGAGGGTAACGCTTTTAGAGATTTTTACCTTCCCGGATAAATATATCTGGCTGAGGTATTGCCAGACTTTTCCAGGAAGATATTTTCCTAACCCGGAGACGAACATTATCTTGAAGCTCTGATTAAAAGGTAACCGGACTTCAAACAAATAGAGGATCTTTTTCCAGGCAAAAGCGGAGATGGCTAAATTGATCACCAGGAAAAGAAATGAAAGGATAAGAAAGGATGGTTTTAAGTCCCACTGATAAGCCCTTATCTGTCCCAGGTTGTGATAAAGGGTTTTCCCCAGAAAAAAGAAGCAGGTGAGAATTACTAAAAAGGCAACAATCTTTTTCAGAAAAGCAGGTTTTCCTTTCCGCTCCGAGATGCGACCAATCTCGCTTTTTTCGGAAAGCGAAGGTTCATCACTCTGAGCATCGGCTGAAAAGATTCGTTTCCGAAAACTGGTCTTCATGCTCTGCTCCCCTTATGCAGCGATTTCAGTCCTCTATGAACCGCAGATCCAACGGAAGTTTGCGCCAATCTTAAAACGATTTTGAAGAGAAGAGGTCGAACTACACCTATATCCTTATGAAAGTTCAAAAGCTCCTCTCTTTTTGTTCCCCACTTATCCTTAAACTGAATCAGAGATAAAAGTTTCTTGTCTGAACCAAAGAAATCGAAATATGATTTTCCTTTCTCTTTGGCGATCTGGATGGCATGATGAAATAAAAGATCGTTGGGTCTTAAATGTAGGTATTCGGTAGCCGATCCGCCATGGAAATAATGAGCGGCGGCGTCAGAATAAATTACCACCATCCCTGCTACTGGCTGGTTGCGGTATTTCATAAAAAACATATCGGAAAATTTGGGAACCAAAAGATCATAAATCTTTAAGAAAAGCTGGATCGGATATTTAACCAAAGCTTTGTTCCTTCTCATCGAATCCAGATAGAGACGATAAAATAGATCCACCTCTTCCCGCGATTTTATCTTTTCAAAATAAAGATCCGATTTCAAAGCGGTCTTTATGTTCCTTTTCAGACTATCTTTATAATTTTTCCAGATCTGATCTGTGGTTTTGTCTCTCAACTCCAACAGATGCCGATATGACTCCACACAGTTAAAATCGGGCAGATCTTGCTTTTTCTTAATGTCTACATCCACGATCTGAATGCGTTGAATTTTCTCCTTCCTCGCCCAACTGTTCAAAAAGCTTAAGAATTCAGGGATGTGCTCTCGATCTCCGATAAACCCCCCGTATGGGATTAGAGAATAGAACACCTTAAAGAATCGGTTGCCCACCATCATTCCAGGCAGAGCAGAAAGCCATTTTCCTCCATCTTCGAATACCAAATATTGCATACCGCATCCATAGCTTTCTTTCAAGACTTTCCACCATAAGGAGGTATGGAAGATCAGGTTCGAATGTAAGCAAACAAACTCATCCCACTTGTCATTTGGCTCTTCTAAGACGATCAAATTCATCTTAAAGTTTTGGGGAGAATCTTTTTTATTTTCTCACAGACAAAAACAACGTTTTCCTTTTCAAGCAGAGGATGTAGGGGAAGGGTTAACTCATGTGCCCCCACATATTCTGTTAAGGGGAGCTTTGTCTGATTTCCCTTTAGATTTCTTCGATAGAAGGAAAACTTATGAATGGGCGGGTAATGTATGCTGGACTGGATTCCTTCTTTTTTCAAAAGCTCCATAAATTTTTTCCTGTTTGTCTTTTTGTTCAGAAGGATGGGAAAAAGATGATAGGAGGAGTTGCGTGGATAATCCTTGAACGGGATGGAAAGACCTTCGGCCTTTTCTAAATTCGACACATAAATATTTGTTAAGATCTTTCTTTTTTTATTAGCCTGAGATAATTTCTTTAACTGCAATATACCAAGTGCGGCAGATATCTCGGTCATTCGATAATTATATCCCAGCTCCACCACGTCGTATGAATAAGCATGACCTTTGTGTCTGTTCAGGGTCATGCTGGTCATTCCATGAGACCTGAGAAGTTTGAGTCTTTTTGCAAGCCGATCGTTGTCGGTTACGATCATTCCTCCCTCACCGGTTGCCAGATTCTTGTTGGAGAAAAAAGAGAAACAACCCACGTCCCCAAGTGTGCCAGCCATCTTTGAATTTAGGTCTGCTCCTATGGCATGGGCTGAATCTTCGATGATGAAAAGCCGGTGTTTTCTGGCGATTCTTTCAATTTCGTCCATGTCCGCCAGATACCCGCCGTAGTGAACCACCACTATCGCCCGGGTTTTGGGAGTGATCTTCCTCTCTAAATCTTCACAGGATAGGTTGAAATCATTTCGTGAGCTTATATCCACGAACACAGGCTTTGCTCCCACATACAGGATGGCATTGGAGGAGGCAACAAAACTTAATGATGGAACGATGACCTCGTCATTTGATTTGATGTTTAGAACTCTCATAGCCAGATGCAAAGCCGCCGTGCCACTGGAGACTGCGATGGCATGTTTGGTCCCTATAAATTCGGCGAACTCTTTCTCCAGCCTTTCGACAGTTTCGCCCATGGTGAGCCACTTGCTTCTTATCACCCTATCAACCATCTTTCGCTCACGCTGGTCGAAATTCAGATCAGATAAAGTAACTTTCCATTTCATTTTTTATCTTTGATCTTTGGTAAGAAATTGTAGTTGCCCAATTCATACCGCTTTTATCCCGCCGGAGGCGGGACAAAGGCGGTGATTGGGCCCGATAAATCGAGCAACTACATTCTCAGAGGAGCTTAGAGCTTGTCTTCATGCTCGATATGTTTTCGTTAGCGTTTTAATAGGACTGCGATACAGTCAAATTTGTTATTTTTTTATTCTTCGTTCAGAAATTTATTTCTGTTTTTCTCAAATTCCTCCACAGCTTTTTGATAGTCGTCCGGTCTTCCTATATCCAGCCAGAAATCAAAAGATTCATATATCCCCACCTTTTTTTCCTTTTGCAGAAGAAGTTGCATCAGATCGGGGAAATCAAATTTTTCGCCCCGGGGGATGAAGTCGATTATCTCCGGCTCAAACACGTAAATTCCCATACTCACCAGATAAGATAGCCTGGGCTTTTCTATGTATTTGACCATGCTCTCATCTTTATCTTTTTGGATCACGCCGAAGTCGACATCCACCCATCTTTTCTGTGATGCCACTGTGGCGATCGCATTCTGTTTTTTGTGATATTCAACTAAATCAAGATAATTCAACGTGGTGAGTAGATCGCCGTTCATCACCATAAACGTTTGATCCAAATTGTTCAAACAGGTCAAGGGACCAACTGTGCCCAGAGGTTCTTCCTCGAAGCTATATTCAATGTTTACCCCCCATTTGGACCCATCACCGAAATAGGTTTGAATCAAATTGCCCAGATGACCTACGGCCAGAGTGATGTCGACAAGATTGCATTTTTTAAGTTGCCTTAAGATCACCTCCAGGATGGGGAAATCACCGATGGGCATAAGTGGCTTGGGCAAAACCACAGTATAAGGATAAAGCCGTCTGCCTTTACCACCGGCTAAGATAATCACCTTCATAGTTTAGATTACCTCTGATAGTTGTAGCCAAAATCTTTTTGGGCTGCTAAAAAATCCAGATCTTGGGGCGGGATAAATTCCCGCCCCTATAGACGATCTTAGTTCAACATCGCATGGCAATCGTAGGGACAACCCTTCAGGATGAACCCTTGTGGCTGTCCTTATTGGAGCCAGGACAGGGACAAGCCCTGTCCCTACACAGAATTTATCCACACACTCCAAATTTGGTTAAATATTGTAAATATCCGCTTTGTATCTTCTTAGATTCTTTTCATACCAACTTATGGTCTTCTCTATTCCCCGCTTGAGATTTGTTTTGGGTTGCCATCCAAAAAGTCTTTTGGCTTTGCTGGAATCTGAAAAAAGCCTTTCCACCTCACTTTTTTCAGGTCGAATCCTTTTCTTTTCTCTTTGAAACTGGATTCTCTTTCCCAGACAATCTAAAATAAGGTTGATTATTTGATTTATCGACACCTCAAAACCCGATCCTAAGTTCACCACCTCACCCACTGTTTTTTCGCATTCGGCAAAGTCGATGAATCCGTTCACCGAGTCCTTCACAAAAGTCAAATCTCGGGTGGGATAAACAGAGCCTAAGGCGATTTTCTTTTTAAGCAGAACCTGGGTGATAATGGACGGGATCACTGCCCGGGCGGATTGTCTGGGACCATAGATGTTGAAAGGTCTGATTATCCCCACTGGCAGATCAAAGGAGCGGTGAAAGCTTAACGCTAAAAGATCTGCTCCCAACTTGCTGGCGGCATAAGGTGATTGAGGATTTACCGGGTGTTTCTCATCCATGGGAACATATTGAGCCGTGCCGTAGATCTCGCTGGTGGAGGTGTGGACTACTTTTTCCGTGCCAAAATCAAGTGCTGCGGTCAGAACATTAAGGGTGCCATTTATGTTGGTATCGACCACGTCTCTGGGGTTTACGTAGGAATAAGGGATTCCGATTAAAGCTCCCAGATGAAATATCACCTGTTGACCACGGACAGCTTCTCTGACACAGTCTGCATCTTTTAAATCCCCAGTCACCACTTTAACCTCATTCAGTATATTTTTTGCCACATCCTCCAGCATTCCCCAGTCATTTCGGGAATTGTAATGGACAAAAGCCCTTACTCGGGCGTTTCTTTTCACCAGCGCCTCCACTAGATGGCTTCCCACAAATCCACCCGCTCCGGTGACCAAAACCTTTTTACCTTTTATCTTCAAATTTCGTTTCTCCTAACTTTGAATTTGAAATAATAGATAATCAAATCCCCTTCTAAAAGCAAGTCAAATTGACACCAAAAATTTCTCATTTTTCGAAGAGCATGACGGGCAGGTAAATCTTATCGGTTTAAGATACTGCAGGTTTGGGCTTGGGTGTGCTCTTTAAAGCCAACGGTCTTTAGATAATCATCCACTGCCTTTTCAATATTGAGTAATTTTAAGGCTTCTGGCATATTCTCCCTGTGCCTGTCGGGTCCCCGACCCGACAGGCAGCTTCCGCCAGGTCAGGGGACCTGGCGGGCACAGAAAGTCTCAGTGGCTTAACGTCCGGATGGTTGAGGCTTGGGTGTGCTCTTCAAAGCCAACGGTCTTTAGATAATCATTCACTGCTTTTTCAATGTTAAGTAATTTTAAGGCTTCTGGCATATTCTTAGAGTAATCCTTTTTTTCGCAGGCAAACTCGATCATAGCTTGGGCTAACTTTTGTGTGTCTCCTGGGGGAACTACTTTGCCCAGCTTAAATCTTTTTACTAGAGAACCCATGTCTCCCACATCGGTGACAATAAGAGGAGTCCCCATCTGAAGCGCCTCGGAGAAGACTAAAGGAATGCTGTCACTTTTAGAGGGGATGGTCACGCAGTCTGATTGCTTGATATAGTTAGCCACCATGGTGGTAGAAACTCTTCCTACTATTTTGATCTGCTCTTCTAATTTGAGTTCTTCTATCAATTTCTTCATCTTTTTCTCAAAGCTACCCCATCCAAGAATATGAAGATTGACAGAGGGCAGCTTGTTTTTGACCAGACCAAATGCTTTAATCAAATCATCTAAACCTTTCTTTTTATCCCATCGCCCCACATACAAGAAATTGAATTTTGCAGGATCAAGTTGGTCTTTTTTGTTAAATGCTTGTGGAAGCTTTCTCATGCTGGGAAGAAAAAGACACCTTTTGCCCGATAGCTTTTCGGTCTTTTCTTTCAAATCGAATCCATCTGCAAAAAGATAGTCTGCCTCCTGCAGGACTTTTCTTATGATTTTTCGCAAAATCGGCTTTTTTGCCCAGACGTAAATATCCGAGCCGAGACACCAAACGGAATAAGGGATGTCAAGTTCTTTCTTTGCCTGATAAGCAAACCATCCTGAGGGAAGTGCCCATAAAGCCAAGCAAAAATCGGGATTGGTTTTTTTGAGATGTTCTAAAAGCTGAGATTTCCCATTTTTGAGAAAAGAGTAAAGCTGAAAAAACTCTTTGGGATTAAAGAAATTTAAAGAGCCCACCACCTTTTCTCCCCCCCACCAGTGAAATCTAACTATATCCTCTGTCCAATCTGTCTTTTGTGTTTGATCCGCAGGGTCCAGATTCGGATAATAGGGGGTGAAGGCGGAAACATCCAGCCCTCTTTCCTTCAATCCCAAATGAAAGTCATGCACAAAGGGTGAAGCCACATCGTCAGGATGCGTAGGATAACGATTGGTGATCAGGCAGATTTTTTGGGAGGTTGACATTTGTTCTTTGATTGGCTTTTTCCAACAGATTAAAGAATTCCCAACAGATGAAAGGATTAAACAGATCGAAGATGCACACGCATTTTCTTATCTTTTGATCTATTTCATCTGTTGGGAGATATATTCATCTGCTGGGCTGAACAGTTTTTAGATTGTCTGGGCTTGTTTGAAGATACACGCTCCGGTTCTTTCTTCTCCACTTCAATCTTTGCAGGTAAATTGTTTATTTTGTTTTCCAAAGTTTTGTTTTCTCTTTGTATTTTATAAAGTTCTTTTCTTAAGTGAACTATCTGTGTCCCCAAAAATCCAAAAAGGAGCACCTGAATTCCAGCTACGATCAAAAGCACTATCAAAGTCATCAGGGGTCGGTTGGGATTTAAAGTTCCCTTCTGCCAAAGATATATAATGTAAGTTCCACCAACAAATCCTAAGAAGAGCATGAAAAGACCGATGGCGCCAAATAGAATTATGGGTTTTTCGAAAAACGAAAAGATCAGATGCGATACTGCGGTGGCTTTAAACTTAAACTTAGACTTCCCTTTGGTTCTGGCTTTCAAGGTGGCGGGCAGTTCTTTGGCTTTGTAGCCCATGGACAGTGCTTTGGACAGAATCTCCAGATGTATCTCCTTACCATCTGATTCCAACTCCAGCGAGCTTATGCATTCTTTATGATATGCCCTTAAAACTCCGGTCACAGTGGAAAGCCCACCTTTCATGGCAAATCCTAAAATCTTATTCCCCCATTTGCTTAAAAGCAATCTGAAGAGAGAAACTCCCTCGGCTTCCCCTCCATGAGCATAGGGTGAGCCCACCACCAGATCCACATCCGGATTTTTATCCAGAATCTCAATCATCTGCAGAATGTATCTTTCATCATAGCTTAGATCAGCATCAGTGGTGCATATTATCTTACCCTGAGCATGGGCAAATCCAACTCTCAGCGCTTTCCCTCTTCCCTGGTTGATAGGATAAGAGATCAGCTTGACCCAGCGATTGAAATGGGAGTAATCCTTCACCAACTTTTTGGTCTGATCAGTTGAGCCATCATCCACCACAATTATCTCCCATGTTTTGGGGATGGAGTCCAAAGCCTGGGTAAGCCGGTCCAGAGTGTTTTTGACATTCTCCTGTTCATTGAACATGGGCACAACCACAGATATGTCTATGTCTTTTTTCTGCCTCATTTTTTTCTCTTTAGGTTTTCTTCGCTTTAGTGCCTAAAGTTCTTGAGAGGAAAATCTTTCCCCCTATCCCTCTCTCCCCCGCCTCTGGCGGGATCTTCGACCTGGAATGGAGAGGGGTTCACCCTGAAGGATTCACCCTGAAGGGGAACAAAGGGGGCGAGGTAAAAAAGCCCTCTTTTTAAGTTTTTTCTAAAAGCCTTCTTGCCTCCAGATTATATGGATCCAACTCCAAACCTGCCTGAAAGAAATCTAGAGCTTTAGTTTTGTCCCCGTTTTTCAGAAACGCTTTCCCCAACTGAAAGTAGATCCTTGGATTGGTTGAGTCCACATCCAGAGCCCACAGAAAATATTCTATGGATGAAGATGAACCACCTTTCAGGTCATAAAATGCACCCAGGTTAAAAATAAGATTCCCGAAATGCTCCCGGGTTAAGATATCAAAGTTTTCGTGCTTCAAATTTCTTTTAAGGAAATCTTTCTGTTCTTTAATATCTTTATCGGTCAAAATTACCCCTTTTGGACAAAACTCGAACAAATATCCAGCCGGACGTAGATACTGGACAAAAAGGGGATGTTTGGAGAAGTGAGTGGAATAGACCGGGAAATTGTCAGCATTTATTTGGGAAACCTCATATGCGATTTCCCCAAAATCTTTTTGTCCAAGCTTTGGAAGTTTTATGTCTCTATATTGCTGGCTTATCTGTTCTCTATAACTTTTCTGCGTTAGGGCAGATATACTTAATATCTTGACATCCGGTCTTATGCCACAAGACAGATTCAAATACCACAGGGAGGTTAAAGTGTTATCATCGCCCACCAGGATCATGGCGTCTTTTTTAACAGAGCTTAGAATCTGGTGCGCATAACTGTAAGCCCAAGCTTGGGATTTCTTATTGCACTGGTCGAGGTTTCTCCACACCTGAAAGGACGGCAGCAAGAGGAATAGTCCAAAAAGGGCATATACAACCATATAGCTCACAACTTTATTGGTTTGGCCAATGGGATTTGTGTGAAGGATTCTAACTTCTTTAAACATCCAACTTAAAACTGTCTTTAATCCTAAAGCGAACCAGATGGTAAACACGGAAAGCGAGGGCAAAAGATAACCCAAAAGATCATAGTTTCTCAAAGAGAAATCGACAGCCCAACTGGCGGTTAACATGTTCAGGGTGAAGATAAAAAAAGTGAGAAAGAAAATCCCCCGGCAGGATTTAAACAAAGAAATTGCTCCCACCACACCTAACCAGAAAAAAGGCAGACCGAATTGAGCCACCGGGAAGGAGAGATTGAACCACAAGCGATTCAAATAGGGAAAACCTGGATCAGAAGCAGTAACACTTGTCTGGGAGGTTCGGAACAGATAACAGAGAAGGTTTGACCAGGAGTCCGGTTTTCCCCAGTTGATAAGAGGTGAAAGATTTGATCGGATGGGTAGATAAAGATAAACGGATATTCCCAGCATAAGAAATATGGCCAACAAAAACAGTTTCTTTGGGTTTAAAAGAAACTCAGAATCAGCGATTAGACGACCGCCCGTCTGGGCGGAAAAGAAAAATAACAGAAAGGCAGGTAGTAGGGTGATGATCAGAAGAGGATGGTTGGTCAAAGATAGCCCCAGAATAAAAGAAAACAAGAGCAAGATTCTGAAGCCGAGATGAGATTCCTTGAAGTGCCACCATTTTATCATAAGAAAAATCAGAAGAACGGTGGAAAAAATATTCAAAGTATAAACCTCTGCTCTTATGGCTTGAAGCCAAAAGGAGGTGGAGAATGCCAAGAATAATATGCTGGTTATGGTGGACAATCTTAAAAGCGAACGGCTGGACTTCATCTGATCAAAGATTTCGATGATAAGAAGATATAGGAGTGCCAGTGTTAGACTGCCCCAGAAGGCGGACATAAGGTTGGAGCAGAAGGCAGAATTGGAAATGGAGACCATGGTAAGAAGCCTCCCCCAAAGGACATATATGGGAAAACCTGGAGAATGAGGAATCCCCAACAGGGAATGAACAGCACAAAAAGCAGCGGAGTCCTCCCAGTAAATGGTGGGGCACATGGTGAAAATGTACATACCGAATGTTACAATGAAAATTGCCCCACCGATGATTGTATTCTTTCTTGTGGTGGATCCATCGACCCATTGCATATTATTATGGTCGGAAAAAGGGCAGAAACATTTAATCTCTAACCTCATAGGTTAGTAGGTCGGATATGTCCCGCCAAAGGCGGGACTATCCGACATCTCTTTGCTGTTCCGGCGAAAAAATTGTTCATCCAAGCCATAAAGGCTTGGCTACGCGAGAGAATTGAGTGCATTAGCTTGCGTAGCGCAGGGTTCATCCCTGCGGATTTTCTCGGTTGTTTATTAATCTTTTGTTGTCCGAAACCCCCGCCGTTGGCGGGGGGGTTCGGACCTACAATTGCTTTTCCACCGGAGGTGGATTCGCCTTTGGCGGAAAACCCGACCTACTAAAAAACAAAAAAGGGGACTCAAACCCTTGAGTCCCCTTTAGTCAGACAAGAAGTTAAACCCTTAGAGCGCGTCATCGCTGGTGCAGGACAGAAGACCTGCGTCGTTGATGGTCCAGGTATCCACCTTGGCATCATCGTCCAGGATGCCTGAGGTGGCGGTTACGGTAAAGGTGTTCGCAGCCGCAACGATGGTGTAAGTGTAACGAGCGGTGGACATGATGTCCACACCGATGCGGCCGAAGTTATCCTGTTGGGCGGCGACGGCTGAGGCTTTGATACCGTTACCCCAGTAGGCATTATACTCCTGACGATAAGCTCTCTCCATGGCGTAGATCTGCTTCAAGACCTGCTTTGCCTCAGACTGCTTGGACTTGGTGGTCGCTCGCATGAATCGTGGGATGGCCAGTGCGGCCAAAATTCCGATGATGACCACCACGATCATCAACTCGATCAAGGTGAAACCCTTCTGACTTCTGTGAAATTTGCTCAACATCTTCTCTCACCCCCTTCATTAGTTTAAGTTTTTCCTGTTCACTTTCTTAGCACTTTTCATCTTCACATAAACTTTAAAGCAAAAGCTGTGCCATTTGTTATTTACCTGTGTTTTTCCTCTTCTAAGTTCTTATCTTAAAATAGGATAATTTAACTGTTTAAAACTTGATGCTCCTCTATTCAACACCTTTTCTTAGAGTATTTTGCTTGTCTTTTTGCAAAACGCTGTGTTTGGTTTCCTCCTGTTCAGTCTTCAGAGTCATCAGTGACGCAGGTCAGATTACCGGTTTGGTCTATGGTCCAGACATCTAAAGTAGGGTCACCATCCAGCCCGGTGGCGCTTTTGGACCCAGCGGTGGCTGAAAAGGATGAGGCGTCTCCGGAAATTGAGTAACTATAATAAGCCGGAGTCATGATCTCCACATATAAAGCAGCGAAGGCTCCTCCAGGTTGAGCAACAATGGTGCTTCCGTCACCCGGGTAGTAGCTGTCCTTTTCCTGCCGGTAAGCTCTTTCCATGGTATAAATCTGCTTCAAGATTAGTCTTGCCTCGGTCTGCTTGGTTTTCACCGAAGTACGCATGAAACGGGGAATAGCCATCGCCGCCAGGATGGCGATGATGACTACCACGATCATCAGCTCGATCAAAGTAAAGCCTTTATTCCGCCAATGCTTTTTTGATCTCATAAATGGTCTCTTTAAGTTTAACAACTACAAAAATCATGCAATCCTGAACTATAATCACTAAGGTGTTTTCGGACAGGAGGAAAGAGTTGGATCGGTTTTTGAGCAGATGTTTGTGTATCGAGGTTTTTACCTGAATCCTTGCAAAATGCAATCACCGTCCCCCCCCCCTTTTTTGCTTAATTCTACGACTCAAGAAAGAGTTCATCTAAGAGGTTTTCCTGGAGATGGAAAAGAACCCGCCTCAGAACTCTCCGATAATCTCTTTATCGTCTCCAAATGCTCGATCTTCAGGATGAGTTCCTTATTTCCCGGGTCGATCTTTCTGACCTGTGCGAATTTTTCCAGAGCAAAGGAGGTCATCCCCTTCCATTCATAGAAAAGCCCTAATCGATAAAAAGAAAGAGCAAACACCCTTTTAGTATCCCAGTCTCTTTGAAACACCTCATCCTGTGGATCGAAGGGACCATCATGTTCCCATCTTTTCTGAGATAGTAGAACCCTTTCCGAAAGTTGACCAATTCGTGTCTTGCTTATTTTAAAAACATATCCTCTGGGAATGAGATGGTTCACCAGATTTGAATCCCTTTCAGTGAATTCGATATATGTGGGCTTCTCTGAATCTTGGCATCTTTTTAGAAGCGCTTCAAACAGAGGCTCACCAATTAAGCTCCCCGGAATACCTGAGAAGAGGACTTTTTGCTCATTTCTTTTTTGTGTCACATACCAGTTAAAGCTCAAAAGACCACGATCAAGAACGGTTACATCTTTTCTTAGTCCTTCTGCATAGCGAAGTTCCCTCAAGATGAAATTCAAATTGACGTTGTCCGCGAAAACGACCGAGTTAGAATCCAGATCGGAGATAACACTCAAGCCGTAATTATGGGCAATCCGATTGTTGGATAGATTCGCCTCCGGATAGTGTTTAAACATAGGAATGAGGGAAATCGCTCCAAAAACGATCAAAAAAAGATGACGGATGGCGGACTTGTGGTGAGCAAAGTCGAACCATGACGAATGACGAATATTATTTAATATAAAGAAGACACCTATACCATAAGAGAAAGCCAGAGCGAAGATGGAGAAAATTAAATAGCCATGTAGATCGGGATTGGTGGATATAAACTCCGTGGTCATAAATATCACCACCGCACAGTTGCCTCCTATCAACAATAGTAGAAAAGTCAAAAGCTTGCGGTTATGCCTGAAAAGTAGAAAAAGCCCCAGAAGGCTGATGGTGAAACATAAGAGAGTGAGTTGATCAGAGATAAGTAAAAGTATCTGTGACATCGTGGTAGTAATATCTGACAAAAACTCCAGATTCAGATTCTTAATGGTGTCGAGGGCAAAGATGGAATTTGCAGACGAGGAAATGGATTTGACCTCACCCCAAGCTAAGGTTGGTTGGGATAGGGAGCGGATGGGAAGATAAAGATAGATGCTTAAACCGAATAAGAAAAGTAAAGTGCATAAAAGAGATCTTTTGAGATTTATGACGAATGACGAATGACGAATGACGGATTCATTGTGAGCGGATGAACACAAGAGAAGGAAGAACAAAGCGGGAGTGGATGATAATAAACTAAGATGATGATTTCCCAGACCCAATCCTAAAAGGAAGAAAAAAAGATAGATATATTTCAGCTTTCCATCCTTAAGGTATAAAATGCTTGAAAACAAAAGCAGGGAAAAGAAAAGAACATTCAAAGAATAAACTTCTGCCCTTACCGCCTGAATCCAGAACGAATAGGTAAACCCAAAAACTAAAAGAAAAAAGAAACCTGAAGCCAGAACCAATCCCCTCTTTTTAGCCATTTCCGGGAAAAACAGGTTAGCACTCTTGAGAAAAATCTTACAAAAGATTGCCAGTGAAAAAGAAGCAAAGAGGCCGGAGAGAAAATTCACCTTTAAGGCAAAACTCCAGAAGGGGAGAAAGGAGAAAAGTTTACCTAAAAGCACGTAAATGGGAAAGCTGGGGCGATGGGGTATTCCCAAGACCGCGATGTTGGCAATCAACTCCCCTGAGTCCCACCAGAAAACGGTGGGACACAATGTTATGGTGTAAACTGCAAAGAAGAAGAGGAACACGGAAGCACAAAGCGCATTTTCAGTCGTAAATAGTCTCTTCTTCCTTTGCTCGGAGTATTTTGTCTGGTTTGAATTTTTTCCCATCGGGCAAATATCAATAGCGCATAAAAATTGTAGTTGCTCGATTTATCGAGCTACATAAAGCCCAATGAATCGGGCAACTACGAAACTGTAGTCGCTCGATTTATGGCATCCTGAGCCTGTCGAAGGATCGAGCCTCATAAAGCCCAATGAATTGGGCAACTACAAAGACAAAATATCTTTTCTTTTGAAGCTTCTTTTGTTAGAGTTCACCAACAGAGGAGGCGGGTGATTTTAATTTATACTTCTCTATCTTTCTATATAAGGTGGATGAGTCTATCCCCAGAACTGAAGAGGCTTTGCTTTTCTGCCAACCGGTCTGATTCAACACCCAGAAGATATAAGCTTTTTCTATGATTTCCAGTGCAGGAGCAGTTGGCTGCGCTTCTGTGACCAAGTCAATCTCCTTCTCCTCTTTTATCTTTTGAGGAAGGTCTTCTGTGGTTATCTGATTACTTTTGGACAGCAAAACCGCGTGTTCGAGGGCGTTTTCCAGCTCTCTCACATTGCCGGGCCATTTGTTGGAGAGCAATCGGTTCATAGCCTCATCGGTGATGTTCTTTTCCTCTATTTGCATCTTCTGACAGTATTTTCTGACAAAATAGGCGGAAAGAAGCTTGATGTCGTCCTTTCTTTGGCGCAGAGGAGGAATCCTTATGGGTATAACATGCAGGCGATAATAAAGATCTGCCCTGAAGTTTCCTGATTTCACCTCTTGCTCTAAATCGGCATTGGTGGCGGCGATTAAGCGCACGTCCACTTTGATGGGAGCGGTGCCTCCCACCGGGGTCATCTCTTTCTCCTCCAGAACTCTCAATAGTTTTGCCTGAATTGCGGGCGAGGTCATTCCCACCTCGTCTAAAAAGAACGTTCCACCGTCCGCCACTTTGAACAGTCCCTCCTTGTCCTTGATGGCTCCGGTGAATGATCCTTTCACATGTCCAAACAACTCACTTTCCAGAAGGTTTTCCGGAAGGGCGGCACAGTTTATGGTGACGAAGGGTTTGTCCGATCTGGGGCTGTGGTAATGGATGGCTCTGGCGATCAGCTCCTTGCCGGTGCCCGATTCACCTTCGATCAAAACGGTCGAATCGGATCTGGCGATCCTCTCCGACATCTTTTTCAGCTTGGTTATTTCCAGACTATTACCGATAAAAGAATCGAAATCGGATTTGGTCTGAAGTTCCTTCTTCAGTTTAATATTTTCCCGAACGATCTTTTTTTGTTCTAAAGATTTCCTTACCGCGATCTTTATCTCATCCACCCGGAAGGGCTTGGTTATATAGTCAAAAGCACCTTTTTTTAATGCTTCAATGGCGGAGTCCACGGAGGCAAATGCGGTCATCACGATAAAGTCAAGATCCGGATTGATGGATTTGGCCTGGGAGAGAAGCTCCAGTCCGCTCATCTTCGGCATCATCAGATCGGCAATCACCAGATCATAGGTTTCACTTTTGACTCGCTCTAATGCGGTGGAGGCATCCTGGCTGGTGATGACCTGATAGCCCTCCTTTTTCAGCATGATCTCCATGAACTTGCACATCGACTCCTCATCGTCAACCACCAAGATCTTAGCCTTGTCCATATTCCCCCCTAATTCAATCACGAATGACTGATAACGCATGACGAATTACTGGTGACTTATGACTATTGACTGGCAACTGGTTTTATTATCGGCAGAGAGGTAAGTCTTCTGTAAAGAAAAACAAAACCTGGTTTGCTTTTGGGCTGATATGAACACTATGGTTCCTACCAGCCAGGGGATTCATAAATGTATACTCAAATAGGTCTTAAGCAATTTTGGATAGCCTTAATTTAGAAAGGCAAATTATCACCAGGAAGATCCCGAAAGTGATGAAGGAGAAATACAAAGAGAGATCGTTAATCTTTCGTCCCACAGTCTCGAAATTGATAGCATCTACCAGAAGGAAGGATAGCATCAGTAGTATAAAGACAAAACGATTTTCAAGTCCGGTCTTTAAAACATAATATAGAAGAAGCATGTAAGCCAGAATGGATGAGGAATAATTTTGAAACCAACCCAGAGGTGAAAAAAGCGTCATAAAAATTAGAAGAAGTGAGTATTCTATACATTCTCGCCGATGCACGAAACTGTTTTCCACAAATTTCAATCTTTGGTTTAAGAAAAGAAGAAATAGAAACAAACCTACTGCCGTGGCATATATTAGTAAATTTACCACGGTATAATTCAGATTCAGGATGTTGACCTGAAAAGGAGCGGGTGTCAGAAAGCGATAAAAGAAGCCGAACAAAGACTGATTAACATCCGCAGCCAAAAGTGGGGGAGATGAAGCCGACAAGACGGTTTTCCAACCAGAAAGCAGATTCAGACTGTCGGGAATTCCATAAACGAATAAAGGAACAAAAAGAAAGACAGCACACGTTATGGCGAGATAGCCGATCAGTTTGAATTTTTTCCTATACAAAAGGTATGGCACAAGGATCAGAGGGGTAGGTTTAATCATGACCGATAAGGCAAGAAAGCCCCCCGCTTTTAATTCTTTTCCTCGATCAGTGGACAAAATAAACAGGAAGATGAAAAGAAGCATCAAAAAGTCTGTCTGTCCCAGCCAAAACTCCCGCACTATGAATTTCGAGGTGAAAAGCAAGGTCAGAAGGTATAAATAGGGGGGAGGTGATTTATCCCCCAAAATCATCTTTTTGCTCCACTTCATGATAAAGAACAGACAAATGCACATTCCAGCAAGCCATACTATCTGGGCTGGAAAGAGAGGAAGAAGCCCCAGCGGAGCGACCATGACAGCGAAAGAGGGCGAATATTTATAAAGATAATGACCATCATCAAAATTATAAAGGTTTTCCTGATTTAGGACTCTTGTGGCGGCACGATGAACCACCTTGAAGTCGCTCATACCTTTTCGCAGGGTATTCCGAAAAAAGCCGAGCATGACGATTATAAGAATCACATATAAGGCTATCCTGAAATAGTCTTTTTTCTTCAGTTCAGATATTCGCATTAAGAAAACAGAAAGCATGGAGTGTTAGGTTTTAGCCTAACCCGTAATTAATGAACGACCGAGAATCTTGTGGCAGGGCTGAATGCCCTGCCCTATGGGTGAGAAGATAATCCTCCCATAGAGACGGGAATTTTCGTATGAATGTGCGTATGCACTCATACGAGCATACGCATATCCCGCCTAAACGCTAATCTTGTCGGGCATGCCCGCCATTTGGCATTTCTAAAGATTCCGCTGACAATTCCTTTTTGTGTTTGAAGGTCCAGCGGTCATTGATAAAGAAGTTTAACAGGGTACCGCACAAAATACCAAAGATGTTGGAAGCCAAATAATATATGTCGAAAAGCTCAGTCAAAATCCATAAAACCACGAGATTCGTCATCGTGGCGGCGCTGGCAGAAACATGGTACTGAAGCATTCTTTTGAAGTATTCTTTTTTTCCCTCTTTTCCCCGATCATGCCAGGTCCACAGATCGTTCAGCACGTAGTTATTTAAAAGCGATATCTCAATTGCCACGATGCTGGAGAAAAGATAATAAACCCCTACTTTCTCGGTCAGAAACCACAAGAAAAACATATTAACCAGAAATCCCCAGGTTCCGACCAGTCCGAATTTTACAAAACGCTGGGTCTGTCTTGCTTGAATGAAGGAAAACATTTTGGAGTTCAAAGCTTCTATCCTATGAAAAAAGGGTATGAATTAGGTGAAGACAATAAGGAAAATATAGCGTCCGGCCCAGTGTCGGACGATTTGGGTTAGAATCTGTTCTCCATTTCCAAAAGAACAGCTTTGGTTTGCTTTTTGGTCAAATTAAACATTTTCATGGTGTCTTCGATCTGTGCCTGGATAATCTTGCGGTAATTCAAATAACCTCTGATTGCCTTAATGCAATTCTTGTCATCCGCAGGAACAGCAACTTGATCTCTAACGCCTTTTTCTATTGCTAACTCCACAAAATTTGCTTTTGGTGTAGTTTGGCAATCGATCGTCTCACCGTCTATTCTTAAGCTTGCTTTCCCGAAGAATTCCTCGATGGTTAATTTACCTTTTGGTTCGATCTTGGGCAGTTGAATAGCGAAAGTCTCCCAAGATGGTTCTGTGAAATCTTTTGGGAATTCCTTTTTTTCTTGCGCCAAGAAAACTTCCTCTAAGATGTGGTCTGCATAAGAGGAAGGATTAAACTCCTCTTTTTTGTTCGTGTTCTTTTTTCCAAATGTTTTAGCCTTCTCTAATCTATTCCTGACTAATTCACAAACCGCGTCATAGACCTGCTGTCTTTCGTATTTAGTCAAGCCTAAAATATCAAAAAAGATGTTGTCCAATTGTTGCCGATCTTTTTGCTTAACCTCTTCAAATACCACTTGAATCGGACGATGAGTAAGGACATCAAAGGCTTGTCTAATTTTTTGTTTCATCTTGGTTTGAATTTTCTCGGGGCGTATTACAAGTAGTTTTTCTATGTCGATTCCCTCTGTTTTAATTGGGCCGCTACCACCGCCATATTGGCGCCCAAAAAGTTCTTTTGTTAGCATAGAAATTGTAGACACTAATTGGGCCAAAAAAATTGTCGTATACCGTTTCTTTTTTGGTAAAATTTCAAAAAAATTGTGATCTAGTTGACAACCGAACTTGTTATAAAAGACAACATGTCGGTGGGCGTGAATCATACTCCAAGCAATCTTTGCATTTCGAGGTGCCGGTAAACTATACCATCTCGCTCTTGAACGACAAGTTGATCTTTGATCATATTCTTTTAGTTCACCCCAGTAGATATACTTCAATACATTTGTGCCTTTTAATTCTCTTTTGTCCTTGTGCACCAGCAAAACCTTGAATTTTAAATTACGTGGGTCAATTAAAATGCAGTCATTTTCTCTTGGTGTTCTCATCACTGGTTCTAAAAACTTATCCTCTATCATGTGGGCTTTGATCTGCTCTTCCGTCAAGTAGAAGAAATCATTTGCTCCTGTAGTAAAGCCTCTTCTAACCTCGGCTACATCCTTCAAGGGGACAAATAAGTCTTCCCCTTTCTCCAGAATCTTGAAGAAAATATCCGGCGCTCTCAGATATTTTCCGCCCCATTTTGACCCAACATAGACATTATCTTCAATTCCTTCTCGATACAGTTCTTTTTGCTTTTTAGGAAGCACTCTGATTTGAGAATCTTCATATAGTTTTCTGCTACGGGTAATTTTGGAGATCAATTTTTCACAAACCAAAAATCTATCCCTATCTCCGTCTTTGGGGATGAGGGTGTCCATTTTCTCCTTCAAGACCACAAACTTGACGGTGTTGTTATCTCTCTTTCTCTTGTCAGAACAACGTTCGATAATGGTGATGGCAGTATTGATATCCGCTTTGGCAAAAGACCTCTCTACTTTGCTCTCAATGATAGCGATGATCTTGAAGTTGTCCAAAAAGAATTTTTGCAATCCTGCTCCGTATCTGACATCCAGCCAGGAATTGGAGGTCACGAATCCTAAACGACCACCTTCCTTTAGAAATCTGGCAGCGTGAATGAAGAAATAAACGTAGATGTCTGCTTGCCTGCTTATAGAAAGACCGGTTTGGCTGGTAAGTCTAAAGTTTCCCCAATCTTTTTCCACTGCTTTTCTTATGTGCTCTTTATCTTCCTCTGCGAGTTTCTCCTGTCGGATATATGGAGGATTGCCAACCACTGCATCCATGTCCGGGATTTTCACTTTTGCTGTTTTCATTGAAATCTTCTTATATTCATGCTTTATTCCCCGGTGATAGGGGACCTCAAAATAGGTCTCTTGGGGTTTGATGTCAAAAGCATCCTTATTTTCTATGTAGGGAAAATTTTCCGTCTTGGACAAACCTGGCAGGACCAAATTGATTTGGGCTAAATGAGCGGGGAAAGAAGCCTTGTCAACGCCCCAAAGTTGTTCCAGAAGTTCTCTATGAGTCTTTTTCTTCTTCAGATACTTTAATCGAGCGTGGGCTCTGACCAGAAAAGTTCCAGCGCCACAGCCCAAATCTAAAATCACATCATTGGGCTTCTGAATGCAGAAGCTGTTAATCAGATCCACGGTCGAAGGAGGCGTGAAATATTGACCCATCTCGTGCTTTTCAGTTCCGGGGATCAAATCCTCATAAACCTGCCCCAATATCTCATAATTAACCCCTTTGAAATCGTATTTGTCAAAATCATCCAGAAACCTAATCATTTGCTCTAAACAATTATCTGGCACTCTCAGGTCATCGAAAATATCTATCTTGTAAATGGTATCATAATTGATTCTTAAGACGTCTTGGAAATGCTTTTTTAGAATCTGGTTTAGGTCTGGACTCTCTTTAATCCTTTCAGTCTGGATAGGCTCAAGTTCTTGGTGTTCTGTGCGAAGAACATTATAGAATAGAATCTTGTTAGCTAAGGTATACGCGGCAACACGAGCGATTCTCTCATACAGAAAATGATCTGTATCCTGTGCTTTTTTCTTTAGATCAGGATGCCAACCTTGATCCCAAATCCATTTGCATAGCTGTCGATAGTAATTCTTATCTTCTGTACATTTCTGCTTTAAAGCTATGGAAAAAACCCGCGTGTTGATATCTACATTGGCGTCTAGCTTTCTTATAAAGAATTGATCTATTGGAAGACCAACAAACACCCTCCTTCGTCTAAATATATCCTGATTTAGAGCATCTAAGAACTTATCTAAAAATTTCTTGATTTTCTCCCAGTTCTCTTTTCTGTCTACTTGACTTATATCTTTTACGAGGATTATGTTTTTGTACCATTCTTTATGTCTGTCATATAAGGGGACTCCTTCGCGGAAAGTTTCCCAGAGGATAAAATCTCTCATGTTCCAAGTCGCAAAATATTTTGTACCTAATTCGTAAGCTTTCGTGCCAGCTTGGTCGACCAATTTAATATTGGAGGCATCCCAGCTTGGATTTTTTATCTCAAAAAGGAGAGATGCTCTTTTGGTAGACTTGTTCTTCCAGATGACCCCATCCGGGAACTTGGTGGTTTCATCAGTCATCTTCAGGCTGGTGCCCATGCGAGCTTCTTCAAAACCCAAGCCTTTCTCTCTGATGATTTGATTCATCAGCCCTACGACTTTGGCATTGAATTCTGGTTCGGTGAGAGGCATATTTATTTTGCTTAGCTTCAGTTTTAGGTAAATTTATATATATTAAATATATGTCAATATAATTTAAACTAAGATGGCAATTGTCAACAACGTTTTGTCTCTAAAACATATTTTCCACTGTTATCTCCAATCTTGGTGGGATATTTGCCGGAAAAGCAGGCTACGCAGAAATCTCTTCCGTTCAGAGAGTGCAGAGAAAGCATCCCCGGCAGGGAAAGATAACCCAGACTATCTACGTTCAGATATTTTCTGATCTGTTCCACTGATTTGGACGAAGCGACCAATTCCTCTTTGGTGGGCATATCTACCCCATAAAAGCAGGGGGAGATTATGGGGGGTGAACTTACCCGGAAATGAACTTCCTTTGCCCCGGCATTCCGTAACATATGGATGAGCTTTTTACTGGTGGTCCCCCGGACAATGGAATCGTCCACGACCACCACCCTTTGATTCTTCAAAACCCCTCTTACCGGATTAAACTTAATCCGCGCATCTAGATCTCTTATGGTTTGCTCCGGCTCAATGAAGGTTCTTCCGATGTAATGATTGCGAATCAGACCCACCTCATACTTTATCCCGGATTCTTCACAATATCCCAGTGTGGCGGTGTTAGAGGAATCGGGAACCGAAATCACAATGTCGGCTTTTGCGGGCTTTTCTTTTGCCAGTTGCCCGCCCAATCTTCTGCGGATTTTATCCACATTCTCATTATAAATGATGCTGTCCGGACGGGCAAAGTAGATGAATTCAAAAATGCAAAATGCATGTCTGACCGGTTTGAACGGAAAGTAAGACTTGATTCCTTTCTGATTGATTACTGCAATCTCACCCGGCTGGATATCCCTTTGGTATTTTGCTCCAATTATATCGAATGCGCAGGTTTCCGATGCCACCACCCAGGCGTTTCTAAGTTTGCCCAAAGCCAGAGGGCGAAATCCATGAGGATCTCTTGCGGCCACAATGGAATCACCGGTATTGAAGACAACAGAAAACGCTCCCTTCACCCTCAAAAGGGCGTCCTGGATCATCTCCTCCACGGTCTCTTTCTTTGAGCGAGCCACCAGGTGCAAAATTATCTCGCTATCACTGGAGGTTTGAAAGATGGAACCGTTCCTTTCCATGGAGGTGCGCAAACTGTAAGAATTGGTCAGGTTTCCGTTGTGAGCTAAAGCTAACTTCCCCTTCTTGTAGGTGATCGAAAGAGGCTGAACATTGACTAAAGAGGAGGCACCGGTGGTGGAGTAGCGATTATGTCCGATGGCTACATGTCCTTTTAATCCATTGAGGATATTCTTTTGGGAAAAGACCTCATTTACCTCCCCCAGACCTCTATGCTGATAGATTCTCTCACCGTTGGAGGAAACAATCCCTGCTCCTTCCTGTCCTCTATGCTGTAGGGCATAAAGTCCCAGATAGGTTAGCTCAGCCGCCTTTTTTGCTCCAAAGATGCCAAAGACACCACATTCTTCATGAATTAAATTCTCTAACATGTCACCTTCTATTTAAACATATCATATACGAATGAAAAGCAAATTTACTACAACTGCCTTCAGGTGTCAAGGAATTTCAATTGAGTGCTTCTGAAAAACTCTTTTGTTTCGACCTCACCTCCTATCTCCCCCTCTCCATTTCATGTCGAAGATCCCGCCGGAGGCGGGGGAGAGGGGGGACACGGAGACCCGTCAGGGAAAGGGGGGGAGGTAAAAAAAGCTTAAAGTTCAACTCTTTGTGCAAATTAAACTTAAATGCATACGTATCCATAAGAGTTTTTCTTGGTCCCGCTAAAGCAGGACACTCCAATTTCCGTTATCCAAAGGCTTTTTCAGAGATCTCAAAATGAACAGAACCACCGATATATCACTCACCGGCATTGAGATTTTACAATCCTCGTACTTTAAAAAGAGAGGAGTATGAAAAAATTAATCTATGGACCGGTTCCCTCCAGAAGGTTGGGAATTTCTCTGGGAGTCGATATCATCCCCTATAAGAACTGCAGTTATGATTGTCTCTACTGCCAGTTAGGGAAGACCACAAATCAAACCATCCAGAGGAAATCCTTGGTTTCAGTTGACTCTGTGATTAAAGAGATAAAACAGGTGATAGACCAAAACAGTGATATCGACTACGTAACCTTTTCCGGCTCGGGTGAGCCTACCTTAAATAGTGATATTGGTGAAATGATAAGAAAAGTAAAAAGCTTCACTCAGATTCCGGTGGCGGTGTTGACCAATGGATCTTTATTATGGGACAAGAAAGTCAGGAAAGATCTCTCAGGGGCCGATCTGGTTGTTCCTTCAGTGGACGCTGTTTCTGAGGAGTTCTTTGATAAGGTCAATCGTCCCGTTAAGGGGCTGAATATAAAGAAAGTTCTGGAGGGGTTAAGAGATTTCTGCGAAAATTTCGAAGGAAAAATCTATCTGGAGATCATGTTGGTTAAAGAGATCAATGATTCTGAGGAGGAGATAGAAAAGATCAATCAATTCGTCCGGGAACTGAACGTAGATAAAATTCAACTCAATACCGTGATCAGACCTCCGGGCGAGTTTACAGCCAAGCCACTGGATAAAGAAAAGCTTGTTAAGATCAAGGCTTGGTTTGACCCCAAGCTACCGGTGGAAATCGTGGCGGATTTTGATAGAATAACCAGCAAGGCGTATCACAAAGATTTAGAGCAGGTTATAACTGAACTTTTGAAAAGGAGACCTGTTAGAAAAGATGAGATGGCGACCGCTTTAGGGGTTCATCCTAATGAGACTGTTAAATATCTTCAGGTTTTAGAGGAGAGGAAGAAAATTAGAAGAGTACGAGTTGAAGGTAAATCAGAAGCTTATTTTGCAACCACATAAAGAAAATGGCTTAGGAATTTGGGTCTTCTCCAAGAGAGTTGCTAATGCACAAGTTTATGCGAAGCATTCATACGAATATTATTTGCACCAAAAAAAACCACAGGCTTTCTTTTGTCTCTCCCCCTTTGTTCCCCCTCTCCATTTCATGTCGAAGATCCCACCAACGGCGGTGATTGAGAATCCCGCCGGAGGCAAGGGAGAAGGGGATAGGGGGTGAGGTCTTCAAATCTCAACTCAATTAAGTCCTTAAGGTTTCTTTTAGTTATGAAGAATTCCAGCAACTAAAGTGGAGGAGGACCAAAAATTTAGATATGAGAAGTACCCCGGTGGTGTCCCAAAAAAAACGAGAAGGCATAAAGTCTTTCTGCCGTGCTATGTTTGTTATCCAATGGAGTTAATCGATGAGAACTTATTTAGAATGTATCCCCTGCATTATTGATCAGACGATAAAGGTCGCTCAACAGGTGACCCAGGATGAGGGAAAACGGGAAGACCTGCTCCAAAAGGTACTGGTGGTTTTGAGCAACATTTCTTACCGCCAGACTCCACCCTATCTGGGCAAAGAGGCACATCGGGTGATCCGTAAGGTGTTAGACAATCATGATCCCTTTCTTAAATTGAAAAGGGAATTCAACCAGGTGGTCAAGAAGCTTTATCCCTCCTTAAAGGAAAAGGTAAACAGTTCATCCGATCAATTTAGTTGCGCAGTCAAACTCGCCATAGCGGGTAATATCATCGATTTCGCACCTGGCCATCATTTTGAATTAATGAAAACCATTGACAGGGTGTTGGCCAAAAAACCTGCCATAGATGATACCGAAAGCTTAGAAAAGGATCTCAAGAAAGCTTCTTTGATCCTTTATCTGGGGGATAACGCTGGAGAAACTTTTTTTGATAAAATTTTGATTGAGCATATGCCTCATGGAGAAATTTACTATGCGGTTCGTGGTTCTCCGGTGATTAACGACGCCACCTCCGAAGATGCCTATTTCGCCGGCTTAGATCAAGTGGCGAAGGTCATCTCCAATGGCTCAGATGCCCCCGGAACTATCTTGGAGGATTGTTCGGAAGAATTCAAAAATATCTTTAAGAGAGCCGATCTGGTGATCGCCAAAGGACACGGAAATTATGAGACCTTAAATGAAGTCAAAGAGAAAAGACTCTATTTTCTTTTAATGGTGAAGTGCAAAATCATTGCCCGGGACCTGGGATGTTCGGTAGGAGATTTTGTGGTCAAGAAAATGGGCAAATAGAATTTTAGTCAAACATATCCCCAGCTATTTTGGTTTATAAATGAGAGATAGTGTTTTTTAAAGGAGGTAAACTGCTGTGCCCATCTATGAATACCGATGCAGAGTATGCGATCATAAATTTGAGGTCTTACAGAAAATGGGGGAGGATGGCAAAGGGTTAAAATGCCCGAAGTGTGATGCAGATAACCCAATGAAAGTCTTTTCGGTATTTGCTGGTGGTATCTCTTCAGACAACTCTTCTTCCGCCTGCTCAAGCAAAGGATTCACCTGAGCCTCTTAGGCTTTTGAGCAGTCTGCTCATATTAAGGAAAGCATATAATTGTTTACATCCCCCCTAAAGAAATGGGGGAAGGGGGGATTTGAAACTTGGAAAATCCCCCTAAATCCCCCTTTACTAAAGGGGGATTCGTATGAATGCATACGCATTTCAAGTCAAGCCCAAAACAGGTGGGGGAGAAAAAATCAATGCGAAGCATTCATACGAATAATAATATGTGAACTGATTCCTGCTCCTATTAGTAAGTAAAAAAACCTTTAGAGCACCTCTCTTTTTAGACAAGGCAAAAAACACTTTAGTTTTTTCTTCATGCAAAAGCGCCCTTGATTTTCCCTGCCAATCTGCAATGCCAATAGAATAATACAAATGAAAACAGATTTCGACCAGAAGGTTGCGCAAAACTACGATAAGTGGTATGAAACCGACTTCGGAAGATATACCAGTTCATTAGAAGAAAGGTTGATGGTAAAGTTAATAGGGGAGGTGCACCATCAAAAAATCCTTGATATCGGTTGTGGAACCGGAAATCATCTAAAGCTCTTTCAAACTCTGGGTTCAGATCCAATCGGGGTGGATACGTCAGTTTTCATGTTGCAAAGGGCTAAGGGGAAAGGCAATTTCAAGCTGATCTTAGCAAAGGGGGAACAGCTTCCCATAAAGGACTCTGCTTTTGATATTACCATCTTGATCACTACCCTGGGATTTTGTGAAGATCCCGTAAAAGTCCTCCAGGAGGTACGAAGAGTAACCAGAGAAAAAATCTTTATAGGGGTGCTGAATAGCTGGTCTATGCTGGCTGTAAGCAGAAGAATAAAAGGATGGTTCAAGCCTTCAATATACAACCGGGCAAATTTTTTCAATATCTGGAAGCTGAAAAGGTTGTTGAAGAATTCCGGCGTACTTGAGTCGGTGCAATGGGAGGGTGTATACTTTGTTCCTTATTCGAGGATAAGATTCTTTCAATGGTTGGATAGAAAACTTTCTTTCCGAAAAAATCCTTTTAGTGCATTTCTCGGTATGGTAGTTACACCAAAACACAGTCAATTATCTGCGCACGAAAATTCTTAACCACGGTCTTTATTCTCTGCAAGATTATGGTTGTCATAGGCAAAGAGGTTGTATATCTTTCATAAAGTCTTGCTCTGATACGTAGAAAATGATAAAAGACTAAAGATCCATTTTTGTGGAGTGATGTAAATGAGTCCCAATTTAGTTACCAGGATATTCGGTTCCAAACACGATAGAGACGTAAAGAAAATCCGCCCGATCGTGGAGGAAATTAACAAATTCCATGAGCAATATGAAAGTCTCTCAGATGAGGAACTGAAGGGGAAAACCGAAGAATTCAAGCAGAGGATCAAGGAGAGAAGCGGAGAGTTTGAAAGGCAACTGGATGCATTAAAAGAAGAGTTTGCCGGCATAAAAACTCACGGACTTTCCGAGGAGGAGAGGGCAGAGGTTAGATCTCGAAGGGAAGAGCTCTTGCAACAGATGAAGGAAATCCAGAGTGAAATAAAAAAGGTGGAGCAGGAGACTTTAGATGAAATCCTCCCGGAGGCTTTTGCTGTGGTCAAACAGACCTGCCGAAGGCTTTTGGGCAAAAAATGGGAGGTGTGCGACATCCAGATAGAGTGGGATATGGTTCCCTATAACGTTCAGCTCATTGGCGCAGTGGTCTTGCATCAGGGCAAGATTACAGAGATGGCAACCGGCGAAGGGAAAACCTTGGTCGCCACCATGCCACTTTATCTGAATGCTCTAACAGGCAAAGGGTGCCATCTGGTGACGGTGAACGATTATCTGGCTCGAAGAGATACCGAGTGGATGGGAGAGATATATAAGTTCTTGGGTCTGACTGTGGGTTGTATACAAAATGAGATGGATAATGAACAGAGGAAAGTTCAGTATAACTATGACATCACTTATGGGACCAACAATGAGTTCGGCTTTGACTACCTGAGAGATAACATGGCTATCCGGGCTGAGGACAGGGTTCAGCGAGGATATAATTACTCCATAGTGGACGAAGTAGACTCGGTTTTAATTGACGAAGCCCGCACTCCTCTGATCATCTCCGGTCCGGTAAGCTCCAACGTTACCCAAAGCTACATGGAGATGAGACCCTTGGTGGAGCAGTTGTTTCGCAAACAATCCACTTTGGTAAATAAGCTGGTAGCTGATGGAGAGGAATTGTTGAAAGGTGGAAAGGAATACGAGGCGGGGATAAAGCTTCTGACCGCCCAGAGGGGTGCTCCCAAGAACAAAAGATTGATAAAGCTACAAAAGGAGCCAGGGGTCAAAAAGCTGATCACCCGGGTGGAGTTAGATTTCATGCGGGACAAAAAACTGTATGAGATAGATGACCTTTTGTATTTCTCCATCGATGAAAGGGAGAACAGCATCAATTTGAATGAGATGGGAAGGTCGCTTCTCTCACCGGAGGATCAAGTGCTTTTTATCCTTCCGGATATCACCGAGGGGATACACCAAATCGATTCAGACGATTCTCTCTCCTCTGAGGAGAAATTAAAAAGAAAGGAGAAGTTATATCAGCTTCATGCGGAACGCAGTGAAAAGAACCATTCCATAAACCAGCTTTTGAAAGCATTTTCTTTGTTTGAAAAAGATGTGGAGTATGTGGTGCAGGATGATAAGGTGATGATCGTGGACGAGTTCACCGGCAGGCTTATGCCGGGCAGAAGATACAGCGATGGATTGCACCAAGCCATAGAGGCAAAGGAAAAAGTTAAAGTTGAGGGAGAGACGCAAACCTTTGCCACCATCACCCTGCAGAATTTCTTCAGACTTTACCACAAGCTGGCTGGGATGACCGGAACCGCAGTGACGGAAGCATCAGAATTATGGGAGATCTACAAGGTGGACGTGGTGGCTATCCCCACTAACGAGCCGGTGAGAAGAATTGATTACGATGACATGATCTATCGAACCAGAAGGGAAAAATATAACGCCATAATTGATGAGATCGTCCGCTGTCATGAAGTTGGCAGACCAGCCCTGGTGGGGACCGTGTCTGTGGAAGCTTCTGAGACCCTCTCCCGCATGCTAAAAAGAAAAGGGATAAAGCATTCCGTTCTGAATGCCAAATACCATCAACAGGAGGCAGAGATCGTGTCCCGGGCGGGCCAGGCGGGCACGGTCACCATCGCTACCAACATGGCAGGACGGGGAACAGATATCAAATTGGGTCCGGATGTGGTCAAACATCTCCACTGCAGGTTGGTTACCCCAAACAGGGAAGATGGTTGTCCCTATCTGGAGGAGTTGGGTTGCAATGAGGATGTTCCCTGCGGGCTTCGCATCATAGGGACAGAAAGGCATGAAGCTCGAAGGATCGACAGACAGCTCAGAGGAAGAAGCGGAAGGCAGGGCGATCCGGGTTCCTCCAAATTTTTCCTCTCCTTAGAAGATAATCTGATGCGGCTTTTCGGTTCGGACAGAATCGCTTCTATAATGGATAGGTTAGGCGTGCAGGATGGAGAGGTGATCAGACATTCCATGGTCACCAAGGCGATAGAGAGAGCACAAAAGAGGGTGGAGGCACAGAACTTTTCCATAAGAAAACACCTTTTGGAATATGATGACGTGATGAACCAGCAAAGAGAGGTTATCTATGACCGCCGACTGGCAGTCTTAGAGGGTGCAGACCTAAGAGAAGAAATCCTGGATCTAATCAAAACCGTGATCGAGTTCAAGGTGGAAGCTCATACCGATGACAAAACCTATCCCGAGGCATGGGACCTGACCGGTCTAAAACAGGACCTCTTAAGAACCTTTCTGGTGGACGTTAAGTTCGACCAGAAGGATTTAAACGAGCTGAAACAGGGGGATTTGAAGCAAAACCTTTATAAGATGGCTCTTCAGATCTATGACCATAAGGAGAAGATGCTGGGTGAGGAGTTGATGCGGCAGTTAGAAAGATATGCCATGCTCCGGACTATAGATGAAAAGTGGAAGGAGCATCTTTATGATTTAGATCAGCTTAAAACCGGCATCGGCCTGAGAGCTTATGGCCAGAGAGACCCGCTGATTGAATACAAAAAGGAGGCATTTGCCTTATTTACCGAAATGCTTGAGGGAATTGACGAGGAGACTCTGGAGCTTATCTTCAAACTGCAGGTGGAGGAGAAAGAAAGACCCAAGGGAAGGGAACCAGAAAGACAGATGAGTACGGTCCACCAGTCCACAGTGGGAATGGGATATGCCGAGACTCAACCAGCAGAACAGGTGGCTCCCGGCAAGCCCAAGCCGGTGAGGGTGGGCAAAAAGGTTGGACGAAACGACCCCTGCCCCTGCGGCAGTGGGAAGAAATACAAAAAATGTTGTGGGGCTTGAAAAGTGGTCAACGGATTGAAAAACGTCCACAGTCCACAGTCTGCCGTCCACCGCTAAAACCCAAACAAACAAAATAGAAATCCGAATTTGTCCACAGGATTCAAATTCGAGCCACATATTTTTGGTCGAGGGTGGAGATTCATCCTGAAGGGATTCAACGCAAGCGAAGATGCTTGGCTGGTGGAACTGGTGCTTCTGGTGCATCTGGTGGTATTTTTAATTTTTTTCTCACTTTTCCTCCAAGTGATTCAAGTTTAGCGCCTTAGATATTAATTTTGATGAATTTTGATGAATCCAAGGTTCAAAATAAGAGTTCAAAAGTTTAAAAGTTCAAGAGTTCAAGAGTTCAATAAAGTCAAAGACATTTAGAGCTGAGAGTTCAAAGTTCGAAATTCAAAGTTACGCATCCTGTAAATTCGGTAAAGGTGCATGAACAATATATTCCATCTCCTATAAATAAGGGAGCTATCCTTTTCACCATTGGAGTCATAGTGAACTTGCTCCTTGTGGTAAGAGAGACTACAGGGAAGGTATGAGAATGGTTCGACGCTCACCATAAATGGGGTTTTATCTTGGTGTCAGGTGCTCAGGGCACCTGACCTACGAACTATATTGATGAGTTGATTGTTTACTGCATGTAAAAAGATTCTTATGACAAAGGCATTCCCACAGGACAGAATTACTCGCCATTCGATTTACAAAAAAATATAATAGTTTAAACGAAATTAAAATCTAAAAATAAAAACGAAACCACATCTCAACTTTCTTTTGAAACTGTCTGCTCCCGTACTCTGAATTGTCATCTCCGACAAAGATGCTTGGCCACAGAAGGATTTCTGAATTGGTAAAAGGTTTGTAACCTAATTGCGGAGATAAAAGAAAACTACCATCATTGACGTTGTAGATTGTGAAAACCGCAACGGAAGAATACAACCATTCAAAAGGTTCCGGCAGACTGGCTTTGAAATAGATATAATCCTGCATTATGTTTTTTGAACGGAAAGTGGTGGTAATAACCGACTTAGCCAAACCAATCAATTCAGCATCTTCACTGTTTAAACTGTTTATGAGATACCCCTGATAATCTTTGTATTCTGAAGAAGTCAATCCGCGATTGTTGTGATAATACTCGGCAATAAGTGTCATGTTAAGACTGGTAAGATAGCGCATTCCAAGCAAATAGGAGAATCCGTCTGTTTTGCTCATTTGAACCATATTATTTTGAATAAAACTAAAATCTTCATCCTTAGCGTAACTGACTTCTCCATGCACTTCGATATTTTCCTGCAGATTGGTTGAAAAATCTATGCCGTAGCGCTGCGGTTGGTTTTTCCCTGTGAATACCATAAAATCCAGATCAATATTTCGCAAAAGCAAATAGAGTTTAATAGCCAAGGACGTCTTATCGAGTTCAGCGTATTTATCCAGAATGTCGTCTTCCCGCGGAAGTACAATTGTAGATAAAGACAGGTTCTGAATCCAGCCGGAAGAAAAACTACGATTGTAGTTAATAAAAAGCGAGTTTTTACCGGCCAGTGCGAGATCGGGGTTCTCCGGGTCTTTCTCGGCATTCACATAACCGACCGGATTAAATGCGTAGCCTTTGCCCCAGTTATAACGGCGCTTGCCAATTCCCCCTGTCAACCTTGGTGAAAGATTTAAACTGCCAAACAATTCAAAAAATGACAGGTCAATCGGTTCTTCTTTTATGTATTGTGCGAAAGTTCGCAAAGTGAAACCAACTTGTTTGTAGCGGTAATCACCGTTAAAATAGAAATCAAGACGGTACTGGGAAAGGTACTCATCCGGTCTTTCCTGTCCGAAAAATTGCAATCCATAAAAGGGGGAAGATTCATTTGTTTGCAAAATACCCCATTTTGCATCCAGGTTGCCGTTAAACTCTATCTTTGCCGTTTCTTCTTCGGGAATTTCAAAATCATAATCCTGAGCGCTGGCTGAGTATCTTAAAAGCAACAGCGCGGATGTAATTACCAGGTATAAAAATATTTGTTTATGTAAAATCATCGTAACTCGCTTAATCTTGAAAGATAATCCAATGTGAAAACTTCATCGGGGAATTTTCTGTTTTTTATTTTCGAATAAATCATCACTGATTTGAAACCTTTATACAACGGACTTGTCGTTTCAATCACAGCCGGACGAACAATTCCTTTACCAAAATCTTTTACCTGTTTAAAATTCAGAGTTTTGATTAATTTCCCGGATGCAGCGTAACATTCCACCTTCTCGACGATGTTGTTCTTTTTAATCACCCACATTTTCAGGCGGTCATAGGACACGGTCCTTGTTTTTGCCTTTAAATCAAGAATTAAATTTTCACCGCTTTCTTCAAGATTTGTCGCATCGTATTCGGCGGAATAATCAAGCCGCATGATATCGGCATTATTAAACACGCCACCAACTACGGACTGCATGCTGGTAATGCGAATTGGTTTTCCCACATTGGGAATATACAACCACATATTATCGCCCAATCGCAAAGTGGCTCGTCCTTTATCACTCGCCGGTGACAGATAGAGCATGGCAACTTTGTCCCGATCTTTTTTCACCGTATAAAAAATAAATTCCTTTTTCTTTCCGTCCGGTTCTTCGTTGATCAGTTTACGGTAAAATTCAACCGAACCGGGAGTTAAAATTTCATCGACTTTTTTTAAAATAGCGTTGCCCCTGGTGCTTATTTGGACAGCTTCCTGTGCCGGAAGCACATGGAATAAAAAGACAGTTATTAAAACAGATAATAATAAACGCATGTTCATTCCTTTCTATGTTTGACTTTTTTCTTTTGTCTTTCTTTCCTTTGAAAGAATTACACATGTCTCAATGCATCAACCGGTTCCATTTTTGACGCTTTATACGCCGGTTGAAAACTGGATAAAATCGAAATAATGATAACTATAATTGATACTGTAATTAATTCTCCAATGGAAACAGATGTCTCTAACAAAATACCTTGCATCCTTCCGAAAGAAAAATGAAACTCTGCCAGATTGATTAAAGACAAACTCAGTACACTGATTACACTGCCGACTATGGCGCTGATAAAACCGAGAAGAAAGCCTTCAGCCACAAACAACCACAATATTTTTGAAGGCAATGTGCCAATGGCTGAGATTGTGCCGATTTCACTCACACGTTCAAAAACCGACATCATCATCACGTTTAAAATACTGATTAATACAATTGAGATCAGCACAATTTTTACTATGTAAATCAGCAAATCCACAACGGTGGCAATTGTAGAAAATGGTGAAAGTTGCGCCCAGGTATGTAATTCAAACACTGGCTTTTCATCTTCACCTTTTATGGACTGCAAACTTTGATTTAACATCTTATTTACGCGTTTCAAATCATCGCCATCTTTCAGCCGAATGGCGATTTCATTAATTTCGTTGCCGTCTATTCGGAGCAAATCTTTAGCATCATTCAGATGCATGTATCCGTCACGGCCGGAAGGACCTGTTAATCCGCTCATTATTCCGGCGATGCTAAATGACATACCGTTGACCGAACCATCCTGATTGGTAGTTACTAAAACGACTTCCTGCCCGGTCTTTAGTTTTAATCCGTTTGCCAGGTTTTCCGGTATAATCAATTCTCCCGGCTTCACAAAAGAATCCGGCTTTTTTGAAAAATCAACAATACGATCAACCAGGGCCGGGCTGGCTTTGTTTTCCATTTCCGGAATAACAGCAGTCAACCTGATATTGGTAGTTTGCTCATAGTTACTCAGCATTGCCCCGAATTTTATTCTGAAAGTATAGGCTTCTATAACATTTTTCTTTTCATCTAAAAGAGATTTTAGATTGTTTATTTCTTCATCTTTCAGATTCAAATGCAGCGGCAGGTTATCGATTGAACTAACGTATCCTCTTTTATGAATTTGTAAATGCCCCAACATCGAATCGGTGATTGTGCCGATCATCATTCCTTTGAAAGATTTTGAAATACCGGAAAAAACTACAACCATTACCACGCCGAGAATGATAAGCGAGGAAGTCAGCAGAGTACGTCTTTTATAGCGTAGCAGATTACGCAGCGCAATTTTAAATATATTTTTCATTTTAGTTTTTTCCCTTCGCCTGGTTATTTGGATTGGTCACCAGTTCCTTGTTTACTAACCGGCCGTCTTCCAGGGTATAAATAATTTCGGCTTCTTTTACTATTTTTGGATCGTGGGTGGAAAAGATAAAAGTCGTTTTTAATTCCCGCTGCATTTGGCGCATCAACTCAATTACCTTGAATGCTGATTTGTGATCTAAATTTGCTGTCGGTTCGTCGGCAAGAACTAATTTCGGGTCTGTTACCAGTGCTCGTGCAACAGCAACCCGTTGTTTCTGCCCGCCTGATATCTGTGATGGGTACTTATCTTTCTGATCTGTCATGCTTACAGCTTCTAAATACTTCAAAACCCGTTCGCGACGTTCTTTTTCGGCTATACTTTGCACCATGATCAAGGGATATTCAACATTTTCATATACTGTCAGCACAGGCAAGAGGTTAAAGTTCTGAAAAATAAATCCAATATTTGTGCCGCGGAAAACAGCAGCATCTTTGCGGTTAAATTCATTCACGCGAACATCATTTACTTTTATTTCACCTGAACTGGGTTTATCCAAACAACCGATTAAATTGAGTAAAGTTGTTTTACCGCTGCCGGAAGGCCCAACAAAAGAAACAAAAGTCTGTTGTTCAATGTCGAGATTTATATCCGCAAGTGCTTGTATAGAAGTCTCTCCCATTTCATATATTCTCGACACTTTATCTAATTCAATTAAAGCCATATTGATTCTCCGTGTATAATTTAGTTAAAATTTAATTCTTAACTCGATTTATACTACGTATTATTTCTATATTTTAATTACCCTTTATTTTTGTGTTGTGTTAGGACTTCAGTCCTGACACACCTCGAAGCATCAGGAGTAGAGCTCCTGACGCAACTTTAAGTCTCTCCCGCCAAAGGCGGGATCGGAACCCGACCTACAAACTTTTTCACACCCCCTTAACGGTGGAGCTATCCTTTTCACCATTAAGGTTATTGCGAATTTGCTCTTTGTGGTAAGAGAGACTATGGGTTAGGTATCAGAATGGGGTTTATTCCACCCCCGCCTTTGGTATGGACCATACGGTTCATACCTTTGGTGGTTCGACTTCGCTCCCTTCGACCTTGCTCAGGGACAGTGAGCGAAGTCGAACTGTCACCACCCTGAGTAAATCGAAGGGCGGGATCTCCGACCTGATGCTGTGGGATGACGGAGACCCCCACCCGTATGGGGGCTCGTCTGGGGTAACATCCCCCGGGAGCACGAAATGATCACTTGAGCAGAATCATCTTCTTTGTTGCAGTAAAGTCTCCGGTCTGGATACGATAGAAATATATCCCGTTCGCCACATCTTTACCATTGTCGTCTTTTCCGTCCCAGGTGATTCTATGATGACCCTTTTCAAGATGGTCTGTTAGCAATTGGCGCACCTTTTGTCCCAGAATGTTGTAGATTTCCAGATTCACCCAGCCGTTTCGACGGATCTCGAATTCAATTTCTGTGGACGGATTGAAGGGATTGGGATAGTTCTGCCTTAGAGAAAATTCCTGAACGATTTGCTCGCCCCATTCGTTATCCACTCCAGTGAATGAGGAAGCGTCAAAGTACAGGTCATTCAGCATGTCGTGGACGTAAAGCACGGCAGAGAAGACTGAATTGTCCGTCCCCCTCAGAGTATATGCCCTCTGCGGAGGAGTGTGATGGGGACTGTGATCATTTATCCCACTGTAGGGTGCCATCCAGACCGAAGGATTAACTTGCCCGTTCGGCTTGTAGATGTAACGGATCTGCCTGGGTGACGTCCCTTCGTAGCGATAAGCTAAGGTTATGTTTTGCGCCTCGTTCTCCTTCAACACGTGCAAAGAAGGATAAAGCCGGTTGCCACTTGAGGTATCAGTAGGTTGCGATGTGATGAACCAGCTTGCACCAGCATCTGTGCTCCAGTGGAAATTCAAAACCCAATGCGCAGGAGGGGTCGTACTGTAACGTTCATAGAATACCCAGAACACGGCTTCGCTGTCAGGGGAGGCGTGTGACGCGGCTACAACCGGATCATCGCAGTCGGTGTGTGCAGATGTGTATTGCCCATCTTTCCAATCAGCAGAGTAGCCGGAATTATCATTTCTAATGGTATAGATCTTATCATCGTCGGTTTTGCCAGCTACCACCAAATAGGTGCCTTGACTATAAGCAACGCTCGGTTGGCTGGTGATGGGGGTAACTTCAGTAAGATTCTTTTTAAATTTCCACGTTTGACCATAATCTCTGGAGGTTTTAAATATTACCGAATCCTGATCAGTTTGGTAAACAACGTACAGCCAGTAATTACTCCATAAGTCCTGACAAACTGAAAAATCTACTACATTGTCGTTATCAATCGTAGTGCAAAAACGTGGGGAAAGGTCACCGTAATTGTATTTGCAGTACCATAATTCATTGTCCCATATCCAAAATACGAAAACAAAGTTTGAGTCACCTTTTGCGGCGATAATATCTGCCTTGCCAAAACGCAAATCATCGCCTCCAGAAATCAAGGTTCTTTCACGGTTCCAATTTTGCCCGTTGTCCGTGGAACGATAAATAGAAAGTGTGTCTCTAGTGGTACCCGTGTGTGTTACAACTACGAGTAAGGTATCCTTGTCCCCTTGATCCATGCCAAAACCATAAATATGGTTAGCTTGATGGACCAAAACATCATTGCCCCACGTCTGACCCTCAGCCAGAACCTGCTGGGGAACCGAAAGGGCAATCACTAAAACTGCCAAGATTACAACGTAACGCTTCAGCATATCCCCGCCTTTCAGTAAAGGTTTTAAAAAGATTATGATTCTTGTGAGATGGTATAAAATGAACCATAGATGTTCGCCTGTCGTTTTTATACGTCAACTTTAAAAATAGAAAGACCTACGTAGCTTGTCAAGATTTCTTTTAGAGATTTCTGAAAAAGTCGTTCTTGCGGGGCTGGGAGCCCCGCCTACGCGGGCTAAATCATTGTTATTCAATACCCGAGCGCGTAGGGCGGGCTCTTAGCCCGCCCGATTTCTGCACCTTTTCAGAGACCTCTTTTAAGGAGTGTGCGAAGTAACTGGATGGTGTTGTGTCAGGGTATCCTTCGGCCTGCGCCTTCAGGACAAGCCCTTACCCTGCCACATAGTTTTTGGTCGAGGGTGACGGAGACCCGTCTGGGAGGGCACCCTCGACTATGGAGCGTGAGACCCTTCACTTCGTTCAGGGTGACAGTGCTCGTGTCATTCTGAGTCCCGCCAGAGGTGGGAGGAAGAATCTCTGGCTCTCCTGCTCCGAGAGGGTATTTTTCACCGGCGTTCGTTTCCCGTTGGTGAAGAACACCAACGGGAAGCGGGAACGGGGGTTCAACCCTCGCCCCAACAGAGTTAGTTGGGATTATCTGCGGAGAAGACTTAAAACATTTTCTATATCTTCAGGCAAAGGGGAATCGAATTCTTTATATTCTTTTGTCCCGGGATGGACAAAGCCCAGCTTTTTGGCGTGAAGAGCCTGCCTTTCAATTACGCTCAAAAGCTTTTGAGCGAAAGGACGGTCTCTATCATAAATGCCTTTGATCCATTTACCTCTGCCGCCATATTCCGGATCACCTAAAACCGGATGATTTAGATAAGAGAGATGAACTCTGATCTGATGAGTCCTGCCGGTCTTCAATCTAATGGACAGAAGATCACACAGATCAAATCTTTCCAGAACTTGATACTGGGTTAGCGATTCCCGACCTTTCAATCGGGTCACCGCCATCTTTTTTCTATCTTTTGTAGCTCTTCCGATGGGAGCTTCGATGGCTCCTTTCTCAGCGGGCATATGTCCCCAAGTTATGGCAATATATTCACGTAAAAGAGTTCGGTTTTCTATCTGCTCAGCCAAGCCTAAATGTGCAAAATCATTTTTTGCCACCACCAAAAGCCCGGAGGTATTTTTGTCCAGCCGGTGCACAATGCCCGGTCGCAAAACCCCATTTATACCAGAAAGATCATGGCAATGGAAAAGAAGGGCATTCACCAGAGTATGAGAGTAGTTTCCCGCCGCAGGATGAACCACCATCCCCGCTTCCTTATTCACCACTAAAAGATCGGAGTCCTCATAAGCGATATCCAAAGGGATGTCCTCCGGCTCAAGGGATGGTTTTTCCAAAGGTGGAACTTCAATGTCGATTTTCTCTCCCCCTTTTATCTTGTGAGAAGGCTTTATGGGTTTGCCATCCACCAATATATTATGATCTGAGATCAATTTCTGAATAAAAGCACGGGAGAGACCAATATCCTCCTGGGAGAGGAATAAATCTATTCTTTTTCCTGACCCTTTCTGTGGAGCTGAAATTTTTATCCTTCTTAGGGAGTCTTTCTCCATAGATCACTCGGACTTATCAGAGGTATCACTGGTCGGGATTTCTTTGAAAAACAGCATATGGATGATTATCAAAACCATTCCTATCAGGACAAAGCTGTCCGCTAAATTGAACACGGGCCAGCGATCAAGATAAAAACCGGGGAACTTGAAAAATAAGACTTTTGTTGGGGGAAGAGTTATATTAAAGAAATCGAAATCCAGAAAATCGACCACCTCTCCAAAGCGGAAACGGTCGATCAGATTTCCCATCGCCCCTCCCAAAACTAAGCAAAGCCCTATCCTGAAACTGTTTTCTTTTGTTCTGGTCTTGAAGAAAAACCATAAGGCGACCCCCATGGCTAAAAGAGAGATGAAGGTGTAGAAATTTTGACTTCCTAATCTGGTTCCGAACACACCGCCCGGATTTAAAACAAGAGTGAGCCTGAAAAGATCACCCAGAACCGGAACAGACTCACCCGGAGAAAGAAGACGAATCACCGCAGTTTTGGAAAGTTGATCGACAAGGATAGCCAGAACGGTGATGATCAAAAATCTGCGAGGAAAAGCCTGGGCATATTTTTTGACCAAATCATCTCCTGCGGTATGCACCGCATGGTTCACACCCACGGGTCAAAGCTTTCATCAAGTTTGCTTAGCCTTTTTGAGTTCCTCTTTCTCTTTGCAGGCGATGCAAAATCGGGCATGGGGAACTGCCTCCAGTCGGGCGGGGCTTATCTCCTTTCCGCATTCCTGGCATTTCCCATAGGTTTTGTCCTTGATGCGGCGCAGAGCCTCGTCTATGTGATGAAGGAACCTGCCGCTTTTGGAGGCTAATTGAAACGTCTTTTCCCTTTCAAAGGAATCTGTGCCCTGATCCGCCATATGGGTGGAGTAGGAGGAAATCTCACCGGATGCGTCCTTGAGAGTGCTGTTCAAGCCGGTTTTTTTCAAAAGTCCCAGCTCCTCCAACAACTCCGCCCGCTTGGCTAAAAGCAGGGCTTCGTATTTTTGTAGATCCTTCTTCTTCATCTTCTTCCTCCACTTAAGGTCTAACTCTTTCTATCGAAATCACCGCCTTCTCTCCATTTATATCCCACTCCTCAATACGCTCACCTTTAGCTCCGGAAAGGGAGAGTTTTTCAGATAGCGTCTCTTTTTTGATGTGATCCTCAAATGCTTTTATGGCCCGGTTGAGCCGGGGAGTGGTTTTGATATCTGTCTTTATTCGATCCATCACCTCAAAGTCTGCCGCCTTACGCATGTTTTGAATCTTATTGACCAGTTCCCGCGCAAATCCCTCATCCTTAAGTTCGTCTGTTAAGATGGTGGAGAGCGCCAGCCTATACTCGTTTTCCGACTCCACCACCCAACCCTCTTTTTCCTTCTCCGTTATCTCCATATCATCCGGCTCCAACTCCAAGCTTTCTCCATCTAAATCTATCTTCAATTTACCTTCCTCTTTGAATTTCTTTAGCTCATCCTGACTCAACGATTTTATCTTCTCTGCCATTTGATTTGCCTTTTTTCCCAACTTGGGACCCAGTCTGGTGAAATTTGGCTTGGCAGAAAGCTGGCTCAACTGAAGATCTGCATCCCATGAGGAGATCTTTTTTACATTAAGCTCTTCCGAAATTAAATCGAATAAAGATTCCAAATCCTTTTTTGACTCTCCCTGGGGAAGAGCCACCAGTATTTCTCCCAATGGTTGCCTTATCTTTATTTGCGCTCTGCTTCGAGCCACCCTTCCTAAGATGACGATCCTTCGCAAGTTGTTCATCTTCTGTTCCAATCTTTTGTCGACATATTTTTCCACAACTTCAGGGAACTTAACAAGATGGACACTTTCCGGGAATTTCGGGTCGATCTTGGCGCAAAGCTCTCTATATAGTTCTTCTGCTATGAAAGGAGTGTAGGGGGCGATTAGCTTGCACACCGCTACCAGACACTCCCATAGGGTTAAATAGGCGGAGATCTTATCCTTAGTCTCTTCGGATTGCCAGAACCTTCTCCGGCTCCTTCTCACATACCAGTTACTCAAATCCTCTATTACAAACTCCTGAATCTGGCGGGCGGCTCTGGTCAGATCGTAATGATCCAGAGCATAGGTGGCCTCCCCGACCAAGGAATTCAATCTGGAAATGATCCACCTGTCCAGATCTGTTCTCTCTCCTACTTTAAGTTGGTGCTCTGAAGGATCGAATTGGTCGATGTTGGCATAAAGAGCAAAAAAGGAATAGGTGTTCCTTAGAGTGCTTAAAAATTTCCTTTCCACCTCGGTTATCGCATTCTTGTCGATTCTGGTGGGAAGCCAGGGCTGACTTACCCACAACATATACCATCTCAGAGCATCCGCTCCCTGGACATTCAAAACCTCCCAGGGATCGATCACATTCCCTTTGGATTTATGCATTTTCGCACCGGCCTCGTCCTGAATCAACTCGATCACGATCACGTTTTTGTAGGCAGGCTGATCAGAAAGAAATGTGGAGATGGCTAAGAGGCTGTAAAACCATCCTCTGGTCTGATCCACCGCCTCGGAGATGAACTCACTGGGGAACTTTCCCTTAAAATCGTCCTCATGCTCAAAAGGATAATGCCATTGAGCATATGGCATGGACCCGGAGTCAAACCAGCAATCGATCACCTCCGGGGTGCGATGCATCACCCCGTCACAATGAGAACATCGCAAAGTGATCTGATCGATCATGGGCTTATGGAGATTTACATCTTTTTTAAACGAGGCTAAGAATTCATCTTGCACCGCCGAATCTAAAAGCTCCTTTATGCTGGGCACAGATTTTTTCTCTCCACACTTATCGCAGATCCAGATATTTAATGGCGTTCCCCAGAATCTTTCCCGGGAGAGAGCCCAGTCCACATTATTCTCCAGCCACTCTCCAAATCGCCCAGAACCTATCTCAGGTGGATACCAGTTTATCTTATTGTTGTTCTCCAGAAGCTTATCTTTGAAGGCGGTGGTTCGGATATACCACGACTTTCGGGCGTAATAGATCAAGGGAGAGTTGCATCTCCAACAAAAGGGATAGGTATGAACATACTCACCTCTCTTATACAAGAGATTCCTTTTCTTCAGATCCTCCATTATGCCCTCATCTGCATCTTTCACAAACATGCCTTTCCATGGTGTCACTTCGGAGGTGAATTCTCCCTTGACATCCACCGGTTGAACCACAGGTAGATTGTATTTCTGTCCCACCTCATAGTCGTCTGCTCCAAATGCAGGTGCAATATGAACGATTCCGGTTCCCTCCTCCACACTAACGAAATCTCCTAAGATCACATAAAACGCTTTTGATCTGTCCGTCTCAGCGAAGGTGTATAGTGGTTCATATCTTAGTTTCTCCAAGTCCTTTCCCTTAAACTCCTCCTTTATTTGGTATTCACCCTCCAGAACCTGATTCAGAAGTGCTTTGGCTAATATTAGCTCCTCACCTTTATGCTCCACTTTGACATAATCTAAATCTTTTCCCACGGCTAAAGCCACGTTGGAGATCAAAGTCCAGGGGGTGGTGGTCCATACCAGAAAGTAGGTATTAGGCTTCCCCTCCAGTTTCATCTTGACACATACCGAAGGATCGGAGACCTCCTCATATCCTTGAGCCACCTCATGGCTGGAAAGAGGGGTGCCGCATCTGGGGCAATAGGGAACAATTCGATGACCCTGATAGATCAGATCCTTCTCCCAGAACTGAGACAGAATCCACCAGACGCTTTCTATATATTCATTGGAGCAGGTGATATACGCGGACTTCAGATCCAGCCAGTAGCCGATCCTGCGGGTGAGTTCATCCCATTCCTTTTTATACCGGAAGACACTCCTCTGGCATTGGGCGTTGAATTTGTCAATACCATATTTCTCAACTTTTGCCTTGCTGTCCAGTCCCAATTCTTTCTCTACCTCTATCTCCACCGGAAGCCCGTGGGTATCCCAGCCCGCCTTTCGTTCGACCTTAAACCCGCGCATGGTCTTGTAGCGGCACACAAGGTCTTTTATGGTACGGGAGATCACGTGGTGAATCCCCGGTCTTCCATTGGCGGTAGGCGGTCCCTCGTAGAAGACAAAATCGGGGGCGTCTTTTCGGATCTGGATGCTTTTATGGAAAATATCGTTCTCGTCCCAGAACTGGAGTATCCTCTTTTCCATCTCCGGAAAGTTGAAGTCTTCTTTGATCTCTTTGAACATCAGTTGATTTTCACCTTTCTTGTTAGAATGCACCGAAATTCAAATGTTCAATATCGCATAAGCAAGCCTTTATGGCTTGCCAGCCCCGCCAAAGGCGGGACTACGCAATCCAGTTATATTTCAATTTTAGCGAACCATGCCGGGATTTTACACTTGCTATCATAATAAAACCTAAAACTTGAATGTTTGTAATCCGAGACGTCTTTAACCAACCCCGCTCTAAATGGTAAAAAAACAGCGCATAAAGTGTGGTTCAAAGAGAACCAAAAAGTTAGGAAAATAT
>CAZOJT010000012.1:71556-76427 GCA_964580215.1 uncultured Ignavibacteria bacterium | reverse complement strand
CTGTTACGTTCATCGCTTCAGATGGTTCTCTGGCGGACAGTGAGGTGGTGGAGATAACAGTGACGGAGTTTGGCAATCATGCACCGGAGTTGGATTCGATAGAGCCGCAGGCGGTGGTTGAGGGTGACACCTTAGAGTTCAGGATACATGCCACGGATCTAGATTTAGATTCTATCATCCTGGACACCTTGAATGTTCCCCTGAATGCTGTTTTTGTTGATTCTGGCAATGGAGCAGGTTCGTTTATCTTCACTCCGGACTTTACTCAATCTGGCGTATATAATGTCACATTCATAGCCTTAGATGGTTCTCTGATGGACAGTGAGGTGGTGGAGATAACGGTGACCGAGTTTGGCAATCATTCACCGGAGTTGGATTCAATCGGGCCCATGAGCGTGGCGGAGTGGGATACCTTGAGATTCAGAATACATGCCACCGATATAGATGGGGATTCTATTATCCTGGACACTCTGGATGTTCCTCTGAATGCAGTTTTCGTGGATTCGGGGAATGGGGCTGGATCATTTAGCTTTGTCCCGGATACGGGTCAAGCCGGAACGTATTACGTGACTTTCATAGCTTCAGATACTTTGCTGGCAGACAGCGAAGTGGTGGAGATCACAGTAACAGAGTGGGCTAACCATCCACCGGTTCTGGACTCCATCGGGCCCAAGACGGTAAATGAGGATGATAGTCTGATATTTACAGTTACCGCCTATGATCCGGATGGTACCATTCCAATGCTTACTGCCACCAATCGTCCGGATAATGCTACCTTTGTAGACAGTGGAAATGGGCATGGATTGTTTAAGTTCTATCCCGATTTTTATCAGGCGGGTGTGGAAACGGTTACCTTCACCGCCATAGACGTAAGTTCCACGCCCCCATTGGTTGACCTTGAGGAAGTAGTGATTACGATTGTAGATATCAACCAGAGTCCCCAGATCGACTCCATAGGTCCAAAAACTGTTCAGGCAGGAGAAGTGCTTGAAATCCGCGTAGTGGGTAGTGATCCCACCGATCCGGATGGTGGTCCTCTTTATCTTACTGTGGTGGGTTTACCTGAAAACGCCACTTTCAATGATAGTGGCGGAGGCATAGGAGGATTTACCTTTATTCCCGACTATTCACAGGTGGGCGTGGATACGGTCACCTTCTACTGCACGGATGAGGGCATCCCACCTATGTCGGGATACGAGGTGGTGGAGATCACGGTCACCGAGGGAGCCAATCGACCTCCGGTTTTGGATTACATCGGGTATAAGATGATAACCGAAGGTGATACTTTAGAATTCAGGGTGCATGCCACTGATCCGGATGGCGCCACCCCGGTGCTTTACACCAGCGAACCCCGTCCCACCAATGCCACCTTTGTGGATTCCGGAAATGGCGCCGGCTCATTTCTCTTCACCCCGGATTATACCCAGTCTGCAATATATGAGATCTCCTTCTACGCCAGCGACGGAGAGCTTATAGATTATGAGCAGGTGTTGATCCAGGTGGTGGAGGCGGGCAATCAGGCTCCGGTCCTGGATTCCATCGGACCCCAGAGCGTAATGGAGGGGGATGCTCTGATCTTTATGGTGAGTGCTACCGACCCGGACAGCACCATACCCGTTCTCACCGCAGATAGTTTGCCCATAGGAGCTTTCTTCACCGATAGCGCCAACGGGACGGGACTGTTTGAATTTTATCCTGTTTATGTGCAATCAGGCATTTATAATCTTGTCTTCATGGCATCTGATGGAGAATTGATAGATAGTGAGGTAGTGGAGTTAACGGTCACCGAGGCAGGCAATCAGCCTCCTGTAATGGACTCCATAGGTTCCAAGTCGGTGATCGAGAGACAGTGGTTAACATTTGTGGTCACCGCTTCAGATCCGGATAGCATCACTCCTATCATGCGGGCAAGCGATCTGCCACCTTCTGCCACCTTCACCGACAACGGTGATGGCACCGGTACCTTTATTTACCGCCCCACCTACTATGAGCAGGGAGTTTACTATACTCTGTTTGAGGCTATCGACTCGGTGGATACACTTCTGAGGGGTTGGGAGTTGGTGGAGATCACGGTGATAGACTCGAATCAGCACCCGGATGTTAACGTCCAGCCGGATTCTTCATATTTTAAGGTGGACGAGGGGGGAACCTGTATGTTCAAGGTGATTGGTACCGATCCGGATAGCACCTTCCCCGGTCTGCATGTGGTCCCCCTGCCAGATAACGCCACCTTCACAGATAGCGGGAACGGAGTGGGAGTGTTCATCTTCACTCCGGATTACAGTCAGGGAGGATACCCGGGTCCCAATCTTTATACTGTAACTGCCTTTGTGGTGGACGAGCTTTATCCTGATACCGTGTGGGATGCTCCCCGGACGATTCAGGTGTATGATGTTCCTGAGCCTCCGAACATAGTGCCCATAAATGATACCAGTATAGTGGAAGGGGACACCCTGGATATTCATGTGGTCACCACCTCTATTGCTGACATCCCCAGTTTGCAGGCTATGGATCTGCCCACAAATTCCTCTTTTGTGGATAGCAGTAATGGTCGGGGATGGTTCCGCTTCACTCCCGATTTCACTCAGGGCGATTCCACATACGATGTGTGGTTTATCTCCGAAAGCAGAGGTTTGGCGGATACCGAATTTGTTCATATAACCGTGATCGAATCGGGAAATCATGCGCCGGTTTTAGATTCCATCGGTCCCAAGTCGATAGGCGAGGAACAGGTGCTGAGCTTCCGCATACATGCCACGGATCCAGATGGGGATTCAATTATCTTGGACACCCTGAATGTCCCAATTAACGCCACCTTTGTTGATTCAGGAAATGGAGCCGGTTCTTTCCTCTTCCATCCGGACTGGACTCAGGCGGGGGTTTATTACGTTACCTTCTTTGCCAAAGACACGCAAGCAGCCTTCGACAGTGAGTTGGTGGAGATCACGGTGGTAAATGTAGATCAACCTCCGGTCCTAGATTCAATTGGAGCAAAAACCGTGGCAGAGGGAGAGACACTGCAATTCAGGGTGCATGCTACGGATGTGGACAGCGACAGCTTGGTTCTGACCGCTGGTCCCCTGCCCAATAATGCCGAGTTTGTGGATTCCGGCAATGGAGCAGGATCATTTACTTTCACTCCTGACTATTTCCAGACGGGAGTTCACACGGTGTTCTTCTCCGTCACCGATCTGGTTTCGATTGATTATGAACAGGTTCCTATTACCATAACCAACGTGCCTCAAGCTCCAGATTTAGATTCCATAGGACCACAAAGCGTCATGGAGGGGGATACTCTGGCGTTCAGAATTTTCGCCACCGAACCTGACGGAGACCCATTTACCTTCAGTGTGGAGAACGAACCACCAAATTCATCCCTGATCGACTCGGGAAATGGTGCCGGGTCATTCTGGTTTGCTCCCACCTACACTCAAGCAGGGCAATATTTGGTTACCTTCAAAGCTACCGATACCACTGGTGCAGTCGATAGTGAAGTAGTGGAGATAACCGTCACCGAAGCCGGAAATCAACCGCCTGTATTGGTCTCCCTCCCTGATAGCGTGGAACCGGAGGTAGGGGATACCTTCGGATTGCACGTTTATGCCACCGATCCAGACGGACCCAGCATCAGCTTGAGTGCGGTCGGTTCCCCTCCAAATTCCGATTTTGTGGACAGCGGTAACGGAGGTGGAGCTTTTAGCTTCGCTCCGGATAGCACCCAGGAGGATTCGATCTATCAGGTGACCTTTATCGCCTCAGATGGATCTTTAGCTGATAGCCAGTTGGTGGTATTACATGTGATTTCCTATATTCCGGGAGATGTTAATGGCGATGGTGAGGTGGATTTAGGAGATGTGTTATATCTGATTAGTTATCTGTACAAAGGCGGACCGGCTCCCCAACCATTGGCGGCAGGAGATGTAAATGGTGACGAAATCATTGACTTGGGAGATATACTCTACCTGACAAGCTACTTGTATCGTGGGGGTCCTCCTCCAAGTTGTCCATGACCGAATTTTCAGATTTAGGGAGGGTGATTTGTCCTTCGCCATCATTGAGGGATTAAAAGATGTTCAGACGTAGAAGCCTTTTGATGATAGTATGTTTGGGAATCCTGAATTTGGGAGGGCTTTTTTCTCCCGGTTTCGCCCAGGGAGATTTTTCAATCTGTCTCAGTGACGAGGTTGTGGCAGACCCGGGACAGGCAGGCGTAGAGTTATATATGGTCTTGACCAGTGTGGATTCCATAGCAGGCATAGATATGCTGTTGGAGTTTAACCCGGAACTGTTGACCTTCAGCTCAGTTGAGTTGCTAAATCGTTTTCAGTGCATCAGTTATGACACATCAGTCCCCGAAAGGGTAAGAATTGTAGGTAGAAGACATCATCCGGATTCAACCTATCTTGGTCCCCTGACACCGGGGACTGACACTCTGGGTATTATCTGGATGAACGTAACCTCTCAGGATCTTCTGCTGGACGTAGAGGCGCCGGTGAGCTTTTTTGAAGATTTAGGAACCCCTTTTGCTGACAACAGGTTAGTAAGAAGCGACAGCAGTTTCATCACCTCGCCTGAGCTTATGTTGATCCATGGAAGTGTCCTCATCAGACATCCTCTGTATGGCGATGTGAACGATGATGGATACGCATACACTATTGCGGATGCTATATTTTTCTTTAATTTCCTGGCTGGAAGCCAGAAATTTTCTTTCCGGCAGAGGGCTAACTCGGATGTGAACAAAGATGGGGTGCAGGCGAGCATGACAGACTTTTTGGAATTGATCAGGGTGATAGTGGAAGAGTGAATTTTTTGGTGTAAAAAGGGGGGTGCCTTCAGGGACCGTTGAAAAACTATATCGGCAGGGCTAAATG
>CAZOJT010000012.1:0-71456 GCA_964580215.1 uncultured Ignavibacteria bacterium | reverse complement strand
CTCTGCCCTATGAGTGATAAGCCATTGTTCCCCATATATCGGCAGGGCTAAATGCTCTGCCCTATGAGTGATAAGCCATTGTTCCCCATATATCGGCAGGGCTAAATGCCCTGCCCTATGAGTGATAAGCCATTGTTCCCCATATATCGGCAGGGCTAAATGCCCTGCCCTATGAGTGATAAGCCATTGTTCCCCATAGGGGCGGGAATTTATCCCGCCCCAAAGTGTGGCTTTTTCAACACGCCCTTCAGGGTGAACCTTACCTGCCCCTTGTAGTTCCTTTTATTTATATGGTAAGGCTGGATACCCCGATCGCCTTATTTTTTATCGTTTTTCAAAACAACTGAAAAAAAAGAAGAAAGTTTTGTCAAAAAAGTAAAAAAAATACTTGACAAAAAGGGATTTATGCCGTTTATTATAATGGTTATATGGTTAGTAGCCGTAACGGCAAAGATCAAAGGTAAAGGTTTTGTTATCTTCTCTTCCTTGATCTTTGAGCGGGAAAGAAGTCTTTCTTTTACTTTGGCAGAATTCCTTTTACAGGTGTAGCATCCAATTTAGTTTGCGGTAGAGGAGCAAAATCTATCAGGCTAACTTCAACCTTTTAAAATTCAGCTCACCCCGCCATTGGCGGGGGGGTGACTCTGAGACTGGAAGGAGGTGAAGGAAAAGGCTTGAAGGTAAAATCTCACAGATTTTGTCTTAAAGCCAGCCAGTTTAAATCAAGCATTCAAAAACCTTCGATTTTTTTCCTGTTAGGAAAGGAGGTGAGCGTTCCCAAGGTTGTTGCAGAGAATCAATCTGCTGTGGGGCTTTTATTAAATTAGTTTTCAACTTTTATAATTCAAGTGACCTTTTATTTACTTGAAAGGAGTAGAAAATGGTAAAGAGATTGACGGTAATTTTTGTGGTTTGTCTGTTTGTTTTGGGCATCTTCGCCATAGGAGCCTTCGCCATCGATAACAAGGCGAAGTTACAGATCAAGAAGCATGCCATTTTACCTGAGACGGAGGTTGGGTCTCCAGAAGCCGTGGATATGTACCGGTATCTAAGTGGCAAGTACGTGGGTTGCGAGGATATTACACCGGAAGTTGGGGTCATCAGGCAGCATGTTATAGTGGGAACTACCTGGCGTGACTATCAGTCCAATGGCACCATTGGTCGGCGGATGGGCGTTATGTATCAGAATGCCTTTCGTCATTTCACCTGGTGTTACGTGGATGAGCCGCCAGCTACGGATCGCTATGTAGATGCCAACTGCTATGATCCCTGGACTCCTTTTTGGACCGGTCCTACGCCGATAGACGGAGGGGAAAAAGGATCTGCATACTCCTATATCCAGCTTATGGATTACAATCCTACGGACTTGACTCGAAAAGAAATTCCAGGGGTGACCTATCACAATTATGCAGGCGACCCCTGCTGGCATACTGCGTTATCCATCGACGATGGTGAGTGCGAAGGTTTCTGGAGCTTTCACTGGGACGTTCCGGATTGGGTGGATGGTCAAACCGGGGGAGGGATATGGCCCAGCTGTAAGGTGGTGCACGTGCCCATCACTGAGAATACGGGAAGGGATTATTTCCACATTGTGGTTAACGATGTGACCACTCCCCTTTATATACTAGGTTGGGTGAGGTCTTATTTGGACCAAACAACCCCAGCAGCCCAACTGATCAGCGAGACCTACCATGGCGGACACAAAACGTATACCACACCTGAGAATACGCCAAATGCGGGTCCTATGGCACAGCCCATCGCGGTTGTGGACACCATCGGCTTTATCGACGCGGTGGTGGAGACTTCACCGGTCTCCAAGAGGGTGGCTATCGTGTATACCAGCGCGGTAGGGGATGATCATGCCGGTGAGGAATTTGGGTGTGATGTGGGCTATGTGGAGTCCATGAACAATGGTGATGACTGGCTTTCTGGAACTCCCTTTGTCTTCTATAATTGCACTAATTATCCAGCCGAGGGCACGGGTACCGTAGAGCGAGCGTTCATAGATCTGGGTGCTTGCTACGATTATGAAGACAGCCTGCATATAGCTTATATCACCACCTACGTTGACATCCCGGCTGGGGGTTCATATTATCCGGCAGAGGCATGGGCCTATCACTGGAGCAAGAAAACTGGCAGCTCAACGATCCAGCACTGGGATGCTTTGGAAAATATTCATCATCAAAACGAACCGTGCATCAGCAAGATTAGTATCTCTGCCAAGGATCCCATCTATCATCCGGACGAAGGTGTGTATCTGTTCTCCACCTGGACCCAGGTTGACACCGCAGACGTCTCTGCCGCAGGTTTTGGCAACCGGGACGTCTTTGCCTGTGCCAGTACCGATGGTGGAAACAGTTGGGCGAAAGTTTGGAACTTGACCAACACACAGACTGATGAATGCGAAGCAGGAGAGTGTGTGAGTGAGAGTTGGCCTTCTCTGGCGCAGAACATGTATAATGGTGATCTGCACATCCAGTACATATGTGACCGGGATGCCGGTCCATGTGTCTGGGATGAGGGCGTATGGACGGACAACGACGTGTATTATCTGGATCTGGAGGAATGGCCGATCGGTGCAAATTCCAAAATAGACTATCGAATTAGAAAGCCGCCTGAGCCGCCCAACTGGAATAGACCTCCCTTAAAGGTCCCCGCGGAGGATGAAGAAGTGTTCCTTTGGGTAAAGAACATTGGAAATGCCACGCTGGTCTACTCTGTGACCTGTACTGATCCCTGTATTGTGGCGCCGGGTCCACAGCCCGCGTTGGCCCCCGGAGATACTGCACTTTTATCTATCACCGTGAAGGGATCTGGCGGATGCGAGAACAGCTTCGTTGACGCCGACATTAAGATCACCACCAATGAGCCAGATGAGTATCATCTGCCGCTTCAGGCGGTGGTGGACGTGGAGGATTATTATGAATGTCCCAGAGATCCCGAGACGTTTGACACCCTGGATAATACAAATGGGGAGACACAAGCAGGGTTGAAACTTTACGTCAACGCCAACTGTCAGGAGTGGTTCCACTATTACGATCCTGTGTTCGATACCACGCATGAGGTCGGCTTCCAGGGTGGAATCATCGTAGCTACCATCGTAGATGGTGACACTCTGGTGGGCAGATGCATGGGTGACAATGATCACAAATCGGATGCTCAGGATATCCTTCACGTCAACCAATGTGATGTGGACTATGAGCCTGATTTCTGGATTGTTTATACCAAGGACATCTTCATCAACGATCTGGACCCGCCCATGAACGACAAATGGTTCTGTTGGGTATTCTCCAAGCAGGTCAAATTCTTCAAGCCTACGGCTCCACCTGAGTACAGGAATATAGTGATTAAGCATATAAGGGTGAAGCGGCAAGGTCCACCTGGTTGGTGGCCTGGTGGCACGGAGGATTGTACCGACTATGGAAACACCTACATCGGCATGGCTATGGACATCGATTGTCCCTACGATAGCATGGGCAATCAGAGCGGTCGGAACCTGGGAGATTTCGACGATACCGACCACATCGCCTATCAGATTGGCTGGGATGTTAGCGGCGATCACCCGCAATATAACAACTTCTACTGCGGAATCGCTCTGGCTAAGGAAACAGATGATACAACGGCGGTTTTAGTACAAGCTCCTTTTGGAGCCTACAACGTGCGCAACGATAGTTTTCTGTATCCTCAGAGTCCCTGGGGCTGGCTGGATCAAGAGCTTTATGAGCTTGCCGCCACTCCTGACTACAACGTTCAGGATAAGGATACTAATGCTTTCTATGGACTGGATCGTACCCAGGTCTTCACTGCTCTGGAGATCCCGGCTGGCTCTGATCCCAACGCAGAATATAGCTTCACTCTGGTGGAGGCTGTGGCTCCCGGCGGAGAGCAAGAGATGAAGGACTTGGTTGCACTGGGTCGCCTCATAGTGGCCAGGGAAAGGAAGGTCGCGGGAATCCCGGCGTTATGTGGAGATGCCAATGGCGACTACGTTGTAGACTTGGGAGACGTGTTGTATCTTATCGCTTACCTGTATAAGGGCGGAGCTGAACCAAAATGTCCGATTGACCGTGCAGATGTTACTTCCGACGGAGTCGTAGACTTAGGAGATGTGCTGTTTATAATCGCCTACTTGTACAAAGGTGGAGTAGAGCCGAAGTGCCCAGGTATCTGGTTCTTCTAATCCTGTCCACCATGCTTGCTGACTGGTGAATTTGCCAAACATGAGTCGGCAGTGAGAAATTATGGGATAGCCTGTAAGATGGCTATCCCATAATTATTTGGTGGCGTCTCAAAATCTTGTTGCTAATTTTTTGCTCTTCGGGAATGTTATCCCGGACGAGCCGACATCCACTCGTACGGGTGACCCTCCCGTCTGGGAAGCGAAACATGCGTATGCTCGTATGAGTGCATACGCACATTCATACGAATCTCTCTATATGTTTGCCTGGCTTCAAGTTTTCTCGTCTGACTGGGCATTACATGCAGACAGGCTCAGGTAGATATGCAGAATGGTGGAAGTCAGATTCTTCCCCCGCCAAAGGCGGGGTCAGAATGACATGTAAGAATCATTACTGCGTTTGTATTAATTTTGATCCGGTTCTATGGATTCAAATTCGGGCTTTTTGCAAGTTTTTGATTATTGAGTTGTTTAGTTTCAGGTTGTGACCCTTCAAATGTAATAAATTCAGTTATTTCTTGTCCCCCATCCCAGCTGTCCCTGCGTCAAGTGGGAGAGTTGCTTTTTAGTCTTCCCCTCCCTTGATAGATTCGACAAGTTCACTATAAGTGGGGGGGGTGAGGGGAGGGTGATGCGTATGCACTTATTCGAGTAGACACAGTTGTGTATGCATTCAGCATCACCTCCTCCCTATCCTTCCCCATCAAGGGGGAAAGTTCATCCTGAAGGGGCGTGTTGAAAAAGCTATTTTATGAAGAAGTTTTCACGTAGGGACAGGGCTTGTCCCTGTCCTAACCCTAATGAGGACAGCCACAAGGGCTGTCCCTACGATAATCTCTTCTCCCCGATTACGGAGACCCGTCTGGGAAAGCGCGTGAGACACTTTTTCAACAAACTCTGAAAGGTTCACCCTGAAGGGAATTCGTATGAATGCTTCCCATATGATTAATTACCCACTCATTTTAAGAAATTCGTATGAATGCTTCGCATAACCACATTTAGTCAACTGGTGAGCCTGTCGAAAAATGTCATTCTGACCCCGCCTTTGGCGGGGGAAGAATCTCAAACTCGTATGAGTGCATACGCATTTGTAAGATGTTGAATTTATTAGATTCTTCACTTCGTTCAGAATGACACAGTTGTAGGTCACTGCCAAAAATTGGCCTTCAGGCTAATTTTTTTCATCCCTATCATTTCTTCCTGCTAAAATTGTTCTTGCTCTAAAGATGGCTCAACCGGAATTGGTATGTCGGAATGCAATAACTTTTTAAAAAAAATCTAATTTTTCTATTGACATTTGTATTTTATCTTTTTATATAGGCTTATGAAAAATTAATAAGTATGTCTCCTTAAACCACGATCATAAGGAGGTGAGAAAAACAAAAGCCAAAAAGGTTACTAAGTGATTTTGTAACCTTTCTAAGAAGGAGGGGGAAATTGAGTTGAGCTTTTTGGTGAATTTCCGAAAGTGAAGATCACCAAGAAGTTTATAAATGATAACTTTTATTAACATGTAAGGAGCAACAAAATGAAACGAAAGTTATTACTTCTCGCAGTGATGGCTTTAATGGTATTCGGTTTCTCCAGCCTGGGACTGGCTGATCAGGACCCCAATGATCCGGGCGTAGCGGACACCTTGTACTTAGAATGTTATCCTGGAGACGATTCACTCTTTCCGCCAGGTCCATGGCTTATCCGCATGCCACTTTATATCACCCATGATCTTCCGACCACAAATGATTCCATCTCAGGTATGACTATTCCTCTCTTCTATACCCACAGCAATCCCACCAAGTATTGCAGCCTCACTACGTACAATAATGACCTGTGCCTGACCACAGCCTGCCCGCCGCTAGACTGGGTCTTGAGCATCTTCCGTAATCTGCCCGAGATCGGGGACACCAACTGGATGTGGGATCGAGCCAGCCAACCCTATCCTAATACTGCGTTAGCTTGGGACACCAAGATTCTGGAGTTGGCGAGCGACAGCTCTTGGATCTTTTGGGCAGGAGGAAAGGATTCTGCTTTTGTGCCCCCTCATTTCTGGCTCATCTTGGCTGCCTCCGGGAGCGAGGATCAACGGATGTGGGGCGGAAGCAGGATTCTTTTGGCAACCATGACCTTCAAGCTGGAAGACAGCATGAGGATCTGCATAGATACCTGCTTCTGGCCACCCCAAAGCCGGCTGAACTTTGGTGCGGGAGCTCTTCCCACCTATACCTATCTTCCCATAATCTGGGATGACTACATCCCGGCCGAGGAGGTCTGCGTTCAGGCTTTTATCCCGGATGGTGGTGGGGTTAAAGAAATTCCCGGCTCTGAGGATAGCAGACCTTCTGAGTTTTTCCTCTCGCAGAACTATCCCAATCCTTTTAATCCAGCCACAAATTTCCAGTTCAGTCTGCCCAAGTCTGTTCACGTGAGAGTCGAAATATTCAATATCGTGGGACAGAAAGTGAGAACTTTGGTAAATGAGCAAATGAAGCCGGGAGTTTATTTGGTGGATTGGGATGGTGAGGATGAGAAGGGGAGCTTTGTCTCAAGCGGCATATATTTCTACCGGATGCAGGCGGGAGATTTCTCGGATATGAAGAAGATGGTGCTTGTCAAATAGGTCAACGGATTGGTCAACGGATTGAGCGGATGAAACGGATATATGGGCAGGAGAGAGAATCTCCTGCCTTTTTTTATTAGTGCATTTTTGTAATTGCAGATGTAGCGGAAACCTTTCCTTGTCCTGAGCTTGTGCTCAGCACTCTGAACTTGTCGAAGGGTCGAAGGAAGGTTTCCACAATTAGATATGGTAGGTCGAATATGCCTGCCAGCTATGGGTCGAAGACCTGTTCAAAAAGTTCCTTTCGCGTAGCCCCGCCTTTTGGCGGGGCACATAGGCATAAAGCCTCTGCTACGCGCTCAAACGTGCCTCAGGAGTAAAAAAACGGACGGGCAATTAACACCCATCCGTTCTCAAAGACTATATAGACGTTGTAGGTCGAACATGGTCGAAGACCTGTTCGACAGAGTGGCTTCGTTCAGCGCTCCCTCCTTAGACTCAGTGTCGAAGGGAACGAGTCAGCCCGATTTGGAGAAAAGTGTAGGGGCTATTGAAAAACCCCTCTGGCAGGGCTAAATGCCCTGCCCTATGGATGATAAGTAATTGCCTTCCATAGGGGGGCGGGAATTCCCAGACGGGTCTCCGTCATCCCGCCCCAAAGTGTAGCTTTTTCAACAAGCCCTTTAGGTTCGCCCCGCACTTCATGGGTGGAGCTAAAGCTCTACCCCTACATTTACATGGTTGTTACCAGGAAAGGAGCGATTTCAGTTCGGATGGGGTGAGGTCGCTTTTTCCCTCATCCGAGATGTAAACGGCTTTGCCATGCATAAGAAATATGACCTCATCTCCCAGAGCAAAAAATCTTCCCACTTGGGGAACCTTACTCAAGAGCTTGAAATACGCTTCTGAAAGTCTTTCCACTTTTATGGGCTCGATCTGACCCTCATATTCGCTATCCACCCAAAGGCCGTTTTTGTTGAAAAAAGTCCTGTTTCCAATCTGAGCCATCTTAGTTATTCTCTGTTCTTTTCCTTCCGCATCCAGAAAGCCCTGGAGAGCCTGTGCAGCCCCGGCATACTTCTTCGTGGCTTTAGCCCGATTCACGGCCCCTGCGCCCACCACGTCTCTGGCTGATTCCATTAAATTTCTCTCCGCCCGGGGCGCTAACTGGTGAGCCGCCAATCTGTAGTCTGCATCCACCAGAAAAGAGGTATATTCGGTGATGATCCCATATTTCTTGGAGAGTCTAACCACCTCCTCCACCAGTTCCTTGTTCTCTCCATGAAGTCTTAATTGATCGATCAAATATCCGATCCTTCTGGTTGCCCAGAGCCGGGGGATGAAATCGTTTTTATTATCTGGCGAAAAATTCACCTCATAGACGAATTCTCGGGTCGTCCCCTGGGTAGAACCGGACAGCCTCGTCATGGTATGTCCTCCATTTTTGTATTTACCCAGCACCAGAAGTTGAGAACCCTTAAATATATCAGGAAGCTCGTTGGGATAAAGATCATAAACTTCCACATTGCCAAACGAAAGCTTAATATCTGTCAGAATGGGATGGGAAACTTTTTTGTAGAAGCTGGAGACCTTCACCTCGATATCCTCGGATGGACGAACGTAATCAGAGGTGGCGTGGTTGTCCTGAGCCACTCGATCTAAAAGACGGGTGTTCACGTCATAGCCCACTCCGAATACAAATATCCTGGTGGAGAATTGATTCGCCCCCTTCACATTTTTCAGAATGGTGTTTATATCTGTCTGCCCTACGGTAGGCAGACCATCGGTCAAAAAGATAATGAAAGAAGCTCCGCTTGCCTCTTCGATTTGCTCCAGACCGGTGAGTAGTGCATCATTTATGTTGGTCCCCCCCTCTGCCTCGCGTTTGCCCACAAAGGAGAGAGCTTCTGAGATATTCTCCTGCTCTGCCCGAACCAAACCTGTCTTAAAGCTTCTGATCTGGTCATCAAAGTCGATCACGTTGAACCGATCCCCTTTGTTCAGGCTGTTCAGGCAAAAAGATAGGGCTCCTTTAGCTTGCTTTATCTTCTCTCCCTTCATGCTTCCCGAGGTGTCCAGAATGAAAATTATGTTTTTGCTTGAAGTTCTATCCGCAGGAACCTCCACCAAAGGAGAGATCATAGCCAAAAAATAACCCTGATGCTCTTCATCTTCAAAGGGGAGAAGATTGAAGCCGACGTCCTTCTCTGAAACGGTATAATAGAGAAAGAAATCCTTATCCGGGCGGGTGTTCTCCTCCACGTAGGTTACTCTGGCATGATGATCGTCTTCCTTTTCAATTCTTATATTATGTGAAGGAGAGTAGATGCTTTTTATGGGCGTTTTTGAACTGATCTCCACGTTAACCTTCACGCTCTGCAAGGGGTCTTTGGAGAACTTCTCCGTGTTTAAGGTATAGTGATAGCCGCATATTCCTCCGCCTAACTTAAGAATCTCAGAATAATAGAGTTTGATGCGGGTCTCGCCATGAGCAGGAATGGGATAAACCGAAGCCTTGAACATTCCATCCTTGAAATACTCCAGAAGGGCGGGATCTTTTTTCCTGCGAACTATATCCTGATAGATTTTCCGGGCTTCGTCTTTGTCCAGTATTTTACCCCTGATCTCTTCGCCTCCTACAAACATGGAGAACCTGGAGATGGAGGCATCCTCCGGTATGGGGAAAATATAGGTCCCCTCTATGTCCCGATGATGGTTGTTTATGAAAACCTGATCCACCGCTGTCTGTGCAACCTGGTTGTCAATCTTTATGTCCACGTGATGATATTTTATGGACAGATCAGGGGGAAAAGGCTTGCCAGGACGCGGAGGCATAGGAATGATGAAACCGTCAGCCCACGCAATTGCACTGAGGAAGACCACCAGAATCAAGCTTGTGCCAAATATTCTTTTCATGACCGATCTCCTTTAAAAAAGAGTTAAAAAGTTCAAAGGTTCAAAAGTTCAAAAGTTCAATGCTATTTCTTATACAAGCCATGAAAAGAAATATTCCTCAAAAATTTTCATCTTTGCCTCAATGCCTTTATTTTTTTCAGTCTGTCGCTTAAATTGTCCTTAACCGTCGGATCTTTGATCTGATCAAGATATTCTTCTATAACCTTTGAACCTTCGGAAATGGCTGTGGTATCCTGGCTGAGCTTCGCCAAAAGGTAGTATGCGGTTGCTATCTGCAGATACCCCTGGTTGGTCAATGGATCAGTTGGATTTTCTTCAATATATGCTTTCCACACCTGTATTATTCTTGTCAATTCATTCACTTGCGTAAGTGTGTCATCTTCTTCTATCTTCGGGAGTATCTTTTCTTTCACTACATACTGATCCATAGCTAAAGAGGTTCGGAAGGCTGGTTTGACAAAGGCACTAACATTCTTGCTTACTGGTTTTTCAGCTTCGCCCTTCTGGGGAACTTCTTCAGCTTTTTGGGCTTTCTTTTTGGGAGCAGCCATTTTTCTTACCACCTTCTCCTTAGCCCTTTCCTCTGCTCCTGCTCCGACGGGTTCTGCTTCCGGGGATATGAATTGCTGTTCTGACGGTTTTTCAATTTCTATGGGAATTTGATCTTCCAAAGCGGGTGCATAAGCAGGGACTGCTTTTTCTTGCGCAACCTCTGGCTGAGCAGGAACTTCTCTTTCTTTTACCAAGACTTTCTTTTTGTCCACTGGCGTCTCAGATGGAACGGGTTTCTCTTTCGCTTCCTCTACATCGGAAAGTTTCATTTCTTGCTCGGGCTTGTCAAATGCTGATTTTACTCTCTTTCTACCTTCTTCTATTGGAAATCCTTCCTTCTTTTCTATTTCCTTGATATCAAGTCGTGGCTGCTCTTCAGTTTGAATAATTTCTTTGGAGGGGAGTATTTCCTGTCCCCGATAATCCACATATAGTTTTCCGATGATAAAGACCAGCACCACCGATACCAGACCAGCGGCGACCTTTATCTTCAAAGGTGAGAAGGTGAAGATGTTCTCCAGTGCTTTCCTCAATCTAATAACAGGTGATCTTTCTTTTCGGGCAAGGACTTTCGCCCTTACCCGAATGGAGAAGCTGTCCCAGTATTCCTGGGGTGGCTCCTTTATTTCAATTTTTTCCGCCCTTCCTTCCACTGATTGTAAAAAAGCTAACTTCTTCTGGCATCTTTCGCACTTGGAAAGATGCTCTTTTAGTTTTCTTTCTTTGTCTTGATCCAGTCTCCCATCCAGAAAAAGATAAATCAGCTTATCAAATCTTTCGCATCTCAACTTGCTCACTCCTTATATTCTTTATATTCTTTCAACTCATCCTGCATCTTTTCCCTGGCCCTGAAGAGCCGGGACATTACGGTTCCCAAAGAGATTTTCAGGGTTTTGGCTATCTCCTCATAGCTCAGGTCCTCATATATCCTCAATACCAACACAGCTTTATACTTTGGCGGAAGCGAATCCATAGCCTTTTCTATCTTATTCTCCAGTTCCTTTAAGGCTAAATGATTTAAAGAATCAACCCCGGTCGCCTCCCTCTCCAACGGGCTTGTCTCTCCTTCAAATTGGCTTTCCGGAATCATAAACTTCTGTCGCTTCAGGAGATTTATGCTCAAATTCATACATATCCGGTATAACCAGGTATAAAAACTATATCCGGTTTTAAAAGATTTGATGGCAAAATAGGCATTGATGAAAGTCTCCTGAGCGATATCATCTGCGGAGTCGTGATTTTTGACCATGCGATAAGCCAAAAAATAAATCTTCTTCTGATAACGTTTCACCAAAAGATCAAAGGAGCGTTGGTCACCTTTCTGAGCTTTTAGAATCAGATCATCATCACTTTGTTGGTTGAAAGGCGCTTGCCCCTCACTTTCCTTCATCGGTACTACCGCCTGTTAGAATACAGATTAAGTTGAAAATTATTCCCGGATTTTTTACCTCTCCCCCTTTTATTCCCCCTCTCCATTTCATGGAGAGGGGGATAGGGGGTGAGGTCTTTAAGCCGTATGGACAGCCCTTGCCCGAACGGGCAGGCAGACGGAGACCCGTCTGGGCGTCCGTGTGGCTGTCCTTCTTTCCTCACAGCTGATTATCAAGATTAAGCAGATACAAGCATCCTTCTAAATATCCTGTGGGCAGAAAATCTGCTGCAAAAATCCGCTAAATCAGCTTCATCTGCTGTGAAGAAAACCTCGGACAGAGACAAGCCCTGTCCCTATCCTATGGATCCTGTGGACATAAGATTTATCGACCTTCACAGGTGGCACAGATTATACACCAGAAGTTCCATAAGGATCTTATCCGGCATTAGATTTGACTTTAGATCCACATCGGTTTGATATAAAAGGTTCAATCCTTTCTCCAATTCCTTTAGGCTGAAATTCGGTGCCTGTTTCTGATATTTGGATGCCAGAAATGGCTTAACCTTAAGAAAAGACGCAAGAGACCTGCCGGAGCCGGAAGGGAACTCCTTGGTTTGGATGAGCCTTTCTAAATGTTCGGTTAGCCAAAAGATTGTTCCTCCCGGTTTTTCGCCGGCTAAAATCAGATTTCTTAAGATCAAAAGCGATCGTCTTGTGTCCCTCTCTCCGATGGAATCAGTTAACTGGAAAACGGTGTGAGTCCGGGACAGACCCGCCACTGCTTCCACGTCGGATGAGGTTATCCTATCCCTTTCTCCAATATAGGTCACCAGTTTGTCGATCTCTTTAGCTAAATCGGCAAGATTATTTCCCACAAGATTCTGCAATATCTGAACAGCATTTCTTTCGATTTTTTTGCCCTGTTCTTTTATCCTGTTTGTGATCCAGTCTGAAGTCCGATTTTCCCACAAACGGGGAAACTCCACGGTGGTGGCAAGCTCCTCCAAAGCTTTGTGAAATTTTGCCTGAGAGGTAATTTTGGGGGACAGAAGGATAAGGCAAACTGAATCAGGAAACTTGGGTAAGAATGATAACAGCACGTCCTTGGAGAAGGCGGAAAGCTTGTGTAGATCAAACACCACCACCACCCTCCTCTTTGCATTGATGGGGCAGGTAGAGGCTTTGTTTATAATCTGATCTGCGCTGATCTCCGCCCCATACAAAAGATCCAGATTGAAGCTCCTTAAATTATCAGGCACCAGAATGGAGACAATCTTCCTCCAGGCTTCCTCCTTCAAGAAATCTTCGTCTCCGGCGAAGTGATATAACGACTCTATCTTTTCCGCAGGATCCTCAGAACTGGACTTAAGTTGGCTTAACCACTTAAGATATGTCATTTTCTTTTCCATATTTCCATGCCCAGCCTCTGATTACTTGTCATCCGCTTCTGTTCCTACCAAGGTAGGGTTCTTTTACAGTTACACTTAGAATCAGAGCTCTTTTCAAATTAGCGAATCTGAATATGGTTGTCAATAAAAAAGAGCCTCCGGGGGACGTTGGAGGCTCTCTTTGGCAGAAGGGGATGAAGGAGGATTTTATCTTATTGCAAGCTCGCTTTGAGCCGGATTTTCCTTCTGGGGAATCCAGTTTAAACTATAAGGGATTTTCTTTTTGTAAACTAAAGCCATATTTCGATAAGACTCCAGGTCCTTGTTGCAAACCATCTGCAGATTTACCTGGTTGATCACCACAAAACTATCGCCGAAGATCTCCACGGTTTTGTTTTGAAACAGATGAGGATTTATCTCAATAAATTCTAACAGTGCCAGAAGACTGGCATACTCACATTCAACCGGGTTACCTTTATATTGAGCTCGGAAAACTATTCCCAAGTCGGGAACAGAAAATGAAACCACTCCGTTATGATCCTTTTCGCTATTTTTGTCTCGGGTCGTTCCATAAAAGAAGCATTGCATTTCTGCCTCCTTATCAATTAGCCGATAACTAAACCTCCTTGTTTTTCAACTTTGAAGAAAAGCAAAATCTGTGCCGCTGAAATCCTGTGGCTTCAAACGGAGGAGAGGACTAAAGGGGAGGAAAAATATAATATCCCTTCAAGAACCTCAGAGCGGGAATCGATTAGGAGTCAAAGAGATACCGAAGTTAAATCACAGAAGGTTTTGAGATGTTCTCAGCGTTTGAAAAATCAGATAGAGACAAGGTGGGATACAATGCAACCGCTCTATGCAAGTTGCTTCATACTTACTGCAACCTGCTACATAGGGGGAAATCCTAAAATGATCGCTGGAATGAAAGTGTTTCGTCAGATGCAGAACTTTTGGAGAGCTTACCTAACATGATGGAAACCTTCCTTCGATAAGCTCAGACAAGGAAAGGTTTCCGTTTCATAATATAAAAGGGGCGGAGCTTTAGGGCATTTTGAAAAACCCAAACTGGTGAGTTTCAAGAAATCGTGGAGGCTCCGCGGAGCGTCCAGACGGACGCCCGTCTGGGCGGGATCCTTCGGACAAGCCTCCGCACTTCAACTGACAGGGTTATAAAATGAAAAAGCTTTCTTTACTTTTCTGCGTTATTCTCCTTGGGTAGAAAATACTTGACAAATGAAAATAAGGTTGCATATTTTGTTTTGGGAAGTAAAGTTAATACATCGACGCTTGAGGGAAAAATGAAAAAGATTATAGCTTTCGTCATTCTTTATTCGTTTCTATGGATCCTGTGGACATTCGTCATTTTGTGCCAAAATACACAGGCCCAGTGGGAAGGGGCACAGATACAACAACTGACAGATGATGACTTACCAAATAGAATGGCTTGTCAGGGATTGTATATAGATGACAATGACAAGCTGTATTTGTTTTACCTTGAGGGCGTGCGGGATACAATTACCGGCTTCGTTTATGATTACAGGATATTTTATATTACAAAGGAGAAAGACGGAGGATGGAGCCAGCCAGAGGAGATACAAACATCTACATACATATTTGGACAAGGTCGCCATGCAGGATTGTGGATGGATACAAAAACGGGGATCATCCATATACTTTACTCCTCTCTCGCGGGAGACATCTACGATGATACGCTGTATTATACCAACAGCAACATACCTGACTGGGAATTTGTTAAGATAGATTCATTGCCTGGAGCACAGAATCACGCCCAGTATTTTTCCTATAAGATGGATTTTGATAGTTTAGGGAACGTTCATCTGGTCTGGCACTTAGATTTTGATTCTGCAAGTTATCACTGGTACAGAGTGATATATACTAACAATTCCACCGGAGAGTGGGCCAAACAGGTGATCTCACCGCCTATTTGTGTGGGATACGGAAGAAGTGGGCGCCCCTTTCTCTGCGTTCAGAAGAATGGAACGGCTCACAATCTTTATGGTACCGATTGGTTATGTTATTATACCAGAAATGATAGTTTGAACAGCGAGAACTGGAAAACAGATACCATCCCCAGACCACCACATCCACTTTATACTGGACCTCTTGAATTATTGGCAGACGCAGGTAATAGAATTCACCTTTTCATGTGGGGGTGTAGTAGTTTCGACTGTGATACGAGCTATTCGTTTTACTATTATAAACAGAGTGAGGATAGCATCTGGACTGGACCGGAAGAGGTTCAGGTCTTTCCACCAGACAGTGGGCGGATACGAGAGTATTTCATTGATAAGGAAGATCAGGTTCACCTCTCTCTCACAACTCCAGGTGGGTTTAGCGTATTTTACACTAATAACAAGAATGGGGGATGGTTGGACCCTCTGCTTTTGTTGTACGAATATGATGCTGTAGGAGCAGGGAGTTCATTCAAATTTGTGATGGATTCTCAGGGGCGTGGACATGGAGTGTTTATTGGATATAAATATCATGGTGGAATTCCAGAAGATGACTCCACAGAGGTGTATTATTTTACCTCCACCACATCGGTGGAAGATACCTTACAGGATCATAAGATATTCAGCTTCCAACTGTTTCAAAATTATCCAAATCCCTTTAATGCGGTTACCAGGATACAGTATGCAGTAGGCAGTAGGCAGAGTCATCCCATCCACACCACTCTTAAAATCTATAATATTCTGGGAAAGGAGGTGAGGGAATTAGTCAATACAAAACAAGGTAAAGGGTGTTACCAAGTAATCTGGGATGGCATGAATAACTCTGGAAAGGAGGTGGCTAGCGGGATATACTTTTACCAGCTTAAGGCAGGCAACTTTACCGAGACTAAGAAGCTTGTGCTGATTAAATAGCTGGTAGGCAGTATTCAGTGAGCAGTAGGCAGTAAACCGTAAGCAAACATGGAGGTTTGTAAAAATGAAAAAACTTTCTTCCCTTTTTTGCTTTGTTGCTCTCTTTGGATTGTTCAGTTTGGTCAATGCAGATATGCAGGATCCAGATTCGGACGACTATGCTCTTGGGCGGGTAATTGTTGATATTAAACACGAATATCTTCCCATCACTCCCACACCAAATGGAGAGGGAATAATTGAAACAGGTCATCTATCCATTGATAGTTTGAATACCTTCTATCAGGTTTATTCCTTTGAAAAAATCTATAAAGGTCAATGGGAGGCGGTGCAGGGTTACTTTCTTTTGAAGTTCCCTGACACTTTTGATGTGAATCAGGTGGTCTCATCCTATTCCAATGATCCTCATGTTCTTTGTGCCAGTCCCGACTTCAAAATCGAATTCGACGTCACGCCAGTGGACTCCTTTTACCCTCAGCAGTGGGGACTTCACAAAATAAAATGTCCGGATGCCTGGAGGCATACTAATGGAAGCCCGTATGTGGTGATCGAGATAATTGACAATTGCATAGATTACGGGCATCCTGATCTGGTGCATAACATGTGGCAGAATTTAGGTCAATGGCCAGACGGAGAGGATATGGATGGTGACGGTCATACCATCGAATGGGATCCTGTAGAAAATGAATGGGTTCTTGATCCCGGCGATCTGAATGACGATGATGACGACTTTAATGGGTATCCTGACGATCTTGTCGGCTGGAATTTTGAAGGAAACTACCCTGAGTACGAACCCAACCCAAATACAGCTTGTGTGGGTTTTTCTCCATGGGATGTTAGTGATCATGGCGATCACACTGCCGGAACAGCGGCGGCAGTGACCAATAATTATATCACGCCAGAGGAGGCGACTAAAGTCTGTGATAATTGGACTGGAACAGTGGCAGGGACAGCCTGGTTCTGCAAAATTATGGCGGCAAGGGTTTCCGACCACTACAATCAACGTATCGCCGCTATCGCTTATGGCGTGGATAATGGAGCAAAGATCATAAGCATGAGCTGGAGCTTTCCTTTTGACCCTCCAGGGTTAGAGGACATCATTAATTCTGCCTGGGATGAGGGTTTGCTTTTAGTAGCTTCGGCTGGCAACCAATCCTCAGAAACGCCTCGTTATCCGGCTTTCTATGAAAACGTAATCGCTGTTGCCGGCACTGATAACAATGATGTTAAGGAAGAGAATTCCAATTACGGCACCTGGGTAGATATTTGTGCACCGTGGGATAATTGGAGTCCTGGACGAGAGCATAAGTGGTGGCGATATTGCTATTCAGAGATAGGCGGCACCTCTATTTCTGCGCCTTTTGTATCTGGTGTGGCGGCTCTGGTGTGGTCGTGCAACCGGTGGGCAACTAATGCTGAGGTCAGAGAAGCCTTAGAAACCACCGCCGACAATATCGATGCCCATAATCCGGGATACCAAGGGTTGCTCGGTTCTGGCAGGGTCAACGCCCTGGAGGCTGTAAAAATCTTCCGACCAGTTCCTCCAGCTCCTGGCGATTGCAATGCAGATGGAGTTATTGACCTGGGCGATATACTCTGGCTTAGTGCCTATCTTTATAGGAATGGTCTTCCTCCTGACCCCCTGTGTGTTGGGGATGTAAATGATGATGGTATAATAGATTTAGAGGATATGATGTATTTAGTCAATTACCTGTACAAAGGTGGATCTGCCCCACTAGACGGCTGTGATTAGGTCTACATATAAGCAATCGGGCGGGGACAAGCCCCGCCCCTACACTGTCCAACACAAGCTTGGACAGCTATCATATCTTATTTTTGGCTTTCAAGACAATCTTGAGCTTTCTGCCAGGTTGCTTTGGCTTTTTCGCCCATTCCTATTTTCGCATAAATAATTGCCAGTTGCTCCAGGGCACTGCAATTTGTGCTGTCCTTTTGGATCAAAGGTTCTAAAATCCCCATAGCTTGATCAAAATTCTCCTGCTCCTGGTAAACCTCAGCAAGGTAAACCTGAGCTTCCATGTCGATGGTGTCAAGTTCCACCACCTTTTCATAGGCGATTTGAGCAGAAGCCAGAAATTCATCTTTCTTCTGGATTAGCCCTTCAATTCTAACAGTTGATTCTTCGTCTTTAAGATATTCTCCGGAATCATCCTTCAAAGAATCAAGCGCCATGCTTGTCTTTATGAACTTCTGGCGATAATAGATTTCTCCGATATTAAAATAGCCGTCCTTATAAGTGGAGTCTGCCTCGATGATTTTCTGGTAGTAGGAAAGAGCCTGATCGTAGTCTCCGGCATTGTAGTGAATGGTGGCGACTTTGAATAGCACCTCCGTGTCCTCCGGTTTCTTTTCCAGCACCTTATTATAGCTCTTCAAAGCCTCCTTTTGCCTTCCGGAATGAAACAAAGCTTCAGCGTAGCTTCTCCATATCCGTGGGTCATCCGGATCCAGCTTGAGGGCGGCATCCAGAGTGGTAAATGCCTCTTCATATCGTCCTGTCAAACGATAGGTGTCTCCGAACAGCCAATAACCTCGAGCGTCGGAGGGATTAAGTATGGTGCAGGTCAGAAATAGGTCCAGTGCCGTATCGTAGTCTTGCTCTTTGTAAGCTGTTACCCCTTGATTAAATATCTGTGGCCATTTCTCATCCCTCATGCGATTAAGCTCTTTCAGCCATTTGTCTTTTTTACCCTTCAGGCTGTCCGCTATTGAAAGCTGCTCTGCCATACCCCGATAATTACTTTTATGGTAGTATGCCTTTCCCAAAAGGAAATGCATTTCCGCATCATCCGGGTAAAATAACAGTCCTTCTTCAAGTATCGCCACCGCGCTATCATACATGCGATATTCATCCTTCAGTTGGATCTTGGCAGTCATTTTGTAGGTGGCAGGGAAAAATCGAGGATTTTTGGGCTTCTCTCCCCACACCGCACTTCCTATGAAAACTAATAATGCCGCTATCAAGATGATTCGTAAGGACTTCATTTAGCACTCCTTATCTTGAAGGTTTAAGTTACTTTTTCCCAATTATACGGGTTTTTGAATGGTTTTTATGATCTGGTAAAGAAATTTTTTCTTCTATAACTGCTCCTTCCACAGAAGATTTTTCATTGATTATCGTCTTGGGTATTCCAAACACACCCCATATTGTTCACCAGATCTACCACCAGGACCACACCTCCACTCTCAGATAACGGACCATCTTTCTGGTCAAAAGAGAAGCAAGTCTCATCTTACCACAATACACCTTGGCATATCCGGACATGCCCGGCTTTAAAAGATAATCTTTTCCGTCAGAGGCGGATCTGTCTCTGACAGAATTCTCGATCTTGCAAGTCACCGGAAAGATTTTTTTTGGTCCCTCCACATCAGCCGTTTGAGAAATCTTCGCCACTTTCCCCCAAAAGCACAAAAAAGGATGACTTCTAACTTTCAATTTGACCGGAAGACCCTCCTTTAACACATCCAAGTCCTTTTCCGATACCTTAATCAAAACCCGCATGGTGTCCAGGTTGACGATGCTCAAAAGATTCCTACCTGCGCTTATGGAGGTAACCACCCCCTGGATGGGGCTTTTTATCTGGGAGGCGGTGATCTGATCCTCCAGGAATTCGAGTTTAGCCTCCAATTTTTTTATCTCTGCATCCGCCATGGAAAGCTCCTCTTCTCTGGCACCGTTTCTCATAATCTTCAACTCATTTTTGGCGATCTTAAGTTTTCCGGATAATACCGAGACCTCCGTCTGCACACGCTCCAAGTCCTGATTGCTGATCAGATTTTTTTGATGTAGATCGAAAAGCCTGGAAAGCTCCTTTTCTTTGAGCTTAAGCTCACTTTGAATCTGAGTCACCCTATCCTTTGTCTGCTGGACTTCCTCCTTTCTGGCACCTTTTTGAAGCAAGGCTAAATACTCTTCAGCCTTTCTTAAATCCGCTTTGGTCTGGGTTAAATCGGAAAGATAGGAGGGAGAGGAAAGTTCTGCCACCCTCTCTCCCTTCTCCACCTTTTGACCCTCCTTCACCCTGGTCACCAGATTTAAACTGGTGTAATCGTCAGCAAAAAGCCTCAAAAGATTCACCGATTTTTTTCCCTGGCTGCCTCCCTGAAATAGCTCGGATATTACTGTTCCATCCGGTGAGCTTTTGAGAATAAAATATTCCAGAGCCTGTATCTCACAGGGACTGCCTATCTTCAACTCCATCTTTACTAAAAATAACGCCAGTATCAGTGCTACCAGTATGACAGAATAAATTATGATCTTTTTGGGTACTATCATCTCTTTCCTTTTCATAAAAAGGAATTGACATATTCCCACCAGAGCTGCTCTGGCAGGTCTTTTTAAAATAAGAAAAATCAAAACCAAAGACAAGATAAATCCGAACCCGCCCAACTGAGAAACCAAAAAACACTCCACCTTGATGAAGATGTAGGAAAGCAGAATAGTTGAATACAAAAAAGAAAGAATTCCGTACCAGATATATATTTTTTTGGCTCTGGGGGAAGCTTCAACTTTTAAGCCCTTCTGCTTCAGAAATCTTTCCTTTAAAAGTACGGAGATGTATCCGAATGCTTTTTTTCTTAAATTGGGAATCTCCAGATAATCGGTTAAAAGATAGTATCCATCCAGCTTTATCAGCGGATTGAAGTTGAAAAGGACGGTTACCCCGGAGGTGATGACCACCACGAAAAGGAGACTGGAAAGTCCAGTGTCCAGTGCGGTGATCCTCCACAGAAAGGTGGCAACTGCCCAGACAAATATCTGGCAGTATGCCCCGGCGAAGGTGACCCACAGTTTTTTTGATTTCTCTTTAAAAAGATAAGCGTCGCTCACATTACAGAAAAAACAGGGTTGAAAATAAAGCAAAAGAAAGCCCATCTCGTGCACCTCGCCCCCAAAGTATTTGCAGGTCAAAGCATGAGCGAACTCGTGTAAAACCACCACAAGGAATATGGCTATCCAGATTTTGAAGATGGTGGCGATCTTGAAAATCCCTATGAAGCTATATCCTAAATCTCCCCAGTTAGAGATGGTGATAACTATTGCCAGAAAAATGATAAATAGAGAAAAAACCAGAAAGTATGGGGTGAAGATAAACCGGGTATATTTAATGATTCTGTTCAAAAACCTGTCTGGGTCGAATCCTTTCAGCTTTACGAAAAGAAGCTTTCCCTGAAAAGTCCTTTTCTGATATTGAAGTCGGGCAAGTTCTCGTTCGGATATCTCACTCTCCAGAAATCCCAGGCTTTCTAATCGCTGGATAAATTTATCCAGGGTATCTTGAGGAAGTCGAATATTGAAATGCTTTTGAAATTTCTGAGCAATCTCTTCCGGCGAGATTTCTCCATTTAGCTTTTGAGTGATGAAATACTCAAACTCTTTGATACGGAAGAATCTCTGGGTGATGGGATCCTTTATCACATAATAGGTGACCTTTTCGAACTCCTGCTGGCTGATGATCAGATCATCCCGAAATTTTGGATAGCTCTTTTTCATAAAGCTTCACCGATTCATCATACTGAACAAATATGCAGGAAATCACTTTTCGGTTATAATTTAGCATCATTTGGGGAAGCAGGCAAGGCAAATCTTAGCACCTTTTTCCTTCACTGATATGAGCTTTGGTTTGGTGTCCTTACATGGAACAGGCATGTTGCGGGGTAAGGGCACCACAGTTGTCCCCAAGATTTAAAGATGGCAGAAACCTTTGTTGCATCAGGATTTTGTGGGGCTGTTTCCCAAATCATTTTTCTTTCTTTAACGAAGGTGCGGCTACAGCTCCTTGTGGATGTTATCATCCACAAGGGATTCCATCGCACGTTGGTTTGGGGTACCCTCACTATAAGTGTCCCCAAGATTTAAAGATTCCTGTGCCCTTCAGGTCCTCTGAGCTGGCAGAAAATAATTTATATAGGGCGGACGCGGAGGTCCGCCCCTACAGCCTCTACATAGGGGGGTCTATGATAGTTTTAAGGGAGAGAACGTAGGGGCGATGCTCTGGGGACTGTTGAAAAAGTTACATTTTGGGGCGGGATAAATTCCCGCCCTCTATGGGAGACAATTACTTATCATCCATAGGGCAGGGCATTTAGCCCTGCCAAAAGGGTTTTTCAACAGTCCCTCTGCCATCGCCCTAAATCTTTTGGCTTAAGGAACCCGACTGGCGCATCAAAAGCCTTGGTGCATTTGAGATTTTCTCCTTATGGATTTTGAGATGGTCCCATGCTGATTTTGTGCTATTCCAGTATAGCAAGGTAAAAATAATTTCCCTCCGCAACTTAGTGCTTCGCTCCAGAGTGGATGTTATCATCCACCCCCGCCTTCGGCGGGATTTTCAACCTGATGCCGTGGGATGATAACATCCCACGGAGAGCAGGAGAAGTTATTCAACTACATAAGCGAATCTTGGGGACACTTACTTATGGTAAGGGTGCCCCGCAATAACAATCGGAAGGCATGGAGAATTCAGGGTAAAATTGAATGCCAGAGAAAAGATAGTGTAGTCGACAATTTTTGTCCTGTATTGCCAAAAAAAGTGTAAAAATATGTGATTTTTCTCTTGACAAGCAAGCTATATGTCGTATATTGTAATTGAAAAGAGCCTTTGTAGCAAAAGTAAAAGTAATTGTAAAAAGCTTAGGTTTACTCCTTCCAAAGAAGAGAAGGCAGACTGAACAGAAATTTGGGAATTTCTGAAAAGGTTAAGTCTGTCTCTTTTTATATATTCCTCTGTTATCCCAGTCTAAGTTATTGAAATTCAACATTTGCTGAATTTCAAAGAATGTAAATTTTTAGCCGATATAGTTGAAAGGAGGTTTTATCGAGTATAAAGTTTGAACATTTGCTATCATAGGCTCTTTATTCATTAAATGATAGCAACCATGTATTTTCACAGGAGGATTTGAAATGAAAAGTAAAACTAAATTATTAATCATCTTAGCGATTGCCGTAGTGTTTGTGGCAGGAGCCTCTTATCTATTCTTAGTAAGCACCAGCGCACAACAGCCAAAAACCAAGGCAGAGGTTCCGTCGACGGCGGCAACTGGTACTCAGAAGATAGTTGCAACTTCACCCACGCTGCCGGAGAAGCCTTTACCTCCGCCGCCACCAGAGCATCAGCTTCCATCGCCGGTCTTGATTTCATCTTGGACTCCGCCCCCGCCACCAGAGCATCAACTTCCACCGATGATGGTAACTAAACCTGGCGCCACCAAGGGCCCCCACGAGGAGTCCGAAGTGCCTCTATATACAGGCCCGCCTAAGGCGACTGGCGATGACTGCACCGACCCTATAGTGGTCAACTTACCGGGAGATCTGCCTTACAGTGATTTGAGCCAGACCACCTGTAACAGGGGTAACAACTATGAAGAAACCTGCCTTGGCGGCTACGATGGCGGTGAGGATATCATCTACCAGTTGGACGTTAGCTCGGCAGTTGATATAGACGTAACACTGAGCCCTGACGTTACCTGGACCGGAATCGCTCTGGACGATGTATGCCCGCCGGATATGGATTGTATTGCCACTTCTACCAGTTCCAGTGCTTCTCCCCACGGTTTTACAGGCATTCATCTGGAGCCGGGAACCTACTACATCATGATTGATACCTATCCCACCCCGGATTGCATACCGGATTTTGACTTGACCATAGTCGAGGCCCAACCACCTCCGCCTAATGATGACTGCGCCAACGCTGAAGCAATAGGTGACGTGGTAGGGCATCCATTCTCAACAACCTTAGCTACGTTCGATGGTGGGGGAACCTGTTTGACTTCACCCAACATTTGGTACTGCTACACAGCCACTTGCACCGGCAATGTCACCGTCAGCCTATGTGGTTCTGGCTATGATACCAAGATGGCGGTTTATGAGGGCTGTGAGTGCGATCCATTGGGCGCTGAGATTGAATGCAATGACGACTGCTGTGGCACGCGGTCGCAAATCACCTTTGCCGGGGTTACGGGTAGTCAATACTTGATCGAGGTGGGTGGTTACAACTCCAGTACCGGTGATGGCATATTGACCATCAGTTGCCATACCCCGGGTGCACCACCAGCCAACGACGAGTGCACTGGTGCAGTGGCCATTTCTGTTCCGGATTGTCCGGCTGTTAACACCGTATATGGGACCACCAAGGATGCCACAGTCGATTGCCCGGGCGTATTAGATCAGACTGCGGTCTGGTACGAATTTGAGCTCACTTATGCTTACAATAAGGTGCTCATCGACTACTGCCCCACAAACGACCCTCGTGTGGATACGCGGGGTGTGGTGCTGTATGACGAATGTGCCCCAGACTGCGAGAATTACATTCCTTACACAGATTACTCATGGGTAACTTGCCCATCCGGTTACAGCGATCTCACCGTATGGTGGGAGAATCTACCAGCCGGCACCTACTACTTGCCCGTGTATGTGGTTGACTGCGATGAAAACGGGATGGACTTTGGTTTCGACATCTGTGTCGAAGAGATGGCTGGACCAGAACCTGGTGATAACTGCATGAATCCCATAGCAGTCAGCCTGAATAAGGGAGATGGAGATACGCTTTACATGGACTTGAGCCAGACCACCTGTGGCAGAGGCGACTACTATGACGCAACCTGCCTGGGCTCCTATGATGGCGGCGAGGACATCATCTACGAGGTGACGGTTAGCACGGCTGTGAGAGTGAACATCACCTTAGATCCGAAGACCACCACCTATACCGGAATCTGTATAGACGATGTATGCCCGCCGGGTGGTACCTGTATGGCCTATTCCACCAATTACAGCGCTTCGCCGCATGGCATTGTCAATCTTGACTTGGACCCTGGCACCTACTACATAATGATTGATACCTATCCTTCCCCGGATTGTATACCGGAGTTCGACCTGGTAATTACCGAGGTTGGTGTGGGACCACCCAACGACGACTGTGAGGATGCCATAACCATTTATCCTGAAGTTTGTCCTGCCACACAACTTGTAGAGGGAACCACCATTGGTGCCGGAATCGATTGCCCCGGCGAATTGGATTGGCCTGCGGTCTGGTATGTCTTTGAGGTAACCTATGACTGCAACAATGTGTTCATCGACTTCTGCGAGATGGACATAGACCTATCCGAGGTTGGTGCCGTCATATATGATGAGTGCCCGGTAGTATGCGATGACCCCATTTATTTTACAGAAGGTGCATTCGTCGATTGCCCAAATGGGACTTACAACGGGCAGTTATGGTATAAGAATCTGCCACCCGGGACCTACTGGTTACCAATCTATGTGAAAGACTTGAGTGACAACGAGTATCTGGACTTCGCCTTCGGCATCTGCGTGGAAGAATGTCCACCAACTCAGCCGGGCGATAACTGCGACAACCCCTTAGTAATCCCCGACCTACCAGCAGCTTTGCCTTACAGCGACATAGGGCAAACCACCTGCGGCAGGGGGAACTATTATGATGGTGTAACCTGCCTTGGCTCCTACGATGGCGGTGAGGATATCATTTACGAGGTGACCGTTACCACGCCCGTGGACGTGGATATAACCATGGATCCGAAAGGCACCACCTGGACCGGAATGGCTATAGATGACGAGTGTCCGCCTGCTGATCCCTGTATGGACTATGACACCGGTTCCAGTGGTTCGCGTATGCTTACCGGCGTTCACCTTGAGCCGGGCACTTACTACATCATGATCGATACTTGGCCTACCCCGGATTGCATTGAGGATTTCGACCTGACAATTACCCCAGCCGCTGGTCCTCCAGCTAATGATGACTGCGCCGATGCCACAGCAATTGGTGACGTGCTACAGCTTGCGTTCTCCACCACCAACGCTACGTTCGATGGTAATGGAACCTGTTTGTATTCACCTAACATCTGGTATTGCTACACAGCTCCTTGCGAGGGCAATGCAACCATCAGCCTGTGTGGTTCCGGGTATGACACCAAACTGGCAGTTTATGATGGCTGCGTTTGCGATCCATTAGGCACGGAGATTGAGTGCAACGACGACTTCTGTGGTGTGCAGTCGCAAATTACTGTTTACGGTGTGCTTCCGGGTGAAGAATATCTGATCGAGGTGGGTGGTTACAGCTCCAATACCGGCACTGGCGTATTGACCTGTAGCTGTTATGTGCCTCCACCACCACCAGACAACGACGAATGCACTGGTGCTCCGATCATCAGCACGTTCCCGACGACTATGTATGGAACGACTGTTGGAGCCACCATCGATTGTCCCGGCGTTCTGGATTGGGATGCGGTCTGGTACCAGTTTGACGTACCTTATGCCAGCAACAACATATTTGTTGACTTCTGCCCCACGGGCGCCTATATAGCTACGGTTGGCATCGTGTTGTATGGCGAGTGCCCACCGGATTGTCCCAGCTATATTCCTGCTACAGGTTCCCAATGGGTAACTTGCCCCAGCGGATTTGATGACCCGCAAATATGGTGGAATAATATGCCAGGTCCGGCCAGCTACTGGTTCCCGGTTTATGTGGAGCCAGGAAAGGGTGCCATGGACTTCGGGTTCGAAGTCAGCGTCGAGGAGGCGGTTCCTTGCGTGGTTGAGTGCCCTCCGGGAGGCTATGACGAGGGTGAGGGGTACTGCTATGACGATTATGACGATACCTATAACGGCGGATGCAATTCAACGCCATTTGTTTTCCAGGAAATCGCTTGCGGTGACACAATCTGTGGGAGCTGCGGGGTTTTCGACTACTTTGGATCAGCCTATAGAGATATGGATTGGTTCGAGATCGACGTGTCGGAAGGTGATCTCACCCTTACCTGCGTGGCTGAATTCCCGCTGGCGCTCTGGCTCTTCGATCCCGTGTCGTTTGATTGTGTAGATCTGGTCAATCTCGACTTTATCAACACCACCGAGACGTGCGACACCCTTTCAGTGTCAGCCTACGTCACATCCGGGACCTACTGGCTCATTATTGCTCCCATGGATTGGGGAGCTTATCCCTGTGGAGACCAGAGCGAGTATGTGGCCTGGCTTGACTGTACGCCGTTTGGACCGAAGATTGCGGTAAGCCCATCAAGCTTCTATCAGGAGCTTAATCCAGATTCAACCGCTGAGCAAGACCTGTTCATAACTAACGCCGGCGGCGAGGACTTGGATTACGACATAACCCATCAGCCCAATAGCTGGCTGACCATCAGACCCACCACCTTCGGCACGATCCTGCCCGGTGAGACAGACAGTCTGATCGTCATGTTTGACGCATATGGACTTGCTGAGGGTGATTACTACGACGTGCTGAAGATAGCCAGCAACTCCGCCGGAAAACAACTGATGGACACAACAGAAGCTTTTGTTTGGTTGACAGTAGAGCTACCTCCGGATATCGATGTAGTGCCGCAACTATCGATGGGGGTCATTCCTGGATGCTCAATGGACAAGCCCTTGAGAGTGGACAACTTAGGAGAAGGAGAGCTGAGGTTTGACATTTCCGTCGGACAGAATCCTCCTACTTTGGCAGGAGAAAATAATGTCCGGAATGCCTTAGAGGCTTTGCGGCAGGCTGGGAAAGGTAACCCTAGCCTTACCCCAAAGGAGGCATACAAGGTCATCGGCGCTAAGAGATCAACAGTTGAGTATACCAGTACTGGCACCTCAGAGGGACTGCTTTTACTTGCCGGAAAGGGCGAGAAAGCAGACATCCTTCTGGTGGACGATGATGGTGGAACTCCCGGTGGAACCTATTACGACATCGAAGACATCTACATGGCCGCTCTGGATGCCGGTGGTTATGTCTACGATTACTACAATGTGGACTGGAGCGATCCTTTGTCGGACGGACCGGATCTAAGCACCATGGAGGCTTACACCGTAGTTATCTGGTTCTGCGGTGAGACCTGGGGTTACTACGGCTTGGACGTGCTGACGGCCAACGATGAGGCTAATTTGGGTAGTTATCTGGATGGCGGCGGAAACCTGTTCCTGTCCGCTCAGGACTGGCTCTGGGCCAGCTATCCCAGCGCCGGAAGCTTCGCACCGGGTACTTTCCCTTACGATTATCTGCATCTCGCTTCCGCGAGTCAGGACGTGATCAACGACCCGTATACCTGCACCGGTCTTCCCGGATCGGTTGCCGAGGATATGGAGTTCCAAACCGAAAGATTCACGGATAACCCTGACGTTCCTATGTGGACCGACTACCTGACCACCCAATCATCTGCCGCGGTGGACGTGTTCGATGCCGACGGAGGAGTCTCAGCCATTCAGTACAACCCGGCGGCCAAGGGCTACAAGGTCGTCTTCACCACAACCGCCTTCCCAGGTCTGGTCGACAGCTCTCCCAGCACAAGGGCTGAGTTGATGGCCAGCATCATAGATTGGATGTTGGGTGCCGGCTGTCCGTTTACGGTCAGCCCTATGGCAGACACGGTTGCTCCTGGAGAATTCTCTGAAGTGGTCCTCACCTTTGACGGAACAGTCTTTACCCAGTGCGTGGATGAGACTGTGACCTGTTATCTGACGATCAGCTCCAACGATCCGGATGAACCTCAGGTTTCAGTTGAAGTGGACATGTGGTCTGGCAGAGGAGATGTGTACCATGATCCTCCTTGTGTGCTCGACTTAGGAGATGTGCTGTTTTTGATCAACTTTGTGTATAAGGGTGGACCTGCTCCTGATCCTGTCTGCATGGGCGACTGCAATCGTGACGGAATAGATGGAGATGTGGAGGACGTGATATATCTGATAGACTACCTGTATAGAGGAACTGTCCCACCACCATTGGCAACACCGCAGATTCATCAGCCTCCGACACCAATACAACTGGAGCACAAATAACTTTCTAACCTCAATCTTGAGGATTAGAAAAGTTCAAGAGCCCCGCCTTTGGCGGGGCTCTTGTTTTTTTGCCCAATGGGATTTTTTTTAGCAGAAAAACCCGCGTAGACGGGGCTCTCAACTCCGTAAAATCGTCGGACTGGGAGCCCTTCAGGGCTTGTTGAAAAAGTCACTTTTTGGGGCGGGATAAATTCCCGCCCCTATGGGAGACAATTACTTATCGTCCATAGGGCAGGGCATTCCCAGACGGGTCTCCGTTGGCCCCGCCAAAAGGGTTTTTCAACACTCCCTTCAGGATGAGCCCGACCCATGCGGTGAGCAGAATGTTGGGCTGCCGTGGCGAGGATTGGACCGATCAGGAAGGTTGAGTCACCAAAAATTTCAGCCTCAATCCGCTATTAAATTTTCTTATCTTCTGGAGATTCTCCCTTTTTCCTCTTATCCGCAGGCGAATCCCCTCTTTTTCAAATTTGCTTTCTGTAACCACGCCCATTTTGTAAACATAGGGGAGCAAGTCTGAGTTCCCGTTCTCCAGATAAAGTGAAGCCTCCGCCCAATCCCCTTTTGCGAATTCAACTATTCTCTCAGCCAAATCAGAAATTCCAATCTGATTCTGGGCAGAGACGAAAATCCCCTTATCCTTTTGCTCAGAGTAAGGTGAAAGGTTAATAGGGTAACTTCCGGGAAGCTTATCGATTTTGTTGTAGGTCATTAAAGTGGGTTTGTCCAGCGAGTCCAGCTCGGAAAGGACCTGATTCACCTTGATTGTGTGCTGCAAAAAGTCAGGATGGCTGATATCTACCACGTGTAACAAAAGATCAGCCAGTCTCACCTCGTCTAAGGTGGATTTGAAAGAAGCTACCAGATGATAGGGGAGCTTTCTTATGAAGCCAATTGTATCGGTGATGACGATCTTAACGCCATCCGATCCTATGGATCCTATGGACAAATTCGGACCATTCTCAGAAACTTTCAAAAGCCGGGTGGTAGAATCCAGGGTGGCAAAAAGCTTCTCCTCCACAAATACAGAAGAAGAGGTGAGCTGATTAAAAAGAGTGGATTTTCCCACATTGGTGTAGCCAACCAGGGTGACCTTGAATATACCTTCTCTTCTTTTTCTTTGTATTGTTCTTTCTTTGTCGATCTTCAAAAGATTTTTTTCCAGCTCCAGAATCTTTCTTTTAACCCTTCTTCGATCCATCTCCAACTGGGTTTCTCCGGGACCTTTGGTTCCTATACCTCCCCATTGTCTGGAGAGGTGGGTCCAGCCCCGGGTCAATCTGGGGAGCAGGTATTTGAGCTGGGCTAACTCCACCTGCACTTTGGCTTCCTTGGATCTGGCTCTTCTGGCAAATATGTCCAAAATCAACCAACTCCGATCTATCACCTTTGTATCCAGATTTTTTTCCAGATTATACACCTGGGCTGGGGTGAGATCGTCATCGAAGATGATAATATTTGCCCCCAATCTTTGGGATAAGCTTTTTATCTGGTCTGTTTTCCCTTTTCCGATAAAAAAGGCGGGATTGAGCTTCTGACGCTCCTGCATCACAGTGTCTAAGATCTCTCCTCCCGCTGTCTCGGTCAGAAGCGCAAGTTCCTGCAAGGATTCCTCGATGGCAAATCTGTTTACCGAGGGAAGTTTTACCCCCACCAGGATGGCTTTTTCTTTTGTCCTTAGTTTGGCTACCTCGAACAATTTTTCCTTTCTGATTTAAAATTAACTCTCTATAATATTATACATTTAAAACAGCAGGAAATTGGGCAAAAAGTGCTGAAAAAATGAAGATGGCTTAAAATTTATTGTCCTCTCCACCTTTGCTCCCCGTGGGATGTTATCATCCCACGGCATTAGGGTGGATGATAACATCCACCCAGGAGCGGGAAAAAAATTGAGCAAAAAAGCGCTGAAAAAACGAAGATGGATAGAAATTTCTGCTCCCGTGGGACATTATGATCCCATGGCATTGGGGTAGATGATAACATCCACCCGGGAGCAGGATATTGCACAACTTCTGATCCAGTCTAACTTTGCTACATGTTCTACGAGTTGTGAATCATATTGCTCAAGATGTCAATCACCTGCATTTTATCTACAAAAATCCATGAAGTTATTCTTGCCTAAGAGGGAGTCTATTCGTATATTGATAGTTCGGCCTTTTCTAAAGAGGTGAAGAGCAGTTGGGTGAGAATTTCATCAGAATCAAGGGCGCCAGGGAGCATAACCTTAAGAACATCGATCTGAAGATCCCCCGGGATAAGCTGGTGGTGATAACCGGCTTGTCTGGATCAGGAAAATCCTCTCTGGCTTTTGATACCATCTATGCCGAAGGGCAAAGAAGGTATGTGGAGTCGCTATCCGCCTATGCCAGGCAGTTTCTGGGCATGATGGAAAAGCCGGATGTGGACTTTATCGAGGGGCTTTCTCCGGCAGTCTCCATTGAGCAGAGAAGCTCGGCTAAAAACCCCCGCTCCACCGTGGGGACGGTGACCGAGATATACGATTATCTCAGGCTTTTGTATGCCCGGGTGGGCATCCCTTATTGCTACCAATGTGGCAGAAAAATCTCTCAACAGACAGTGGAACAGATAGTGGATCTGATACTTTCCCTTCCTAAGGGTAAGAAAATCCAGATACTGGCTCCGCTGGTCAAGGGAAGAAAGGGAGAATATAAGGAGGTATTTGATCAGATCAGAAGGGAGGGCTTCATTCGCGCCCGGGTGGATGGGAAAATCATGGAGGTGTCTGGCGGAGAGAGTGAGATCAAACTGGAGAAGTATAAGAAGCATAACATTGAGGTGGTGGTGGACCGGCTGGTGGTAAACAAGAAGATCGCCAAGAGATTAGCGGATTCTTTAGAAACCGCCCTTAAATTGGGCTCCGGAATCGTGATGGTGGATGTGGTGGGAAGAGAGGAGCTTTTATTTTCAGAACATTACGCCTGTGTGCATTGTGGTATCAGCTACGAGGAGCTTTCACCCCGAATGTTCTCCTTTAACAGCCCTTATGGCGCCTGTCCCACCTGCAGTGGACTGGGAACCAAGATGGAGATCGATCCTGATCTGGTGGTCCCGGACCCAAGCATCTCCATCGCCCACGGCGCCATAGCCTCATGGGGAGATCCCATCGGCAACTGGTATTATCATAAACTTAAAAGCTTAGCCGAACATTATAAGTTCAGCCTATATGTCCCTTTTGCCAAATTGAGCCCGCAGGTAAAGCAGATTATACTTCATGGCACCGGAGGCGAGGAACTGCGGTTTCGCTGGGAGAATGGGGAGGGGAAGGGAGAATATTTTGGAAGTTTTGAAGGAGTGATTCCCAATTTAGAGAGGCGTTATCGCCAGACTGAGTCTGGGGCGGTGAGAGAGTGGATCGAAAAATACATGCGAATCCTCCCCTGCCCGGATTGCAATGGAACCAGATTGAAAAAGGAAAGCCTGTCGGTAAAGGTGGGAGGTTTGAACATAGCAGAGTTGACTAAACTTTCGGTGAAGGGGACTAGTAGGTTTTTTTCTAAATTAAAGCTTTCTTCACGGGAGCACCAGATAGCAAAACAGATTCTGAAGGAGATAAAGGAGAGATTGGGCTTTTTGGTGGATGTGGGTCTGGATTATCTTACTTTAGATCGCCGTTCTGCTTCACTTTCCAGTGGTGAGGCGCAGAGGATAAGACTGGCCACCCAGATTGGCTCCAGATTGGTGGGGGTGCTGTATATTCTGGATGAGCCTTCGGTGGGACTCCACCAGAGAGACAACAAAAGGCTTCTGGGAACACTTTTGGGTTTGAGGGATCTGGGCAATACCGTGCTGGTGGTGGAGCATGATCGGGAGACGATTGAAACTGCGGATCACGTGATAGACTTGGGACCGGGGGCAGGGAAGGATGGGGGATGGGTGGTGGTTCAGGGAACACCGGAGACTATCAAACGAAGCAAGAAATCTTTAACCGGGAAGTATCTTTCCGGAAGGTTGTCCATCCCTCTTCCAGAGAGAAGAAGGAACGGAAATGGAGCTTTTTTGAGCATAATTGGAGCGACGGGGAATAACCTTAAGAGGATTCGAGTGGATTTTCCTCTGGGTGTATTTATCTGCGTGACTGGAGTTTCTGGCTCGGGGAAATCGACTCTGATCAATGAGTCCATCTATCGGATTTTAGCCCAGCATTTTTATAACTCCAAACTCGCCCCCTTAGAATATGAAAGGACTGCAGGTGTGGAGAACGTTGATAAGGTGATTAACATCGATCAATCCCCTATTGGCAGAACCCCTCGATCCAATCCCGCCACCTACACCGGGGTCTTTACCCCTATCCGGGATCTTTTTGCCATGCTTCCGGAGGCAAAGGTGAGGGGATATAAGCCCGGAAGGTTCAGCTTTAACGTGCGAGGCGGAAGATGTGAGGCTTGCGAAGGAGATGGTATTCTCAAAATTGAGATGCATTTTCTTCCCGATGTATATGTCCCCTGTGAAGTTTGTAAAGGCAAAAGGTACAATCGGGAGACTCAGGAGATTAAATTCAAAGGGAAGAATATAGCGGACGTTCTGGATATGACCGTGGATGAGGCTTATGAGTTCTTTGCTAAAATTCCTAAAATCAAAAGGAAGCTTAAGACCTTGAAGGATGTGGGATTGGGTTACATTCACTTAGGACAGCCTGCCACCACCCTTTCTGGGGGTGAAGCCCAGAGGGTTAAACTTTCCACCGAGCTTTCCAAGGTCTCCACCGGCAGAACATTTTACATCTTAGATGAACCCACCACCGGGCTTCACTTTGAGGATATTAAAATGCTGTTAGGCGTCTTGAACAAATTGGTGGATATGGGAAACACGGTTTTGGTGATAGAGCACAATTTAGACGTGATCAAGACCGCCGACTTTATCATCGACTTAGGACCGGAGGGGGGAGATGATGGTGGCAGGGTGGTAGCCATCGGAATGCCAGAGGAGGTGGCAAAGGTCCCCAAGTCATACACCGGCAGGTTTCTGAAGGAAATTTTGAAAGCACCGAGAAATTAGACAAGGGTTCCTGAAAAAGCTACTTTGAAAGGAGAGCTTGGAGTGTTCCGCTTTAGCGGAACCAAGTAAAAGCTCTTTGTCTTCCCCGCAAAGTGGGATTCTGGGGACAAGAAGTTTTTAGTCAAGCTAAAGTCGGAGATCCCGCTTAGGCGGGGCTTGACACTCCAATATCTTTTCCCATTTGGCTTTTTTAGAACTCTCAGCTCGTGCCGCCAACTCTCTCGTGCAAATTTTGATCTTTGTCTGTAACTCTTTGAATAAAAAATGCAAGTAACAGAACAAATCATGTGAGGTGATGAGTCATGACCGAACCCAAAAAAACTCCATTTTACGATCTGCATGTTAAAAACAAAGCTAAAATTGTGGAATTTGCCGGATACCTGATGCCAATTCAATTCCAGGGCATCATGGAGGAGCACCGAAGGGTAAGATCATCGGTGGGACTTTTCGACATCACCCACATGGGAGAATTTGAAGTGTGGGGTAAGGATGCAGAAAGCTTTGTCCAGAGAATGACCACCAACGATGTCTCCAAGTTAGCTCTCTATCAGGTTCAATACTCCTGCATGTGTTATGATCATGGGGGGATTGTGGATGATCTTCTGGTTTATCGTCTGCCCGATCATTTCCTTCTGGTGGTCAATGGGGCCTGTTTGGAGAAGGACTTTCTGTGGCTTTCCGATCATCTCTCGGGTGAAGTTGAACTGAAAAATGTAAGTGAAGATACCGCTCTTTTAGCTCTGCAGGGTCCCAGAGCAGAAGATGTTTTGAAGAAACTGACGGATGAAAATCTGTCTGATCTGAGATTCTACTGGGCAACCTGGGGAAAGGTGAATGGCATCGAGATGCTCTTCTCCAGAACCGGCTATACCGGAGAGGATGGATTTGAGCTTTATTTTTCCCCTGCTCATGCGGAGAGCATGTGGAATGCCTTGATGGAGGCGGGAAGAGAATTTGACATAGAGCCAATAGGTTTAGGCGCCAGAGATTCATTAAGATTGGAAATGAAGTATATGCTTTATGGCAATGACATCGATCAGACCACCAACCCTCTTGAAGCCGGATTGGGATGGATCGTAAAATTGGACAGGGGCGATTTTGTGGGAAAAGAGCCGACCTTGAAATTGAAACAAGAAAAACCTGTGCGCAAACTGGTTGCTATCGAACTTAAAGATCAAGGTTTTCCACGACAGCATTATGATATACAAAAAGATGGTAAGAAGATCGGTGAGATCACGAGTGGCACATTTTCTCCCACCTTAAATAGAGGAATCGGACTGGGATATGTTCCCATCGAATATTCGAAAACAGGAACAGAGTTGGATATCATAATCCGAGGCAGACCACAAAAGGCGGTTATTACAAAACCACCTTTTTATAAAAACTTCTCGCATAAATAAAAATGCTCCTCCCAGCCGATTAAACAGATTGAGCAGGTTTTACTAAGGGGAGCATATAATTGTTTACATCCCCCCTTTAGAAAAAGGGGGGGGAAGGGGGGATTTGAAACTTGAGAAATCCCCCTTTGCTAAAGGGGGATGCGTATGCATTCATACGAATTTCAAGTCAAGCCAAAAACAGGTGTGGGAGAAAAAATCAATGCGAAGCATTCATACGAATAATAACATGTAAACTGTTTCCTGCTCCTCTTAGTAAGTCTGAAAAATCGGCTTTTTGGCTCCATCTGCTATATTTATCTTTCACAGATGACTAACAAGAAGATCAATTAGTCGTATAATAAGAATGTAAGATTGTAAGAAAATATTACGATAAAAAAGACCTTTTGCGGAAAAGATCGCAAATGGAGGCTCAAAATGCAACAGCGGACAAAACGGCAAATTAGGTCAACTGTCCGAATAGGACCTAAGCACCAAATCACCATAGCTAAGGATATTTTTGAAGCTTTGAACCTTGAGGTAGGTGATTTCCTGGATGCTCGCATCGAAGATAATACTATAGTGTTTGTTCCCCAAAAGCTTATTCCCAAGGATCAGGCGTGGTTTTGGACCGAGGAATGGCAGAAAGGCGAACGTGAAGCAGACGAGGCAATTTTGAAAGGTGATTTGGTGGGCCCTTTTTCCAATATTAAAGATGCTCTGAAGGCTTTGAAGAAGAAACCAAAGTGAAAATAGTCTTTACTAAACCGTTTGTGGAAGACTATCGAAGTCTGCCTCATAATATCCAATTACAGGTGGATAAGAGCCTTTCTCTTCTTTCGGAAAATCCCAAGCATCCATCCCTCAGGATCAAGAAAGTTCAAGGAGTCACTGGTAAAATATTTGAGGGAAGGGTAAGTAGAGATTATCGTTTTACTTTTCAAATTGAAAAAGACATATATTTGCTTCGAAGAGTGGGGCCGCATAACCGAGCTTTGAAGAAGCCCTAATTTTCCATGAATATAAAAAATATCTATCGAATCATCGACGCCAACTTAAATCGTGCCAGAGAGGGAGTTCGGGTGACAGAAGAGGTGGCAAGGCTCTATTTTGATGATGCCAAACTGTCATCGAAGTTCAAGAGTCTTCGCCATGAGTTGACCAGAGTTGCCAAAAAGAACTTCGATCAGAAAAAGTTGCTCTCCTTTCGGGATAGCGGAAAAGATGTGGGCGCAGACAGCATGGGAAGTTTAGAGAAGAAGCGAGCCGATCTTAACTCGATCATTCAAGCCAATCTGAGAAGATCTGAGGAAGCCACCCGGGTATTGGAAGAATTCGGAAAGCTGATCAATCCCGATTCCGCCAAGTCTTTCAAAAGGATCCGATTCAGGCTGTATACGCTGGAGCAGAAATTATTAGGGTTGTTGCAGGAGTAAGTTAATAGCCCGAAAATTTCCCAGATGGGGATCCTTTAGGACCCACTAAGGCTCCATTCATACATACATTTTCCGCATAAGAGAACCTTCGGGGTTAATTAAACCTTTCTCCGTGTTTTGTGTCTATTAGGTGGGCTTTGTTTCGACTTGAGAATCAACAGAACTCTTGAGCTCTTCGATGAACGATAGGGAATTGATCGAGAAGATCGCAGCGAAAGATCATAGTGCATTCAAAGCGCTGGTTGATCGTTATCAAGCTTTGGTGATAAATACTTGTTACAATCTACTTGGTAACAGACAGGATGCCGAGGACATTGCTCAAGAGGTGTTTTTTCAGGTATACAAATCAGCCGAAAAATTTCGACAGGAAGCTAAAATCTCCACCTGGCTTTACCGGATTGCGGTGAATCGCTCGCTGAATTTCGTGCGTGACAATAAGCAATTTAGATGGCTGAAAAGTCTTAGCTCTTTATCAGAAAATGACCGTGAAGTGGTCACTGAGGTGCTAGCTTCAAATTCCGATCGACCGGATGTTGCCCTGGAAAAGAAAGAGCGAAATGCGAAAGTACAAAAGGCGATTGATTCTTTGCCTGAGAAGCAACGAGTTGCTTTTGTGCTTCATAAATATGAAGGATTGTCCTATGAGGAGATAGCCGAAATCTTGCAGCGTTCCCTTTCATCAGTAGAGTCGCTTATTCACCGGGCAAAATCAAACCTGCAGAGGAAATTGATACACTACCTGAAAGAAAAGTAAGTTTAAACCGCAAGTTCTAGCAAAAAAGGGTGTCAAAGGATTAGAAAGTTGAACATGAAGAAGTGAATCATCTAAGAAAGGCAAGGAGATGCAGTGAATCTGAAACAACCTTTTCTCCTTATATTCTGTTTAGCCGTTCTAAACAGCGGTTCCTTAGCCCAAGAGCCCTTGACCCTCCAAGATTGCCTTTCCCTGGCAAGGGAGAATTACCCCAAACTTATTCAGGCGAAAACAGCAATAGAACAGTCCCGTCTGGGCGTGACCTCTGCTTATTCATCGTATTATCCGAGCCTGAACCTTTCCATTCCGAGCCTAAACCTTAGATATGGCGAAGAAAGGAGCTACTCGGCAAGCATTGGGGTCGGATACACGCTCTATCAGGGAGGGTCTATTCGTGCCGGTGTAAAGGCTGCAAAAGCGAGAGTGAAAATAGCGGAGGAGAACTATCATCTTGGGGAGAACGAAGTGATTCTCGCAGTAAAGGAGGCTTTTTTTAGAATCTTGCAGAAGCAACAACAGATTGCGCTTGCAGAAAACATCCTTAAAAGACGGAAAGAAGACCTTGTGCTTATCAAATTGAAGTATAATGCAGGCAGAGAGAGCTCTCCCGCAGTGATGGAAGCTGAGGCGAATCTATTACAGGCAGAATATGATAAGAAGCAGGCGGAAGAGGAATTGACCCTTGCCCAAATAGAACTTAATCTACTTCTCGGCAGACCCCGAAGGACAGAAGTAACCATAAAGTATGAAGATGAGGATATAAGGTTTCCATCTTTGGACAGGCTAATTGAAGAGGCGAAAACTCAAAGACCAGACATTCGCTCCCAGAGGATTAACACGGATGTGCTGGAAGCTGAGGTTACTCAAGCTAAGAGCAGCTATTTTCCAAAAATTTCCCTGTCTTCTTCATGGGGATATGCATGGCGGAGTGACGAAACATTCCTGGACCAGCAAGGAGATTGGAGTGCAGGAATAAGCTTCTCCTTGCCTACTATCTTTGATGGTTTTTCAAGGAAAGCAAAGGTCAAAAAAGCCACTCTTTCGCTTAAGGAGCAGGATACAAGACTTCAGGAGCTGGAGCAACAGATAGAGGAGGAGATTGAGCAGGCTTATTCAAAATGGGAACTCGCGGAAAAAATAATCGAGGTTAATGATAAGACTCTACAAGCGACTCGTGAGATGTACCAATTGACAAAGCTGCAGTATGAACAGGGACTGACATCATATTTTTTCCTGCAGCAAAAGGAAAGCGATCTTACCCGCACAGAAAATAACTATGTTAATGCCATATTCAATTTCCGTGTAGCCAGCGCTAGGTTGGAAAAGATCCGGGGAAGGAGAAACTAATGAAGAAAATATTAGTAGTAATCGTATTTGTGGCGATCCTTGTGGCTGGATACTTCTATTGGCAAAAAAGAAGCGGTGATAACCCAGGTCAACCAAGCTATGAGACGGTCAGAGTGGAACGGGGGAACATAGAGATTAAAGTTCTTTCTACCGGGATTATTCAGCCATACACCAGAGTGGAGGTCAGCTCATCTGTCAGCGGAAGGATAGACAGAGTAGAAGTTGACGAGGGAGATAGGGTCAAGGAAGGCGACATCTTAGCCTGGATCTCCAGCGAAGATAGGATTGCGCTCCTGGATGCGGCGCGTTCCGGTCTGGAATCTGCGCAAAGGGAAAATGATCCGGAGGCTTTAAAGGAGGCAAAGATGGCTTCTGAGATTGCAGAAAAAGCATATAAACCGGTGCCTCTCACTAATTCAATATCTGGTCAGGTAATAAATCGTTCCTGTGAGCCAGGGCAAAATGTTTCCACCCAGAGTATCCTCTTCGTGATTTCGGATAGACTTGTGGCAAGCGTGGAGGTGGATGAGGTAGATATCGGCAAGATACGCGGGGGACAGGAGACCTGGATTGTGCTGGATGCCTTTCCGAATGAAAAGTTGAGGGGAAAGGTAACCAAAATCTCCCGCGAGGGCACGCTGGTCTCGGATGTGGTGGTATACAATGTGATGGTGGATCCTCTGAAAGTCCCGTCCCATTGGGCATCAGGAATGACAGCCAACGTGGAGTTTATGGTGGAAAAGAAGGATAGTATACTTGTGATTCCAAAAAGTGCAGTAAAGGAAAGAGAAGGCAAAAGCTTCGTTATGGTATTAGAAGATCAGCCAACTCCCCGGAAGATCGAAACCGGTATTACTGATGGAAGGGTGCTTGAGGTAACCAAGGGATTGAAGGAAGGAGATACGGTAATCCTGGGTGGGATAGAAAACAACTCACCGCAAGGAGATCCTGGCCGGGACCTAAGGCGGATGATGAGGGGAATAAGATGATAGAGTTAAAAAACGTCAACAAAACTTACAGGATGGGGGATATAAAGGTCCCTGCTTTGAAAAATGCCTCACTTAAAATAGAAGATGGCGACTTTGTCGCCATTATGGGGCCTTCGGGTTCGGGCAAGTCCACCCTCCTGAATATATTGGGTTGTCTGGACGTTCCCACCAGCGGCCTGTATCTTTTTGATGGTATCAACGTAGGTGAATTCTCCGATTCCCAGCTCGCCTGCATACGGAATGAGAAGATCGGCTTTGTTTTTCAGACTTTCAACTTACTACCCCGTTTGAACGCCTTGTCCAATGTAGAACTTCCACTTATATATGCGGGTGACCATAGTAAACGAAAAGAGATGGCGAACAGTGCGCTCCAGGCTGTAAATCTTGAAGACAGGGCTCATCATCGTCCAAGGGAATTATCCGGAGGACAACAGCAGCGAGTTGCCATAGCCCGGGCGCTGGCGAATGAACCGTCCATAATCCTGGCGGATGAGCCCACCGGTAATCTCGATTCCAAATCCGGCCAGGAGATCATGTCGATATTAGATGAACTTCACAAGAAAGGCATTACCATAATTCTGGTCACCCACGACGATTCAGTGGCATCCTATGCCCGAAGAACCATACGTTTAAAAGATGGTGAGATTGTGGAAGATCAGAAAACCCGGGATAAAGAGGGGGTTAGCCCGACTTTTGCGCCAGCGCGTAATGAGAAGAAAAAGAGAAGGTTTTCCTTAGCCGAGGTGGCGGAGAGCTTATCCATGGCAGTATCTTCCATCTTTTCAAACAAACTTCGCAGTTTTCTGACGATGCTGGGAATCATCGTGGGGGTATCCGCAGTGATTGCTATGATAGCTATAGGTCAAGGCGCCGGTGCTCAGATTACGGAGCGTATCAGTCAGTTGGGGGCAAATCTCTTGATGGTGCGTCCGGGCGCTTTTCGACACGGGCCGGCACGGTCAGCAGGCGGAAGCCGTACCTCTCTTAATTACGAGGATGCTCAGGCTATTGCCGAAAGGTGCCCGTCCGTTGCGAAAGTTGATGCAGAGTATTCCAGAAATGCTCAGGTGGTCTTTGGTAATAAGAACACGAATACCAGCATAAACGGAGTGACACCCAACTATCCAGAGGTAAGAAATTTTCCGGTCGAGCAGGGTTCCTTTGTGACGGAAGAGGACAACCGATTTATGCGACGGGTGGCGGTTTTGGGAAAAACAGTGGTGGAGAATCTCTTCGGTGAGGAAGATCCCATAGGACAATACATCAAGATAAAGCGCAGCAGTTTTCAGGTTATCGGGGTGATGAGCGAAAAAGGGGGTAGTGGGTGGAGGGACGAGGACGATATAATCTTCGTTCCCCTGAAAACCGCACAGAAACGGTTATTTGGAGTAGATTACGTATCAACTGTCAATGTAGAGGCGAAGAGCGAGGATGTTATGGATAAGGCATCAGCTGAGATTACATCTCTTCTTCGTGAAAGGCACCGGATCAGAGCAGGTGATGAAGATGACTTCAATATCATGTCTCAAACGGAAATTCTCTCTACTGTGCAGGAAACCAGTAACACATTTACCATGCTTCTTGCTGGCATTGCCGTGGTCAGCCTTATCGTCGGCGGAATCGGGATCATGAATATCATGTTTGTATCCGTTACCGAGAGGACCAGGGAAATAGGCATCCGCAAGGCAATTGGCGCACAGAGGCGCGATATTTTGAGCCAGTTCCTTATCGAGGCGATTATCGTATCATTGGCCGGCGGGATGATCGGTGTTTTTTCAGGAATCTTGGTTAGTAAGCTTATGAGTCATTTTGCCGGCTGGCAAACTGTCATCACGCCGATTTCTGTGGCTTTGTCTTTTTCATTCGCCCTGGCGGTAGGACTTTTCTTTGGGTTCTATCCGGCGCGCAAGGCCTCCCTTTTGAATCCCATTGACGCATTGAGATATGAATAGCAAGAATGCGAAAAACCGCAAGTTTTAACCAGAATCCGTGTCAAAGTAGTGAACGGAGGCGAATTTATGATGAACTGCAAAAATGTTAAAAAGAGTTTGGTGCCCTTCTTAGAGAATGAACTGCCTGAAGAGCAGCGGGTCCAAATGGAAAATCACCTCAAGATTTGTCCTGACTGCTCCCGCCTGCTGGAGGAGTTTTCCCAACTGTGGGGGACTTTGGAACACCGTGAGAGGATTCAACCCTCTCCTTATCTTTGGACAAGGCTGAAGCAGAGGATCATCGAATACGAGAAGGGAAGAGAGCCTGTTTTGGGTTGGCTGGAGGGACTGGTTCGCTGGACCCGTCCGGCGATTGCTATTGTCGTTTTGCTGATTTGCATTTTTACAGGCTATTCATTGGGAAACTTCCCCCAGTCTGCTAACGGCCAAACAGCATATCAAGTTGACGAACGCACCATTGCTTTAGAGCAGTTTTTTGATTCATACCATTTGAACCTGCTGGACGATTTACCGACGGGTTCCATCGAAGCTACCTACCTGGACGTGATTTCAGAGGAATAGGAGATAGCAATGAAAAAGAACCTAATCATTGTAATCCTGATACTCTTGACCATCGTCAACGTAGCCGCACTGGCAACCATTGCCTACCATCGCTTTCATTTCAAAAGACATTTCCCCCTCATGGGCGGGCCCGATATGCAGCCTGATAGGCATATGGATTTCATTAAACACGAACTTGGTCTGAATGAAAAGCAGGTGAGACAATTTGAATCTCAGGATAAAAAATTTTGGGAGGAAACAAAACCGATTCATGACTCACTCAGAGCCAAAAGAAAGGAATTGATGGATGAAATTGCGGCTGAGGAGCCGAATGTAGAGAAACTTGACAAGCTTGCGGAGGAAATTGGTACTTTAGAAATCATGCTTAAGAAGAAGACAACTGCACATTTGCTCGAGGGAAAAGCAATCTTAACTCCAGAACAGCAGAAGAATTTTTTCTCCCTTTTTAAGGAAGGACGAGACCGGATGAGAGGATGGAGAGACCGTGGGAAAGGAATAGGAGGGCAACCCAGACATCCTAATTTTGAGGAAGGTAAATAAATATGAAATCGAAAGGAGTCAAATGGAAACAAATTGGAATCAAATCAAATCGGATGAAATCAACAATAATCATATCACCACAGATGACCTCGCGTTTTCAGCCTACTTGAAGATAAAAGGTTGTCATCTCATCAAATCAGATCAAAAGAAATCAAAGAGCACCTTCATTTTTGACATCGGAACCGAAGATGCAAATTCGCTGAAGGTGGAATTCATAAATAGTGAGTTCTTGAGTTTTTACAATGAACTCAGAAATTTAAAGAAGTTAACCTTAAATTGATTGGAGGTATCCAAAATGAAAAGGTTTTCAATCATAACGGGCATCATGGCGCTGGTGCTTTTCTTTAGCGTTCTGGTGGGCACAAGCGCCGTTGTGTTGGCGCAGGGCCCTTGTCCCGGACATAAGGGAGAAAGATTCTGGAGCAATCTGACCGATGAGCAGAGAGTGGCTGTTCAGGAGAAGAAAAAAGAGATGCGAAGCCAGAGGGCTACCCGTGAAGAGATTCACACTGCAGTGGCTGAGATGCTTAAAGGTTACGGAATTGAGGTGCCTGAGGACTGGCATGGACCTATTGGTTTCGGTCACGGAAAAGCTGGCTTAAAGGCCAATTTGACCGAGGAGCAGAGAGAGGCTGTTCAGGAGAAGACCAAAGAGATGCGAGACCAGGATGCTACCCGTGAGGAGATTCACGCCGCAGTAGCTGAGATGCTTAAAGGGTATGGAATCGAGTTGCCTGAGGACTGGAAAGGACCGCATGGTCCGGGCGGCTTCTGGGAAGATCTCACTAAAGAGCAGAGAGAAGCTGTTCACGAGAAGATCAAGGAGATGCGAGACCAAGGCGCTTCCCGTGAGGAGATTCACTTTGCAGTAGCCGAGATGCTCAAAGGTTATGGTATCGAGGTACCTGAGGATTGGTCTGGACCGCGTGGTCGGGGTGGTTTTGGTCCCGGTCCGGGCGGCTTCTGGGAAGATCTCACCAAAGAGCAGAGAGAAGCTGTTCGGGAAAAGATCAGAGAGATGCGAAGCCAAGATGCTTCCCGTGAGGAGATTCGCGCTGCAATTGATGAGATGCTCCAGGAGTACGGTTTTGACCTACCTGAGAAATCTGAGAACACCTCTTCTGAAAAGACAACTGCCGAGCTTAATATTCAAGCCCAGAGCTATCCGAATCCCTTCAACCCGGAGACCCAAATCGCCTATGCGCTGAGTGTTTCGGAGGAAGTGCGGATACAGATTTACAACGTCACCGGACAGTTAATCCGCACCTATGATCTGGGATACCAACCGGCAGGAAGCTACAGCGTAAGCTGGGATGGTCGCAACGAAAGTGGAGATGTGACCGCAAGTGGGGTTTATTTATACCGCATTGAGGCCGGTCCCTACGAGGTGACCAACCGCATGGTTTTGCTCAAGTAGACCGAAACACCTCCGGACTTGTATTAATTGCGTGGGGGTAGCCGAGCATCTCGGTTACCCCCAGTTTTCAGCCAGTCAATAATGAGGTATAAAGATGAGTTACAAGAATTTTACTACTCTGAGTGCAAAAGCGCTCCTTCTGTTAGCGCTGGCTGGCCCATTCCTGTTAGCCGGCTGTGGCCCTCAGGAAGTGCAGACCAACTGGTCGGCGGAGCCGGTGAAGGTAGACGGTGAAATGACGGAATGGACCAGTGGTTCCACCGCTTATTTTGAAGATTTGGGCGTGCAACTGGGTCTGTCCAATGATAACCAGAACCTCTACATTCTTTTCCGTTTCAGTAACCAGTCCTGGGCGCGGGCTATTCGCATAGGTGGTGTGACCTTGTGGTTGGATAATTCTGGAAAAAAGAAGAAGGATTTCGGCATCCGTTACACTGGTGGACCATCTCTTTCTGAGTTGCAGAAGCTGGGAATGTCCGGTGCGGGTGGGTTCCGGGAGAGCCTGACACCTGAACAGGAACAGCGCCTCCTGGAAATGGAAAAAGCCACGGCTGATCAAATCATCGTCATCGACAAAAAGAGCAATCAGGAAGTAACCATGCGTCCCGATGGCTCCGGCGGTCCGGCTGTTTGTTTTGCCTCTCCCCAGGGCACCTACACATATGAATTCAGCATCCCGCTGGAGAAAGGCGATGTTTTCGATTGCGGCATCGGGGCGGAGCTAGGGCAAGTCATCTGTCTTGGATTGGAGTGGGGGGGCATGAGCAAGGTGGATCGGGAAAGGATGGGCGGTGGCCCGCCTGGTGGCATGGGTGGAGGCCCACCCGGTGGCATGGGCGGCGGTCGAGGTGGCAGACCTGGCGGTGGTTCCCACCCGCAGGCACCTGAAAAGCAGGAGTTCTGGGTGAAGACTCAACTGGCTTTACCTTCAGCAGAATAGGGTCAAGGCGATGCCATGGTTTTCTGAACAGAGGGCACGGTGGAGGGTGGTCTTTTGCAGTTTGACTCTTTCCTTGTTATTATTGACCTCCTGTGCCACCGCGCCTTCTTACCGAAAATATGTAGACCCGGTTTTTGATTCAAAGAGTTCGGCCCAGATCGAGGAATCCTTCCCGGACCTGTGGGAGAAATGGACGCTGTATCTTGGCGTGGCGACACAGGGCGGAAGACCATGGCAGTTGAGCAACCCCTTCGCCATGGGTGGGGGCCGGAGCGGGCCAAGTGGGGAATTCCCGCTGCAGATTACCGCCACCTTGATGGATTCCTCGCTCATTGAGGCTGGCTTGCAGCACTACGCTACCTTGGTTAAGATGACACCGGAGGAGCAGACCGCCTATCGCAGCGGCTATTTTCAACGATACGATGTGGAAAACCATCTTCTTATCTGGTGTGAACTGAGCACCATCTGGGCGGAACTCCATCTGGATCTCGACCGCTGGATTATCTTCATTGAAGACGATGCTATGAATCGATATGAACCTGTCCGAGTATTGGAGGAATCTCAATCTTCTCGCGAAATGGTGATGGACAGGTTACCAGGATTCCAGCCTAAACAGAGACGGCCGAGATGGGAAGTCCACCAAAAGACCTTAATGCTCTGCTTCCCCAAGCGAGATTTTCTCAAGAATCCCGTTCTATCTCCGAATACGAAGTTCTTGAAGTTGATTTTTCAACTGAGCGACGATGAAAAGACAAGAGCAGAGGGCATCTGGGCCTTCAAGCAATAGACATGGGTTGAAACTTGGGACAAGAAAAGCGAAACAGGGACGTACCGGCCACACCGAAGTCATAGACGCCTAGGATGACGGAGAAAGGCTGACGCTGGGTCGGGTTAGCTTGTAGCAAAACAAACTTGCGAACAATTGCGCCATTTCTTGGTAAGATAAAATGAGGAAACAAAGTAGCCGGGACGGAACGGTGATCTCTCTGAGAGCAAATTGCGCATTTGGCTCTCTTTTATTGTCAAGGATGAAATTCCTGACATTTTATTGAGATAGCCAATGAATGTCATTAAGTTAACATATGATAGTCTGGATACAGCGAAAAGGAGATTTCTCATTGCTATCACAATTTCCTTTTTATTTCATCTTCTTCTCTTGTACTTGCTCAATTCAGAGAATGCTTACGTGATCGATCTGGAACGAAATACTGGAAAAATCCCTGAAGAAGTCGTTATTGTCTTCCCCGAAAACAGGCCGAAACAGATTGTTGAAAACATAAACGAAAACGAGGAAATGCCGGAAAAATCCGACCTTTTGTCTGAGAGAAATTCGCGTGCCAGAAATGAGAGCTTGCTGAAACAGAAGCAAAACCAACCAGCCAGCATCGGAAATACACCTTTTGCCAATCTTTCCCAACCTCGATCTTTGGCTCAAGATTCCTATGCCAAAAAATCTGGTAGTGGGGCAACTGAAAAGTTCAGCCGCAGGGCCTTGTTGGGTGACAGGAGCTTTCAGATTCCTGATAACTCGCAGTTCGATAGATTTACACCCGCAAGCCCGGAGACTCACGTCAGGGAAAATGGTGGCACCAATAATTTTTACAATCAAAAGGAATTTTCCGCAGATGAGGTGGGGAATTTGACTTTGAGCACCTATGCCTGGGAGTGGGCATCTTACATAAATGATTTTAAAAGGAAACTGTATGAGGTTTGGCGCACACCATCTGCATATTTTAGCCTGGGATTGATACACGGTTATACGATAATTCGTCTTACAATTAACCGGAACGGTCAAATGGTTGAAAGTGAAGTGCTGGAACACAAGGGCCATTCTTCTCTGCAAATTTCGAGTGGAAAATGCGGTCAACGCCGTTTTTCCTTTAAAGCCGTTACCGGTAGACTTTCCAGACGAAACTCTGACACTTACCTTGACCCTGGTTTATCCCAACTTGAGAAAAAGGAGCAACTGACATGTTGGAATTGTTCGAACGCGGCGGTGTTATGATTTATCCATTGATTTTATCCTCTTTGCTCACGGTGGCGATCGTCGTCGAGCGCCTGATCACTCTGCGCCGCAAAAAGATAATCATACCGGAGGTCATCAACGTCGTGGAGCAATTTGGTTCTCTTAAGGACATAGGCCTTGCCAAAAACATATGCCTACGTTATGAAGGACCGCTGCCCAGCATAATAAGAATGGGATTGGAGAATAGCGAGCTGGATAGAGGAGCAATCAAGGAACTGATCGAAGATCAGGGAAGGCAGGAGATACGCAAACTGAGAAAAGGTCTGGGGATATTGGAGACCGTGGCGGCCATCGCGCCGCTTATGGGCCTGGTGGGAACCGTCCTGGGTATGATCAAGGTGTTCGGTGTCATCCAGGAACAGGGGGTGGGGCAGGCGGCTGCGCTTTCCGGAGGGATCTCCGAGGCATTGTTGACCACCGTGACCGGATTGTTCATTGGGATACCGGCACTGATCTTTTACAACTATTTTTCCTATAAAGCCGAAAACTTCGTTCTGGACATAGAAAAGCACTCCGGGGTTTTGATTAAGAAACTGCATCGCATTAAATCAGGTAATGAAAACAACGACAGAGCGTTGCAGTCAATAAGCGTAGATGGCCAAAAGCAATCAATGTGATAAATCCCATGAAACTGACGACATCCACTCGACGAAAAGTCACGTTAAATTTAACTTCTTTAATCGACGTTCTGTTCATCTTAATTATCTTCTTCGCCGTCTCCTCTACCTTTCTGGAACAGCCGGGAATAGAGCTGAAATTGCCCGAGGCGGAAAGCAGTGAGGCTCACACGGCACAAAAGGTTATAGTTTACGTTGATCATGAAGGAAACATCTTTTTAAATGATCATCCGATGGAACTGGAAGCATTGGCGGACGCGGTTGGGTCTTTGATTTCGGCACAAACGGAAAAAAGCGTGGTTTTACGTGCCGACAGCGCGGTCAAACATGGAACCGTCATCTCCATCCTGGACCTTCTGCGCAAAAAAGGTATATTTAAAATCATCGTCTCCACGGAAAAACCATGCCCCGAGGCAATTGGTCGGTGAAGGCCGAATCGATTTATATCAGTCGGAAAATTGGCGGGAGACTGACCACATTCATCCTCAAAAGGCTAAGAAAATTATTTGGCCACCTGAACCATCAGGAGACTTCACGCGGGGGTCATCTACCAATCAACTGATTGACCGGGGTAATGGTATGCAGGATTGCCTGTTTCGAAAAGAGGAATATTTAAAATAATACGATTACAGGAGGCGACCAAAATTTACCGTAAAGATGAAAGCTTGCCAGTGCTGGCGCTGTAGGACGTTTCATTGGAGATTAAGCCGAGTGAATTTGTTGCCATCATCGGCCCATCCGGCTCTGGAAAATCCACCAAAAGACCTTAATGCTCTGCTTCCCAAAGAGAGATTTTCTAGGAAAATCTATTCTATCTGAAAGGGTCAAGTTCTTGAAATTAGTCTTTCAACTCAGTGACGATGAGAAAACCAGAGCAGAGGGCATCTGGCTCTTCAAAAAGTAGTTTTGCTTCACGATAACTAACAAAAAAGACTTTGGAGATTTTCTTCCGTAAAAAGAGTGGAAATATGGTGAGATGTACTGAACGAGACTTAATTTGACATCACTTATCCCTGAGATGTTTTGAATTAAACTGCCAATTTTTTCTCTTTAGTCAAGTTCGCTGTCTCAGCCAATGTTAAACCGTCAGCAAAAGTCTGCATGGTTTTTTGCCTTTCCACCAGGGACGCCACGACTGCCCGCCTTAGGCGGGCCTGCCGGGGGGGGGCTGGGATCCGCCTACGGCGGAATGGGAGGGATTAAGGGAGGGGGATGAATTTTGTTGTGTTGCATCAGGATATCGGTATCCTTTCGCAACAAACATTACGGGGTAGAGCTGAAGCTCCACCCTTATGTTTTTATACTTTAGCAGAGATAAACATTAAGTTTCTTTTGAATCCTCATTCCCAGTCGTTGAATGGCTATAAGCCAATGTTTCTAGGTTATTTTTTCCCTCCGACTCCACTTGAGAAGGCACTGGGGCTAACTTTAAGGGAAGGTAAATCTTGAATGTGGTTCCTTTGTTCAGTTCGCTTTCCAATTCTATCTTTCCGTTGTGCAGGCTGACGATCTTTTTGACCAAACTTAATCCCAACCCGGTTCCCCTTTCTCTAGAGGTGAAGAAGGGATTGAAGATTTTGTCCTGGACTTCTTTTGCGATTCCGCAGCCGGTGTCGGAAAGCTCCACCAGTATTGATCTTTCCTGAGAATGGAGCTGTTCTTTTCTAAGCCGTATGTGAAGAGTTCCCCCATCTGGCATAGCCTCTATCGAGTTTTGGATCAGGTTGTGGAAACATTGTTTCAAAAGAATCCGATCTCCCAGCAGGGGTGGTAGATCCGGTTCAGATTCAAATTCAAACGTTATCTTATTCTCTTTTAAAGTTTCCTTTACTGATGCGTGACATTCTTGAATTATTTCTTCAAGATTGATTTTTTCAATCTTTAACTGGAAAGGCTTGGCAAAGGCAAGAAATCTCTGGAGCATGGATTCCATGCTCATGGCTTCGTTAAGAATTCCATCAACTACCTGACTTTGTGAAGTTGGATCATCTTTTCTTTTCTTGAGTAACTTGCTAAAACCCAAGATAGTTCCCATGGAGTTTCTAAGCTCATGCGCCAGCCCGGACGACATCTCACCCAAAGCCGCCATCTTGTCTTTGAAAGCGATTTCTTCTTCCAATTTTTTTATCTCCGCCAAGTCGGTCAAGAAAACCACCACTCCCAGCATTCGCCCTTGTTCGTCCTTGACTACAGAAGAGCTTAAGCCCAATGGGATACTTTCACCACTTTTTTTTGTTAGGTTAATCTCCGGCACAGAAGAGTTTTTTTGTTCTCTAAGCGCGGTCTGAATGGCAGAGCAAAGGGGGCTTTGTTCTCCCAAAACGGTTTTATAGTGTTTCCCTAAGACTCTATTTTCTGATTTGTCCAGAATCGTTTCTGCTGGATGGTTCATCCGGGTGATTTTTCCCTCTTCATCTGTGATGATCATTCCGCTGGTCATGCTTTTTAGAATATATTCGTTATAGCTGGCTAAGTCTTTAGCTTTACGATCGGTCTTTTGATAAAGCTCTTGCAGAACCTTCTCCTTTTGTTTAAGCTCAGCTATCACTTGCCCAAAGATTTTCACTGCAACATCCAGCTCTCCCTCCTTTTTGTTTTTCTCTGAGGCAGGAATTATCATCTCCTTTTTTGCTTTTTTCACCATGAGTCGATAAGGTCGAAGCAGGTTTTTAATCAACAGCAGAGTGACAAAGGCGGCAATAAAAAGTCCACCTAATCGAGCCAGAGCGTTCAATCTGGAAACTTTCTCGATGTTCGCAAAAGCTGAGACTTCTTTTTCCACCATCACCCAGATTCTGTTTTCAGCTCTTTCGCTTTCCAAGGGAAGATAACAGGAAAGATAAGTATTACCCAAGCCATCCGTATAGAAATCAGAGACAAATTTCCTCGTCTTTTGTTTTCCATCTTCACCCCGGAGGTAATTCACCATCTCTGGTTTCACTCCCCGAAAGATGTGAAGATCCTCAGCCGAACGAATCTCTCTGGAGGAGATCAAAGGTTCTCCATCTGAAGAGATAAAAGATATACGATTGGCACCTGATTTGAAAGACAGTTCCAACAGATTCTTCTTTAAAGCTGATCCTATGGATCCTGGAGACCGAGGACTCCTCTCCCAGATGATGCTGGCTGAATGTGCCACGGTGGAAAGCTGTTGGTGGATTTGGCGTTTTAGAATCTGCCTGGTCTGATGAAAAAGGTATTCAGTCCCGAAATTAAAAAGAATCAAAAAGAGGATAAAAAATATTAAAGAGATGCGAATCTGTGATTCGTAGTCAAGGTGGAGAATATCTTTGATTCTCAATTTCCCCCCTTGTTTTATTATTGGAAGAAACTTTGATTTTAAGCTTCTTTTGGATTATCGGCATAAAAGAAGGAGGGGTTAGTTTTATGGTAAAGGAATGAAAAATCCAGCAGACCCCTTCCCCTATATCCCCCTCCCCACTTTGTGGGTGTGTCATAATACTTGGTTAAGGGAGATAAGGTTTTAGGTTTTAGAATAAAAACAGACCAATATTAACTTTGTTCTACGAGATTATGGTTTTATTCACTAGAATCATAGAGATGTATCCTAAATAGGATTGACTCATCCGAATTTGGATCCATAGGAAACGAAGTGAAGAATCTAATAAATTCAATATGTTTCAAATGCGTATGCACTCATACGAGTTTGAGATTCTTCCCCCGCCAAAGGCGGGGTCAGAATGACATTTCTCGACAGGCTCATACGGTTCATCCCTCAGTGTTATTTTCTTGGGAGGACTAAATCACTTTAAACAGAAGCAGGTTAATAGAAAAAAAGGAGGTTCGTAGAATATAGATGAAATGGTTTTTTTGTGTGTAGAAAAGATTATGTCATTTTTTCTTGACTCATAGGATGTGGTTTCGTATTCTTTATGAGTTTTGAACGAATGGTTTTTTCAACCAAGGTGTGGTAGCTGGAAAACACAAAACAGAAAAGGTGATCAGAATTGCTTAACCTAACAGGCTTGCTCTCTCTTGCCCCCGCAGGTCCATTTGAGGGGAATCTGTTCGGGATGGTAAGGGAGATGGATCTTTTCGCCCAGATCGTAGTGATCATACTCCTTTTTTTGTCGGTGGTCTCCTGGGCGATTACCTTCCATAAGATAGCGGTTTTCCGAAGAACCGATAGGGAGACGGAGAAATTTCTTTCTCTTTTCAGAAAAAGACGCTCCTTATCTGAGGTTTATCTCTCCTGCGTTAGCTTCAGGCGCACGCCTTTGTCTCAAATGTTAGAAGCTGGCTTCAGAGAACTGGAGGAGTTCCGCCGGAGTGAGAAAAATCCGCAGGGGAGCAAAGAGGTCTTGATGGTGGAGAATCTTGGGACAAATACCCAGAAGGATAGACTGGATGTGATCAGGATGACGCTGGAGAGAGTAGGATCGGAGGAGATCAATCGTCTGGAAAAAAGCATAGTCTTTCTGGCAACCACCGGAAACGTTAGCCCCTTTTTCGGACTTCTGGGGACGGTATGGGGAATCATGCACTCCTTTGCTTCCATCGGGGTAAGAGGTTCTGCCAGCCTGGCGGTAGTGGCACCGGGAATAGCCATGGCGCTGATCGCCACCATCGTGGGATTGGCAGTTGCCATACCGGCGGTGATGGCATATAACTTCTTCAACAACAAACTCAAGGTGATCTCCACCCAGGTGGATAATTTTGCCTTGGAGTTTTTGTCTGCGGTAAAGAAGGAAAATCTTATGGAATAATTCGTCCACAGTCAACAGTCCACGGTCCGCCGCGAAACCAAAACCGATCGGTGGTTGGCAGCGGATGGCGGTCGGCGGAGAGAGAATTGCTTTTCAGCGGTGGACGGGGGACGTTATTAACATGGCAAAAAAAAGAACATACGACGCATTACACGATATAAATGTTACCAACCTGGTGGATGTGGTGCTGGTGCTTTTGATCGTATTCATGATTGCCGCACCCATGATGCAGAGCGGAATTGACATAAACTTGCCCCGCACCAAAGCCACCCCCGAGGATATGGGAGAAGGAGTGGTGGTGACTATCACCAAGGAACAAAAAATCTACATAGATGAAAGAGTCACCAACCTGGAGCGGTTTGAGGGGATTTTAACTGATGTCACCCGCAAGAAAGGCTCAAGATCCGTGTATCTGAGAGCGGATAAGGACATCCCCTATGGGCTGGTTATAGAGGTGGTAGGGAAGATAAAGAGCTTGGGCATTCAAGATCTGGGTCTGGTCACCGAACCAGTCAGATAAAAAGCTCAATCCGTAACGACTGAGATGAAAAGAAGTCTTATTTTATCAACAATCATTCATGCGGCGGTCATCACCGGGCTGTTCTTCTTTTCTCCGGCTTCGCCTAAGCTGGAGGGTTATCCGGTAGTTTATCGGGTAGGTCTGGTGAGTCTGCCCAGTGGAGGAAGGGGAGGAAAAGGGGTGGAAGGAGAGGGAACTGTAACTGTCTCCAAACAGCCAGAGAAGGGGGTTTCGGTAAAGGAATTCAAAAAGACAACATCGAAGAAGAAAAAAAGAAAGACGCCTTCAAAGAAAACGGGAAAAGTTGTTTCTAAGAAAAAAGAGGAAGGAAAGGTAACGCAGAAAGATGAGCTGGGCGCTCAGTATGGGCTGGGCAATGGGATCAGCGCCGCCACAGTGGATGGGTCTGGTTTCGGGTCGCCTTACTACTTGTCCCTGGTATTCGGTAAAATAAGGGATATGTGGGATAACCCGGTGGAGGCCTCCACCATCCTGCGGGTGACCATATATTTCAAAATATTAAGGGATGGACAGATCATAGACACCCAGGTGGAAAAGTCCTCTGGCATAGATTTGTTCGACCAATCCGCCATGAGGGCGATTCTGTCCGGCATCCCCTTTCCACCACTCCCGACGGAATACACCGGAGAATATCTGGGAATTCATCTGGAGTTTGAGTATATTCAATAGTTTTAGAGATAAGGCGAAGCGTTTCATGAGAAGGATTTGTATGAAAAGAAAGCTTTTGGTTTTACAGATAATCGTTTGTTTGATATTGAGTATAAAATGCTCATTTGCCCTTGACTCCTTAAGGCTTCTGGCAACTCTGGTGGGTGAAAATGAAAATGACTACTTTGTGGAGTGTGCCTCTGCGGGGGATGTAAATGGAGATGGTTTTAAGGATATAATCATTGGAGCAACTCAGATGACCATGGATACCGGCTACGCTTATATTTACTTTGGCAGTTTGGAATTTGATACCATTCCAGATGTGAGACTGATAGGAGAACCGTGGAGTCCGGCAGGTTTCTCTAATTTTGGGTTTACAGTTGCTTCAGCCGGGGACGTCAATCATGACGGTTACGATGATGTAATGGTAGCGGCAGATTTCGGCTTCAATTACCAGATATGGTGGAGGACGGGAAAAGTTTTTCTCTATTTTGGCGGAGTTGATATGGACTCCATTCCAGATGTGATTTTTCAGGGAAGTTATGAGGACTCCGAGCGATTCGGAGTCTCAATATCATCTGCCGGGGATGTCAATCACGATGGCTATGATGACGTAATCATCAGTGCACCCTTTTATCCGGGCGGCTTGGCTTCTGGCAGGGCATATATTTATTTTGGTGGAGAGAACATGGACGATCAATTTGACATTTGCATCCAAGGCGGGGAGGAAGACTGTCTTGGCAGTTCAGTGAAAAGCATTGGCGACATCAACCAGGATGGCTATGACGATGTTCTAATAGGCGCCGTCACCGATGGTCCAACTGGATTTGAGGGTCGAGCCTCGATATACTTTGGCGGCGACCCCATGGATACTATTGCGGATGTTACCTTCTGGGGAGATTCGGCCAGTTTTTACTTTGTAGGATATTATATTGCAGGTGCCGGCGATGTGAACGGGGATAGCGTGCCCGATGTTATGATAAGTGCCAAATCTAAGGTCAAGCTCTTTTTTGGCGGTGCGCAGACGGATACCATAGCTGACGTTATCCTAACGGGAGAAGAACCACTGCCGGAAGCATCACATGGTAGCTATCGAATCTCTTCTGCTGGAGATTTAAACAGGGATGGTTCTGGTGATATTATGGTCAGTCACCCGTCTTTTGGAGACAGTGGGGAAGGGAAAGTTTACATTTTTTATGGAAGCCCAGATATGGATACTTTATTTGACATTACTTTAGTTGGTGACCATCAGCCATGGACATATTTCGGGGTGACCATGGCGAATGCGGGCGATATAAATGGCGACGGTTACCAAGAGGTTTTGATTTCCTCATATGGAGACAGCACAGAAAGGGGAAAGATCTTTATTTACACCTCTAACCCCACTTCGGTGTATGAGGATCAAGAGGAACAGGTCACCAGACATTTCCATTTAAGCCAGAACTATCCTAATCCATTTAATACAACCACCGTAATTCAGTTTAGAGTTAAAAGTTTAAAGTTTAAAGTTCCCGTTCACATCACCCTCAGAATCTATAATATTCGGGGGCAATTGGTCAGGACATTGGTGGATGAAGAGAAGGAATCCGGGACTTACCAAGTGATCTGGGATGGGAAAGATAACTTGAGAAAGGAGGTGGCAAGCGGAATATATTTTTATCAATTGCGCATGGGGAACTTGAAAGAGGAAAGGAAAATGCTTTTGTTGAAGTAGACAGTTGCCAGTTGCCAGTTAGCAGTTGGCGGTAAACAGATTTTTTAATTTCCTCGCGGAGGAATTTGCGAGGAAGGAGAGAGAAAAAATGAAAACCTTAAAAATAACCACAGAAATATTAAGCATTTTCGCTTTTTTCTTCATCGCAACAGTTGCACCCACCTATGGGTTGGGTACCCGCACAGTATCTTCTCCAACTTCAGGCTTATCCTTTGGAGAAGAAAATGGATATGTTACAGTCACTTTACAGGATTGTGATCTGATGACTGAGATTGGCAAACCCAGATTGCCGGTTAGATACGTGAACCTCATCATCCCGGCGGATATGAATGTGGACTCGGTAATCATTCTCGGCGAACTTTCAGAATCGATAGAAGGAACCTACAATATAATCCCGGCTCAATATCCCATTCCCACAGACACCAATCCCCCACCCCCATGGGTAGATCCTGATTCTGAAACATATAATTCCGATTCCCCTTTTCCGGGAAAATTAGCCGAGCAGATCAGGCATGGATATTTTGATGGAGCTAACCGGATTGTTACCATTGCTATTTATCCGTTGCAATATGTCCCGCTTTATGGAGAACTCACCCTTTATACCTCAATTAGCTTTGACCTAAACCTAACTCCATCGGATGACCAGCCCATTTATCCTCAAATCCGATTAAAGCACATGCAAAAGGTTTATGATGATGCTTTAAAGCATCTGGTGGATAACCCCGAGGATATTCCAGTTTATGGCTATAAGCCCGAATTAGTGGACAGTATCGGATCACCACCCGATACCGGGCTGAAGCCACCATGTCCATGCCCCTTGCCAAGCCCGTATACTATTATAACTGCGGATTCTCTGGTTTCATATTTTGCTGAATTTGTCGACTGGATGAATAGGAAGGGAATACCAGCTCATGTTACACCTCTCTCCAAGATCAGCCTCATCGAATGCTGTGGGATAAGTGGAGATGAAGTTTCACAAATCTATGACGAAGCAGGTAAGATTCGACAATATTTAAGGGGGGGTTACCTCAGTGATGGCACAGTCTACTCCCTTTTAGCTGGATTCTCATCCGGGGCTTATGACGAAGGAGACGTTGTTCCCGCTCGAATAGGAGCCGGAGCCTGTCATCGGGTAGTCGACGATCCCTGGCCACCAGGTGATCCTAAAATGATTCCTGCAGATCTTTATTTCAGCGATTTTAACGGCGATTGGAATGTGGATCTGGACCCCTATTATGGGGAAACTCCAGCCTACAATTGTGAGGGAGATGCGGTTGATTATTATCCGGAGATATTTGTGGGAAGGATTCCTTGTTCCGATGGACAAGAGATTCTGAACTGGACTGAAAAGATTCTGATGTATGAGCAAAACCCTGGAAATGGCGATTACAGCTATCTTACCAGAGCCTACTGGACTCAGGCAGATCAATGTCAAGGCGCACATCAAGCCCAACGCTGTCAGGGATACTACCCTCCCTATTTCACCCACGATTTAACTGAAGAGTATCCCAGTCATAGTCATCCCGATCCAACTTCCCCCACCGGTGCCCAGGTGGTAAGTGAGATGAGCCAGGGATACGGCGTGGTGAACTGGAATCATCATGGTAACAGCATCGCTTCCCTGGTAAGAACCCATGGCAATCATGGTCCGGGATCAAGCTGGCGGGTTACCACCTATGACGATTATTGGTCCTCCGAGCCAGAAGATGGAAATGGTCTTGATAATCTAACTAACACAGATAGATATTTTGTGTTGGATGCCACAGAGTGTTATAATGCCGCCTATGACGAAGCCCATCATTGGGGCAACACTTCAATTGCTGAAGGGGCGGTCTTCTTTGCGGATCGGGGTGCGGTTGCCTTCTTAGGTAACACCAGATGGGGGTATATCTATTATTCTAATCAATACAGAATCGACTTTTTAAAGGCACTTTTTGGATATGAGGGAACGCCCCCTGTTTATAATATTGGTGCCTGTGAGGCTATAGTCAAGCCTGGTGCAGGTTACCTTGCTTATTCCCATAACCTTTTTGGGTCTCCGGAAATGCCTATCTGGACTGATACTCCGCAACAATTTCAGGTGACAGTAAACTTTGAAGATGATTACGTTTGGGTGAGAGATGAATCTGATCAGCCAGTTCAAGGCGCAGTAGTCTGTTTCAGCCACCAAGATTTGCCAGAGTATCATGTCGACACGACGTCTGACGCGGGCTACGCTTATTCAGATTGGGATATCGAACCTGAAAATACTTATGTCGTGGTCACCAAACCCAACTTTATTCCATACCGATATGAATTAGGTCATTTTCATATCACCAGCGACACAACCATGCAAGGCACGGTCTATTTCGATGGAGACGTGATCGTTGAGCGGGATGTTACTTTGACTCTCTTACCTAATACAACCATTATGTTTGCAACCGAAGACGCATACCGTTCAGGGTTTGACCAGACAAAATGTGAGTTGATTGTCGCAGGCCACCTGGTGGCGGTAGGAAATAGAACGGACAGCATTAAGTTCGTGCCGGAGGAGGGCAGTTTTGATAGCTGGTACGGAATCAGAGTTATCTCTGAGGGAAGTGCTCAGCTTCAGTATTGTCTGATCGAAGGTGCACACGTAGGGCTTACGCTTCAAGACACCTTTACCGATAATATTTCTCTGAACAAGTTTTACAATAATGTCTGCGGGATTAAATCCAGTAACGGTAACGCGGAAGTGAGAAGCAACCGGATTTTATGCGACAGTTTAGGAGATTACGGCATCTATCTGGACTGTCTGGCAAGTTACCCACCTGGGGAAGCTGCCGCAGAATATAACACCATAGAAAACTACAAATATGGAATTTATGCTTTCAATTCCCGAACCCACATCCACGGAAACTATGTGCATGGTTCCTCAAGTGAGGGCAGCATTATTGGAATTTACTGCTCGAATTGTGATGAAATCACTGTCATGGGCAACAGTATCGGTAGCGGAACTTTTACCGATTGTTATATCAAAGCATATCAATCTACACTCCATATAAACCACTGCGACTTCAACTCATGGCTTGCTGGAAGCCTTACTGAGCGGCAGGCTCCCTCCAGATTATATCCGACGCGGCCGACAAAGAGTACGGCAACTTACACTGCCTCAGGAACCGAAACCGAGATCATGGCTGGACCGCTCGAATACACCAAGGATTTTTGCGACCTGTATGGAAACCCAGCGTATTACATTACCGACTGGTTCTATGGAATGGAGTGGTATGCCAACTACCAGGATCCGGAGGAGTTCGGATGTGTCGATGTTTGGCCTTTCGAGGTGACCGAGATAGACTTCAACATTAATGTAGCTGACGCCTTGACTTTCGAGGTGCAAGGGTTTGTCTTGGAGAATGTCGGCACCCCAGAGTGTCCACTTCCGGGGAGTGAGCTTTGCTCGACTCCAGTCTATACGGTAGAGCTTCCTTATGGTGCTCACTGGAAAATCGGTCTGCCCATGACGGAACAGTGTTGTGTGGATGAGCCATACTTTGCTGCCATCTATATTTATACTGACTTTTATGGAATGCCGGATAGGCCTGATCTAGTCTCTGAGGATAATCCCACAGATGTCTGCCGCAGTTATAATGATTATGGCTACGGCTGGGAGGATCTGGTGGTGGATGATGGCTGGCCCGGAGAAATGATACTCAATAGCGTAGGCTACACCGCACCACAGAACGACTGTGGATGGGTTCCTCGTGGAATTGTATATGATCAGTCTACTGGCTCAGTTCGCAAAAGTAGGCTTGCACGTTACAGCATGATTGGCATAGATTGCTATAAGAGCAATCCAGATCTGGGAACAGAAGATTCACCAGGCAATAACGCCATCCTTCGTTGTTCCAATAAGAGTGAATACGAAAATGCAGTAGATATTAGAAACTATGGCAACAAAGGACCTGCGCCAACTATTATAACCGCTAAGAAGAACTACTGGGGAACAGTTCTTTCCCCGCATCCACCCGTTGTGGTTGGGTTTGTCGACTGGGAGCCTGCTCTCACTGTTTTGCCGGATTATTACGGGTCCCTGCATCACGTCCAACCCGCCAAGCAATTTGATTCTGACCGAGTGCCACAGGAATTCGCTCTCTTTCAAAATTATCCCAATCCTTTTAATCCACATACAGAAATAAACTACGTCTTGCCATTTGATCGCCATGTAACATTGACTATTTACAACATCCTTGGACAGAAAGTGATTACCTTGGTCGATGAATTTCAGAGGGCGGGCAAAAAAACCGTCCATTGGGATGGAAGAAATCAAAAGGGAGATGAAGTCCCTAGTGGAATTTATTTTTATAGGATTAAAGCAGGCGATTTCTCTCAGGCAAGGAAGATGTTAATGATCAAATAAAGGGTTGCCGATCGTTATTGAACACAATAACATGCGTTTCTCAAAAATGCCTTTTACAAAGACAAAACTTTTTCAAAAAATCCTTTTCTTGCCGGCGGTTTTTGCTATATTATTGTCTCAATTTGAAGGTGTTTTGGCTCAGACTGAGATCGAAGCCAAAATCACCAAGGGAGGAGTAAAATATATTGAAGCCCTGGATATAGCGGTAATAGATTTTTCCCCAGTGGATTCAACTTACGCTCCCCTGATAACCCAGGTAGTACGAGACGACCTGAATTTTTCTTTATACTTCCGGGTGGCGAAGATCGATTCGTTTGTGCTGGCGATTTTGGGAAATGATCTTTATAATATGGCTGGCTGGTATCAACTGGGAGTGCAATATCTTCTGGAGGGATCGGTTCAGATTGAAGATGAAAAGCTAAAAGTTGAAATCAATATAGCGGACGTGATAAGGAAAAGAGTGATCAAGACTTTCAAATTTGAAACCCAGCCCCGAAGCTATCGGGCTTTAGCTCATGCCATTTCGGATGAAGTGGTTTTGAATTTCACCGGACAAAAGGGCATCTTTTCAACCAAAATCGCTTACGTTCAATTTAAGGCTGGAAATAAGGAGATTTATGTTTGCGATTATGATGGTTACAATCCCTACCCGGTGACAAATGATCGCTCCATCAACGTCTCTCCGGCCTGGTCGCCGGATGGCGGTAAATTAGCCTACACTTCGTACAAGAAGCGCAACCCGGATCTGTGGATAACGGATCTGGCGACCAACCAAAGTGAAATCCTGACATCTTATCCTGGTTTGAACTCTGCTCCGGCCTGGGCGCCGGACGGAAAATATCTGGCCATGACTTCGACTAAAGATGGGAACGCAGAGATATACCTGATAACACCGGAAGGGGAGATAGTTCGTCGACTGACCTATAGCCGGGCGATCGATTCCTCGCCCACCTGGTCGCCCAACGGGAAGGAGATTGCCTTTACCTCGGACAGATCCGGCTATCCTCAGATCTACATCATGGACACGGAAGGCTCAAACTTGAGGAGGCTCACCTATACGGGAGACATAACCGATTCTCCTTGCTGGTCTCCCCGGGGAGACAAGATCGCGTTCGTTTTAAGGGGAGGGGGAAAGCTGGACATCCATACCATAGATTTGACCGGAGAAAATCTTTTCCGATTGACTTATGAGGGTTCAAATGAAAATCCGCGCTGGTCGCCGGACGGGTTACATATCGTATTCAGCTCCAATCGAACCGGCAGATATGAGGTCTACACTATGCACTGGGATGGATCCGGTCAAGGAAGAATAACAGATGAGGGGGAAAACTATAATCCCTCCTGGTCCCCCAGATTTTGAGAAGGTGAAAATTTTTTTAAAACATGGACAGTTTGTTCTTGCTTTTTGCCGATAAACAACATACAATAACATTTAACAAAATGGAAACCATGAAGGAGTAACCAACAGAAGAAGAATCTATCTGAATGAAAACCTAATATCCTTTTAAGGAGGTGAGACATGCGCAAAGCAAGCGTTCTGCTTGTGGGGATTCTGATTTTACTGCTATTCAGTTTTTGTGCCAAAAAGCCGCCTGTGGTGGAGGAGCCCACACCTCCGGTGGTCACCGAACCGGAAACTCCGCCTCCACCCCCTGAGATCCCAAAGGAGGAGGTCACAAAAAAGGTAATCACCCAGGAGGATTTGCAACCTCTCTACTTTGACTTTGACAAATATGCTCTCCGCCCGGGTGATCGGGAGATCTTGAACCGGAATGCCCAGATGCTAAAGGAGTATCCTACATCTAAGATCAGAATTGAGGGAAACTGTGATGAGCGAGGCACGGTGGAGTATAACCTGGCTTTAGGTGAGAAAAGAGCTAGCGCCGCCAAGGACTACCTGGTGAACCTGGGCATCGATCCAGATAGAATCACCACCATCACCTATGGCAAGGAAAGAGCCAATCACTGTTATAATGAGGATTGCTGGTCCAAGGACCGAAGAGACGATTTCATGATTGTATCACCATAAAGACGCAAATAAATCCTTTAATCCTTGCTGATGACCATAGTTTTCCTTATTTTGAAATTGGGAGTGCGTAAAAGGTCTTTATGAAAGAGCACAGTATTTACATTTGAGATGACAATTTAGTTAAAAACACTTTCATTCCTTTATGAAAGGAGAGGGGATATGCGCAAAACAATTATTTTAGTGATGGTGCTTTCAGTGACCATGCTGATTGCTGGCTGTTGCGAGATGCAGATGCCCGAGCCGGTGGTGGAACCGCCGCCAGTGGTGAAGCCTGAACCACCGCCTCCGCCTCCGCCGCCACCCCCAGAGCCGGAAGTAAAAGAGATTTATCTGGCGCCCATCTTCTTCGATTTTGACAAATATGACTTGCGATCCGGAGACCGGGAGATTCTTAAAAGAAATGCGGATCAATTGGTTGAGAATCCAGAAGCCACAATCCGGATCGAGGGGCACTGTGATGAGCGCGGGACTGTGGAGTACAATCTGGCTTTAGGTGAAAAGAGGGCCAGAGCAGCTATGCAATTCCTCGTAGACATGGGAGTCGATCCCAGCCGGCTGTCCATTGCTAGCTATGGAGAGGAGAAGCCTTTGGATCCAGGGCATGATGAGAGAGCCTGGGCCAAGAATCGACGGGTCGAATTTGTGCTCGTCTCACCCAAGTAATCGTTTTATATTTTGGGATAACGGAAACGGAAAAAAGGGGGCAGACCAACGGGTCTGCCCTCAGTTGTCTTTTCTTGACAGTAGGTTAAGAACTTGTGCGAGGTGAGAGGATTGACCAGACCAAGAATACTCCTTATCGTCTCCTTCTCGCTTCTGATGATGCTTTTTTCTAACTGTGCTACCCGGCGGGAAATAGTCAGGCTGAAAAATCAAGCCGATTTTCTGGAGCAGAGCAACAAAAGGCTGGAAGATCGGACCGAAAATCTGGATAGCCTTGTCAGGGAGCAGATAGAATTAACCAACCGAGTGAGAGCTGATTTAGCCAGCACCTTGGGAGGAATGGACGAAAGGATGGAGATCGTAGAGAGCAAGCTGGAAGATTTAGGACACAGGTTTCCGGAGCTTTCCCGCAAGATGGAACAGGTGAAGCGGGAGATTTCTACCAAGAAGGATACCGGGACGGTCTCCGATACCTCCGCGGTTTTCAATGTCGATCCCGAACAGCTCTATGATGCCGCCTATCTTGATCTGACCAGAGGCAGCTACGATCTGGCCGTAACCGGCTTTTCCAATTACCTTAAATACTTTCCCGAGACCGAGCTGGCCGCTAATGCCCAGTATTGGCTGGGAGAATGCTATTATGCTAAAAAGAACTATACGCGTGCGGCTATCGAATTTCACAAAGTTTTAGAGAACTACTCCACCGGCACCAAAGTTCCCAGCGCCCTATACAAGTTAGGCTTATCGCTTCTGGAACTCAAAAGCGTGGGGCAGGCAAAGAAATACCTCCAGGAGTTGGTTGACAACTATCCCAATACCCAGGAAGCCAAACTGGCAAAAGAAAAGCTTAATAAGATCAAAAAGTAAAAACAGAAAACCTTTTAGGATTTTAAGAGATGGCTAGCCTATAAATTTGTAGGCCAGATTCCAAGCTAACCATTTCCCTATTATTTTTTTCGAATACCCTGTTGTTTAAAATCCTCTTTCTTATTTATTCCTCTGAGATTGTCCAGTTTTGATTCTACTTCACTTTTGTATTTTCATCGTCAAAATGCTTTTTGTGTAAAAAATACCTTGCCAAAAAGTCAAATTGTGATATATTGAAAATAGAATGGTGTTGTATTAAAAACAGGATTTTGGTCAAACCTTGCCCGTTGTAAAAGTGCTTCTCTCTGATTGGGAGAAGGAAAGAATTGCAGAAGAATTTGCACATTTTTTCGATAACTTTTCAAAAATTCCTTTATCTGGGGCTGAAAGCCTCACATAAGAAAGTGTAATTTGTTGATTTTTTCAGTTGAGGCACTTTTTTGCCCGACCACTCTGGTTCATTTTTAAAGACCTCTTTACAAATTTGGGAGATAACCTTGAGGTGTGAAAAAACCGATATAATTAAAAGACTTTTTGCAAGTTTTGTTTTTCCCTTAATCTTAATAATGATAAAACTCGAATACCAAGTTATAGTTAACCTTTAACCTTAACCAAAAGGAGTGTGGAGATGAAAAAGTCCGTGCTATCATTGTTGTTTCTGGTGGCAAGTGTGATCATTTTCTCTTTAGCCCATGCTACCAACTATCGGGGTTCTCTGCCACTATCTGAGCGCCCCGGCTTTACCGGAGAGCTGGTCTCCTGTGATGTAGCCCAAAAGGTGGCTTTTCTTTTTGCGCAGAGCCTTTCTGTCCGGGGTGCTCCTGGACCCACCATTACATATAACGGAGTGGATGGTAAACCAGCCGTTTACATGTTTGTCTTCTATCTGAAAGATGCCATCTTTCCTGATGAATACCAGATCTTAAGGAGTGTTTCTCAAGGATGGGAGCTTTATGCACTGGGGAAAAGAGAAGGTGAGAAGGAAAAGATCAGCTTGAGCAAACAGATGATTACCCAACAGGGAGATTTTTTAACCATCGTCGTCTCAGCCAGAAAACAAACAGGACCGGTGGTGGAATACTTCTATGGTCTGCCCTTACACTATACTGCCAGAGAAAAAGCCTCAGAGTTAGCCATAGAGAAGCTCTCCTCGGACCAGGTGACGCTGTCTCAATATATCTACGGTTCTCCCTTTGATGTGTGGTTTGGATTCAAATCGGGCGGCCAGAAAACTTATGTGTCACCGCTTTTCTTCTCTACCCACTCAGAGGAGGAGATATTTGTCTCCTATCAGATTGAATTGACCCTAATGCAAAAGGAGAAGATAAAAGATGACTGGGAAAGGATTGAGAGTGGTGAAGGATTTGGTTTTGGCAAGGATGAGTTTCGCATCGCCGGCGTGCCTGATTTTGACTGGTCTTATGGCTGCTCTCCCACCGCCTCTGCCGACGTTTTAGGATACTGGGATGCCAACGGTTATCCCCTTCTGATCGATTATTACTTCGACCGTTGGGATCCTCTGGAATACGAGTGGGATTACAATGTGCCCAACGTTCAGCAACAGCTCTCCTGGGCCATGCACACCGATTCCTCCACCGGTGGAACCTCCCTCGCCGACATCGGTCCGGGAAGTCGAACCGTATGTAATCATCCCGACTATGAGAACAACTATGGGTTTGATCAATACACCGATTACGCCCAGAGCCTGGGCTATCTGATAAACGAGATCAGATCGGGCTATCCTGCCATCTGGAACGTATTTTCTCATCCCACTTATGGAAACCACAGCATATGTGCCATGGGCTGGGGTCCCCCCGATACCACCTATATCTGTGTGCATGATACCTGGAGCTCCACTCCGGAGGAGAGGCTGGTGAACTGGTATGGCTGGTCAGATGACCGTTACACGGTGGGCATCCGCTCGGGTAGCGCCACACTATACAACTATAACAATATCCATGCTTCCAATGCCTCTATGACAGTCACCAACTATGGTGCCATAGGAGATGAATCCGAAGATGATTTTGAGTGGAATGGGGCAAACCAGCTTTTTGATGGAACCTTGATCTTAGCTTGGGTGGTTCCCGGTGATACCATGATGGCCATGGATATGTTCAACACTCATGTAAAAGATAGCTGGTATCCCTACGATAACCTCAACATCAAGGACACCACCTTTGGAGAGTTTGGAGCCTCAGCTTTCATCGACACCATCGGTCTGGGATTGGAGATAGAGCAATATTCGGTGGGATCGTCTGATCCCCTGTATGGAGATTTCATCCTTCAGCAGTATGTGATCAAGAATTTAGCAGATACCACCGTGCACGCTTACATATCCCTTTCCTTAGACTGGGACGTCTTTGATGCATACGACAATGACTCCTATGGAGATTCGATTCATAATCTCGCCTGGCACTGGTGTCCCAGCCAGGCAGCTAATCGAAAATACAAATTCGGGGCTATGCGTATTCCCTCCGATGATAATCCGGTCATAGGTTACGAGGCGGTGAGCCATCAATTTTTTATCTATCCCCAGAACGGCTGGAGGGACGATCAACTATGGCAGCTTATCACCAAAGCTCGTTGGCAGGATGATTCCTCCGGATACGACCTCTCACTTCTTATGACTCCGGGAATTTTAAGTTTGGCGCCAGACTCCTCTCATCTGGAGTCGTTCATTATCTTCGGCGTTGACACCACCCAGTATATGATTGAACCCTCATGGTGGAGACCGATGCTAAGCTTCTGTGGCCTCTATCGAGGGGACGTCAACCAGGATGGGGTGCTGGACTTGGGCGATATCCTCCATCTGATAAATTACCTTTATAAATTCGGAGATGCTCCCCTTCCCTTTGTCGATCAGGGAGATGTTAATAATGATGGGATTGTGGACTTAGCTGATATTCTCCTTTTGATAAACTATCTTTACAAATCCGGGCCTGCTCCCCAAGACGTTCAGCGATTTCTGCCCCAACCATGGAATAGCAAATTCGAAAGACCCAGTTTGTTTCTCAATCCCAATTGGCAGTAAACTAATGCAAACGTATTAAGTGATATTACATAACCGTTTTGTGTGCCTGTCGGGTCCCTGACCCGACAGAGTCTTCCCGCCAGGTCAGGGGACCTGACGGGCACAGAACAAAAAGAGCTTCTATTTTGGTTCACCTAAAGGTGAACACTCCAAATTCTCTTGCTTGTCTTTGGTCTTCTCCCGCCTCTGGTATGAACCATACGGTTCATACCTCTGGCGGGACCCTGGTGATTGACCAGCAACATATCTTTTCCGTCCGAATTTGGATCCATAGGACTGGTGAGAACACCAACGGAAAGCGGGAATCTGCTCTTGGGTGGATGTTATCATCCACCCCCGCCTTTGGCGGGATTTCCAACCTAATTCCGTGGGATGACGAAGACCCGTCTGGGATAACATCCCATGGGGAGCAGGGGTAACGGACAAGGTATCCGTTACCAACGAGAAAACCACCATTTTTTTGTTTTTTAAAGAAATCGTGTAAAAAAAACAGTGTGCAAAAACCGACCAAAATGCGGTCAATTCAATCTGCTTTTTCTAAACTGCCCCCTATCAGCCACTTAGCTTTTTGTCGGTTATCCTTCAGACCTAAAAAAGTGGGGTTTTTTTGCATTTTTTCCTTGACAAAAACGAAGGGGAGGTTATATTTAAGTTAGACGGGAAAAGGTTCTCGTCACAAGCAAAAGTATTGGTTTGTAGTATTAGTTTTACCCCAACCTTAAAGTTCAATTAATCTCTTAACAAGGCATCTTTGATGCCGATAAAGAGAAGAGGGAGATTTTATCCTTTTTTCGATTTGCGGCATCAAACTGTCCCTTCTTTTTCCCGCCACAGTCCCGCCAACGGCGGGATTTGCGGGACAAGCAGACAGATTTTCCTTCAAGGACGAGGGACGAAAGGAGGCGATGCGCTTTTTGCGAAAAACCTATTTGGTTTGATAATCAAAGATAATCAAACCAAAAATTTGATGATTTAACCTTGTTTTAAAGGAGAGAAAGAATGACCAAAAAACTATTTGTAGTTCTGGTCGTAATTTCCGCCATGCTGGTCAGCTTCTCGTTTGTGATCGGCGCGAAGAAGGCACCTGTGCAGAAGGGGCCGCTGCAGGTATACGAAAAGCAGACTATCGTCAGACAGCAGGTTACCTCCATGCCCAAGGGAACCTTGACCGAGAGGCAGGATGCCAACAACTTGTATCCGGACCGCGGGACTAAGGTTGCCGCAGTCACTGCAATCGCCTCTGCGCCTGGCGACAAGATATTGGCAGGACCGCTTACCTACACCAAGGATTTCTGCGATCTGTATGGAGTCCCGTTCTATGCCATCAACGACTGGTTTTATGGTTTGGAGTGGTACGCCAACTATCAGGACCCGGAGGAGTTTGGCTGCGTGAGCGTTTGGCCCTTCGAGGTTACCGAGGTGGGCTTCAACATCCAGGTGGATTACGCCATGGACATCGACGTGCAGGGCTTCGTGTATGACAACGCTGGAACTCCTGCGTGTCCGCTTCCTGGTACTGAGGTTTGCCAGACTCCCGTTTACACGGTCAGCCTTCCTTCTGATGGTCACTGGATCATCGGCCTGCCCATGACCGAGCAGTGCTGTGTATATGAGCCCTACTTTGCAGTTGTCTACATCTTAACCGATCTTTATGGCTCGGGCTCCGATGCTATCGCCGAGGATGACCCCACCGACCTCTGCCGTAGCTACAACGACTACGGCGCCGGCTGGGAGGATCTGGTAGATATCTATGGCTGGCCCGGAGAGATGCTTCTCTGGTCCGCCGGCTATACCGAACCGCAGAACGACTGCGAAGGTCCTGCCGACGAATGCCGTCTGCAGCACGATAACGGATCTGCGTCATCCTACTTTGGCGATTGGAACGTGGGCGATCAGAACGCCGTCTATTATGATCCGGCAACCGAATGCGTGGACTGCGACCCGGTCTATCCGCTGATGGTAACCCAGGTAGAGGGTGCCTTCTATGACTTCGCCACCGTTGGCGCGGTGGATGTGATTTTCCACTTCTACGAAGCCGGCGAGCTTTGTGATGGCCCCGGAGTTGAGATCTATTCCTTCCCTGCCACCATCACCACCTTCTTTCCCACAGTGGCTGTGGTGCCTGTTCCGGATCTTCTGTGTCTGGAGGATGATTTCTTCTTGGCATGTGAGTATAACAGTGGAACCACCGGCTCAATTCCCAGCTTGCTTTTCGACGACAACCCACCGGTAGATACTTGTTTCCAGTGGAACGACTACATAGACTACGGCTGGATCGAATGGTGGGATTTCTGGACAGAACCAGCGGGTACGGGCTGGCTCATGCTGAGAGCGGTTGGCACCTGCGATGCCGAAGAGTGTTACCCGGGTGAGGTGTGTGACTTGGTTCAGGATCCAGGCATTATCAACCTCTATTTTAGTGGTTTCGCCGCGGGCGATGTGATAGCGAAATACTTCGACCCCGAGGACATCTTGTTTGATTGTCTTCCTCCGGTGTATCCCTACAGGATCGCCGATGTGGAGTTTGTGCTCTACGATTTCGGGGGTATGGGAGCCGTTGACGTCAGTATAAACGTGGAGCTTGAATGCCAGGATCCCTGTGATGGTCCCGGGACTCAGATATATCAGTCCGATCCCATCACCGTCACCACCATGTATCCGGATCTGGCACACATCGATTTGCCGGAAGTGGTCTGCGTATATGAGCCCTTCTTCATCACCATCGAGTATGCCACCGGCGAGCAGGGCTCGACCCCCAGCTTCGTCTGGGCAGATGAGACCTATCCGTGCGACACCTGCCACGCCTGGCTGTATTGGGCCTCCGGCGGTTATCCGTTCTGGACTGAGTGGAATGACTTCTGGGAACCACCGGCTGGAGGATGTCCCATAATCCGGGTGAGCGGGTATACCGAGTCGCCGGCTTGCGACGTTCCATCGTGCGACACCACCATCGAGCAGCTTGCGGGTGGCACCCAAGCCGCGTATGTGTGGACTATACCCGATGCTTACGGGGATGACTTCTTCAATCAAAGATTCGAGATGCCGCCTGATCATGGCGGACGTCTGGAGTACTTCGAGATCGCCTTCTACCAGGATGCATTAGTGGGCACGCCCGATCCGGATTTCTACGTGTGGCTGTCTGACGGTATATTGCCGATGGACAACAACCCACCCTATCAGGCTATCGCTGACTTCCACCTCGCCTTTGATGAGATAGTCTGGTTCCCGGGCTACACCACAGTCCAGACCTATTCTCACGGAATAGAATTTGATCCAGGTGAGAAGTTCCATATCGGATACTCTCATGCCGACCAGGTGAGTGACGTGTTAGCCACCTTGAGCACTGGCGAGGCGGGATCCAATCGAAGCAGTGAGTGGTATGGCGTGTGGGGCACCATGCAGGACGACTGGGGTCTTGGCTGTAATTTCTTGATCCATGCCTACATGTGCCCATTTGCTGCTGTCGGATCCACCTTTGTCCTCAAGTGCACTCCAAATCTGGGCTACGCTACCCCGGGGGATCCACCCACTAACGTGTATCAAGTGGAAGTCCAATCGGTGGTGGGTTACAATCTGCCCGTCACCTTGAGCCTTTTGAGCGTGAGCCCGGATAATAACATCACCGCCGCGTTTGTCCCGAACAGTGTGGCTACGCCTTACACCTCGGATGTAGCCATTACCGTGGGCGGTCTTGTGCCTTGTGGCGATTACACCCTGATCTTCGAGGGAGTGGGAGACGATGGACAGACCAAGATCTGCGACGTGACCTTGACGGTCCAGCCGCCTTATGACGAAGGTCTGGTGCACTTCTTTCACGGACTCCAGAGGACCTCGAACTTCGGAGCAATCGGAAACGCCGATACACCTACTGCAAACTTCACGTGGTACGGCGAGACTCCACTGTTCGACGGTAGCATTATCTCGTTTGCCCCGGTTGGTCCTTGGGAAGACTGGGATCAGCATATGGCTCTGGATCTGTATGACTGCAAGCACGTCGGCTTCATCCCCGCCCAGCATATGACTATAACCGACATTGCCGGGTGCGCGGGAGATCCGGTGTATGAGGAGTTGTACGGTGAGATGTCCTACAGCAATTTCTACACCGAGGAGGACGTGATCTCCTGCGAGTATGACTCGCTGTTCGTGATCGGTCTTGAGGACGTATTTTGCACCGACTTCTCGATTAAGATCAAGATCTACTACAACCCGACTACCACTTCCATTCCGGAGATGTATGCCGGTATCTACGAGGACTGGGATGTTGTTGGCGATGACTGGGGTGAGATGGATACACTGCACAACATCATGTACCAGTATGATCCGGCTTACCCCAACATAGTCTTCGGTATCATGAGCGTTCCGTTCTACGATCAGTACTGTCATAACATGACCTTTGTCTACAACGTCATGGAGGTCTATCCTCCCTCACAAGGCGGAGACAGTTCATTCAACTGCGACGCTGGTGGCCCTGGCCTGGCCTACTTGGCTAGGTTAATGCAGAAACAGCAATACAGAGATATGGGCTACTGGGGAGAAGATGCGGATGATCATTCTGTGCTGATCGTAAGCCCACCGTTCTCGCTGGATACGAACGAGATGCATATGGAGATGTGGATCGACTTCGGCCGGGATCTCAATGATGGAATGACCTGGGAGCAGTGGTATCACGGGATCTTGAGATATGCTGGCTTCTACCGAGGAGACGTTGACGCCTCGGATACTCTGGAACTGCCTGCTGTGGATATAAGTGACTTAGTCTATCTGATCAACTACCTGTATAAGGGTGGTCCGGCACCTCTGCCGTTTGCTGATCAGGGAGATGTGGATGGTCAACCTAATGTAAAGGACTTCAATTGCCCGAAGAACAATGTGAACATTGGAGACGTGGTGTATTTGATCAACCACGTCTATAAGGGAGGACCTCCACCTATTGACTACGTGCGCTTCATCCCGCAGTACTGGAGTAGATCGAGTATGTTCTTCAGTCCGTTCAACGAATGGTAAACTTGACCAGAACTAACTGGCAAAAAATCACCCTCGCTTTTTGGCGGGGGTGATTTTTTTTGGGGGGATATTTCGTCCTTTTTGTAGGGGCGATGCTCTGCCATCGCCCTGAAGTCGGGCGGACACAGAGGTCCGCCCCTACGCAGGACTCGAAGAGGCGGTGCTTTTTTTTGGCCAATCCTTGAATTAAAGCATCCAACCCCTCATCTTGAAGTCTCTCCACTC